>NZ_JAMQOJ010000002.1:0-726347 GCF_031626495.1 Natrinema sp. 1APR25-10V2
CGTCCTCGAGGAACTCGAAGTAGGGCACGTTGATCGATTCGACGGTCTCGCCGTCGATGTGCCACTCGTCGTACTCGGACTGCATGCGCGCGTCGAGGAGCGTGACGTCCTCGCCCGCGTCGATACGACGCTTCAGTTCGTCGGGGGCGATCGATTCGACCGAAACGTCTGGCGTTGGGAAGTCCATGTCGTCCATCGTGTACACCGTTCAGTATCGGCCGCTCCCACATAAGAGTTTGCATAGTAATTCTACAATTGCACAATACCACTACTCGTGCTGATCACTCACCTGGCTCAGAAGGCGACATAGCGTGCAATGGGTGGGGCCATACCGATATCCGCTCGGTAGAGGAGTTCGTATACTGCACAATAACCGACATCCTTTTATGGTCGTAACCGATATTGTACGATAGCTCCAAGACAGAGCACATAGAAACCATGAGTTCGGAATACACCACCACGGAGACGCTCGACGTGAAAGGACAGTCCTGCCCGATGCCCATCGTGAAGACCAAGGGCGCGATCGACGACCTCGAGGCCGGCGACGTACTCGAAGTCGTCGCGACGGACTCGGGCAGCATGAGCGACATTCAGGGCTGGGCGGACGGCACCGATGGCGTCGAACTGCTCGATCAGGTCGAGGACGGCGACCTGTACACCCACTACGTCAAGAAGACGGCGTAAGATGAGTACCGACAACCCCACCACCTCGGTCGACGACCCCGACGGCGAGATCGACGCCGCGGAGCTGCAGGCGCTTCGCGAGCGCATCGACGAGCTAGAGGAGTCGGTCGCTGAGATCGACGACGCCGACGACCAGGGGAAGATGACGATCGTCGCGACGCAGGGGACGTTCGACATGGCGTACCCCCCGCTGATCCTCGCGAGTACGGCGGCCGCCTTCGGCTGGGACGTCGTCGTCTTCCACACGTTCTGGGGGCTCGATATCCTCCACGAGGAGAAATCCCAGAACCTCAAACTGAGCGCCGTCGGCAACCCGAACATGCCCGTCCCGAACGCGCTCGCCGCGCTTCCTGGCATGGACGCGATGGCGACGAAGATGATGCAAAAGCGCATCGACGAGAACGGCACGGCCACCATCGAGGAGTTGATCGACCTCTCGCTCGAGAGCGGCGTCGACCTGCAGGCCTGTCAGATGACGATCGAGTTGATGGACTACGACGAGGACGACTTCTACGACGGCGTCACCACCGGCGTCGGCGCGGCGACCGCCCTCCAGCATATGGCCGAATCGGACGTGCAACTGCTCGTCTAACCCGTGAGGAACGAGAATTCGGGCGGCGATGGAGCGCTCCAGTTGGAGACGCGGCCGAGCATGCGCGTCGTCCGCGCGGTCGCCGAGGCGGACGGCGTCGATCCCGTCGATCTCCAGCCGCCGCTCAACGACGTCGTCAACGCGTCGGCGCTGGATCGCCTGTTCGAACCACCTGGAAACGGAGCGGTCCGCCGTGGCCGGGTGTCGTTCGACTATCGCGGCTACGACGTGACGGTTCACTCGAGCGGGCGCGTCTCGCTCGAATAACGGCGCACTTCTCACCGACGAGTTCCGACGGCTCGATCACCGCAGCCGGTCGATCAGGTCCGCGAGCCGATCGGTCGATCTGCCCGTGAGCAGGTTCACCAGCGTTTGGCTCCGATCGTACGTTTTCTTCAGCGATCGAATCCGCTCGAGGTCCTCCTCGGCGCGCTCGGAATCGGCGTCCTCGAGTTTGGTTTCGGCGGACTCGAGCGCACGAGACATCAGATCGATCTCGCGCTGGACCTCCCGCCGCAGGAACTCCTGAACGACGTGCCAGAAGTCTGTCTCGGCTTCGTAGAACGCCTTTTTCCCCTCTCCGGGGAGGGAACGGCGGTGGACGAGGTGGAGTCGTTCCATCGTCTTCATCGCGGTGCTCACCGTGGATTTGGCGTACCCGCTTTCCTCGACCAGTTCGTCGAGTGATACCGGTGCGTTCTCGAAGAAGAGGGTCCCGTACAGCCGGCCGTAGCTTCGGTTCAGACCGTACACTTCGGCGCTGCGTTCGAGCGCTTCGATGACCTCCTCGCGAGCCGCAGCCACCGGATCGGTGTCGTCGTCGCTGTCGTTCATAGTATTCGGTATCTGCCGAAAATACTAAACGGTTCGCTTCCGCATATTCGGAATGAGCCGAATATGATGAACGAAGTAACCGAGCGAACGAGCACTGGCAGAACGGGCGAGACAGACGGAACGGAGCCCGATGTGGCGCTTCGCGGGGACGGACTGACGAAGACCTACGGTTCTCGACTCCCGTTCACGAGGACTGTCGACGTCCTGGAGGGGGCCGACATCGAGGTCCGGTCGGGCGAAATCGTGGGCATCGTGGGCGCGAACGGTTCCGGAAAGTCCACGCTGATGAAGATCCTCGTCGGCGCGCTCGAGGCGGACGCCGGGACGGTCGAAACCAGCGGTCGCGTCGGGTGGTGTCCGCAGGAGGGGCTGCTGTACGACCGGCTCACGATTCGAGAGACGTTCCGGCTCTTCGGGGAGGCATACGGGATGAACGACGAGGAGATCTCGTCGGCCCGCGACAGGCTCGCCTCGCAACTCGACTTCGAGCGGTTCCTCGACTACCGGATCGACCACCTCTCGGGGGGCAACCGCCAGAAGGTCAACCTCGGCGTCGCGCTGATGCACGACCCCGACGTGCTCCTGCTCGACGAGCCGTACACGGGCTTCGACTGGGAGACCTACCTCGCGTTCTGGGACCTCACCGAGGACCTCGTCGAGCGCGGGACCGCGATCGCGGTCATCAGCCACCTCATCAACGAGCGCGAGCGCTTCGATCGCATCTACGAGCTCCGCGACGGGCGGTTACACCCCGACGAGGTGGCCTGAGATGCGCGCGGTGACCGGCACCAGGGCGCGGCTCGCGGAATTTGGCCGTCAGCCGACCACGCTGGCGCTGCTGCTGCTCCTCCCCCCGGTCGCGATCGAAGTCTACGGGACCGCGCTCGAGTCGTTCCCGGCGCTGCCCGGCCTCGAAGCCGATCCCGCCACGGTCGGCCGGATGACGGGGACCCTGTTCGCGGTCGCCTTTCTCGCCGGCCTCATCGGTCTCTTTCAGGTGATCAGCGCCCGGAGCGGCGACGAGCGGCTCGCCCTCTGTGGCTTTCCCCGCCACACCCTCCTCGCGACGCGGCTCGCGACGATGCTCGTCGTCTCGAGTCTCGGTGCCGTCGTTGCCTTCGGAGTTTTCGCCTGGCGGACCGCGGTCGCCGCGCCCGCCCTCGCGTTCGGCGTGCTGGTGCTCGCCGGGCTGCTCTACGGCCTTTTCGGCGTGGTCGTGGGAACGCTGCTCCCGCGGGACCTCGAGGGATCGCTGGTCCTCGTCTTCCTCGCCGACCTCGACAACGTCCTCTCGAGCGACCTGTTCGACGTGGGCCGAGTCGCCGAGTTCGCCCCGCTGTACCATCCTCACGCGCTCTTCGAGGCCGCCGTCCTCGAGGGGACGCTCGCCGAGAGCCACCTCGTCCCGGCGCTCGCGTATCTGACCGCGCTGCTCGCGGCCGCGTTCGTCGCGTACACCACCGTCACCGGCGAGGAGGGGGTGCTGGCATGAACCGAACGCTGCAGTCGGCCGCGATGGGGGCGCGCCAGATCGGACGAACCCCTGTCCTGCTCGGACTGCTCGTCGTCTTGCCCGCCTATCTCGTCGGCGTCTTCACGTACGTCGCGCCGGACTCGCGAGTCGCCTTCGAACTCGAGGGCGGTGAGACGGTTCGCGTGAGCCTGACCGAGGCGTTCCCCGCGTTCACGACGCCGATGGTCGCGGCGCTGCTCGCCGGCATCGCCGGCCTGTTCCTGATTCAGTCGACCGCCGACGCCGACGCGCGGCTCGTGGTCGCCGGCTACCGCCCCGCCGAGGTCGTCTTCGCCAGGCTCGCGCTGCTGGCCGGCGTGAGCGCGCTCGCCACCCTGGTCGCCGTGGGCGTGATGCGGGTCGCGTTCGCACCCGACCGCCTCGGCTGGTTCGCCGTCGCGGTCCTCCTGACGGCCCTCATCTACGGCACGCTCGGCGTCCTCGTCGGCACGCTGCTCGATCGTCTTCCGGGCGTCTATCTGGTGCTTTTCGGCTCGATGATCGACCTCTTCCTCTTCCAGAACCCGCTGGCGACGGAGACGCCCGCCGTCGCGCGGATCGCGCCCGGGCACCACCCGCTGCGGCTCGCGATGGACGCCGGTTTCAGCGGCCGCATCGCCCTCGAGCCGCTCGCCTGGAGCGTCGCCGTCCTCGCCGTCTGCGGGGCGCTCGCGGTCGCCGCGTTCTACCGATCGGTTCGAACGTAGCTGCCGTTTTCGTCGTGGAGCGGCGGACCGCCTGCGACACGGGCTCCGGCGCTGTGCTGGCCATCGATTGCCGCTATCTATGACAGTCCGGATAGGATAGAGATGGCAATACCGACTCTACTGAGGGCGATACCGACCGAAACGCAGGACCGGGGGGCGACACCTCAGTCAGTACATATCGCCGAATCGAACAGCGGGATAGGGGTCTGATTCCATGTCCGTAGTATCGGTGGGTCCGCGTCGACCACGCCAGCAATCCGCTCACCTATGAGCTCATCTGAATCTACCATCCGCGTCGACCGATTCGTTTCGAACCTCCGCGCGTTCAGGTATCGCGAAGTGATGATGGCCGTCGCCACGCTCAGCGTGATCGCGGGAGCGATCGTCTTCTTCCCCGGCAGAGAGAACGTGAGCGCCGGCATCCAGTCCGACGTCTCGATCGGCCTGCTCGCGGCGTTCGTGCTCGTCGCGATCGTCGCCGGCATCGTCAAGGGGATGATCGGGTTCGGCTACGCGCTGATCACGACGCCGATCTTCGCGTCGGTGATCGATCCGACGTTCGCGGTCGTCGTCCTGGCGATTCCGCCATGGATGATCAATATGTTCCAGATCGGTGAGACCGACACCGGACTCGAGTTCGTCCGCGAGGAGTGGCTCCTCGTGGCGCTGGCCGTCGCCGGGACCGTCCTCGGTGTCGCCTTCCTCGCCGAGTTCAGCACCGGCCCCATCGTCCCCTTCCTCATCGGCCTGATCATCTTCGGCTACGTCGTCTTCCAGTTCGTCCAGAACTTCGTGACGGTCGAAGAGGCCCACCACCCGATCGCGCTCGGCACGGCCGGCTTCCTCGAGGGGTTCCTGCTGGCCGTGGCGAACCTCGGCCCGCTCCTCCCCGTCTACTTCCACACCTTCGAGCGCGACGCCGAGCGGTACATCGGCGGGCTCTCGATGGTGCTCGGAACGGTGTTCACGATCCGCCTCGTGCAGATGGCGCTGTTCACCGACCTGCTGACGACCTATCGACTGTGGCTCGGCTCGGTGATCGCCGTGGTCACGATCGTCGGCCTGCTGCTCGGCACGTACCTCCGCCGGCTCGAGGTCGACGAGGACCTGTTCAACTGGTTTGTCGTCGGGCTCCTCTTTCTCATCTCGCTCAATATCTTTCGGAACACCGTTCCCGCGCTGTTCTTCTAGACGCGCTTCCGGCCGTCTACGGACGGGAACGGCCGACTTCACTCGTCTTCCGCTCGCCAGTCCCACGGTGCCGTCACGAGGACGTAGCAGCCGACGCCGAGGAGGAGCAGCCCGTAGAACTGCGCTCGAGACCAGTTCGCCGACAGCGACAGCAGCGTGAGCAGGAGGACCCAGCAGCCGACGACGACCAGATCCGCGAGCAGTCGCCCGGCGGTGGTGGCGCCCGCTCGATATCGCGACCGCTGTCGGTCGCGTTGGTCGGGTGCGCTGCGATCCCCGCTCATAATTCGCCCCGCGACGCTCGAGTGGACGGCGCTCCGTTCGTCACTGATCGTCGTGATGGTGCCATCGTTCAGAAGTGGTAGCCGTATCGTTCGGTGAGTCGGTACGCAGCCGTTCCCCAGATGTAGTTCTGTCCCGGCCACCAGGTCCGGGCGTTGTTGAAGCCGGCGACGAGTACACCCCGATCCGGGGCCGCGGGGTCCGCTCGGAAGCTCACGGAGCCGCTGTCGCCGTCGGCCATGTCGCGTTCGTCGCCCCATCGGAGCTGGCCGTAGCGGGGCGACTCACCCGTAAGCGACGTGACGGCGTCGATCCCCTCGATTTGGCCCGCAGTCCGGCCGGTCTTGGCACCGACCTTCGTGAGCGACTTCTCCCGGGCGACGAGGTCGGCCAGACCGAGTCGGGTGAACTGGCCGCGGACCCGTTTTCTCGTCGGACCGGCGATCACGCTGTCGGGACGGTACGGGCTGTTCGGGGCGACCGCGACCACGTCCTCGATCGCGTGGTCGGCGTAGACGCGACCGATCGGGACCGCCTGCCCGTTCTCGAGCGGAAGTACGAGTTCATCGGTCGCGGGTTCGGTGCCCCCGAACGTGTGACTGGCCGTCGCGAACAGCGCCCGCTTCCCGCTCGGGTCGTAGAGCGTCGGCGTGAGCGTCGCCCTGCTGTAGCCCGCTCGACAGGCGACGCCGCCGGGAACCCGACCGTCGTCGACGTGAGCGACGCGCCTGAACTGTCCGCCGTCTCGCTGGGTCGTCGCCGCTTCGCCGCGCTCGATTACGTTGACGTCGTACGCGACCTCGTCGACGATCGTCTCGAGGAACTCGAGCGTCTGGTCGAAGTCCCGCGCGGAGACGTCGACCGTGATCGCCGCGCCCGGATCGTCGTAGCTACCCGGAACGACCGCGCTGCCGAGGTAGCCAGTCACACCGGTCCGGGCGAGGCGTCGGTTGAGTTCGAACGCCTTCGTGACCGCGGCGTACCAGTCGGCGGGGACGGTCCTCGTCCGTTCCTCGATCGCCCAGGGATCGCTCGGATCCGGTCTGACGAGGGCGGTCGCGATAGAGACTTCCCCGCCGCTCGCGCCCAGAAAGTCCTCGACACCGAGAACGTGGGCTACACCCAGCGCGTAGCCGGCCGTGCCGACCGTCCGGAGGAACTCGCGGCGGCCGCTCCCGCTTCTCGAGCCCCGCTCGCGGTTCGTCGATGTCATACTCTCGGTGGAGAACGACGCCGGCCGGGCCGAACGCATGGCGGCGGCGACCTCGCGTCAGCACCGAGTAAGGGGCGCGGTGGTAATGATCTTTCTGCCGGTTCCCACTGTGTGAGACGTTACCACTCCATGACGCGGTACGTTCGCCGGCCGTCCTCGCCGGTCAGGCGCGGTCGCGAAGCGCCAGTCCCCCGAGCCCGACCGCACCGACGCCGGCAACCGTCGCGGCCGCGAAAAACACACCGCGGACGCCCGCAAGTGGGACCGCCAGACCGAACGCCACCGGCGAGAGGAACTGGCCGGTGTAGCCGACGGAGGCGAGATAGGAACTGAACTGCCCCTGGCGGTCCGGTGGCGCGAACGCCTCGACCCACGCGAACGTCGACGGAAAGACGAGTCCGAGTCCGAGCCCGAACAGGACCACCGGGAGTGCCGCACCGACGGCCGTCCCGACCGCGGTCGCGAGTCCGAACCCCGCGATCCACAGGCCGAGCGCAGTGAACACGAGCGCGGATCGATCGACGCGACTGACGAGCCTGTCGTACGCGACCGCCGAGATGCCGCCGGCAGCACCGTTCGCGGCCAGATAGAGGCTGATCTCGAGCGAGGCGGTCACGCCGATGCCGGCCAGGAGCTGGGGGTAGAAGACGACGATCGCATACAGGAGCGCGTTCGCCCCGAAGTAGAGCAGGTATACCAGCGGCAGTCCCGGCTGGCGACGGAAGACGGCGAGGACCGTCGAAACGCCGCTCGGATCATCGCTGGCTGTGCCGCTGCCGTCCGCCCGGCCGGCGGCGCCATCCACGGACCGCGTCTCGGGAATCGTCACCGCCGCGAGGGCCCCGAGCGGGAGCGCGACGAGGTAGACACCGAAAGGGAGGTTCCACGCGAGGGTGCCGGCCGCCCCGCCGATCAGCGGCCAGACGGCGGCCCCGGCGCTGTTCGCGCTGCTCCGAAGGCCCAGCGCTCGTTCCATCGCCTGCCCGTCGTAGAGTTCGTAGATGAGCACGGTCACCGACGTGTACACCGCGGCGGTCCCGAGCCCGAGGACCACTCGAGAGGCCAGTAGCGGGTAGAACGAATCGACGAAGAGCCCTGCGCCCCCGCCGATCCCGTAGACGGCGAGCCCGCCGACGAACGGCTTCCGCGGGCCGACCCGATCGACGAGCGACCCGACGAACGGACTGGCGAGGACGATCACGCCCCCGTGGGTGGTGATGATAAGTCCCGCCGCCGAGCCGGAGACCCCCAGCTCGCGCTGGATCTGCGGGACGACCGGGCCGAGAATCGCCCCGGCCATGACCGTCAGCGTCGCCGCGGCGACCAGCACCCAGAGCGAGCGCTGGCGCTGTTCCGAAACCGTCACTGTGCAGTTCTCGAGAGCCGACGCTCAACAGGGTTGTGTTCGCGGTGATCCGGGTTCGTCCGTGATACGCCTCGTGTCCAGAACGTCCACGGACGGTTCCGCGAGTTTATTACTCGCACGCACCTTATACCGGCGATGACTGTCGACGAATCCGGAACGACGATCGACGCGGCGACGGCCGTCCGCGGCGGTGCCGCGGGGGTCGGGTCGTTCCTTCTCGGCTATCTGTTCACGTTCCTGTCGGCGGCCGACACCGGGGTCCGCGTCGCGGGCGCGTTTCAACCGCTGGCCAGCGCCGGCGGCCGCTTCGCGCCCGCCTGGAAGGTCGCCGGCTGGCTGTTCCTAGACGGTCACGCCGTCGGCACTCGCTTCGACGGTCGGACCGTCGACGCCGTCTCGCTTGCCGGCGTCGAGTTCCTGTATCTCGTCCCGCCGCTCCTGCTCGTCGCCGCCGGTGCTCTCGTCGCCGTTACGTCGGCCAGCACGACGCGTCGGCAGGGGCTGGTCGACGGCGCGACCGTCACCGTCGGCTACCTGCTTTTCGTCGTCGTGTTCGCGATCCTCACTCAGCACGGAAACGTCCGCCCGACGCTCCTTCGTGCGCTCGTCGTCGCTGGCGTCGCCTATCCGGTCGCGTTCGGCGGCCTCGGTGGCATCCTCGCCGTCGTCGCTCGAACCGACCGCTGACCGGCCACGGCGGGTGAAGAACTCCGGGAGAAACAAGTAACTGGGTGCGTGGTATATCATACCAAGTCAAATGTCGACAGACAACAGAGAGGATATCCGCGACCGGATCGAAAATAAGCGCGACGATCTCGTCGATCTCGTGAGCGAACTTGTCAATCAACGATCTGTTACCGGAAACGAAAAGCCCGCTCAGGAAGTGGTCTCGTCGCGCCTCGAGGCCCGCGGTCTCGAGGTCGATACGTGGGAACCCGATGCCGACGAACTGAGAGACCATCCGGGGTTCTTCGAGACGTCGTCCTACGTAGAGCAGGGGTACGACGACCGTCCGAACGTCGCAGCGACCAGAGACGGCGTCGGAGACGGTCGGTCACTGACGCTCAGCGGCCACGTCGACGTCGTTCCGGTCGACGAGGACGAATGGAGCTACGATCCGTGGGACCCCACCGTCGAGGACGGCCGCCTCTACGGCCGCGGCAGCAACGACATGCTCGGCGGCGTCGCGTCGATCATCGTCGCCTACGAGGCGCTCGACGAACTCGACATCGAACTGGCGGGCGATCTCACGATCCAGACGACCGTCGAGGAGGAAGACGGCGGCCCCGGCGGCGTGCTCTCCGCGCTCGAGCGCGGCTACCAGCCCGACGCGGCGATCATCACCGAACCCTCCGGCCTTCCGAACATCGGAATGGCGAGCGCGGGCGTCATGTACTTCCGAATCGACGTCCCCGGAAAGTCTGCGCACGCCGCTCGAGGCTACGCGGGCGTAAACGCCATCGGAAAAGCGGCGGAGATCTACCGGGCGCTCGACGAACTCGATCGAGAACGGAAATCGCGCA
Source organism: Natrinema sp. 1APR25-10V2 (assembly GCF_031626495.1). Taxonomy (NCBI): domain Archaea; kingdom Methanobacteriati; phylum Methanobacteriota; class Halobacteria; order Halobacteriales; family Natrialbaceae; genus Natrinema; species Natrinema sp. 1APR25-10V2. The sequence continues at coordinate 9,906 of NZ_JAMQOJ010000002.1, forward strand.
TCTCGTACGAACCGGCGTTCCGGCAGAATCCGAGGCTCGAGGGCCACGAAACGAATCTGAACGTGGGCACCATCGAAGGCGGTGACTGGCCGTCGACGGTCCCCTCCGGCGTCGTGTTGGAGGGACGCATCGGCTGGCCGCCCGGCGAAACGCGCGAGGAGGTTCGGGCGGACGTGGAAGCGGCCGTCAGAGAGGTCACCGAGACCGACGAGTGGCTGTCCGACCATCCGCCCGAGTTCGAGTGGGTCGGCTGGAACGCCGCCCCGCACGAACTCGACACCGACGAGGAAATCGTCCAGCTCGCGCGGGAGAACGCCGAGACGATCACCGGCGAGACGACGACCTTCGGCGGCGGGAGCGGCGGGAATGACGAGCGATTCTACAACCGCTACTACGACATCCCCTGTCCCTCGGTCGGGCCGCGCGGCGAGAACATCCACGCTGCCGACGAGTACGTGGAGATCGACTCGCTCGTCGAGACGGCACAGACGCTCGCGCTGACGGCTGTCGACTGGTGCGGAACCGCGGAGTAACTCACAGCTGGCGGGTTCCGTCCACTCGTACGGGCGACCGTATCGATTTTAGGACGAGAAGTGAACGGCTACGTATGGACGATGTACACAAACTCGAGATTCCGACGCCGTTCGGCGTGGGTCGGGTGAACTGTTACGTCTTCGCGGCGAACGGGCTGACGGTACTCGATCCCGGGCCTGCGACGGAGTCGGCCTACGACAAACTCGCGGCCGGACTGGACGCCCACGGCTTCGCCGTCGCCGATGTGGACCGGGTACTCATCACGCATCCCCACATGGACCACTTCGGGATCGCCAATCGAGTCGTCGAGGAATCCGGCGCCCGGACCGTCGCACACCGGGACGCCACGAGACACCTCGCCGACCCGATCGAGCACTTCGACCGCGAGCAGGCCTTCTTCCGACCGTTTCTGGAGTCGATGGGAGTGCCGGAACAGATCGCCGGAACGGCCGTCACGCTCCCCGAAGCGTACACGGACTATCAGGAACCCCTGGCGGTCGACCGCGAACTGACCGACGGCGACGTCGTCGACGTCGGCGTCGATCTGACGGCAGTTCACACGCCCGGCCACGCACCGGGTTCGGTCTGCTTCGTCCCGTCGACGGAGTCGGTCGCGTTCACCGGCGATCACGTGCTCCAGCACATCTCTCCGAATCCGCTCCTCACGGTCGCACCGGGGACCGACGACGAACGAACGCGGAGCCTCCCGGCATATCTCGACTCGCTAGACAAGATCCGAGCGGTCGAGGCGGCGGTCGGCCACGGCGGCCACGGGGAGACGATTCCGGACCTGAACGGTCGCGCCGAAGAGATCCTCGACCACCATCACCGCCGAAAGGAGCGCATCGCGGACATGATCGACGAAACGGGTCCGATGACGGCTTACGACGTCATGCAGGAGATGTTCCCCGACCTCCCGGCAACGGAGGTCTTCCCCGGAATGTCCGAAGTGATCGGCCACCTCGACCTGCTCGAGGACGAGGATCGCGTCGCGATCAGCGAGGAAGATGGCGTCACGCAGTATGCGCTGCGGTGATACGGTTGGTGGGTCGTGACGGCGACTCCCGACGGATGCCACGGTACGGGCCGACAGTATGTCAGCAGCCTCGACGCAGTGGGCTACTACGTCAGGGCGGTGCACTGCCGAGGACATCCCGTAGCAGCCAGTGTCCTTCCTCCTACCCGTCGACGCGAACGGCAGCGAGCGCGGTGAGCCGACAGACGGTGAGCCCAGTGGGTCGGGAACCGGATGGTTTAGGCCGATCGCTGGTGACCGGCGTGGCATGACACAGTACTACGAGGATCTGGCCGTCGGTGACACCTTCGAGACGGGCGGCTACACGATCACCAAAGACGAGATCGTCGAGTTCGCGGAACAGTTCGATCCCCAGCCGTTTCATATCGACGAGGAGGCAGCCAAGGAGTCGATGTTCGGCGAGTTGGTCGCGAGCGGCCTTCACACGCTCTGTCTGTCCGTCCGCCTGTTCGTCACGGAGATCGTCAACGGCGAGGTCGATCTCGCGAATATGGGCGGACTCGGGATGGACGACCTGCGCTGGCACCAGCCGGTCCGGCCCGGAGACACGCTCCGCGTCCGGGCCGAGGTGCTCGAGAAGACGCCCTCGACGAGCCGTTCGGACCGCGGATACGTCGAGTTCCAGCGTACCGTGTTCACCGACGGTGACGACGAAGTGATGTCGATCCGTTCGCACAATATCGTCCGCCGCGCCGACGCCGGTAACTAGCGGTCGAATCGGCGTTCGAGCGAACCGGAGCGCTGCCCGCCACAAACGTTACTGTGACCGGGGTGGCAACACTGCTCGTGATAGAAGATGACATTACCGGAGCGATCGAAGCCGCAGCGGCGGTCTACGGAATACCCCTCTCCGACGAGGGGCGCGAGGAATACGCCGCCGAGGCGGAGGCGACTGCCGAGTTGCTCGGCGGTCTCGGCCCCACCGCCTTCGAGTCCGACGCCGCGGAGAACGTCAGGGACGGGTCCGACCCGTACAACGCCTTCCTGTATCGGTGCGAACTGTCCGGTGCCGAGACGGGGCCGCTCGCCGGACTGGACGTGGCGGTCAAGGACAACATCGCCGTCGCGGGCGTGCCGATGACGTGCGGCTCCGCCGCCCTCGAGTTCGAGCCGGCGTATCACGCGGCCGTCACCGAGCGGTTGCTCGGTGCGGGTGCGACGCTGGTCGGGACGACCAACATGGACGAGTTCGCGTACGCCACCACGAGCGAGACCTGCGCTCACGGTCCCGTCGAGAACCCCAGCGCCGAGGGCGTGCCGGGCGGCTCCTCGAGCGGAAGCGGAGCGGCCGTCGCGGCGGGGCTCGTCGACGCGGCGCTCGGGACCGACACCGGCGGCTCGATTCGGATCCCCGCCTCGTTCTGCGGCGTGGTCGGGTTCAAGCCCACGTTCCGGACCGTGCCGCGCTTCGGCTTCGCGGACCTCGCGATGTCGCTCGATCACATCGGGCCGCTCGCGCCCGACGTCGAAACGGCGGCCACCGTCCTCGAGGCAATTAACGGCCCCGACCGCCGGGATCCCTCGACGAAGGGGATGCGAACGCCCAGCCCGACCAGCGGGCTAGATACTGATGTCGACGGGACGACGGTCGGGCTCGTCACCGAAGCACAGGAGAGCGCCGACGACGACGTGGCCGCGGCCGTTCGGCGAGCAGCCGACCGATTAGAAGCGGCGGGCGCGACCGTCGAATCCGTGTCGCTCCCGGAGTTCGACGCGCAGGCGCTGGTCAACGCAGCCGTGACCGGCACGGAGTTCACGACGCTGGTCGCTCAGGCGGGCCAGGACTACGGGGTCGGGACCGGCTACAGCGAGCCGTGGCGCGAGGCGGTGGCGGCGATGGACGCGGACGAACTGGGCGAGAACGTCCGCGCTCGTCTCGTCGTCGGGCGGGCGTTGACGGAACTCGACGACGGTGCGGGCTACGTCGCCGCACAGAACGTCCGTCGAGAGTTCGCGGACACCGTCGACGAGCGCCTCGAGGCCCGCGACGCGCTCGTGTTGCCGACGACGCCGATGACCGCGCCCGATTACGGCGATGTCACCGACGATGCCGACCTCCTGCGGACCCTCGCCAACACCAGTCCGTTCAACCTCACCGGCCACCCCGCGCTCTCGGTCCCGGTTACGACGGGCCGGGACGGAAACGGCGATCCGATTGGCTGTCAGTTCGTGACCGACTGGTACGACGAGGCCACGGCCGTCGCGCTCGGCAGGGCGCTCGAGACCGACCGGTGACCGAGCGTCGGGCACGACACAGGGTGTGGCGGTCGGTCTCGTGTTCGGTCCGCTGCCATAGCACAGCTCGTACTCTGGCTCACGTCTCGAGCGAGACGGGTTCGACCGTCGCGGAGGGTCGACAAGGAGGGGTGTCACTGGCGGGCCAACGGGAAGGGGCACCACTAGCAGGCCACTACGATGGTCCCCCGCAGAGTACGGTGTGGTACTGAAGCGGATCGCCGGCGTAGATACACGGCATGGCCGCTTCAGAACCGTGCCCGAACTGTGGTGAAACCGATGTCTGGCTCGAGGAGCGAGCCCATTTCATCCAGTACGGCTGCAACCTGTGTGACCACACGTGGCAACGGGATAAGCGCACGTGAGCCGCGACGGGGTCGGCGAACCCGGCTTCAGCGAACGTGTCGTTCAGATCGAGTGTTCAGTGGCTACTATAGCCATCGCCGGAGCGGAACCCGTCGGTTCACTTACTAGATATGGCGCCAACCAGGCTATTTGTGACATGTATTTTACTATCTCATCTAGGAATTTTTATCCAGTAAGAAACCGACTAACACAGTATGTACGATCTCACCGCCTTCCAGCGTGACCTGTTGTACGTGATCGCCGGCCAGGATGACCCGCACGGACTCGCGATTAAAGACGAACTCGAGGACTACTACGAGAAAGAGATCCACCACGGGCGGCTCTACCCGAACCTCGACGATGTCGTCGACAAAGGACTCGTCGAGAAGGGCGAACTCGACCGTCGGACGAATTACTATACGATCACGGCCCGCGGCCGGCGCGAGCTCGAGGCCCGTCGAGAGTGGGAAGACGAGTACGTCGGCGAGTTACTCGCAAAACCGAAGTGACAGTGAGCGCGTCATCGGGGTGACACCATTTCAGAGGTCTGATCTGCTCGAGTGTGGAAGTAGAACTATCCTCGAGGACCGCTCAGCGGCGGTGGGGAGGAGACCCTCTGGAGAACGGAACTCTTCCAGCGGAGCGACAGGAACCGCTGTTTTCGGCTCTCGACTACGCCGATCGGTACTCGAATCGGAAGAGATGCCTTTTATCTGGGCGGCATCGAACCGTTGGGCACTGCTATGGAGTCTAACGATCGTGCTATCGTGAGTTTCGCGATGTTGTCTCACGCGATGGTACATACGTACGAACTCTCTATCCCGATCCTCATGCTGCTGTGGGCGGGCGAATTCTCGATTTCGATCGGGTTCCTCGCCGTCGTGGTCGCTGCCGGTTACGCGATGTTCGGGTTGGGGGCCCTTCCGGCCGGTGTCCTCGCGGACATCTACGGCTCGCGCCTGCTCATCGTCTGCTGTCTCGTCGGGATGGGTGCATCGTTTCTCGTCTTGAGTATCGCTCCGAGTCTGCCCGTCCTCGTCCTCGGACTGGTCTGTTGGGGGATCGCAGCGAGCATCTACCATCCGGCTGGCCTCTCGTTGATCAGCACGGGCGTCGTCGATCGTGGATCGGCGTTCGCGTACCACGGCATGGCGGGGAACGCCGGGATTGCACTCGGCCCGCTCGTGACCGCACTCCTCTTGCTCGTCGTCGACTGGCGGCTCGTCACTGCGTTCCTCTCGGTTCCCGCGTTACTCGTCACACTGTACGCGTTTCAGGCTCGGTTCGACGAGACCGCGGGGACGAGGGACCGACAGGAGGAGACCGATTCGAGCGATGGGGCATCGGTAACCTCGCTGTCGGAACTGTGGGCCGGTTCGAAAGCGCTGTTCGCCACCGGTTTCAGCCTCGTCTTCGCGATTGTAATGCTCAACGGGCTCTTCTACCGCGGGACGCTGACGATGCTGCCGGAGATACTCACCACGTTTCTCGAGCCCATCGTCGGGGACCTGCAGGTATTCGACCCGAGTTCCCCGATGGCGGAAGAATTCGAACCGTCGCGGTTCTTCTACACGGGGCTCCTGGTGGTCGGCATCGGTGGGCAGTACGTCGGGGGGAAGCTCACCGAACGAGTCGCGACCGAACGGGGACTCATGGTAGTGCTGGCATCGCTTTCGGTCACTGCGCTCGCGTTCATCCCCGCAGCACGGGCCGGTATCGCCACCCTCGTATCGATCAGTGCGGTACTCGGCTTTCTCCTCTTTATGATCCAGCCGCTCTACCAGGCGACGATCGCGCGATACTCTCCGGCGGACGCTCGCGGTCTCTCGTACGGCTTTACGTACGTCGGCACGTTCGGAATCGGGGCCTTCGGTGCCGCCATCACCGGGGTTATTTACGAAACGTTCGGTGTGTTCGCGATGTTCGCGACACTCGCCGGGTTCGCGCTCCTCGCAGCCGCTCTCAGTTATTCGCTGGTGGCTAACGGTTCCGCTGGAGCGGACTCGAGCACGGCTGAATCCGGTGGCGATTAGGAAGTTCCGAACTGCGGCCGGGAAGCGCTGCTGTTCTGAGCCCCCGTATACCGTGCGACCGCGCGTGACTCGTCGCCGCCGATGCTTTCGTATCGGCGGCGCCGAAAGGGTCGAACACCATAGTATGGCGTCGCTTCTCACGTTCGACGACGAACTCGTCACGGGGCGAATCGCGGACCGTCCGAACCGATTCGTCGTTCGCGTCCGGTTCGACGGGGAACCGAAGCGGGTGTTTCTGGGCGATCCCGGCGCACTCGAGGGGATACTCGAGCCCGGACGAGAGATCCTCTGCTCCCCCGTAGACGACGCCGACCGAGCCACGAACTACGATGCGATCGCGATCGACGTCGATGGAACGTTCGTGAGCGTCAGAACAGCGCTCGCGAACGATCTGTTCGAGGCGGTACTGACGAGAGGCGCTCTCCCCAGCTTCGAGAACTACGAACTCCGTAAGCGAGAACCGCAACTTCCCGACCACGGTCGAACCGATTTCCTCCTCCACGATCGATCCGAATCGCCCGTGTACGTCGAGGTCAAATCCTGCACCCACGTCGAAGACGGCGTCGCGAAGTTTCCCGACAGACAGACCGAACGCGGGCGCCGGCATCTCCGAAGCCTCGAGGCCCTCATCGACGATGGCTACGAAACGCACGTCGTGTTCGTCGTGCAACGTCCCGATGTCGATCGGTTCCGACCGTATCGAGCTGTCGATCCCGAATTCGCCGAGTTACTCGCGCGGGTTCGGTCCGTCGGTGTCGGGGTACACGCTCTCACGACCGAGTTCGATCCGCCACACTACCGACTTCGGAACGCGTCGCTTCCGATCGATCTCACGTCGTAGGACCGACCGTTGGTGTGTTACCCGGGTCAGCTCGAGTCGACATTCGACTCAGTTCCGGGCTTCAACCGCGGCTCTCGACGGCGTATCGATCGCGGATCGAGGTCTCGATCTCTACCCCGTCGAACGATACTGCATCGACCGCGAATCGCGTCACCGTCCCTCGAACTCCGGTTCCCGATCCTCCTGGAAGGCGGCGACCGCTTCCTCGTGGTCGGCCGTCTGCGAGCAGATCCGCTGTGCGCGGGTGGCGTCCTCGAGCGCGCGCTCGAGGTCGACGTCGAAGCTCTCGTTGACGAGTCGCTTGCTCTGGCCGAGTGCGATCGGTGGACGCCCGGCCAGTTCGCTCGCGAACGATGCGGCCGCCTCGAGCAGGTCGTCCGCGGGGACCTGCTCGCGCGCGAGGTCCCACTCGACGATCTCCTCGCCGGCGAGTTTCTTGCCGGTGAAGATGAGTTCTTTCGCACGCTCCTCGCCGATCAGCCGCGGCAGGAGGAAGGCACCGCCGTCGCCGGGGACGAACCCGACGTCGATGAACGTCTCGCCGATGACTCCCTCGTCGCTGACGATACGGAAGTCACAGGCCAGCGCCGTATCACAGCCGGCCCCGAGGGCGTAGCCGTTGACCGCCGCGATGACCGGCGTCTCGATGCCGCGGATAGTCCGGACGACGTTCTGAAACAGTCCCAGCCCCGTCTCGTACTCGGCGAAGTCCATCTCCGGGGTCAGGGGCATATCGTTCAGGTCTACGCCGGCACAGAACGCGTCGCCGGCGCCGGTAAGGACGATCGCACGGACCTCGTCTCGGTCGTCCAAGCGTTCGAACGCCTCGACTGCGCCCCGAAGCAGGGGTTCGTTGTACGCGTTCATCGCATCGGGTCGGTCGTACGTGACGCGGACGACGTGTTCGGCGGTCTGTTCGACTTCCAATGGCGCGTCGATTTCGATCATCGGTTGCTCCTCGTGAAGGGTGTTTCCAGCTATCGACTTGTACGGTTCCATCGGACTTGAAGGAAGCTGTGACATCGACTACGACGACGCCACCCTCCTGTTCTCAGACACCGACCAGACCCGGATGAGTCCCTCACAACCTCGTCGATCGAATTGGCAGCGAATAGACGGTTGTCTGGAGCCTGTTTGCGACGAAAATTACGAACGGACGACAGGGTAGGATGCTCCGACAGGGATTCGAACCCTGGTTATTGCCGTGAGAGGGTACGTCTTGCCTAAGTGACATACCCTGGTGCTTGCCCTCGACCCTTTATCCCGCATCGCCTGTTTTCGCCCGTGTGGTCGTCTCTAACGGGTTCGAGATTCATATAACACGGTGCAGTTGCCGAAAAGGCAATTGGAGTTCGTTGGATTCTACCCAGACCAATGCCCATCGGAGCCAAAGAACGGCAAACGCCTAGGTTCGCGGGGGTATATATGCGAGGCCAGAATGGGGGCTTCTCTCCATACAACCTATCACGAACAAATCGAGGGTTTATATTGCTGAATAGAGAGTGTAGTCAGCAGGTAGTTGCTATGCGCTTCTGAGGATTTCAACAGAGCCTGAATTCTCGGTCGTCCCCCGTTGCGGTTTTTCGAAAAGCAGCTAGATGTTCTCAAGATCGTGTCCCTGCTTATCATCGTTATTGTCACCATTTGAAGCGGAATAACAGAATTGCTCAACTAAGGAACCCCGTTGTGGTATCCCTCCCAAGGACTATTCTGCTGTTAGATGACCAGACGCTATGCGGTCAAATAGCGTGGCCCAAGGAACGCCAGAAGGAGTCACACGGCGACAGCTACTCCAATATACCGGTGTGACAGCCCTCTCTGGCACTGTCGCGGCCGAGGTTACAGCGGCACAAGAACAGGAGAGCGGTCCCGGAGATATTCAGACGGAAACGCCATTGATCGATGTCCATCTCCATATCACGCCGATCGATGGAACAACACGAAAAGCGTTCTCAGCAGAACAGGCGATAAGCTGGATGGACGACAACGGCGTCGATCAAGCCATCCTCCTTCCGCTTGAATCACCGACAAGCTGGTTCTTCCCAGTACCGACGTGGTGGATCCTGAACGAGGCAAGCAGGTTTCCGGATCGATTTATCCCCTTCTGTGCAGTTGCTCCACAGGCTGCAGACCAATTCGGTGACGACGTTATCCGGGAACGCCTCAGGACATACGCCGATATGGGTGCGCGCGGCATCGGCGAGTTGAAAGCACCGCTGCCGTTTGACGATGACAGGGTCCAAACTGTGTATGAGATGGGCGCAGAACTCGATCTGCCGATCCTGTTCCATATGGACGGCGTGAATCTGACTGATAAGGTCAGTCTGCCACGAACCGAAGCCATGCTGCACTCCTACCCGGAGGTGGATTTCATCGGGCATGGTGCAGGCTGGTGGTCCTCAATCTCTGGCGATATCGAGTCAGTGGCGATGGTGTGGCCAGATGGACCGGTGGCACCTGGTGGAGCGGTACCTCGGTTACTGGCGGAAAACGACAACCTGTATAGCGACCTATCCGGTGGGTCGGGTTGGAACGCTTTGACTCGTGATCCTGCGTTTGGGCAAGCGTTCTTGGAGGAACACGTGGACAGTCTTATTTTCGGTACGGATAAACTAGCTCCTGAGCAGACCGTTGATCAGTTTGCTCTCTTTCAGAGGTTCGATCTCGTGCCACAAGAGTGGGAACAAATACGGAACCAGAATATCCAAGAACTCCTCTAGTATCTCTCAGTCGATGCCGTACACAGTCACTGCACAAGCATCTTGGAAACCCGTCGAAATCCAAATTTCGACAGGAAATTTATGGTATCTATCAGTCCAATTGGTGCTGCTTTTCCTACTGTTCCTATACCGAAATGAAAGACAGAATATCATCACTTCTCGAACCCCAACACTTGATCTCTTTAATGACAGAACTATTACTTTTGTACCGGTTTTTCGGAAGAATCTGCTTATCAGGACCTATTAACCCTCGTGAAGAGGGGGAATTATTGCAGGTTGGAAATCCTGCCGCAGACAATTCATGGCAGCACAAAGATAATTAGATCCACGGCTCGCTGCTAAGGGGCGCAGGAAGCAGTTACGACAGGAACTGGACGATCTGGTCCCCTGGGCAATCCTTTATCCGTGGAAGGTTTCTAGTTCTGTGCAGTACCTATGCCCGGAGGTCCCCCTGTTTCCCATACAGACCACGTCAGGCCGATGTCCACACGTGGCGAGAGTGAGTATACAGCTCCAACGAAGTATGACGACTATCCAGGAAAGGCCGATTATGGGTCGGTCACAACTCGCTTTGAAGGCGAAATCGAACTTATCCATCCTGCGCCAGACATAGAAACGTTACTCCGAACAACTCATCTGACTGCGCAACTCCATCAGTATAACCGTGCCCAGCACGGTCGTGATTGGTCGTTCCCAAACGATGGCACGACGCTATACGATGTCGCTATTCTCGATGTGATTGACAAAGTCGTAGAGGTTGAAGGTCTCTCGCCCGATTCACTTGAGATTTCAACGCGCCGATTCAAACTTCTCTTTCTCAAGGAAGCACGGCAACCGAGAACACTCACGGCATTTTATACTGATCTCAAGAATTTTCCCTCGGTACTCGCCAAACTTGGCTACAGTGATGCGTCAGACCTCCCCAGTTACGAAACAGTCCGAATTGAATTGAAGAAGAACCTGCCTGAAGAACTGGCCGATCTGGAACGAGGACAGGAAGCGTTCAAGGCTGCTGTTATCCGCGCCATTTACGCAGTCTTTCGCAACGGGATCAAGGTACCTGAATCAGTAAGCGAAAAGTATCGGTTCGACGCCGTCGCCCCACCACTGTACGAACGAGCAATTCCTCGGTCAATCGAGCAGGATGCTCTCCGGAACTGGGTCCAGCTTCTACTTGATGAGACGATAAACCCACTCACGTTTCATCGGGACAAGCCACGTATCAGCATCGAACAGTACTTAGGGCTCTTCGCTGCCTCCGCATTTTCCGGCTGCGGGGTACAAACTGTTGCAAATACCTTCGACTATGTCTATCAGCGGGAGATGATCCCAAAGGGGAGCGGTGTCGGGAAATACATCAGAAACGACCTCCCGCTGAATGCAAGCCAGGCTGCGTTAGAAAACACAGAGAAGCACGCAATTACGAAACAGTTCGATGCTGTTCACCGTGAAACACTAAAACTCGCAGACCAGTATGGTTTTTTCTCTGAAGACCGCTCACTGGCCGTTGACCTGTACCGCATTGAATGGAACGGAGTCGAAAACGACCTTACCATCAATCGCCCTCCGAAGTCAGAAAACGATAACCGATCACAATGGACCTATGCAGTGTTCGGAATCATCGACACTGAAGCTCGGTTCACTCTCGGTGCGCGGTGGCTGCCAGAGAAATCGGCCTACCCAAGAGCCGTCAATCAACTCACACCGATCTCGAATGATTTCGTCGATGTCAAGGCATTATACGCCGACAGCGAACTGATCTCGGGCGCATTGATTAACGCGTTTCGTAGAATCGCGGACTCTAGTTGGGCGGTCCGAGCACCAAACGAAAAAACAGTGATAACGCCGCTGAAAGAGTATACACCAGAGAATCACATCGGGTACGTCCCCGCAGTATCGTGGAATACCACACCAAGCCCCGCTGCTGTTGCATACCCATACGATAGTAGTAACCCATCAATCGTTGAATTTACTGCCCACGAGTTGAAACGCAACGATCCAGTAGACACTAAGAGTCAAACGGATTTCTCCGACTTCGATGATCGTGAAGAAACACCTGGATCATTCCCTTCGACGCTTACGAAGACATTTGACGATCCGGAATCTGTACCTGGTGTCGGCAATGGATCAACGCACGCGGTATACCTAACTGACCGTTCTTTACCGGAGCGTTCAGGAGAGGGCATTCATTTCCCATACTATCAACGCTGGGCTATCGAAGAGTCGATAAATCAAATTTCAAATGACTTCATGCCGATAATTCACAGTGGCAACGAGAATCTCCGTCTCTACGGCGTGAACGTTGCGATCCTCTTTCAAAACTGGCACACACTTATCAACCGCGCTCTGTCTCCAGAACTCGGACTTCGTCGTAACGTCACGCACCAAGAACTCTTGATGGCCATTCTGGACGTAACCTTCAGTACTAGTTAATCAACAATCTACGTGATTGTTCGATCCAAAACTACTATCGTCGGTAATCATGGTGTGCGGGAAGCAAGGATCTGTGCTATACCGCGTGTTACTCCCCAGTAACGTCTTTCTCAACTCACACCTGTTGATGAGGAACGTTATAATATTGTAGATAGGTATTGCTGTACGAATGAGTCGATCCAGCAATATCATACACTCGGGTGTACGCGGCGAGCAGTTCTACAGCAGTCGTGAGTGGAGAAGAGAACCTGACTATGAGTGATGCGAGCATTGAACGCCAGCTTCAAGACATCAAACAACAACTCGACGCCGTTGAGGAACCGCCAGCAACAACGCTCGGCATTCTCGGTGAATCGAAACGCGAGAAATACTGGGAATCACTGTTAGTATACTTCCTCGACAGCGATAACCCGCATACTCTTGGCACGACTGCCCTCGAAGCATTTCTGAACGCAATCGCATCACATCCTGACACGACATTCACTGCTCCGGATACTACGACTAATCTCGACGAGGTGAACGTACAAACACAGGTCTCGACCGGGCATGGCCCCGTAGACATCCTGATACGCTACCGGGACGAGTGGTTCATCTGCACCGAACTAAAGGTCGCATCTCCCGAAACTGGCAATCAAACAGACCGATACGCGAACGCTTCACACCTCGGCGACATCACCGTCAATCAGTACGACGGAACACGCGAATATATCTACCTCGCCCCTAGGTACTCAGCGCCACCAACAGCCGCCGAATTCACAACCATCCCTTGGAAGCACGTCGTCGAACATCTTGTCGAGGCACTGAGTAGCGACATCAAGCAGTACTACTCGAAGAGCAACGCGCAGTTCGCAGACTTTCTCGACACAATACAACGAGCACTCGGAATGACAGATACAAACACGATCTCAAAGGAAACAGAACTGTACTCAAAGTATGCAGAAACCATCGACCGACTTGTAGACGCTTATGAGCAGGACAAATCAGCACTCTTCGACGAGTTCGAGGCTATTTTCTTTGATGATCCACACTTCTCGCGTGAAGAGTGGCGTGTCAGCCGGCACGGCAGAAACTACATTAAACTGTACAAACCCAGCTGGCAAGGCGTCGGGGAAGGCGTCAATATCGAATACGAACCACACATCCATCTAAAACGATCGGACCCACGAATCCGCCTTCGACTGGATGTCGAACAGGGTAATAAGCACGATGTACGCGACGAATTACGTGAGAGACTCGGTACAGACCTTTCAACAGAACTCGAAGTGAGCGGATGGAAAGATGTTGACGAGAGCTACGCGTTCCTCACGAAATCGATTCTGCTGGAATTCGATGCTCCAGAGCAGTCACTTCACGACGCGGTCCGCGAACTGAAGCAGTTCCACGAAATTATGAGCCCACATATCCAAAAGATAGTCGCTGAACGCGGAAATCAGTAAGTGAAGACCAGCGAGGTTATCGGTACGCTTCGATCGAGTCTTCGAATGCCTCGCTAAGTATCCGTACGAGATCCGGATTTTCCACAGCGAGTTCGACGAACGCGTCGTTTAGCGCTGCGGTATACGCTTCGAAGAATCCGTCGTGCTCGTTAATTCGAATCGGGTACGTCCCTCTGATCATGGTTCGCTTTTCTCCTGTCGTTGCAGCGTTTGTTGATTCGAGATAGGCTTCGATACTGCGTTTCCGCTCGGTGAACTGCTCGTTGTAAATGTCTCTGAACGCCGTGGGGTTCGAACCCATACACCGGAAGTTGAACCGCAGTTCCCGGTCCTGGACTGCCGTGTCTCTGTTGCTGTCGTCTCCCATTCGATGGTAGAACCCGATTCTGAGGTCATTCCTGTCACTTGCACGTTGTACTAGTACTTCGTCTTCCTGCTCTCGCCGTCGCCATCCGTACTTGAAGACGTGCTGCCAGTCACCACTATTGTCGTAGAAAATCCAGCGCTCGTCCTCGTTCGCACCGCGGTCTACAGTTACGTCCGTGTAGTCCTCGTTCGTCGGTGACCCGGGCGTGACACGGTCATGTTCGAGTGCAGCCCGCACTCCTGTCCCCACTGTGTAGTGTAGTCGTTCCACTCGCTTTCGAACGCCGCCGTCACGTCCGTAATCGCATCAACGTGGTCGAGGTACAGTGCTATTTTTTCCTGATCGTTCGTGGGTTGGTCACTCATGCCTGCGATTTCCTGAATGTCGTCTTTTAGGTCGTGCAGTTGCGTGGCAGTGCGCTGGGGATACCGTGGAGTGTGGTCTGCCAGGAACGGATCAAGGACCTCCGATACGAACGTTCGCCACGTGAGGTTCGCAAAACATGCACCACTCGCCTCGGCTCGATCCGCCTGATGCATGTACAAATAGTACTGTCCAGATTCGTACTCACTAACGAGTCGGTCGCCGAATTGAGAAGCCTCACAGTAGAATTCAGTTCCGGTCTCGGCCGCTGAGAACTTCAACTCGATCAGTATGAACCACTCGTTCGGCACGTCCAACAGTAGATCGAGGTACCCTGGCGACGCGTCAGTATCTCGTACTGCACTCGGTTCATGCCAGACTGGAACTTGCTGGTTGACCCGTACGTCGGACAGGTCATACGTGTCCTCTTCGAACTGACAGGTTTCTGGAAGCCCGTCTAGAAACGCCGCGAGAAAATCAGTCCCCATCTGGTGTGGCTGCTCCGGATCGAGCAAGTAATACAACAACCGGTTGATGTACACCTCAGCACGTCTCTGCTTCCCCAACCCGTATTCAACAACGTTCATCGTCGAGCGAGGGGCCGCTGGGACGTCCGTAATCCCTTCCCATTGCTGACGAAGTACCTGTAACTCCTCAGCCACGTCACGATTCCCGTCCATTACTCTCCCTTAGCAAAACCACAACTATCACACTTGTTAACCCACCGACCAAATACAAGTGGATTACTTCAGTATGCTTCCACGCTGGCGCTGGAATGCTGAACGGACATCTTCATAGTCGTCGTAGGCCGAGAGTGCCAGACCGAGTTTGATCCGCGCTTTCCAGGGTGGTAGATCGCCGGCCGGAATCGCCCCGTGATCACGCAGCGTCTGGCTGCCACCTGGACCGCCGTACCGGGCTCCCACAGCACCGTCGAAACAGCGCGTTGCGACAACGACCGGGACACCTGCATCAACTGTGTCGGCAACCGCGTCACCGATTTCGGGTGTCGTGTTCCCGATCCCACTTGCCGCTAGGACGAGTCCGTCAACGCCATCGGCGACGGCGCGCTCGAGTTGTCGGGCGTCGATAGCTAAGCCACTTGAAATCAATTCGACCCGCGCCGTCGTCTCGACGGTGGGAAGCGATACTGACTCGCTACGAGGATCGCGCCGGAGTGAGAGCCCGTCAGCCGTGATTTCTGCGACTGGCCCTGCATCGGGTGATGCATACGCATCGGGACGACCTGCTCGCGCCTTCGTCACCCGCCTGGCCGCGTGGACGAGGTTCCCGAAAGCGATATAGGTACCATCCGCAAAACGGTCGTCAGCCGCGACACGGACCGCCTGCAGAAGATTCGCCGGTCCATCCGCGCCCGGGCGATCAGCGGGGCGCTGTGCGCCGGTAAACACGACCGGAATCGTCGTATCGACCACCAAATCGAGGTAGTACGCAGATTCTTCCATCGTGTCGGTTCCATGGGTGACGACGACACCGTCAACACCGTTGTCCGCTGCGCGCTCGACAGCCCGAGCTAACGATGCGACGTTCGAGAACGAGAGATGGAAACTGAGTTGGTCACAGACGGACTCGACATCGATCTCCGCAATCTCTGTCAGTTTCGGAACGGCAGCGACGAGATCGTCTCCGTCTTTGGAAGGCGTCGCCCCGCTCGGTCCAGCAGTCGATGCGATCGTCCCACCGGTACTCAACACGCGAACCGTTGGCATGCGCTGGTATTTCGACTGCCGTTACTTTGCTTCATGGCTCGTCGTCCTCCGGCGGCGTTTCACAGATAATTCTGACCACATGAGGTGTAAGATGTATCACGCGAAAGCCTGTGGCCAGCAATCTGCTCAATTTCCCACCGAGATCGTGGCGGAGTAATGGCTGTGTGGAAAAACTTGTCTCACGAGTCCGGTTGCTGACTCTGTGCGTCGGATCCTGAGCCTGAGGGGGTTATCGCCGTGACCGCGGATCGGACGACTGGTGAATAAATGGAGCACTGACATCGTGGCCAGCAACGTGCGCGTTTAGTTTTGCCGCTGCTGGCGACTCTCTGACTGCCTCATCGTCATAGCCTGCCTCAGTGAACACGTCGGTGATCCACCGCTTGCCGCGGAGATTGAATTTCTGGTGGTAGGCCTCTGCCAAATGGAATCGATCGAGTGATTCGAGACGTGTTTCGAGCCGGTCGCGGTTGAGATCGCTCTCGTCCAGAACCGTCAACAGTTGGTCGTGTTGGGCAGCCGTATCGGTGAACATGATGTTCTGATATTGTCGTTTCTGGGGCTGGTGATACAGGTCGTGTTCCGCAAACGCACGCTCGAGGAGATCGGTGAACGAGAGCCGTTCGGGATCGTATTCCATCTGGACGACTTCCGTGTGATCGCCAAGGACCTCGTAGGTCGGGTCGACTTTCGTCCCGCCAGCATAGCCGACTCGCGTCCGCACGACACGTCGATCGCGCCGAACGCCGCGTCAGGGCCCCAGAAACAACCGAGACCGAACGTCGCGGTCTTCATGTCTTCCGGTACTTGGTTATCGATATCTCCGACGCGAGCAACAGTCCTCGCGTGGGAGGGGCGTCAGTCAATACGCCCTGAAGTCTGGGACAGTGACGCCGAAGCGGGGATACACCCCGTACTCTCACAAGTCAGAGGCAGAGTCCACGGACAAGCCCCACCCTCAACGAGCGAACCCGTCAGGGTGAGCGAAGTAGGGTGGGGTAGTTGACCAGAGCAGCATAGCTACGTCCCCGTCCCGTACGCGAGGACGGTACGCTGATCAGTGCTGTCCCCGGTTTCGACGCGTACCGGGAACGAATCGTCCTGAGCCACAGGATACGTCTCGAATAGGAGCTCGAATCGTTTCGTTCCACCGGCAGGAACCGTCACAGTGCGACTGTCCACGAGCTCCGGATCGTCGCCGACCACCAGATCGACGTCACGCGTCACTTCTGCAGTCCCCGTATTCTCGATAGCGGCAGTTACTTCCAAGACCTCGCCACCGGTCACTGGACTGTTCGTGTCCAGAATCGTCACGGGAACCTCTCCCTCGCCAGTATCGTTCCCTGCTTCGTCGAAGCCTTCGAACACCCATGGATTGACCGCCGTAAACGCGTTCTTCTCGTCGATCACCCACGCCTCGATCTGGCACGTATGGCAGCCGCCATCGATCTGGAGCGAAGCCGTGTCACTGGTCCCACTGATGTCGGACACGTCAAGAATCACGTCAGACTGCGTCATCCACCAGACGACACGGTCTAGTTCGGTGGCGGTACTCGACACATCGAGTTCGAGCGTGGTCGGTTTGTCGGCGGCAAGCTCACGGGAGGATGGCCGCGTAGCATCGACGGTTGGCGGTTCAAGTCCGTTATCAGCCACCGTCACCTCCCAACGCGAGCCAGCGTTTCCATCAGCTGCGGTTACGGCCGTATCCACGAGATGCGTCCCTGTAGCGTCGAACGTGTGCGTAAAGAGCTCTCGACCAACCTCGGAGAAATACGTTGCAGGCCACGGCCCGGCCGGTGTCGTGACATATTCGCCGTCAACATACCAGTGCGTGGTGCCCTGCTGATCCAACATCTCGGAATCAATTTCGAAGAGAACCGTCGTCCCCGGTTGGACCGTGAGATCCTGTTCGCGGTTGGGATACGCATATTGGGCGTCAAACGAGTCGATTCCCGTGACAGTAACCATCGTCTCTGCGATGTCCACCTCAGTTGCGACCTGGACCGGGAACGTATCATCAGTGCGTACCGGGTACGTCCGGAACTGCAGATACTCGACGGTCCGCGTCTCGCCTGCGTTGACCGGCACCGTTCGCTTGCCCACCACTTCTGGATCTTCGCCCACGACCAGACTCAGTTCGACTCGTTCATCAGTGGAGGCACTGTTCTCAAGTTCGGCCGTCATTTCGAGGAGGTCGCCGCCCGCAAGTGGGGTATTTGCCTCGATAATGTCGACTGTGATATAACCGGTTGCCCCGCTACTGGATGCTAGGAGCGGAACTGTGCCGACCCCGACTCCAGCCCTTGTCAGATACTGCCGCCGGTTCATATCACATCCCAGCACACCCAGTCGCAAGAAGATTACATATGTACAAGGTGATGTGATTCTTCAGCAGCAACGTGCAGTATAGCGAACCACGGCGATCCCTCTTTCATCTTTCACTGACTCACCAATCATCAAGAGAACTATTGCCAGTACTGCTAGAACGGATGGGAGAGACAAGGCCGAGTACAGTCCATCGTTGAATAGGTCGTTCTGACCCGTTATTCATCATCCTATCCTTCCAGTATATATCATCGATGTAATTGCTCGCGCTTATTCAACTCACCTCGAATCTTTGTTAGAATCGAGGCTGTGATTACATCTGCGACAGCTGTTCGTTTAATGCGCCGATCGATTAGTCCCCCTCCTGTTTCGCTGCGTGCGCTTGAGGGGGACCTCTGCGCCGGCGT
This sequence comes from Natrinema sp. 1APR25-10V2, assembly GCF_031626495.1. Classification (NCBI taxonomy): domain Archaea; kingdom Methanobacteriati; phylum Methanobacteriota; class Halobacteria; order Halobacteriales; family Natrialbaceae; genus Natrinema; species Natrinema sp. 1APR25-10V2. The sequence continues at coordinate 28,714 of NZ_JAMQOJ010000002.1, forward strand.
TTTAGAACAGGGGAAGGGGGATGTGAGGGAAAGGATCCAGCCTCTGAAAGAGAGGGCAACAGAGGCAAATAGTTGTTGTTGGCAATAGCTATTAACAGTTGGTGATAGTTCAATTGGCCAACAGAATTATTTCCTCATGATGACAATGTCCCTCTGGCGAGGGGAAAGGATCTGTTCGTCGACCCAGCCTTGATCTGCTCCGAGACGCACCTCGCCGTTTCCGAGATCGTTCCAACGTGAGGCCAATTGTCATATTGTCACACTCGATCCCGGGCCTTCCATTGACGCATCTGGAAGGGGGCTGAAACGCCGATTTACCTGTCGGCGTTTTCCAATACAGTATATTTATCTCTGTTGAAATATTTAGCACCTGATACAAACATCGTACTGAATATAGAGGATAGATACAGCAGATACCGGAGTTATATTTCACTCGCCCGGTGGTGAGTTGATTCGGTATAGCGAGCGGACAGTTCGAACGCATCGCGCTAGGTTAATACGGCGCCGGGATGGACCGTGTCGGTGTGTCGAGCGAGGACGCCACGTTAGATGATACGATGGCCGTGACGAGCGAGCGCGCCCGCTGGGGACTGCTCGCGGGCGCGATTCTCATGTCCGTGGCGCTCGGCGCCTACGAACTCGTCCCGGCGAGCGTGACGCCGCTCATTCGGGAGTCGCTGGGAGTCAGCGCCTCGGAGGCCGGCCTCCTCGTCAGTGTCATGTTCGGGACGGCGGTTCTTGCGAGCATTCCGGTCGGGATCGTGCTCGACCGAACGAACTCACGGTACGCCGTCGCGGTGGCGGTCGGTCTCCTTCTCGTCGCCGGAGTGTGGGGTTGGCAGGCCGCGACCGCCGGCGCCTACTGGTCGCTCGTCGCCTCACGCGTCCTCGGCGGCGTCGCCTACGTCGTCGTCTGGAACGCAAGCATCGACATCGTCGGGCGCTCGTTCGACCCTGCTAGACAGGGGACGGCCGTGGCGACGTTCACCGCGAGCGGGCCGGTCGGCTTCGCCATCGGGCAGGGCACCGGCCCCATCGTCGCCGAGCAGTTCGGATGGCCGGCTATCTTTCCCATCTTCACGGGCATCGCGTGCGTAGGAGTGATCATCTTCTGGCCGATGAGTCGCGGCAGCGGACACGCTACCGGGACGCCGGCGCCAACGCTGTCGGACCTCGGCCGCGTCGTCACGAACCGCCGCGTCTGGACGGTCGGCCTCGTCGGGTTCCTCGGCTACGCGCTGTATCTGTTCGTCAACAGTTGGGCTCCATCGTACCTCACCGAAGACCTGCAGCTGTCGCTGGGGCTGAGCGGTGCTCTCGTCGCCCTGTTTCCGGCCGTTGGCGTGCTCTCGCGGGTGGCCGGCGGTGTTCTTTCGGATACCCTCTTCGCCGGCCGCCGCCGCCCGGTCGTTCTACTTTCCTTCCTCGTGGCGACGCCCGTCATCACGGGCTTTACTGCGATTCGTACTATCCCCGTCGTCGTCGCGGCGCTGCTTGTCGCCGGGTTCGCCATCCAACTGTGCCTCGGCCTCGTCTTCGCGTACGTCCGTGAGTTGGTCGAGCCAGCCGTCGCCGCGACGGCCGTCGCCTTCCTCACGAGCGTCGGCCTGGCGGGGGCGTTCATCGCACCCATCGCCGCCGGGCGGCTCATCGACGCCTCGAACTACGAGACGGCCTTCCTCGTCGCTGGCACCCTCGGGGCGCTCGGAGCGGTCCTGGCCTGGCACGCGCCGGAGCCAGGAGAGACGTAGGCCCGACCGCCATCCAGAGTATCGACGAGATTCGTCTGGACGACAAATCGGTCATCGTCGAGAAATCGATCGGGCCCTGCAAGGACGCCAGCTCGCTCTCGGGACGGGTGTGGCCGACCGGTATCTCGAAGCAGCGAGTGCGGACGGCTCGACTGGCGCACGCCCTGTGGTCAAGTGCGCCGTATTATCCCTGATGTTATAGTGGACGACGGTCTGTACCGCTCGGTGCCCCCAGTTCGGTGGTGGCAGATACGTACTTTGTATCTTGCAAAGGCGTAGCAAACCATCGATTTTCTGTCAGAAGGGGTGTGCGAGATACAGAGGGTTAGTGCAGCATGACGACTCCGTTTGTTTCACGCCGAAAGGAGTGAATCAGACACTCGTTGCAAGTGCGTACTGACCGGCATGAGAACAGGCCAGCTAAATCCGAGTGAGACCACAAATCAAAACGAGTTTTTGAGAGTAGTGGGTGTACTATACACATGCCCTCTGAAAAGGTCTGTCCGGACTGTGAGGAACCATTAGAACAGATGGAGTTACAAGGAACCGACGTCATGGGTACTCTCTCTCTCGTCTCAGAAGCGTCAGACGACGGATTTCTTAGCAGCTTCCGGGCAGACGAAATTCTCACACCAGTTCCATACGTCTGTCCTGAGTGCCGACGAACTCTCGTATATGCGGAATAGTGACCGAGAAACCGGGTACAAGACTCCTCACGAATTGTATTGTCAACAGAACGAGAACTCGGCCCAATTAGCCACATTGCCTCATCCACTGATCGATTACCTGTACTGAACGATCACAACTTTCGCAGATCGAACCGAATCCCGTGGAACATTCGCGCCTTGTATGCAGCATGCCGGGTAAAACCTATCATCGCTTGAGGGTTTCCACGAGGCCATTCTTCCGAAACGACATAGAGGCACAGTCGGTGGCTGTGATATTAACTCCGGATGCTCTTCCTAAGGTATTCTCCCCAGCATTTACCCCATGAGGTCGTTTTCGTACACCTCGTGACTTCGAGCCGCCGGTTGTCTGGATGATAATAATTCGTATTATTAACATATATTATAGATAAGATTTGGACAACTCGCATACGCGAGCCCGCCGGAATCGGTGATTTGAGATATGAGCACCGACGCGAACACGACGTGACAGATCGGGATGGTACAGCCCCAGCACCGGGACCCGTTTGCCCGCTATGACGACAGCGAGATCATCTGCTGTCGCAGCACGAAGACGGGTTGGACGTGGTACTACTGCATGGTCAGCGGGACGCCGATGCGGTACCACGAACTCAATGATTTTCGCCGCGAGTCACCGCGCGGACCATCGTCGCCGAGACGACAGCACTGGAGAGCGTCGACGTGGCCTACGTCGATCGGGCACATTTGGGCGTGCTACGGGATGGAAGCGAGGGAGAGTAACGTTAGAGAATCCCGATTGTATGAAAATAGCTCATTTCGAGGTACGATCAACTACCTGTTGGGAAATTCGATAGAATACCTTTGTCACTACCATGTCCACAAAAGCGGAGATGCGGTAACTTGTGAGCGTTCCTCCAGACGGATGGAAAACCGCGAGCGGCATGGATAGCGGGAAACCGCCCACTCGCGATCGGTGGGGGTTCGGGACATGTCTCGCATTGGGAACGTGACAGGTGATCCGAGCGCCGCGAGTCCTTCGAGTTCAACGCCAACAGGATGGTGGACTTAGCCTGAGAACTAAACGATACTGATGCTGACCCCATCCTCTATTGGGCGAGGTAGCCTCCTTCAACGGGGAGCGTCACACCGGTTACTCGCGACGATAGGTCAGAGCCGAGGAAGAGTACGGCATTTGCGATCTCCTGAGGATCGGCAAGGCCGGGCATCGGTTCGGTTTCTTGAAATTGTTCTTCCATCTCCGGATGTTCTTCGATCGTACGTTCGATCATCTCGGTGCGTACGATTCCCGGAGCGACTGCGTTCGCACGGATCCCTTCGTCAGCGTACTCAATCGCAGCGTACTTTGTGAGATGGCTCACGGCTGCTTTGGCCGCGCCGTAGCCACTGTATTGGGGGACTGCAACTTCGCCGCCAATAGACGAAGCGCTGATGATTGAACCACCATTATCGGCGAGCATTGCGTCGATGGCGTATTTGATGCCGTACCACACACCTTTCAGGTTCACATCGAGAACCTGCTCGAAGGAGTTGTTATCGTACTCGTGAAGTTGGGAAACGGGACCTTCGATAGCCGCGTTGTTGTAGAGGATATCTAGACCGCCATACTCCTCAACGGCGGTTTCGATCATCTGTTGGACGTCATCTGGATCGGACACATTTGTCTGAACGAAGGTCGATTCACCGCCGTTTTCCGTGATTTCTGCTACGGTATCGGAACCGTCCTCGTCTATGTCGGCAACGACGACCGACGCGCCATGATCTGCGAATGTCTTTGCGGTCGTGCGGCCGATTCCGGACGCTCCGCCCGTAATAACAGCGACTTGATTGTCGACGAGTTCCATCAAAGCCTCTTTTGATGCCAGAATACAATAGACGTAGGCCTGCGATAGTAACTGTTACAGCGTTAACACTCGAAGAATCACCGAATCCCCACGTGTCGCGGATTTCAGTACGTTCATCAGTGACCGCGTTAGCCAGACGAAAAGCGTTAGCCGTCGATTCGAGCCGGTGTCGATCGACTCGTCAACAGGCGTCGTTGCCCGGCCGATGAGCGGCGTCGGGCCGGTCGGTGCTACTCTCGAGGGCATAGAGGGTCGCATCGATGTACTCGGCTTCGAGTTCGGTGGGGTCGTACGTCGCCGTGTACACCGTTTCATCGACGACGACAGGTGTCCCGGCCGTGTTCTCACTATCGAGTACATACCCCCACTCGTACTCGCCAGACGCCGCGTCGATCGCGAAGACGAGCCCGTTGTAGTAGGCCGGCACTTCGGGATCAGGGCTCGACGCGGGTCCGTACTTGCCACCGACGTACAGTGTCCCGTCGGCCACCGTCGGATCGCCGGCGAGGTAAGCGTCCGTCTCGTAACGCCACTGCAGCGTCCCGGTTTCCGCCGCGAGCGCCGTGATCGTCGTACTCCGCCCACCAGCGTTCGTCGGATCGCCCACGTGGGTTACGAAGTAGACGCGCTCATCATCGACCGCAAGTCGGCTGATGTATTCGTCGTCCTCGTCGCCGACGAAGGGGTACATCCAGCGGAGCGTGCCATCGACTGTCGACCGTGACTGAATAACGTACTCGTTTTCCCCCTCTCTGCGTTCGATGCCGAACACGCGTCCGTCACGCACCGTCTGGACCGTTGCACCCCCGCCGGTCTCGGCGGAGACGTTCCACTGCACAGAACCGTCATTAGCGTCTAACGCACTTCCGGTACTGACGAACAGCGTTCCGGTGGCGTAGCTGATCTGGCCACCGACAGTGTCGGTTTTCCAGATTGTTTCTCCGGTACTCGGATCGAGCTGACAGACACTCTGATCGTCAGCCGATCGAGCGAGACGCGACGTGTAGAGGTTCCCTGCCGCGAGGAGGGGATCGGCCCAGTCCAGGTGATCATCCCTGTACCAGCCCGTCTCGCCGGTATCGGCATCGAGCGCGACGAAGCCACCGTGACCGTCTTGGGAGATAGTTGGCGGATTCGTCGCGACATAGAGCATTTCATCGCCGACTGCAGGCGTTCGGGGAGCAGGGAGGTCGGTTCGCTTCCACAATTGATCGCCCGTCGTGGAATCATACGCAACGACGTATCCCGTGCTGTCGTAGGTCCCGGTCTCCGTCGCCACTGCAAGATACAGCGTTCCATCGGCGAGGACCGGCTCGGCAACATGTCCTTGGCTGCCGGTGCGCATCGTACCGTCGAGGGGGAGCGTCCAGTCGGTGGTCGCGTAGGGAGCGGGGCCAGCCTCGGCTATCGCACCTGTTCGCTGTGGCCCCTCCCGAAACGCCGTCCAGCCGTGGGGTTGCTCCCACTGATCGGCTCCAGTGGCCTCCTGAGCAATAGCGATACCACCGACGCTTGTAGCACCGGCTGCAACACTGACCGTCTTCAGAAACCCTCGTCGGGAATCGTCGAGCATGTACGCTTCCGTCCCGCCGTCCAGTCGTTACTATACGTCTATTAGCCTCATTGAGGAAAGAACAACGATCGATTCGTCGGCGTCCTCAAGCGCTCGTATCGGCATCTCTCTGAGGGGCGCCCTCTCCCGAGTGGAACCCCTTACTGACATATCCGAAGCTGAGAGACCAGACTTGACTTTCGACTCGAAGAACTGGCTCACCACGGCAAAGACGAATTCCGTCTCGACCCGATCAGGATTCCTCGTTTCATGTCCCTGAAGTAGGCTCCCAGGAGGACGGGAACCACAAACGCGACCACAAAAGAACACCCTTGCTTGAACCCCTGGTTTCCCATCATCATTTTGGAATCGGTGTAGTAGTAAATAATATCTAGCAATACGTATTTCACCTCCATCGGTTCGCATTTCGGTCGAGCGAATCCGTGCTGCATTCGCGCTGTGTATCTCGCATGACCGTGTGTAAAACATTCACGTTCCAACAAGTTCCCATGACCGATACAGAGCGCGTATCTTGCGCGAAGAGTGCCTATAATTCTCCTCGCCTTATACTACTGCCTCCAACTGCGGAGGGTTTTTCCATCTGGGTCGGGAGTAACTGAAGCAGTGCCCGATTCACAATTGACGAATATACTTCGAGAAACCCTCGCCCTCTTCGAAGCGGGAGGGGCACCCATGACGACAACCGAGGTGGCCGAACAACTCGACCTCGGCCGCCGGAGCACCTACGAGCGCTTAGAACGACTCGTCGATCACGACCGACTCGAAACAAAGAAAGTCGGGGGAAACGGACGCGTGTGGTGGCAGCCATCCACGAACGGACAAGCGTTCACGATGGGGTGGGAAAGGGATGCGGCAAGCAGCGACCTCGGAGAGGTCTTTGATCGAATATCAGACAGTTTCTATGCCCTTGACGAAGAACTCCGCTTTCGCTATCTGAACGACACCGCAGCAGACCTTTTTGGACTGGATGAGGACGCGATTGGTTCGGACATTCGTAACGAGAATCTCACAGAGACGTACGAGAACGCACTGTATGAGGCTCTTGAAACACAAGAGGCCGTAGTCTTCGAAGACTACTATCCTCCGTGGGATAAGTGGTTTCTGAACGCCATCTATCCCTCAGAATCGGGCCTGTCGGTCTACTCCCGCGACATCACCGAACGGAAGCGACGTGAACGAGAACTGACCCGTTACGAAACGATCGTCGAAACGAGTCCGATCGGCATCACGATCGTTGACAGTGACGGCGAAATGCAGTTCGCTAACGACCGCGCTGAGGAGATTTACGGTCGGAGCAAAGCCCAGATCAACGACCTCAGCTTTGACGATTCCGAGTGGACCGAAGTCGACGTTGACGGCGACCCACTCCCGGATGACGAGAAGCCGTTCCCGCGAATTATGGAGTCCGGAGAACCCGTGTTCGATCATATCAGTGGAATATGTAGACCGGCTGGAGAACGAGTCTGGGTCTCTATCAACGGAGCGCCGGTCTACGACGACCACGGAGAGATCGAGAGTGCTGTGTTCGCCATCGAAAACATCACCGAGCGCAAGGAGCGCGAACAGGCACTCAGGGAGAGCGAGGCGCGCTATCGGTCGCTGACGAACGACGTCCTCGACACATCAGACGTGGGAACGTTCATCCTGAATCCCGACTTCGAGGTCGTCTGGATCAACGAGGCGATCGAGGAGTTCTTCGGACTCGATCGCGAGGCGATCGTCGGTCGGGACAAACGAGCGCTTATCGAGGCGGAGATCGCGGATATCTTCGAGGAGCCCGAACGGTTCGCCGACCGCGTGACCGCCACCTACGAGGACAACACCTACACCGAGGAGTTCGAGAGCCACATCCTCGGGGAGGGGAGCTTCGAGGAACGCTGGGTAACCCACTGGAGCCAGCCCATCGAGTCCGGGCTCTACGCCGGCGGTCGCATCGAGCATTACACCGACATCACCGAACGAAAGGAGCGCGAACGGGCCCTCGAGGAGTCCGAACGGCGCTACCGGACGCTCGTCGAAAACTTCCCAAACGGTGCGGTTGGCCTGTTCAACGATGACCTGCAGTACACGGCCATCGGTGGGGAGTTGCTGGACGCGACCGGTGTCTCGCCGGAGAATCGAATCGGAAACAGCGTCTACGACATCTATCCGGACGATATCGTCGAGGAGGTCGAGCCGTACTTCGAAGCCGCGCTGGAGGGCGAGGCGAACTCGTTCGAGGCCGAGTACAACGATCAAAATCTGTTCGCCTACACCTTGCCCCTCAGAAACGACGATGGAGCGGTGTTTGCGGGGATGCTCGTCGTCCAAGACGTTACCGAACGACGGGAGTACCAGCGCAAACTCGAGGAGTCGAACGAACGGTTAGAGCAGTTCGCCTACGCCGCCTCCCACGACCTCCAAGAGCCACTGCGAATGGTGACGAGCTACCTCGAACTGATCGAGAGCCGGTACAGCGATGCGCTCGACGAAGACGGTGAAGAGTTCCTCGAGTTCGCCGTCGACGGCGCCGAGCGGATGCGCGAGATGATCGACGGACTGCTCGAGTATTCGCGCATCGAAACGCGTGGCGATCCGTTCGAGTCGGTCGACCTCGACGATGTCCTCGATGACGTTCGCGAAGATCTCCAAATGCGGATCGACGAGAGTAACGCTGATATCACAGCCGACGATCTCCCGTGTGTAGATGGCGACGCCAGCCAGTTGCGCCAAGTCTTCCAGAACCTGCTGAGTAATGCGATCGAGTACAGCGGCGACGAGCCAACGCAGGTCGACATTTCTGCCACGCGTGATGACGACCAATGGCTCATCTCAGTGCAGGACAACGGTATTGGGATCGATCCTGATGAACAGGAGCGTATCTTCGAGGTGTTCCAACGACTGCATACCCATGAGGAACACTCGGGGACGGGCATTGGCCTCGCGCTGTCCCGGCGGGTCGTCGAGCGCCACGGCGGCGAGATCTGGGTCGACTCCGAACCCGGAGAGGGGTCGACGTTTTCCTTTACGCTTCCGGTTGTCGATACCTAAACAGCCTGTGCTGACGTCGGCATCCTCGCTACTGCGTGAGCAGAGAGCGCTGCAGTCGCGCTCTGTATTCTCAGCACAGTCTCGATAAATTATCTGCGACTGAGGGTTTCAACAGGGCCGCCCTAACGGAAGCACGGAAAGTCGGCCACTGTACTGAAACACCGGCGGCCAAGCCGGTATAATGTGTGCCAAGACCCTTGTAGGCGACGGTCAAACGGAATCTGGCCCGGCCAACGGTCTGATATCGGCCGGGAGTCTCTCACGGCGTTTGTTATTAGTAAACACTTGTCAACTAGCAGCATATCACAGTCATGTGGGAACTGTGTTCCTCAAGCAGGTTATGTCTTGAAGGAGTGGTAAACGGCCGGAAAACGGACGTACCGATTTCTTGCCACTAACAGGGAGTCACGAACGGGGTGTCTGGCAATCCCCCTGCGCCTCTATTGTGACATTCCTTGTCAATAAACACTTGGCAACTGAAAGCAGGTTTAGTCATGGGAAAACCAGCCTTTCGGCTGAATGCCCACGGATCGTGGATCACTGTCTACGTTGAAAGGGAGAGGGGGAAGTGACACCAGGGCAGGGAACATGCCTCTGACACGGTAGGTGGTGGTTCGGCCTGCCCAGTTCAAAGATAAGACTCCGTCGTGGGTATTAGTCTTTTCAAGACCAGTGGTTTCTCGAGAAACGCCGGCCAGAAGCCAGCGTGTGAATCCCCATCCCTCAGGTGGTGTGTCAATCGGGGTAGGTCTGAGATCGAGTGTGACAATATGGTTATTGCGTTGGAACGATCCCAGGGGTGCGGCGAGAGATCCGATTGTCTCGGGTCGGACGGGTCCGCTGAGCACGACAGCTCCCCTCGCCGTCTGACGATTGGAAGCACCCTTGCTTCAACCTATTGGCCGAGCGGTACTATTGAAAACTGGTTATAGTAATATCCAAAGGGAGAGGGAGCCACTTCATGAGATGTGAGTTGCTATGTACGTCTGTTCTTTAGGTGGTTCTCGCCACAAGGTGGAGATATAGTAGGAAGTCGTTCTCTCCGAGTTCTCACGTCCGACAGTCATAATTCGGTCGATCGCTCCTTAAGAAGCCTGGTTATTCGTTAAAAGGGGCAGGGAGCCCCTTCGACATGCTACTATCAAGCCGAGCGAGTGAGTGACACTCCGCTGTCCGCAACATCGAACGCGCCATCGAGGACTCACACCCGTGAAATCACGCGTTCAAACAAGGCCGAGAGGATGTCTTCAGCACGACCGTCAGTACGAAGCGCAAGGCAAAGGACGGTCGAGTCACGCCGACTCAGTTGCCAGGACGTCGCTGTCCACGATCTTCGCACTCGATCGGCCCGGCCTCGGGGAATTGATAGCTCTCGTCGATCATATCCTCTAAATTAAAGTCATCGCCACTGTCTGAAGCCAGTATCGACGATTACGGCTACGTGTCGTGTGGTTCGGGGCGGTGTTCCGGACCTCGTCGGCGCGAGGATGGACATGCCACTCGGCCATCGAGGCCCCCTCACATCCGGACGACGATCTCGCCCTCCTGCACCAGCACCTCGTGGTCAACGAGGCGGTAGCGGTCCGAGTGCAGACACTCCCCGCTCACGACGTCGAACTCCCAGGCGTGCCAGGGGCAGCGCAGCACCTGCCCCTCGCGGGTCCACTCCAGGTCCCTCTCCAGGGTGTCGCGGTCGAAGCAGGCCTCCGTCGTTCCGTCGAGGGTCCCCTCGCACATGGGACCGCCCTGGTGGGCGCACCAGTTGGTGTAGGCGTGGTACTCGCCGTCGATGTTGAACACGCCGATCTCGCGGCCCTCGATCTGGACGAGCACCCGCTCGCCCTCGCCGAGTTCGCCGGCATCGCAGACGACGTGGTCGGTGGTCCCGCTCATATGTCCAGCCCGTAGGCATCGATGGCGTTCCCGCCGAAGACCATGTCGCGCTCCTCGTCAGTGAACTCCGCGAAGAACCGGTCGATGGCGCCGGGGTCGTCGAAGTCGTAGTGGGGGTAGTCAGTCGAGAATACCAGCGACTCCGGCCCGATGATGTCGAGCAGCTTGAACATGTTCTTCGGGTCGTTGAACTCCTCCAAGGGCTGGGTCGAGAAGTAGAACTGGTCGCGGAGGTGCTCTTCCGGGCTCTTCTCGAGGTAAGGCACCTCGCTGCGCCACTGGCCGTGCTCGCGGTTGAGCCGGGCCATCGCCCAGGGAATCCAGGTGACGCCGCCCTCCAGCATCACGAAGTCGAGTTCGGGGAATTTCGCGGGGACGCCCTGTGCGATGAGGCTGACGACCGTGTGCTGGATGGACCAGGACTGGGCCAGCGGGTGCCAGGCGAACATCTTTTCGTACTCCTGGAGGAACGGGGCCTTCGAGACGAAGTTCGTGACGTGGTACGTGGGGGTGAGGTCGTGGTCGGCCAGCGCCCGGTAGACGGGGTCGTACTGGGGGTCTCCGGGGGGCTTCTGGTGTTTCGTCCCCGTGAAGATGAACACGCCGACGATCTGATCGTGGTCGCCGATGCGCTCGATCTCCTCGACCGCCGCGTCGGGGTCACGCATCGTGATGTTCGCGAGCCCGTAGAAGTCATCGTTGCCCTCGAGGAAGTGCTCGATGAGCACCTCGTTCTGGGCGCGCATTTCCGCAATGACCCGCTCGGTCTTCCAGGCCCGCTCGACCGCCGAGAGGAAGTTGCAGATGGGATAGTCCACGCCGATCTCGTCCATGAGCACCTCGCGGATGAAGTCGGGGTGCGTGTTGGCACCGTTCTTCTCGCGCTCGATGAGGAACTCTTTGCGCCCGCCGAGCGGCTTGGGGAGGCCAGGGCTCGGGTAGCGGTAGCGGTCGGGCGTCCGCTCCGGGTCGACGTAACCCGCCCAGGGTTCGTCCATCCGTTCGGCCGTCGCTTCGACGACCGGCCCGCCGTAGCCGATGTGGACGTCCGTGTCGACGATGGTCGTGTCCGACAGCGAACTGCCGACATCGCGTTCTGTCGCCATGCTCCCTTACATTGTGGTGTGTTATCAAGAAACTTTCTAGCGTTCATATTTTTACATGGGTTGTTCCAAATTCCCGGAGCCGACGGGACGGGCGATCCACTGGGTCCGTCGGACAGTCGACGGCTGAAACTGTCGGACGTACCGACGTTAAGATAGTCGCCACCCAGGATGGCGAATTCCTGCATAGAGAGGATGAATCCAGCGCGATTCTCTCGTTTGTTTCACGCCGAAAGCGATGAACCACCCGCTCACTACACGTGCGTATTGGACGATAAGACCCCAGAAAGTATTCATGACCTCTCCCAGAAATCATTCTCTGATGAAATCTAAGGCACTTCGGATATTTTCTTTTCTTATAGGAATTCTACTTATCGGTGCTCTATTCTATCCAGGTACATTCGCACAACCGTCTAGTGAAGACGTCAAACCCTATGGCACTTCCCATCAATCAGCCGAGGAATTCAGTACCACTGACGAAGAAGAAGTCGGTGCTTGGGGGAATTTTGACCGTCTGTATACGCTATTCACTAAACTAGCGACTCTTGGCCCATATGCTCTCTTTCTGACCTACCGAGCTGTGACTTCGCGTACGCCAAATCCAACTCTATCCTCAGTGGGATACGGGGCTGTTATCCTCGTACTCTCCTTTGTCTATCCATATATTCTAATGTTTACAGAAATACCACCAGCAACGTGGCCTCGCAAATTGCTGGTTTGGATAACGTGGGTTATGATAGGCATAGAAATCTGCCGCGATATCGGTCTTTTCCAATCAGAGAAAAACTAAAACGGGTGCCGATTACAGAGAGGACACTTCCATCATATAGAGCGTGTCGAACCAAATTCTAAGTGCACTACCTGTACTTACCGTGAGTATTGTGTCCAAGAACTCGGAGAGAGTCGGACAGAATCGGCCCGATCTCCCCCTCCAGCACCACCGAAAGAACTAGATTGCTGGCGGTTTTTGTCCGGAATGCAGGCAACCCGGACGCATGGATCTCCAACAGCACGAGAACCGCGACGACATGAAGGTCTGGCTCAGCCAGAACGAAGTAGAACAATTGCTTGAGGTCGCCGACAATACCCAGCAGCGGATCGCGTTCGCGCTCGGAGCGCGGTGTGGCCTCCGATCCCATGAGGTCCTCGAGGTTGCACCGGAGGACATCGTTGATACCCACGCTGGGACGATGCTCCGCGTCTGGCACGGGAAGAGTGACAAGTTCCGAGAGACGCCAGTCCCGCGAGATCTCGCGACGACTATCCGAACGGTCGACGACGTGCGCGACGCGCCGACCAGCTCGTCGCTCGTCGAAATCACGAGTACGCGGTCACTCCGGCGGTAGGTTCGATCGGCTGCTGGCCAACTGTACGACGAGACGGGAGATGCCGGTTGGGATCACCTCGGCTTCCACGGTCTTCGACGGACTTGAGCAACTGCACTCGCCTCAGACGATGTCGACCCGCTCTTGATCTGTGACTGGGGCGGCTGGAACGATCTTGAGACCTTCCTCGAGCATTATCGGGGTAGCTACAGTCCAGAGGCACAGCAGCGTGAACGGGAGAAAGTTAGCTGGCTATGATCGATTGCTCAGTATAGATGAGAGAAGTATCGATCAGAGTGGACCGGTCATATAGTAGTAGATTCGGCATGGTCGTAGAAAATACTGATAGCTGCTCGGGACCAAACATTACAATTGGGATTGGAAAGATGAGTAAGCTCAAACAATTGCGGAAGAAGGCTCGCGGGAAGAGGGGAACCAGCAAAACGTCGCTGTACGAATGCCGTAACTGTGGCCAAAAGTTCGCGACAGGCGTTGACCAGTGTTCCACCTGTAAATCAGCAGAGATTGCTCAATACGAATTCTAAGGAGTCTCCGCCCGGGGCGTTTTCCACGACATATCTGGTACGGACTTACCGAATATGCTCTGTTCGCATATCTACGGAACGGCTGGTTCAGTAGGGCGGGCGTGAAACAAACGAGGTCGTCGTGCTGCACTCATCCACTATATTCAGCACGCGACTCTTGACAGTGGAACGATAGCTCGGTCAAAGTCTGCTGAATACAGAGCGCACCTTCGGCGGGTGTCGAACGAACTAATGTCTGCCAACGTTCGTCGAGAGAGTCATAGCCAAGGCACTGTGGAGCAGTGACGGTTGCCCGCGCGGGAAACGCGGCGCTGGACGACGCAGGAGGGATTGATCGAGATACCCTCTGTATCTTGCACGCCGTTTGTGGCACTTGGAGAGTAGGCTGAGGAAGTCGTGCAAGATATAACGCACATACCAGTTGCGAGATCGATGCCGAACCACTACGTACAGCGAGGGGTACGTAGTACTGGGTCACACTCCGACATTGGAGAAAGGGCTATGCGTATCTAACGCGAACTTCCATCGGTTCTCATCGAATGCCACAGCTAGCGCGTACGATTGCCATCGTTGGGCCGGATGGAAGTGGGAAAACCACTCAGGCGAAACTCCTTACCGAGCGCTTGCAAGCCGCCGGCTACGACGCACAGTACGTTCACGCGCTGTACTATCTTTCCGACAACATCCCCTGTGCCGACCGACTCCGGAGACACCTCGGCCCACGGAAAACGCGTACCCAAGAGACGGAACATGGCCTACTCTACTTCGTTCGACGAGTACTGTTCGGGCTCGTTGGTTTTTGGTTCGCGCTGCTCACGATTGGGATGGTTTCCCTCCAGGTTCGCAACAGGAGGCAAGTCGTAGTGTTTGACCGGTACTACCACCAGTTCTTCTATGACGTGTACGGGTCGGCAAGTATCCCGCTTTCACGTCTCCTTCCCCATCCGTGGCAGATGATTTACTTGGATGCTGACCTCACCACGGTCCAGATACGGATGGACACTGTGGATCAAGCGGTCGATAGGCAGTACTATGCCACTGTAATTGACCTGTACGACGAATGTGCGACTCCTGAGTGGCTATCCTTCCGTGCAGAACTACCGATTGAAACGCTTCACGAGCAAATCTTCCAGGCAATCTGGGACCGATCAGGGCCGGATCATCTCACAACAGCGGCGATCAGATGAGACCCATTCTCTTTCGTGGGAAACTTGTTGGTTAAGGAGGGGAGAAAACGTCAATGGTTGGCCTGTCACTGTCTCACCGTTGAAGAGTTCAAGCAGTTCAATCAGATCGTTACCGACTTCATTGACACACTGTGAGCAATATAGCCCCTCTATCCGGCAGGTTGCTTCTAGCGGAAATCTGGTAATTCAGTCAGCCACTGCTGAATACAGAGCGCGTAGTCAGTAGCGTTTCAATCGACGCTGGCCTTTATCATTACTCTCAATGTAGCGTAACGTATGGTCGCTCTCGTGGCACGGAGTCACTCTTCCACTGCCGCTGCAGCGCTCATCGCCGCTCTCAGTGGGCTTGCTGTGGTCTGTCTGTACCTCGGCGCCGGCGTACTCGTCGCAGGATGGAGTGTCAGCGGGTTCCTCGTTCGTCTCTCGGTTGACATTGTCGGGTATGTTCTGGGCATGATCGGCCTCGTCATCGCCTTCGTCGGCCTCCCCATCGCCATCTTCCTCCGGTTTGACCTGCTCGCCCCCCTCGTGATTCTTGTGCTCGTGATTCTCGGGTGGCTCATCGTCGGTGCCGTACAGGGTATACTCTCACTGCAGACGATTTTCGGTCTCGCCCTCTACGTGACTTACCTGTCGCCGCTCGCTCTCGTTCTCTACGCCATCTTTGGTGGGAGCGAGTATCTGCTCCAAACCAGAAGAGACAGTCGATAGAACCGTCCCAATCATGGTTCTATAGTACCGCTCTGTATCTCGCACACCGCTTCTGACAACAGTTCGGCAGTTCGTCAAGACCGTGCAAGATACACAGCGCGAATGTCGCACAACATCTGACCTGATTTGCGACGGTGGTGATCGCTCAGTACGGGTGACAGACATAGCAGCAGAACTAATCAAAACCCAATGATAATGAATACTACAATATAGGATATCAATCCAAAGAGGGCGACAGCCCCCATCCAGACGAAGATTATGAGCCCTGCCTGTCTTCCGGTTATCTTGTCACCTTCGAGGAGTTCACTAACTTGGGCAAGGACATCATCAAGCGCCATAGATGGTCTTCATTGGTGATATGTAAAAGAGTGACTCAATTCTTGAACCAAAGACGATTGCTCAGTTCGCAGACCTACCTAACGGCTCGTTTGTGAGTGATCGCACTGGTGAATGCACTTTATGTACTTCTCACCGAAGTGGCCGAAGTTCAGCCCCTCCACACGGACACTGGTCTCCCGTTCCAATTAATCGTATTTCGCCATTTGGCCAGAGCCGGGCGGCATACGGTGACCGACAAGCAGTACAGACGGCCACAATCCGATTCGCGTCTTCTGCCGCTTTCATATCTATCCTTGAGTCAATAGTTGACTTTGCTCCAATCCCTACTCAGATAGGGCTACGACTCGATCGATCATTTTAGGAGAAGACCTACCGTTCGGTACAGCGGTTATACGGTTCGAAGGTCGTCTGTCGCCTGTGACCGGATGGCGGCTGCCGCAACTTCGTCTGCCCGCCTGATGAGTTCCGCTTCGATCGTCGCCGGTTCGACTGTCGTTCGACTCGTATGGGAGAGCACGATGTGTGCTAGTTCGACTGGCAAGTCCACCGCTGCAACGACGTAAACACCGTAGTAGGGATGTCCGAGCAGATTGTAGACTGGCGTCTCGGTCATTCCATCAAATTCGGCGAGCTTACTCACGTCGTGGATGAGTGAACCAGCGACAACAGTATCCAATGAGAGAGTGACCTCGCGCTGATCGAGGAGCGTCTCTGCTAGCGTAACGGCACAGGCAGTTACGTCTCGAACGTGGCTTACCAGCCGTTCGTCTTCCAACCCCAACGCACGCTGTGTCGGGGGCAGCCACGGAACATCGGTGAGGTCGTCGATGTCGTTCTCTTCGATGGCCGTCGCCCACGCACTGGCGACGCCCGCTTGAAGATCGTCGTCTTCGATCACCTCGAGTTCGGGAAACGCGTCCCAGACTCTATCCTCATTCATGCCTCTAGTATCAGTATTGACCAGTAAAAACACCCGTTGTGCAGTGACGCTCAGTTTGTGTCTGTACTTACCGCGAATACTCTGTCCGCGAACTCGATCCTTGAGGACAGTGATAGGTACAAGCCGAGGCTATAACAGCACCGAAGCCAACAATCTCCCGTACAAGAATGCTCACGGAGGACCGCGGTATTGGGATCACCGAGGCGCTTCATGGGTCAGCGCAGGACCCGGTTCTCGTGCTTTTCGCACTTCTAACACAACTCGGTGACGTGTGGTTCCTCTTTCTGGTGGGCGGCGTACTTTACGTCGCCGGGGATGAATTCCCGCGGTGGGGGATCGACCGGCGGCGTGGCCTGTTCGTCCTTGGACTCCTGCTCACGTATGTCGCCCTCATCGGGGTACTCAAACAGTTCTTCCTGCTCCCTCGTCCGGCAGGAGCAGGTGAGCCGCCCGTCGTCGAGTGGATACCATCTCTCTTGCAGCCAGCGTTCGCTAGTATTTCGACAGGGGACGGGCCGGGATTTCCGAGTGGTCACGCCCTTGGGACGACGATGGTATGGGGTGGATTCGCGCTCGTTGTCGTAGAGGACAAACTATCACGTCTATGGCTCGGAGTCGCGGGCGCTGTCGCCGCTCTCGTCTCGCTCTCACGGCTTGTTCTGGGAGTTCATTACCTCGTAGATGTTGTGGTCGGGGCTGGCCTTGGGCTTGTGATATTAGGGATTCTCTACGTAATCACCGACCGTGGCACTGTTCCCGGTCGGGTGCTGCTTGTTGCCGTCGCCATCGCGGCGCTGGGGTTACTACAGGGAGTTACTTTCGAGAGCGTGGCCGCGCTCGGAAGCGCCGTTGGCGCATGGCTCGTCTGGCGTGGCATCGCTGATTCAACGCCAGCCCATCCGTCGAACCGCTGGGAGGTCGGTGCTGGGTTCGCCGTCTTTGGACTCGCGGGCGGTTTCTTTGTACTCCTGTACGCTCTCGAACCACCACTGATGGTCACGTTTTCTGGTTCCGCCATCGCGGTCGGTGGTGCCGTTGTCGCCCCACTGGCCGGTGAGAAACTCCTCGGTTGGAACGGCTTTTGACCACTTGGCTGAGAGGCGGTGTTCTACTCAGACAGCGCGTCAGCGAATCCCACGATTCCTGATCTGGGGACTGATGAACGACGGTTCTGGTCTACCGGTACGGGGATCACAATCGTCAGTTCTGTATCGTCGTGACCACAGCTGATGGCTTGGCAGCACTTCCCCAAAATATCGATATAGCAGGTGGATCGCACGCACGATGTTCATGAATTAGTCCTTGCGTCCATTGCCAGCATCATGACCACATCCTCTCACGATCAGTTCGGGGAATGATCGCACAGTGCTTGACAGGAGAGTCTCATGCGATACCTCCGAGAAGGTCCCCGACAGTGTAGGCAACGACAGCAGCGGCCATGCCGATGACAAACATCTCGACACCGTTCACGTACCATTGGCGGCGCGTTACAAGACTCCGGCTCGCACCGACGATGAAAAACGCGAGCCCGGTAAACGCGATTGAGAACGAGAAGGCGGTGTCAAGTTCGAGAATATAGGGGATTAGCGGTGCCCACCCGGCAACAACGAATGCGAGGAACGTAACGAATGCGGTTCGCCGTGGTGATTTTCCGCCGTCCAATTCCTCTGGGGGATCTGTATCGTTGTCTCGAACGGATCGTTTGTAATCGAGTTCTGAGCGACGACTGAGATAGTTACTCATCCCCATCGAGAACCCGTCAGCGAACAGATTCGCCGCACCGAGGATGAGGACGATTGAGGGGTTCAGCGCGGCTCCAGCGACACCCGAGACGACGGCGAACGTCGTAACGATACCGTCGTTCGCGCCATAAATGACTTCAGCGAGATATTTGCCAGATGATTCCACGTCGTCGCCGAGGACCCGTTCTATGATCACTTGTGCGGATAGCACCTGTTCTTCAATAAATATCCCCTAGCTGCCGTGATCAGCCCCCTGCACAATGATTTCATGCTCCCGAACCAATGTCCAATCATGGGCGAACGCATTCTTGTTCCCTACGATGGATCGCCTCTCTCTCAGCGAGCACTTGAGAGGGCAATTACGAAATACCCAGACGCCCAGATCACCGCCCTCTACGTGATCGACCCGTTGCTCGCCGTGTACGAAGCAGAGGCGAAGGGACTGCCCGCGGCGAGCACGTGGCACGACCGGATGATCGAACGGGCCAACGGGATCTGTGCTGATGCAACGGAACAAGCGAGCAACTATGACTGTGAAATCACGACGGCCACCGAGAATGGTCGTCCTGCCCGCACCATCTTGGAGTATGCAGACGAACACGAAATCGAGCATATTATCATGGGAAGCCATAGCCGCGAGGGTGTGTCCCGGCTCATCCTCGGAAGTGTCGCAGAACGAGTGATACGACAAGCACCAATGCCGGTAACTATCGTTCGATAAAGCCGAATGAGTGAACAGAGACCAAGAACCCGTTGATGCGAAACGTCTTTTGTCGTAAATTTGGGATATATTCTATGGATCGTCTCTCGACCCTCTTGGTGTACGTACTCGTCGGTTTCTCTGTCTTCCTCGTTGCTATTTTTCTTCTCTCATTCGGTCCATTAGGTCTGTTCTTGTTCGTTTTTCTCATTCTCCTCGTAATGGTGATTCTGTCGTGGAGCGATACGGACGAACCACCGGTTCGGGCTAATTGTTCGGAATGCGGTGCACCGAATGAACTCGACCGAGATCGCTGTGAGTACTGCAATTCATCACTCGAAACAACCGCTGGCAACTGATTATTTCATTCCGCCACAATCACCACCCCATAGTCAGTAAGAAGATCTATTGATCAGGTGATTCAGCACAGATATCTTAGAAGAAACAACGTCGGTTTGCTGCATCTATCATCTGAGTCGGTCACATCGTTTTGACAAGAATTGGACAACCCATGTACTGTGTGCTGAACTCAGGGTGTATATTGGCCACATGATGTTCCAAATTTCGGTGTTACGTACAGGGGAGAAGTACATCAGGTCACCGATCAGGAGCTGTCAGTATCCCGGTTTCGGTTGGAGAGTGCGCTGAGCGCGATAAGAAGGTAACCCAATCCGAAACAACGAATCACTGTAACCAGTCCCTCGTTCCACTCTATCGTCTCCGGTCGTTCGTAGGCGTAGTTCTCGCTCAATTTGAGTGCCTGCTTCGGAATGAAGAGTGCGACAGCGCCCGCAATTCCGAGAACGTACATCGATGCTGTGTATGCTTTTCCCCCGATAATGCTGACGAGTAGGAAGACGATCCCTTCTGCTCTGATCGCAGGAGTGAACCAGGACTTCGCGTTGACCTCGTCAGGGTTCTTGAGAGCAAATTGCTCATAGAGGTAGCGAATCTTCGCTGGAAACAACGCGATTATGACTCCGATGAGACCAATAATTGTTCTGTACATGTGAAAATAGTACGCCTCGCACTGTTTTAAACTGCAGTTCTATTGAAACCTGCCGAACTCGAACACTTGAGAGCGGTCAAATGCACAATAGGCATATCTACGGAACGGCTGGTTCAGTAGGGCGGGCGTGAAACAAACGAGGTCGTCGTGCTGCACTCATCCTCTATATTCAGCAGGGCATTTCTGATGCCTATCCGAGAGATGGACAGCTGCTCCGGTAACGCCTTCGCCTGTACTGAGCGATCACCGCTCTCGGAGATCGGTCACGACCTTGTGCCGCATTCGCGCCCTGTATTCAGCACGGTTCCTAAATCCTATCTCTGTGTGAGAGTTTTAATAAACCTAGATGGGTCTACGGACGGCGACACGAGCCGAGCCGATCACGTCGCTGCCCGCCGCCGTCGGCCGGATCGGCGTCGTCCTTCCGTCGTGACCTACGCCGTATCCTCGGTTGCAGAGAGTTCGTCGTCGATGGCAGCCATCACATCGTCCCCTCAGTCCCAGTGTCGGCAACAGGTCCCCACACCTCATCCGGTTCGCCGAGCGTCAGTTCCGTATCGGCCAACTCCGCCGATTTCCCCTGCTCGAACTGCTCGAGCGGGATTTGGTATCAAATGCAGGACCGTCTCACTCTCGATCGCATTAGGCAGAGTCGTCTCGGAAGCGTTCGATGAGGTGCTTGAAGCCCGTTTCCTCCTCAAACACGTCGTAGTCGTCGTCAGCACCAACGAGGAGGGTTACAGTCCGCTCATCGTCGTTGTCGAGGTCTTTGGCAGCGGCGACGGCGTATGCGTCTCCGATAGCTGGACTGTACGTGGCTTTCAAATCCGACGCAGTTTCCCAAAGGTCATCGATGTTGTACTCGGTCACGCCCATATCTCGGAGGTCGTCGATATGGGCGTCGGCCTTCTCCACAGATGCTTCTCGAATGGTAATGTATCGGAATTCAGCGAGGTTGATGGTGGCTATATACCCATCGAGTTCCCCATCGTACACGCGGTCGAGCCAGCGTTTGACCTCGCCTGCTCCCTGTTCGTCGAACGAAAAGGCGAGCAGTGCCTCAGCATCGAAGACGACCGTCATTCCTCCTGCTCCGACAGTCCGTACTTCTCGTCGGTCGCCGTCTTCTCTCGCTCTCGCTCTTTACGGAGCAGTTCCGTGGCCGACTTCCCACGTTCCTCTTTTTCAGATGCAAGTGCGCCTCGAAGCTCGGACGGGCGCTTGACCGGTCGAATCACGATCTCCCCCCTCTCGTTCTCAACGAACCGGACTCGGCCCGGTGTGTCGATGTGGAGTTTGTCACGGAACTCTTTGGGAATCGTCGCTTGCCCCTTGCTCGTGACGGTGACGGTCGTCCCGTCGTCTGCGTCGCTCATACGTAATGGGTCGTGCTTAGTAATACTTTAGCCTTTGTAATACTCTCCTGAAATGCCGCTCAACACCCATATTTACCACAATAATGAATCCGAATAAAAGACAGGCTACTACCTACTGCGACCACTATGCTCGGAAATCACTGCACAGACAGTCCGTCCAGGGAACCGTCCGTCACGATGGGTCCAAGGATGATGACGCAATCCGATTACGTCGCCGCCATCATCCCCGCGTCTCGGTTTCCTCCTCCCGTTGAGACGGAGCCCAAGATGCACCGACGGTCCCGTTTTTATACGGATGTCGGAGTCGAATCCCCCTCTCGGTTGAGCGATGACGGGTTTCGAATAGGACGCCACCGGTACGGGAAACACCAGCTTGGAGTTCACCACCCTCGTAGGCGCCTTCGGCCCGGTAACGGATGGTCTTCTGCCAGCTGTAGCCCAACGTTTCGAAGGCAGTCCGGTACGGGGCGATGGCGGGCTCGTCACCATGATTGACAGCGGTTACGCTCACGAGGTACCAATTCATCTCGTCTGGCGGGGTCGCCGTCTGGGGTTGGCCATCTACTTCGTACTCGAACCTGTCGATGGCCTTCAGGTCCTTGACCGTGAGGTGGATACCGTTCGGAAGTTCACAGGTGTCGCCGTAGGAAAGAGACTGACCAATCGAATCGATGCTGATCGTTCGCTCGAATGGGACTAAGCGAAGGCGGAGCGAGCCGATGAACGGCGTTGTCGCGGTAGTTTCGATGATCGCTTGCTCGTCCGGTCCGAGTTCGTACCCCGTTTCAATGAGTTGGCGCCAGTCCCCACCGGATGGTGAGAGTTCGAGTGTGGTCGTCCCATGCTGTTCCGTGTCGGCCGTGTTTCTGAGAACGGCCCCAAAGTGTGTCTCGCGTCCAGCACGGACGTACTCCGGATGCGTGAACTTGACAAGTTCGATCCCATCTGGTGGTGTCTGCTCAGTGGGCGTTGGACTGCGCTCATCACTGGGGCTGGAGGAACAGCCTGCGATGGCGACTGTCGGAAGCGCTACGAGGACTTGGCGGCGGTGCATGGCCGTCGGTCACTGCTATGTGAGAATGAGCCTTCTGTTTCGGGTATCACCCCTGCTACTCTGCTATCCGCTATTCTCGTGTTTGGTACATCCTCTGGCTTTGTTGAAACCCTCAGTCGTTGATACAACCAGCCTGCTGAATACAGAGAGTTAGTGCAGCACGGTAACCCCGTTTGTTTCACACCGATAACAGTGAACCTTCCGCTCCCTACCCATATGGACCCATTATAAGTGTATAGGACTTTTGATGAACCGGAGTGGACTCTCCGAGACATTCCGAGCAACATTCCCTCGGGTTGGAGGGCCGCTACAACAGTCGAGTCGATATAAAGAAACCCGAAAGATTTATAAAGGAGTTTATAAGGCTTGGGAACCTACTAGCAGTGAGAACTCGAACAGTGTACTGTTCCTTCTCAGGAAATACCATGACTAACTACGACGTTTTGCGGGAGTTCGATGCGGGAATCACAAGGGAGCAGTTGGAGCAGGCGGTTGAAAGTTCGGGCGAAGCCATTGAAGAACTCCGAAGCGGGGGCGTGCCGATGTCGTATCTCGGTTCCCAAACGTTTCTCAAGGAGGATGGATCAATCGGGGCGACAATGTGTCGGTACGACGCAGACTCTGAAGCGACGCTCCGCGAACACAGTGAGCGGGCCGGTCTTGCTGTGAGCGATATCTTCGTCGTCGGTCCCCCGCACGCTGGGCTGGCCCCAAAGACCGTCGGCACGTCGAAATCGGCCTGAAGCGCCGGTTACAAGCGAAAGAACAAAACTTTATTTGAGAAACTGGGCCATGGATACTTGTCCTGTACTGATCAAATCGGGCGATCCTTGAATCCGGTACTGGGAGTGCAACATTCGCGCTCTGTATTCAGCAGACGAGATCAGAACTGATGAATCGTTGGTAAGAGCGGCGTGCTGAATAGAGAGGATGGGCTCTGTTGAAATCCTTAGTGAGTTATAGGTTCAGTCGGTAGTTTGAGTAGATGCAGACCCTCCCAAAGTCTCGGTTGCTCCGATTTGTCGAGCAAGCATTTCAATTAGCACAACGTGCCGTCGCTCGATACTCCTCGAAGTTCTCGAAACAACGCTATACGCTCCATCAGCACATCGTTCTCCTCTGTCTCAAAGTTCGAAAGGATACAACGTATCGAGCACTCCTCGACGAACTCATCGAAATGCCCCGTATTCGGAGCGCGATTAATCTCACTGAACTGCCTGCCCCATCAACACTGTGCAAAGCGTTCGATAGACTCGATATGGCTGTCTGGCGAGTGCTGCTCAGTCTCTCTGTTTCACTGCTCCCGACTAACGGCGTTGCGGGGATTGATGCTCCGGGATTCGACCGCAGTCACGCCTCAAAACACTACACGAAACGAGCCAAACTCACGATTCAGCAACTCAAAATAACACTGCTAGTCGATTCCAAAGTGAATGCAGTCCTTGATTTACACGTGACGACGACACGAAAACACGATAGCCAGATCGCTCCGTCGTTGATCAAACGCAACCCCGAGACTATCGACATCCTGCTCGGGGACAAAGGCTACGACGACCAGAAAATCAGACAGCTTGCCCGTCAACACGAGATTCGTCCACTAATTAAGCATCGTGAGTTCACATCGCTTCACAAGGCATGGAATGCACGCTTAGACGCCGATCTCTACGGCCAACGGAGTCAATCAGAGACAGTCAACTCAACGCTCAAGCGGAAGTACGGCGCGTTCGTCCGTTCACGACGTTGGTGGAAGCAGTTCCGTGAACTCACTCTTGCGTGTATCGTCCACAATCTTGACCAAGCAATCTAACGACCATTAAAGGGCAAGTAATGATCGGTAAGTGTGACTCTTGCCAGATGTTCGTCAGAAGTGCCGTGCAAGATACAATGCGCGAATACAGTATCGGACCAACTTTCAATTCGGGTCAGTCAAATCGGTCAGTACAGAGAATGAAGACGACGAACAATACATATTCGTACAATACGGCTGATTTAGGTCGAACGGAGGAGAAGTCGATCCGATATTCTGTCACTCGTAGGCCTCGTACGGCTCGACCAACGTCAGGAGATCTTGTTCCAGTTCACCGCCAACAAACCGGACGTGCCCCGTTTCAGCCTCGTAGTCGATTATCCGAGCCTCCTCCAGTTTTGGAAGATGAGTATGGTGAAGTGCGATTCGGACGCGTTGTTGGTGTTCGTCTGACTCCCGTCTCGGGTCTTCGTTCCGAACCCGGTCTGCAACGCGATCTACGAGCGCATCGTATTCCAGTGTCTTCTCAAAAGCGTTGTCCAACGCGTTGAGGGTGGCGCGTCGGTGTTCGTTCGCTACTGCCGACAGAATCGTATCGGGGGAGATCGATCTCTCACGCCCCGAAGAACCGGTACCCTCATCAATTGACTGTATATCACGTGTCCCCAGCTTTCGACTCTCATCCATACTCACATAGCGTAGTCCCATCTACCTAGCTCTGTCCCATGATGCATAATGGAAACAGTCAGTCCATTTCCGCTGCTGACTCGGGCGTGAGAAGTGCGTACCTCCCGAACGTCCCAATGGCACGACGCAGTCGCTCCGTCACTGCTTGATCGGAAATTCCGAGTTCGTCAGCTAACTCTGCGGTCGTACACCCTCGTGGAATGTCGTAGTATCCCCTTCGAATGGCAAGCGTCAACGCTTCTCGTTGGGGCTTACTCAGGCCGTACCACGGACCGGCCTCAGGGTCCGTCGGATTATATATGCGGGTTAGCTCCAGAGAGATGTGCGCGGCCTCACAGCAGTCCTGGCACTGACTCATTGCTTCGCGGTCTGAGAACCGTATCTCGAAATTCCACCCTTCCGGCGATCCAGTCGCACCCAGTATCTGCCCGTCGTGTTCCAAGATGCACTGAAAAAGGTGATCCTGGCTCGCATCCCAGTCGAGCCTGATTAGCGTCCTGTCGTCGAACACGTCCATCTCTGTGACGCTGTTGACAGTTGGATAGCGTTCGACGGCCTCGAGAAAGCCGTTTTCGACCGGTTCGTAGACCCAGAAGAGCGGCACGGTCACGTCCCCACTCGGGACGAGCGTTTCCAGTTCGATGGCCGAGGCTTGCTCTAGACCGAGGATTTGCCCGAGTTCAAAATTATCGGATGGGATGCGAACCTCCGTTATCACACTCATACTCGCTTGTAAGACTAGATTGTCCGGTTGCACAAAAGGAGATGACATGGTGCATCATGGCCATCCGGGTGCCAGAGGTACACCCCCGCTCGCAGCGCACACCATCTCCGCCAGCAACGGTGTGTTGACTCGTCTCGAAGCTATGGTACACCACCCATGCCGGTTATTCGTCTGCCAGACGAAGGCTTCCGCATGGCGACTGTGATGGAGTTTACGAGTCCGGTAGCGGAGTTTCCGCTGGGAAGTGTGTTCGAGAACCTGCCGGGCGTGACCGTTGAACTGGAGCGATTGATTCCACACGAGACGCTGATTATCCCGTACTTCTGGGTGCGTGATGTAGAAACGGAGGATATCGAAGCTAAGTTCGAGGCACATTCCGGCGTGAGAAACATTCGAGTGGTCGATAGCGTCGAAGACGAGTATCTCATGCGTGCCGAGTGGGAGTCAGAGTACTTCGGCATCCTGAGCGCGCTTGCCAAGGCCAACGTCGTCGTACTTTCCGGGATTGGAACGAAAGAGGAATGGCGGTTTGAGGTACGCGGTGAGAGTCAGGAGACGCTCGCTGAGTTTCGAGAATACTGCCAGGAAAACGACATTCAGATAGCGATCACCGCCGTCCACGCCATGCTTCCGATCCAGGGAGAGGGCTACGAGTTGACCGAGACCCAACGCGAGGCGCTGGTACTAGCCTACGAACGGGGCTACTTCGACTCCCCACGCGAGGCGTCGCTCGAAGAGATTGCCGACGAGCTCGGTATCACCCAGCAGTCACTATCGTCACGACTCCGTCGGGGACATCGACGCCTAATTGGAGCGACACTCAGCAGTTCGTCGTGACCGTTCGGATAGCCCACCGTTTAAATATGCTGTATTATCAGTAGCCCAGTTGAACCGACTCAGACGTCTAGAATCAGGCTAGATGGGTACAACGATATCTGGGGTTGGAGTCGAAGCGGTTGAGTACGCTCAGGAATCTGGGACTGTTCGCACCCAGTTCGATCAGGAGAAGACACCAGCGAGCATGGCTGTTGTCGCAACGCTGGCGGACGTAATGGATACTGATCCTGTAGAACTCGACCCGCTCCATTCCACTGTTGACGCCGACGAATTAGATGCGCTCGTCCGCGTTCGCAACGGGACAAACGGGGATACCCACGTTACGTTCACGCACGAGGAGCACACGATAACCGTCCACAGCTACGGTGTGGTCGCCATCACACCAGAACACGAGCTCACAGCGGAGAAATACGAAAGGGACGAGGGAAGATGACGTCTGAGGAGGCCTCGCTTCCGTCGAAGGAGGAATTGAACGCGGAGCTGAAAGCCCTCCTTCGCAGGGCCTACGAGAGTGGAATCGATGTGGAAGGCGGATTCGAATGTCGGAATGGGGGCGAACATCCTGACTGGGACGTGATCGTCACCGAAGTCGAAAAGAACGAGCATTCGGAGTGAACGACTTCGAGTGTGGCTGGATCGGTAGCAACTACTTGACCTGTGAGAGACGAACGCTGTAACCAAGATCGCATCAAACGGGTACTCTCAGCGCAACAGCGGCGAGTATTACGTGCGCTCCTCGACGAGAGTTCGATGTCTGCTGACCCGATTCTTCGTAAGGGAGAGACTCTCAACTCCGCGGAGTACCTCACGATTTGTTACGAACTCCATCACGTCCTACTTCCCGAATTATCGGATGAGGGGTTCATCGAGTTCGACAGGTTCGAAGACAAGGTACGGCGAGGAATGAAATTCGACGAGGTACGTCGGTTTCTTGAACAGATCGATGACGACCATGACGAGTAACCTGGTTCTGTCTAGTGGGAGGGACTCGATGTCGATTAACACGGGCTGCACCGAAAGGCACAGGATTCTGTGCATCCATAGATTTCTGTATGCCCAGCATCACGGTCAACGTTGACGACGACCTCAAAGAGCGAATGGAAAAGCACCCGGAGATCAACTGGAGTGAGGTCACACGACAGGCCATCCAGGAGAAGATTGAGACGCTCGAAATGATGGACGAACTCACTAGCGAGAGCGAACTCACCGAGCGCGACGTTCAGGAAATCGCCGATAGAATCAACGAACGTGGACGCAAGCGCGGCGAAGAAGAATCGGCGTAGACTCGATGAATGAAGCTGGTCATTGACGCCAACGTCGTCATCTCTACACTCATCGCTGATTCGAAGACGCGGGAACTCATCGTTACACTCGAACCGGATCTTTTGACACCTGCGTTTGTCCACGACGAAGTCGAGAACTACGAAGCCCTGATCGTGGAGAAATCCGGAATGGAACCGGATTGAGTGGCACAATCCATCGAACTCTTGTTCCAGCACATTGAGGTTGTTCCTGCCGACAACTTCTCTCCGGCTATTGAGCGAGCAGACGAGGCAATCGGAGACACTGACCCCGACGATGTACTGTACCTCGCGTGTGCGATCGCCCGCAGTGGGGCCATCTGGAGCGATGATTCTGACTTCGACGAACAGATCCTGGTCGATATGTACTCGACGAGTGACGTGATCAACTCATTTGACACACTCTAACTCGGCGGATCAGTCTCTCACGTTGTCTAAGTGGGAGTGCTCTCAACCTCGCAGACCGATATTAGCCTAGTGGTCAGCAGCTGCGTCGGATTGATCCTCGCCTCATCGAATACCCGATAGTTAGCCAGCAGTCTTATACTGTCACGCTGGCCCCGTTTAGCTGGCGAGGGGAAAGGATCTGGTCGAAGACCCCACCGCCTATCGATCCGCTCCGAGACATACCTCGCCGCTGCCGAGATCGTTCCAACGTGTAGCCAATCGCCATATTGTCACACACGGTCTCGGGTCCCACCCCTGGGACATACTAAGGGATGGGAGGTTGACGCCGACCTCTGTCGGCGTTTTCTGAAACTGAGGTTTATAGACAAAGCCGCGATCAACACCGACGATGTAACTCACCGATCGACAGAAGGACCTCATCATCGCCGTCGCATTGACCGAACTCAGCATCGCTTTCGTGAACCCGATCCCGAACTCGCCGACTGGTCGTGGCAGTTAGCCGCCGATCGACTCGTTTATCGGGAGGAGATCAGATATCCACCGATTCCAGCCGAGAGGACCGCGAGCAGTGACGCTGCAAGACGCAACAGTTGCGGCGTCGATCCAAGCGGGGGTGGTCCCCTCGAAACTTCCATCAGATCGTAGCGCATCACTGTTTTGCGGTGACTCTCAGCCCCTCCATCTCGTGCTTGATGTTCCTGATCGAACGGTTCGTCTGCCGTCGGAAGGGTAGCGTTCTCAGGGCGTTCGATCGCAACGTACCCGGGCCTTGTATCTGGCTTCTCCCGTCGAGTCTGCGACCGCTCCGCACCAGTCATGTAGTCGAATTCGGGCGCTCCCTGTCCCGGCGAGACGCGGTACATTCCATCGTTTTCGAGCGTCCGAACGTACAGTTCTTGCCCTCGATCGGAGAGATTCTCGTACGGAACGATCCTCACGCCCTCTTCTTCGAGTTTTTCCCGGCCGTCGAAGGTAATCGCTCTCGTGTCGTGGGTGAGCACTGCCTGAACGGGAAACAGCGAGGGAACTACGAACAGGGCGATCGCGAGAGCGATGAGCGCCGTTCCGATCGTAGTGCGTCGATCCATCGATCTCATTCCAGATCAGCTCGTTTGAATGACCAATAGCCGACAAGTAGCGGGACTACGAGCCAGAACGCGAGGATGACGAGAGAGAACTCGTCGGTAAGGTACACCGGAAGATTGAGATCGGTTGTCGCCGCTTGCCTGCTCGCACTCTCGGCCACGTTCGCTGCGCTATCGCGGAAGAGTCGCTGTTGCAGCCCATCGGGCAAGACGAGATTGATCGACTTCCGGTACGCCAGAAACGGGCTCGTATACTGAACCCCGTTGTAGAGATCCGGATTGCTCTCCATACCGAGTATGGACGTGTGAATCCCGCGAACCAGAGTTTTGATCTGGATCAGGGGGAAGACGTAGAGGATGACGAGGACGAAATACGCCGTTAGTGAACTGGCGATTGCTCGACTTCGCGTCGCCGCGGCCGCAGACACCGCGATGGCGATGCTCACGAACACCGAGCCGTAGATGATCGTCAACAAGAGCGTCCCGAGAATAACGCCGGCGGGGAACGCGCCGAATTTGGCCAGCAAAATGCTGCTCGCGGCGATGTACATGAAGATAACACCCGATGCGACGATCCCGAGGCGGCTTAGAAGCTTCCCAACGAAGACCTCCCGGCGGGTGTTCGGGAGTGACAACAAGAACTTGATGCCGCCGCCTTCGCGTTCCCCGGCGATGGCCATGTACGTCGCGGCCAGCGCGATGATCGGCAGCAGTACCGCCAGTAGCTGCGTCAACATCCGGAACGAACTCTGGACGGTTTCGATCCCGCTCAATCGGTAGCCCCGAGCGGTAAATCCGAGGAGGACCGCAATCAGCCCGAGGAGGATGGCGGCGGCCCAGAGCGTCCGGGACCGGCGGGCACCTTTGAAGTCCTTTTTTGCGACGGTGAGCGTGCTCATGCGGAGGCCTCTCGAGACGTTCGCTCCGCTTCGTCCGCACCTGATCCATCGCGTCCCCCGCTCGTATACCGGTTGAACAATTCCTCGAGCGAGGTCTCCTCGACGAAGATGTCGACCACGTCGGCTTGATCGTCGACCAATCTAACTACGTCTGCCTTGACGGACGAATCAGAGCAGTAGGCGGTCAGCGTCGTCTCCTCGACGACCACTTCCGCGACGCCGTCCAACGCTTCGACGGTGTTGACAGTCGGCTCTGCCGCGCACTCGAGTTCGATGCTGGACCGGCTGCCTGCTTTCTTTCGAAGTCCATCGAGCGTGTCCATCGCGACGAGTCGGCCGTCGTTCATCACGCCGACCCGATCGCAGACGGCTTCGACCTCCGAGAGCAGGTGACTCGAGAAGAACACGGTCGTTCCGTCGTCGGCCCGGTCGCGGAGAATCGAACGCATCCGCTGGATACCGTTTGGATCGAGACCCGCTGAGGGTTCGTCGAGAATGAGGAGGTCAGGATCGTCGACTAGCGCCATCCCGAAAGCGAGGCGCTGGGCCATCCCCGTAGAATAGCTGGCCGCCGTTCGGTCCGCGTCATCGTGGATGCCGACGGTCTCGAGTATCTCGTCTGGGTTGTCGTCAGCCGCCTTGGTCTCGATGGCCCACTCGACGTATTCGCGCCCGGTCAGGTACTCGTCGAACTCGTATCCTTCCGGGAGGACGCCGATACGCTTCCGAATCGCGTCGATTTCCGTCTGCGTATCCATCCCGAGGACCTCTGCGGAGCCGTCCGTCGGCCTGATGAAGTCAAGCAGCATGTTGATCGTCGTCGACTTCCCCGCGCCGTTGGGGCCGAGAAATCCGAATATCTCTCCGGTGTCGACAGTCAGATCTAGATCTTCGACCGCGACTGTGTCGTCACCGAATTGTTTCGTCAATCCGTTCGTCTGAATGGAGGGCATACTTCGACGTCGATATTATCAGTTTCATGTGTTAAAATCTTTGATAAGCAGTCCAAAGAGCACTGTCTAGTTCAGCACCTCCGTTGGCGTTTGTCCGGTGAGTGATTGGTGTGGTCGTTATGTGTTATAATAGTATACGAACTATTCAAGTCATTCTCTGACGCACGGCCAGTGCTCGATGAGCGGGAGGCCGAACAACGTACTGCACTAGTGGCGTTTCTGGCAATCTTCGTCAGAGAGATCAAGACACACATCGTGTTCGAGGACTTGACCCACATTCGGGAGAACATTCCCGAGGCGACGTGGTAACACGTCTGGGCGTTCCGACGCCTCTACGAGTACGTCGAATACAAGGCCGAAGAACACGGCGTCGAAGCCGTGCAGGTTGACCCGAGCAACACGTCGAAGCGTTGCTCGACGTGTGGATTTACCCACGACGACAATCGGTCGGGCGAGTCGTTCGAGTGTCAGAAGTGCGGGTATGAGAACCACGCCGACTACAATGCTTCCAAGAATATCGGTTTGCAGTATCTCCGTCGTCGGCAAAATGCAGGCGACGGAGGCGCACCCGTAGATGTGCGCTTGAATCGCGGGACGTTGAACGTAAGCGGGGAGTACGTACCCCCTGCCTCGGTTGAGGCATAGAACGGGAGTCCACGCGAAAGCCTCGGGGCTTGACCCCGAGGCGATTTACGTAGCTTTCCCTCGGTAGCCCGCCCGAGACGAAGTCATCGTCAGTGAGCGGGATAGCAACCGTCCGTCGCGTCGTCGTGGCCGCCGCATAGAGTGCTTCCTCGTCGTGGAACGGGTGTGTGCGATCACTTAGGCAAACGTATGGCCGGTAGTCGTGGTCTGCGAGAAGATCGGGGTCTTTTACTACTGCACCGCGCTCGTAGACGTCTGTCATTCCTCGTCGCCGTAGTAGTCGTCCGTCGTCGAAGCGGAGCTGGCATTCGTCTGTGCAGCGTAGGAGGCGAGACGGTCGTCCTCGGCGATGGCCCAGTATCGGCCGCGGTGGCGAACGAGGCCACGCTCCTCAAGACGGGAGAGTGCAGCGCCGACGCTTCCGCGCTTAATGTCGGTCTCTTCGTGGAGTTCCGTCTGCGTGAACGCCTGATCGCTGTGGGCCGCGAGGAATTGCAGCAGTCGATACGGATGCGTCCCTTCCTGGAGATCGAGTGCGTCTACGGGTTCTTCGTCGAACCGGTCGATACTGATTGGCATATGTAATAGAACGCAATATAACGCAATATGCCTGTGGGTGTAGGGGATGAGAAATCCGTTGGTATCGGCGGACAGCGGGAGAGTAGTCGTTCAACCCAGTCAAAAAGGCAGAGGTAAATTATCTTACTCGAAGGTAGCATTATTGCGTTGGATCTATTACTGGATGCCATGACCGACGAGAGTCCGGGTGTTGACGCCTGGACAGAACATACAACAGCGTTCGACCGTGTTCAATCGGTTGCCGCTACAGTCTCCAAACCACGTCCAGTATCGTATATCGCAGATGAGGCCCACGTCACGGAGAATACAGCACGAGACCATCTTGACCGGCTTGTCAACCTGAACGTGCTACTGAAGACAGAACGCGACGATAGCGCACTCTATTCCCCTGACCCACTCCATACACGGATACAAGAACTTCGAGACTTGCTCGACGAGCATGACCGCGACGGACTGATCGATCTAAAGATCGAGTTACAGTCCAAAATCGAAGACTGGGAAGCGGACTATAACGCGGACTCACCCGACGAGTTGCGTACCCGTGCCGCAGAGACGGAGACCGCTTCGCAGACGCGAGATTTCAAGAAAACCGCGAGTAACTGGGAACTCGCACTCTATCGGCTCTCCGTCTTTGAGGACGCGATCGAAAACTACGCAACGTACACCACGGACTTTCGGTCATCCGCGTAGCGCCAACAAATGGCTGACCCATACAATTCATCTGAAGCGTCTCATCGAGCGCTTCGTGCAATCCAGCAAGAGCTCGAACGGCATCCAATCGTTACTGCCGTACAGGGGTTCCCGGATGGCGAGTTCACAGAGCTACGGGCAGCCCTTGCGGTCGAGCGGTGGGAGATCGAACGTGAGAATGCAACAGCGTCCGCGGATCGTCCGGGATGTGGCCACGCACCGAATTCGTTGTTTGCCCGACCGATTTGGGCCTGTGAACACATCTGTAGACTCGCCAATTAACGCTTATCTCGATGGGCTGGGAAGGATCAATATGCTCCGAATGCTACTGTCTGCCATCGGTCTCGTAATGGTGGCGATTCCACGCAGGATCGTTGAAAATGCGGAGACATTAGCGTTCGAGAACCCAGAGGATGCCATACTCCGAGGATGGACCATCCCGATGGCCCGCCTCGAAGGGATCGGGTTCCTCCTCCTCATACGCCGGACGGGATTCCTCTCAGGTGTTGTAGGCGTGGTGATTGGCCTGTTTGGATCAATGGCGGTGGTTGCACCGCGGCGGTACCTGGATTTTGGGTTGTCGCTCGCTTACGAGAACCCAGACGACATCGCCGTGAAATCGTGGGTGCTCCCGGTGACACGGTTGCTCGGAATCACTGCGTTAGTGCTAACTGTCGTGTCGCAGCGCGGTGAGGGTGACAACTGATGCTACGGGGTGGCCATGTCATTGAATGCATGTCCGATATCACCACGTGACCGATCAGAACTTCACCGACCAGAAAGACGTCGGAAACCAATATTCAATCGGCCCATGCTATGAAGTGATGGCAATGTGCATTAGCAATATTGGACTAGACAACAATTGCTGAGGACAGGCTTCACAATTTTGCTCGATACGCGCTATATATTCAGCAGAATCTGTTCGAACTACCGAGTTACTGTCAAGAGCGACTTGCAAGATGTAGAGGATGAGTACAGCACGACGGCTTCGTTTCTTTCGCGCCGAAATCGGTGAACCACCCGCTCAAT
This sequence comes from Natrinema sp. 1APR25-10V2, assembly GCF_031626495.1. NCBI lineage: Archaea > Methanobacteriati > Methanobacteriota > Halobacteria > Halobacteriales > Natrialbaceae > Natrinema > Natrinema sp. 1APR25-10V2. The sequence continues at coordinate 63,085 of NZ_JAMQOJ010000002.1, forward strand.
AGATCCTGCGAACTGAACACTGGCTACAGAAAGTACTTGTTCCTAGATTATTCAATATCTGCTTATGGTTAAGAAGCATCGTAGGTGGGTCAAACTAGCCATCTATCTAGTATCATTCCTATTTCTTTTGCGCCTGATATTGGCTGATCCTGCCCACCATTACGTCTGGAGGTTTGGAAATTGGACGGCAGGAAGTTTACCGGGATGTAGTGGAACAGGCGTACCGGGAATATGTGTCGTGATCGCTTGGCTATTAATCGAAGTGATTTACCCTGTCATCTTCGCAGGGATCGGTATCTTGATTGCTCACAAGGCTTGGGGAAGGATAGACAAATCAAAATGGTCAACTGCTGGAAGTTAGACTCCACTGGTAGACGATACTTGTCTCACCTGTACTTACCGCTGGTTCACGATCTTCTGTCCATCTCTCATCGAATTCTCGGACGCGATTTTTCTCCCTATGATTGCTTGAAACAGGTATCCAATATAGCGGGCGAGTAGCAGGCAGGCTCTCGTTCTTAAGCCCATCACCGACCCATCCGCTGAGAAAAACTCATGTTCCAGTACCTCTCAACACCCCAGAGAAGACACCAAGTCAGTACAGGTACAAGGAGTATCGACAGCGTAAGTGCAGTATTATATACTTCACGCGGTTGATTGATGATTTCTAATATCTAAACTAATCTGACGAATCCGAGGACGAGGATACCAGAGACTATGGAAGTGGGGAGTTTGAATTCAGGGTCGTACACAAACCAAACGCCAAATAGGGTGGTGATAGAACCAAAAAATGAGGCAAATAAGGATATGAATATAACTAGACCTGCCCAACCGCCATAGTTTGGGACCGTAAGCATCGATACAACAGTCTCTGTCCCGAGTCCTACACCATATAGCAGAAGTAAGGCGCCAAGCAGCGCCAATATAATCGGGGGTATGTCATAGCAAGTGAATGAAGCCATGAAGCAATGTTCTGCCAGTCTGGGTAAAGGCTTTATCGTACTAGTTGATACGTACATTCCCTATATTGAGCACAAGAACCGCTTTCAGGTCGTCTGAAATAATGCGACATCAGGTGCCACGTCCGTGTGCGAATAGAGCAAAAGCCTCGCTTATATATCAGAAAACTTTATATCCCGTATAAGATCATGTCCCATGAATCGTAGAAAAGTCCTTTCGGGAATTGCGGGGTCGTCTTTGGCAGTGTTTTCTGGCTGTTCTAAGTCGTCTAATGATAACTCTCTCAAATCTCCCTGTGGTGTACGAGTTTCCCTCTATCGCGTCAGTTTAGAACAAACAGCGAGAAAGATAGCGGTGGCGGAAGCAGAACTGAATAGGACACCCCCGGGCAGAGGGTCCCTTTTTCACCAAGTACTCGAAGGCCAGTCACCGACCATTGAGGTGGCATTTAATCCACCCCTCAGAGAAGAGCACTATTATGAATATTCGGACAAGTTCTACAGGATTACCAAGAACGTGGTGGGTGAAGGGGACGTTTCTGGGCCATCATATGGGGTATCAAGAAAGAAGGCCACTGGATCAGAAGATGATGTGCTACTGTTCACTGACTTACCTCAACACGATCAGTGGCGGATCAATGAAGTCCTGCGTTCTTCTCGACATGATTTGTTCACTGCAGGATATCTTAACGGAGACGATGCTGAGGAGTCGGTGTTCACTGCTGGGACTGACGAACTCTACATCTCATTAGATAGCAACACAGACTATGACATTATTCAGCTAAAACGGATTGATACGCAGACGATAACCGTGAGACAACTCACGTATTCAGCAACACTTGTTGCAGATCGTCCAGACTCATTTGCGAACTATATCTTACAACGACGAGGAATTGAAGTGTCTAATGATAAGATAGAAGAATTAGTTACAGATCTTAAAAAGGACGAGAGTGGAGCACTTCCAATCTGTAATGAGATAGGGAAAAACAAGGAGCATTTAGAGGCGTTAGAGAAGCTTAAGACGGCCAGAAACGAATCTGAAAGACCAAGAAAGTTGACTGGGGAGTACTACCTTCGTCATGAGGGAAACTGGTATCACATGTTTGTGGAGACCCGCACAGATCACTAACATTCAGGCTTATCTTATTCTTCAGAACGGTATCGGTGTTCTCTGTCCTAAACGGTATGTGCTTCACCTATACTGAGCGATCACCATCTTCGCAAATTGAGTCAGGTTTCGTGCGATATTCGCGCTGTGTATGCAGCAGAGGCCACAAGAATCGTGAGTGGGCTGTGAGTTATCGATGATGCGCTTGCCGGAGTGCATCTGCGGTCGCAGTTCCAGAAATCCGGATGTATTTCTGAGCAGTGGCGAGATCGCTCCACCCCATCAATGCCTGTAGTGGGACTGGCGCAACTCCCTGATAGGCGTGATAGCTCGCAGCGGTTGCCCGCAAACAGTGTGGGTAAACACGCCCTCGAAGATCGGCAGCCTCGGCTGCTTCGTTCACCCGCCTATTGATCGTCGAGCGCGAATGTGAAAACGAATCGTAGCGATTGGCGAAGCGTTCGATACACAATTCGAGACGCAACGACAGGTCGAAGGGGATCGCTCGCGCGGAGGAGACCGTCTTTGGGTGCCACCGGACCGCTACTGCCTCATACTCGGTGAGGTCGTCACAGTGGCTCGCTTCCTGGGCTGCTTGGCGACGACAGTACCCACAGGCACACGGCTCCTGCTGTGGAATCTGGAGAAGCTTCCGATCCCAGTCGAACCACGTGGTATGGAGATGTGAAATCTCGCCCCCACGCAGTCCAAGCCGACCTGCTACCAAACAGATGAACCGCGCTTGGAAATCACGGGGACTAGGTAACTCCGAACAGGCTTCGAGTAGCAACTCGAACTCTCGGTCGGAGAGTACATCTTCGTGAGAATGTCGTGTCGTCAACGCTCGTCGATGTCGTTTCGCCCATGTTGATGACTCAGACTGATGCTGTGTCATTACAGCCGGAAGTGTACACGGTTCCCAGAAAATTGTTCAAAAATGATATTGTTCGACGGTACTGAATAAAGAGGATGAGTGCAGCACGACGATCTCGTTTGTTTCACGCCCGACCTACTGAACCAGCCGTTCCGTAGATCTGCCTACTGAGTGGCTGGTTCAATCAGGCTCATTCGAAGCTTCTTGCTTTCTACGACACGCTACCGTATTCCGAAGGCCCAAAATAAACTCCGATCACACGCTTTCCGATCGTGCACTCATTTCTTTTTTACCGCGAGAACGCACTATCTCAACGATTATTGTGCACCATGTTATCACAGGTAGCAGTATTAGACCTAGAGATGCGATATCGCTGAACATCACTAGATACGGGAACGCGAACGCGAAAGCAACGAGAGCTATGCCATAGCCCACAGCAGTAGGCGTCGGTTCGGGTTTCCATCTTCCCCAGTACTGATATATAAGAAAGATCGAAAACACCCCAAGAGAGAGTAGTTTACTGGTGATCTCAAAAACAGGGCTGAGATCCCATGCCTTCTCGCCGCCGAAACCGGCTCGTACGAGATACACCTCTCCGTCGGTGTCCTCTACGATCCCATACGGGTGGTGCTGGTAGCCGATCCCCCCGGAACTACTAGGCTCCTCTGGCGCTTCCTCGTACTCGTCACACATGAGGAGTATGTCCTTACAGACAGGTAGTTTGAAGCTCTGCCGTCCACTGAACGGATGTGGCTCTTGCTCTTTCGCCGTCTTGAAGGCCCTCTGTTGATCCTCCGAGAGTTCTTCGACGGGGACAGCACTCTCTATCGCAGCGTCTCGATCTTCGACCGTATCGTTGAAGTCCTCCGTCGATTCGTGCGCGACGGTGAATGATGGTGAAGGGGCCTGATACGGCGTTGCAAGCGCACCGGGGTATAAAACTGCACCCCAGAGAAGAAGCGGAAGAACGAATATAATTCCTATGAGAATCCGCGACTTCATAATATCTCAACTGGTTCTTATTGATAAGTGCTTTCTGGATCTGGGCGAGAACACCACGGAGAACGAAGATCAGTACTATCTCATTCGCTCCTTTTACAGCGCGGTTTTCGATATCTCCCAGTACAGCCCCTGTGCTGAGCGGTTACACTTTCGTAGATCGGTCAAAATCTCATGCCGCATTCGCGCCTTGTATCTTGCAGAGACCCCACGAATTACCCAGTTGCTGTCAGAAATGATATTAGAAATACAGAGGTTGTATTCTGCAACAGGTACCCCGTCTAAGGAGAGGGACGTATGCAATATGACGGGAGATGTTCAGCAGTAGTAGACCCAGAATTTGTGCCCCTGGGGGCAATGGGCGATGCTATGTTCTCCGAAGGCTGCGACGGACGGGCTCACGACCAACTCTGCGTTTCGATCCAGTACTTGGACATCAGTGAGTTGTTCGCAGTGGGGGCACGTTACCTCTGTAACCTCGGGTTTAGATGTTGAAGTGGTCATAGTCGTTCTACTCGTCACTTCCGCCCATTTTAGCCAGCATGTGATTGATGACCTCTGTGTGTTCATTTTGTGGGCTGAACATGACGATCTCAGAATCCTCGTCGGCCCGGACCGCGTGGCCAGGCGGCCAGTAGAAGAGATCGCCGGCTGAGTCAACCTCTTCAGTGCCGTCCGTGTAGCCAACGGTGAGTGCGCCCTTAAGGACGTACCCCCAGTGGGGGGTCTGACAGAGGTCGTCCTCCAGACCTTCTAATAGCGGGGCGATGTCCGTTCCGGCGTTGAGCGTGAAGTACTCTCCGCTGAGTTCACCGTAGTGACTCGCATCGCCGAACTCCACCTGCTGGCGGGCCACGGCGTCCGGTGTGTCGATCTTGATTGGGATGGTCTCTTTTGCTTGCTTCATTGTTTTACCCGGCTGAGAAGCAGTAAGACCTATCGAGCGGCGGACCCGCCGACTACAATCTCATACCAGGGCACTCCCGCATTGGTTTGCGGAAGAATACGATGATAGACCCTGCTTTTCAGTCATCTAGAAGTAGGCTCTCAGCGTATAAGTACGTATCTTCCATGTAGTCCATTTATTGAACTCCGTTGGTCGCTCCTGTTCGTTTGCTATCCCTAGTAAGTAATTTAAACTCTGTGATGAATACGCGCCCTGTATTCAGCAAGATCTGATCGACCTACCGAACTGCTGTCAAGAGAGGCGTGCTGAATATAGAGCATTGAGTCAGCACACAAGAGAACCGTCACAGAGAGAACATCACCGACGCCGGCCTCAATTCATCTCACTCGGTTAGTCGGGAGCCGGTAGCCGAGCAGGTGTCCAACTCTTGCCAGAATCTTGAATACCCAATGTGGCGGACTGACGATGCGCTGTTCATCTTCGTGTTCGACGACCAGCATGGCGAGCAAGATAGATGATTTGAGGCCGTTCGGCGGCATGGGTACCCCGCGTTCGGTTTTCAACCTGTGGAACCCTCTGAAGAACTCCTCGAACTGCATCGCGGGTCGGTGGATGTTGATCACCTCGGCGGGTCCCGCGTTCCTGAACGCGTGTTCCGTATCCGGTGGGATGACGACTTTCTCGCCGGTTTCGACCGTGGACCACTCCCCTTTGACCTGTACCTCCAGCTCACCAGTGATGACCTCATAACTCTCTTCGGCGGTCGGATGGAGATGTGGCGGTAACTCCCCTGGCTCGTCCAATTCCATGCGAGTCTTGAACCGTTCCCCATCGGTCTCGTCAGCCGTTTCGAGGATCTCCCACCTTCCCGGAAATCCCTCGTGATCGAGGACACGATTTGGTTCCATAGACCCTTGTCTCGTCATACCATACCGATGGTGCACGAATTTCAAATAGATTCGCAAAGTACGGGCCGAGGCCTGAAAGTGAGGATTATCGACGTACTCGATATCTCAACGTCCGAAAGTTGAATACCGAGCCTGTGCCAAATATTAACATGGAAATCATCTCAGTAGGGAGAACACTCGACGAGCAGGGCGAGCCGGTCCCGGGGAGCGGCTTCGAGGTCGATCCAGAGGGAATCGTTGCCGAGACACTCGCTGAGCGGACAGGCCCCCTGATATCCAATCCAGTATCTCAAGAGTGGGTCGCCGATCTTGAACCCCCGGAGAACACGGGTGGCGAGTATCACAGCGCGATCTATTTGAGCGCTGGGGAGGGGCCGCCGGAACATTATCACGTCGGCTACGAGGAGACCTTCGAGGTCCTTTCGGGAGAACTGACGGTCGTCGTCGAAGGCACTCCCCACCGTGTTTCAGCGGGGGAATCACACACTGTCCCGGCCGGTACGGTTCACAAACCGCGCTACGATGGCGATACATTCGCCGCAGCCATCGGCACGGTACGGCCGCCAGGAAAGACGCTCCAGCTCATCAAGACGCTATTCGGTCTCGCCCACGAGGGGAAATTAGACGATTCGGGACAGCCGGGGTTTCTCCAAGGCATGGTGTTGACCAAGGAATTAGCGGACGATTCGGTGTTCGTGTCGCCTCCTCCCACCGTAACCCGACCCCTGGCAACTGCCCTTGCACCGGTTGGCCGCGGGCTCGGCTATCAAACGACGTATTCGACATACGAGGACCCGGAATTTTGGGAACAGCATGTGGAACAACCCCCTTTCTGACGGCTCCGATTCAGCGACCGGACCAGTACGAACAGTCCAATACCAACTTGCCAGAGGACTATTCCCGGCCATTGATTGCTAACTAAGCGCCTTGTATGCAGCACGCTCGCAGAAACTTACCCAGTTTCTGTTAGAAGTCACGTACTGACTACAGAGAATGAGTTCAGCACGACGGCTTTATTTGTTTCGCGCCGAAATCGGTGAATCACCCGAGAACTACACCTGCGGACTGGACAGTTGTTCCCTGAAAGCACTTATAGAACGTGTTAGTAGGCGTGACTATGAAACGGCGCTCCCTCCTCGGTACTTTGGCGACAACATCGTCGTTGGCAGGTTGCACCAGTAGTAGCGAGAGTAGTGAAGAAATCGAGTATAAACGATGCAAGAGCCCATTCATCCCTATGTCGCAAATACCCAATGAGGCTTCTTTGGAGGTGAGGGTTGCGTTAGAAGAAGGTAGTTACGAGGCTGAAGGAGACCTACTCTACCCACAGATTGTCAGTACAGATTCTATACTCTGGCTTGACACGATGCGTAGCCATCCATATTATCAGCATCATGTTACCAAAGACGGAAAAGCGATTTTCCAGACAAAAACATCTCGCTTAACGTTTGAAAAAGTAGTTCCAACACGGCATTCGCCAGCTGAACTCACGGTGAGTAATCAGACAACAGAGTTGATCACTGCCGATATAACTATTTTCGATAAGGGCGGAGAGATCGTCTCTCAGCGAACACTCTCCGCTGATCCTGCTGAAGATTTCAATAAAGCTGATGATCTCAATTCGGAGAGATATATCGGGGAACATGATGCTATAACGTGGCTTCCTACTATGGAAATTGCAGACAAACTTGGAGTCTATGAGGTCTTGGTTGAGACTGGGGATGGACGAACTAAACGAGATACGTTTTCCCTTGACCCCGCTTTCTCCCGTTATTGGCTACAAATAGCTGGAGATGAAATCCTCATGGGTAGCATCAACCAGTATAAATTTTTTAAAGCCTCTCCTACAGATAGGGCACCGTATTGCAAGGCAGAGTGGTACGGCCCTATTCCGTAAGAGAGGGCAGTGATTGTTCTCCAATCCTAATGGATGCGGAGTACTCACAGCACCAACGGCTTCACCTCCACTGAGCGATTCGACTGCTTTCCGGGTGAACGTCGATCTGTGCTGTATTTGCGCTGTGTATTCAGCACGGCTACTGAAACCTATCACTACGTGAGTGTTCCAACAAGGGCCAAATATCTAAACTCTCGTCGAGGAGTTATTCGAGTCAACAAGCCGCTTGCACTCAATTCCTCTCTCAAACTCAATAAACCGATAGCCGCTGTTGATCCTCAAAAATCTTTGAGTTCCAGAATTGACAATGTGTCGGTATAATAACAATCCTTTTCTTAATGGACGCTGGAGGTCGGCTACGGGCATGGAATTCAGAAAAACGGGTTGTCAAATTCTCCAGAGAGCGAGGAGGCCAGATGACTGACGAGGTCCAACAGTTCGGAGTCCGGTCGTGGATAGACCGCCACCGCCTCGTCGCCTTCTTGCTGATCACCTACTCGTTCACGTGGGTGATTCAGGGAATCGTTGCGGCCATGGGGCTCGAGGCGTCGTGGACCCAGTCGATTCTCATCGGATTCGGCGGGTTCGGGCCACCCGTTGGCGCCGCCGTCGTCATTTGGGCCAGCGGTGGCGACCTTCGCAAGTGGATCGGGCAGTTCTTTAAATGGCGTATCGGTGCCAAATGGTGGGTGATCGTGCTTGGACTGCCCTTCATACTGCTTGGCTCGGGAGTCCTCCTGTTCGTAGCGCTCGGCGGCCCCATCGATCTAAACTCGTTTCCGTTCCCGGGAATCTATCTCTTTGTGCTGGTTTGGGGAACCATCTGGGGCGGCGGCCAGGAGGACCTCGGCTGGCGCGGCTTTATGCTCCCACTGCTCCAGGACAAGTACAGTGCACTGGTTTCCAGTCTCATCGTCGGCGTCTCGTGGGCTGCCTGGCACCTCCCCCTGTTCCTCAACGCGGCCACGACACACGGCGCGTGGCCGCTCTCCCAGCAGCTGATCTGGATCGTCTCGATCCTCTCCGGCGCGATCATCTGGACCTGGATGTACAACAGTACTGGCAGCGTTCTGGCCGTCGCCGTAATCCACGCCGGCATCAACGGAATGGGAATCTTCCATCCCGCTGACGTGGAAGCGTTGGCTCCCGGCGGAGTCCCGGACACAGCGTTGAACCTCCTCACTGAGGTGACTGGTGCCGTCCCGCTCCTCCTGTTCGCGGTTCTTCTCGTGGTCGTTTACGGGGGCGAACGGCTCGCAGATGGCGAGATTCCCGGGCCCAAAGTCGTCGGCCTTGATTGATGCTCCCGGACATTTCACCTTCTCGGTGGGTGGGTATCAGATCAACACTACAGGCTCTAGTTCGAGTGTCGAACGAATCGACCTTTGAGGCGTGAGGCGGCCGAAATCGGCCGTCTCAAAACGGTGTTTCTGACGGGGACTCGCGTGGAGACGACCAATGAGTCTCGAACCTATCGACCCCGAACACGCACTCGAACTGTACTTCCTACCAGCCAGCGTGTCTTTTTGAAGAGTCATGCTGAATACAGACCGCGAATGCGGCATAAGATCGTGACCGATCTACGAAAGTGTAGATCACTCAGTACAGGAGACGAACCTAGTTTAGACACCATGCGAGCGGGAGACATCGATGTAATGCCAGTCACCTTCATATCGAACGTATTCTAATGGCTCAGAATCACTATCTTTCTCTCGGTCGGATGCTTCCTTGAGCGATGTGAACATCGTTTTGAGGTCACTTGCAGCGTTCCGCCGTCGCTTGGCCGCTTCTTTATCCTCGGAGGTGTCCTGATCGCAGATAGTTAGATGGCCATCGTTCTCCTTCACTTCATCAAGGAGGATCCGGACTTCGTCACTAGGGTCGAACGATGTGGATCCGCGTCGGTCAAGAACGTACTCGGAAAAGGAACTAACGTCCTCAAAGACGGGCCCAGCGGTGTAGCGGAACCGCTGTGCGGTATCGTCCCCCTTTCCCGTGCGTTTGAGTTCAGCAATACTACCGTTGGCCTCAATAACGGGTTCATCGACGCCTGCTGCGAGAACGGATTCATCTTGATCAGTAGCGTCGAGATAGCCGGCGATGAACGGTATCGAAAATCGCATTCCCCCAAGGTGCTCAATATTGAAGTCGGCCGCCTCGCTGACTCGCCATTGGTCATGACGCGGTAAGTTGGCGAACGATAATGAATCATCAGGTGACAGGTTTTCTGTCTCACTATCACGAGAAAGCACGTACTCAGGGCCAGAGACTCTGCCCTCATCAACTACCTCTTCGTTGATTTTGTAAAATTGTCCGTCCCAATTGAGATACGTGAGCCAACTTAGCGGTCCACGATGAATCGTCTCAACCATTGGTTTGTCTCCCTCAGCCGTTTGGATCGCCAAGTCTGTCATCATCCGAGGCGTGTCATCTAACTCTGATGCGACCTCTGAGGCAATCTCCGCTGCATCGACAGCGTGAAAATCCACATGAATACCGCTACAGCCACTACTACTAGTACAGCCAGCTACCGAACAAATAGCGCCTACAGAAACACACGAGATAAACGACCTTCTATTCATGACAAGAAACTATCTACAACGGTTAAATGCTTTGTGTATAAACCGGGTGATTCCACAGTGGTTCTCTTGGTCTAACTACACCCCGAATAGAGCAAAGAGTAGGCGTATTAGTCAATCATCATCGTCGTCCGAGAACCGTACTCGCTCCGCTCGCGTGCAGACCGGTGTTGGATTCATCCTCTGTACTGAACGATTCGAGTAGTTCGAAATTAGTGTCTCCCCCATCTGCATTCGCGCTATGATCGTCGCGGCGGTAGACTTCGGGGATCAGCAGTACCCGCATGGCGTGGGCACTTCCACGAACACGGGCTTAACGGTCGCACCCGCAAGGACCAAGTTCGGACGACGGATGTGGCTGGAGAATTCCGCCGACAAGTACTTCGAAAAGGAGTGTCGGGCAGTCGCTTTGGATTTCGAACCGTCCGTCGGTCCGTCGTAAAGGCGGCGCCCCGGAAAGTGACGGGGTCGTTCTCGCGACTGAGCGAGGGAGGCTGCGGCTCGAGTCGGTCGGAAAATCGCTCGCCAAGCGGGCGGTGCCGACCGACGGCCCGAACGAGACCGATTTGCGACCCAAAGCGGAGCCGGCGTTCGAGCGTCGGTTCGTTAGTCAGAACTCCGTTAAACGGACGTCGCGTAGGGCCACACATGGATCGAGAGGGGTACCCGATCCTGGTACTCGTCGCGGTCGCAGTGATCGGCATCGGCGTCGTAACGACGTCGAAACCGCTCGCGCAGTTCTTCGTCGAGGGGATGCACGAGTTCGTCACGACGACGGTCGCCATGGCGTGGATCACGTGGTGGGCGCTGGTCGTCGGCTTCGCCATCGCCGGCGGCGTCGAGGCGTGGACGTCGACCGAGGCCGTATCGGACCTGCTCGAGGGACACGGCCCGCGCGAGATCGGCTACGGGTCGCTGTTCGGCTTCGTCTCGTCGTCGTGTTCCTACAGCGCTATCGCCACCGCGAAGAACCTCTTCAAGAAGGGGGCGTCGGCGGCAGCGTCGCTCGGAGCGTTCATGTTTGCCTCGACGAACCTCGTCATCGAGATCGGGGCGGTCATCGTGCTCCTGCTCGGGTGGCAGTTCCTGGCCGCCGACGTGATTGGGGGCCTCCTGCTCATCGGACTGATGGCGCTCGGCTTCGTGTACGTCGTCCCCGACGGCGTTATCGATCGGGCCCGCGAGAACGTCCGCGAGGAGGGCGAGCCGACGGCGCAGGACCCCGTCTGCGGGATGGAAGTGAATCCCGAGGAGACCGACTACTCGACGGAGGTCGACGGTCGAACCTACTACTTCTGCTCGCGGTCGTGCATGGAGAGCTTCGATCCCGAGGAGGCGAACACGACGATCCGCGAGCGGGCCACCTCGCTGTCGGGGTGGGAGGCGCTGGCCGACAAGCAGTGGAAGGAGTGGGGGATGCTCTGGGACGAGATCGCCATCGGGTTCGTCTTCGCCGGCCTCATCGCCGGCTTCATCCCGCGGACGGTGTGGACCTCGATCTTCTCGGGTCCGATCCTCGGGATGCCGACGTACGTCCTCTGGACCTCAGCGCTCGGCGCAATCATCGGCGTCGCCACCTTCGTCTGTTCAGTCGGAAACGTCCCGTTCGGGGCCGTCCTCTTCACGAACGGGCTGCCGTTCGGCAGCGTCCTCGCGTACATTTACGCCGACCTGATCGTCCCGCCGATCGTCGACGCCTACCACGAGTACTACGGGACGACGTTCGCCGCCGTCCTCTCGGCGATGATCTTCGTCTCCGCGGTCGTCGTCGGCGTCGTCGTCCACTTCCTCTTCGGGACGCTGGGCCTGATCCCGCCGCGCTCGAGCGCGACCGTCGCGGAGGTCTCGATCGAACTCAACTACAAGATGGTACTGAACGTGCTTGCCACCGCGCTGTTCGGCGTCCTCTACTGGCTCCACCGCTCGAGTCCGTCTGAGAGCGGCGGCGGTGAGCAGTCGGCTCACGCCCAGACAAGCGACTGAGCCGACGCCGCGGGTCGAGCGTCGTCAGGCGTCGGAGTTCGACGGCGAACTCCCGAACGAGGTGGCCCTCGCACCCCGCCCGACCTACTTCCGGACGATCCCTTTCACGGCCGACTGGACGGGACGGTGCGTTCGGACCATCACGACCTCCCCGTCGAACTGCTCGCCGATGGGTACGAGAATCTCGCCGAAGAGGACGCGACGGCGGATCCCCTCGCCGGCCGCGCCGACGATGATAGTGTCGAACTCGCCCTCGCGGGCGGACTCGAGGCACGTCTCGGCGACGTCGCCGTCGGTCACCACGTGGAAGAGGGTGATGTCGACACCGGCTTGCGGGTAGGCCGATCCGAACCGTTCGGCGAGCCTCGCGTGGGAGCCGCCGGCCGTAGGGACGAGCGCCCGAGTGCTCTAGGCCGGATGCGGCCGGGAGGTCGCTCTTGTTGCGTTCATTCTTCCGCACCCACTACTTGGACGACGTGGGTGAACGTAACGAGGCCGATTCCACCGACGAAGTTCCCTGCGGTCGCGACGACAATCGTTTCGGCCAGCGCTCCGTAGCCGATCGGAGCGTCGAAGAGAAACCCGAAAAAGACGTGGATCGCGGTGACGATCACGTGATCGAACGGCCCGAGGGCCAGCAGAAACCCGACGATATAGGCCATAGTAATGCGGCTCCGAACGCTATTGACGGCTTCCAGAAGGAACGATAGTAAACTTACGAGCGCACCGCCGACGATCGCACTTGCGAACATCCCCCTCATCGGCCGATGAACGATCTCTTCGGCAGTCCGCGCCAGCGCGTGTGCTGACCCAGACGGAAGAACGCCATCAACGGCAAAGACGAACGCGAAGAGGAAACCGCCAATGAGGTTAACGACGAGGGTGACGATCCACAGACGAAGGAGTGACCCGAGCAGCCACGACTCCTCCTGATCGATCGCCTTCGCTGCCGGATCGAAGAAATTCTCGTTAAACAGCTCCGATCGGCCGACGACCAGGAAAATGACGCCAACTCCGAAGGTGAGCGCGCCCGCGATATGTGCGACGTCACCGAAGCGCGGTTCGACCAGTCCGTCGACGACCCCGAGCGCGGCGATGCCGAAGACGATGGTGAATCCCGCAATGAAACTGGTCGCCGTGAGCTCAAGCAGTGACTGCTCGAGCCGTCGTTCACCTTCTTCGACTGCTCGATCGAATATCTCCGTTGGGTCTGGGGCTAGAGGCACGGAGTAGATATAAAGTTACACACATAAAGGCCGACACCATGAGTACTCAACGGCCGTTGAAAGCCGAATGAACGAGGACAACGGAGCATATAAGACTATATTAATTTCTCGCAATCGGACAGCGGAGAAGAAAAGATCGCAGTCCAGCCACTTGCTGGGCTAATTTATCTAGAGACACTGGAACTCGACTAGACTCGATGGCCAGAAACGGCCCCAGTTGACGGACAGGGATAGGAAGGTCCCAACACGATACCCGTCGGTGGCGTACGCCATCGCGATGCTCGAGGGACTTCGACCGCTGTTGGACGGAACGGGATCCGATAGTGTGGCCTCCGTCCGATCGCGGGCTCGCGATCGGCTCTGAACGCGGCGAGCAGACCGCGATGTGCTTCGAATGACCGCGTTTCGAGGCCAGGCCACCGCCGAACGTCTCGAACGAACGGCCGTTCGGGGTAGATGAGGGACGAGCGTATGCATGCTGTATTGATTTTACTCACACTAACGGAGAGGGTGGAAATGGCATACGAACCTCCAGTCGAGTGTCCGCTCTGTCGGGAGACGCTGGAATTGGACCGGACGCTCGAGGATCACCTCGCTGGAACCCACACGCAACGCGAGGTCGCCAGCTATCTCGCGTCCCTTCACGAACGAGTGACGCCCCGGTCGGTTTCGGACTGACCGAGAGCGGCGTCCGCTCGCCGCAGCGCGCCGCGGACCGCCGTATTCGAAACCCCTTCGTTTCGCGTACAGTAACGAGAATTACAGGAGTCTAGTCTGTTCGGCCCACTTACTCCGGTACTCGCCGTTGCCGTTCGACGTCGGTCGACGATGTCGCGCTGGCCGCCGTTATCTGGGATGACCGGGATCGCACCCGCAGCGACGAACTTGGCGACCGCCATCCCGAAGTGTTCGTTGCGCTTCCCGTGGAGTCCGTAGCGGTGCGTACAGAGTAGATCGACGAGCTCCTCGCGCGGGAGTTCACCCTCGAGGGTGACGTAGTCGCGAGCGTCGGCCATCGCCTCGAGTTCGCGGCGGTACTCGGGATCGTAGGAGGGGCCGACGACGTGGTGGTGGACGTCGTGGCCGCGCTCGCGGACGCCGTCGACGATACGGATCGTCTCGGCGACGTTCTTGTAGCGGGCGAGTCGGCCGACAGTGACGAACCCGTCCTCGCGCTCGTCCCACGGACGGGGATCGAATCCCTCGGTGTCGACGGGGGGATGGACGACCTCAGGGTGGACGTCGTAGACGTCCTGAACGACGTTGGCCATCCACCGCGAGTTGGTGAGCAGCGTACTCGCCCGGATCTGGTCGGCGTCGAAACCACCGATGCGATAGCTCAGTCGGTCGTAGAGTAATCGACGAATCCGTCCTCGCCGACGCGCTTCGAGGTGACCAACCGTCCGAACCGCGGCGTGTGGATGTACTGGATCGCGGGCGGGTCGATGCTGAGTTCGTTGTCCGTGCTCACCACGAGATCGAACGCGTCGCGGTGGCGCTCGACGTGGCGATTGAGCAGCGCATTCCGGAGGTTGTACAGTGGGACGTCTACTGACTCGAGGGCGGACGCGACCCATCGGGCTTGCCGAACGGGAACCGGATCGACGGCGGTGTTGAAGTAACGGTTCAACTCGGCGAAGTCGGGCCGCGTCAGCGTGAACAACTCGACGTCGTGGTCCGCTTTGAGGGCCTCGAGGACGGCCATACAGACGCCCTCGCCGCCGCCTTTCGACATCAGGTCGGTGTGTGCTACGGCGACCGAGCCATCTACGCTGGTCGCCCACGGCCACGGGTAAAGCCTCGGGCCAGCGTCCGACGGGTGGGACCGGCGTGCCACGGATCGACACGGAGACCGCCAAGGCATATTTTAATTCAGTCCCATATAGTAATTATTTCGGCAGCCTCTATCGATATCGAAAGCACTACTCCCCACGATAGCGTATCCAAACCGAACGATGAGTCTCACCCACTCTCACCAGACGGGCGATAGCGCCGACGCAATGGCCGCGATCGACCGGACCGGCGAGCGCGCCCGTCTCGTCATTTCGGACGTTACGAGAGACGGGGCGTGGCTTACCGTTCCAGAGGCCGAGGCAGTGACGGTGGATACGTGGCGATAAATCGCAGTACCCTCGGCCGAACGAGAACGACCAATTGTTCCCGAGACCCGACGGTCAGTCCCGTAACCGCGCCAGTGTTCGCGCCCCGTTCTCGAGCGAGGCAGCCGGATCCACGGGTTCATCGTGTTCGTAAATCAGCCACTCGGTGCCGGCGTCGCGTGCCGCCGCCGCACAGGCGTCGATGTCGACCTCCCCGTCGCCGAGTTCGACGGGCTGGCCGTCGGCGACGTCCTTGATATGGACCAGCGGGACGCGCCCCTCGAGTCGCTCGAGCAGCGCGACCGGACCGTATCCCGCCGCGTTCGCCCAGCCCACGTCGAGTTCGATCGACAGGGCGTCGTCGGTCTCGTCGATCAGGAGCTCGAAGGCGCTCCGCTCGTCGCCCTCGAGGGCGACGAACTCGTGGTCGTGGTTGTGATATCCCAGCGCGAGTCCGCGGTCCGCGAGCCGGCCGGCGAGTGTCGAGAGCCGGGTTGCGGTCTCCCGAACGGCCGCCGCATTCTCGAAATAGCTGTCGTCGAGATACGGGACGACGACCCGATCGCAGTCGAGAGCCGCGCAGGTCTCGGCCGCTCCGCCGGGATCGTCCTCGAGCGCGTCGATTCCGATATGGGCGGCTGCGGCCTCGAGGCCGACCTCCTCGAGGACGGTCGCCGCTTCGTCCGGCGACGTCTCCCCGAACCCTGCGAACTCGACGCCGTCGAAGTCGGTCTCGCCGACGCGGCGAAGCAGCGTCGGAAGTCCGTCTTCTAGCTCCCGCAGTGTATACAACTGGATCCCGGTTCGGATCATGTCGTCAACGGTAGCACGCGGGGAGTGAAAGAATGACACCCTGTGTCGACCGCGTACTCGGGAATGTACGGTGGCATCGAGCGGTCCTTGATCGACAACTCGAGACTCCGACCAGTGCGCCTCGTCTAGCGACCGACCGGTCGCCGAGCGGCCGTTGGCCATCGGTTGGAGTTACGTGGTCCAGTGGATTATGTCTACGAGAACAGAGCTAAGTCGCACGGGAATCCCTGATTCTGTTGCGAGTTCGGCTCGGTTAGCCCTTTTTCGATCCCGATTGAGGTCACAAAAGCTAGGTGATTTGCAACCAACCTAGAATCGAATGCGACTCAAACAGTACGACTCTCGAGATGGGATGCGTGTCTGGCTCTCTAACAAAGAGCTTGACACGCTGATCGACTACGCCGAGACTCCCCACCAACGGCTCGCGTTCTTACTGGGTGGACGTGTCGGCCTGCGTCGGTCCGAAATTATTCGAATCACCCCGAACGCACTTGTAAAAAGTCCGACAGGAAAGCACGTTCGCATTTGGGAGGACTATACCAAGCGTGACCATTACCGCGAGCCACCAATACCCGATAACGTCGAAGCGATCGCCGACACGCTGGCGTTCGAGCAAGCCGACGACGAGCCGCTCATCGATGTCGATGGAACGACTGTCTATCGATGGGTACAGAAGGCCGCCAGCAACCTAGAGGGACAAACGGGCGATGAAGGTTGGACGTATCTCGATGTCCACGATCTCCGTCGTACGTGGGGGACATCCCTCCTCGAGCAAGGGGTGCTCCCGTCGGTAGTAATGGCGTGGGGTGGCTGGACCGACTGGGATACCTTCCGAGACCACTGCCTCGGCGAATTCTCTCCAGAAGCGATCAAACGCGAGCGTTCTAAAGTCGACTTTCTGAACGGTAGCGGCCATGGAACCGAGCCAGAAAATCGCCTTTCTACGCTACCTCCTGTCGGATCAGATACCGGGATGAACTAGTTACTGTACCCTGATACGAATGGCCCGTATGATGCCGTTCGACGGGCTTTCGTCACCGCGCGGAGGATATACGCGCTCGATACACGAGCGAGACGAGCGTCGTGAGAAGCGGTACTTCGACTACGACCACCGGACGCCGTATGATAACGCCGAGTCCGTAATGTTTGGATACCTAAAATCCTAACCGCGGCGATCGTCACGGCCGGTATTTCGATAGCGATCAACAGTCGGGAGAGGCGCGCCAATTGCCGTTCGACGACCGTTTCGAGGAGTGCCGTGCAGCGTCGATTTCGACGACCGAGTCTTTGATCTCCTTTAGTTTCGCCGTCGACTCCTCGCCACGGTCGGACGATCCGTCTGGGGTCGCTGAATCCAGTATAATGGGACGAAATACCGTAGTTGGGCATAACGACGAGCGTCTACAGCATGTAGTTGGAGAGTAGTTACGGGGGTGGCGAGCAGACGGCCGCGGCCAGCCGCGAGCGGCTCGCGTAGCCAGCGGCCGTTGATGACCGAGGTACGATTTCCACGGTCGCATGGAAGGGACGGACGCAGAGTGGCGTCAGTCCCTGTCACAGCCTTGGGAAGACTTGAACGCGGTGTCCCAGGTGGTCCAGTGCTGGCACAGTCGGTGGGGATCGTGTGCCGGTGCGATACAGGGTGATCTACCCCGGTAGGTCAATCGGATGAGGCCACATCCGTTTCCTTGGGTAGATCGTGTGAATGTGTGGCAGTGAGACGAATAGGCATTAGCCCGACGAGTTCAAGCAGGCGACGCTGTCTGTGACTTTGCGGGTGACTTCTATTATTGGCCGTGTTCGTTGCTCTCAATCGGATTTAGGGCAATGCCGGAAAGTGAAAACTTGAGATATATTACGCGCGAGTAGGGGTGTGTTCGGGGGTGTCGGCCTTGCTGTTGGCGTAGGCGTTGTAGGCTGAGAGGGCAACCGTGATCAGTCCGCCGGCGGCGGTGCTCGTCGCGAGCAGACCGCTTCCCATCTCGATGACTGCCGGCGAGACGAGCGCCCAGAGCCCGAGCAGTGTGGTCAGCGAGGCGACGCCAACGCTCGCCAGTCGATCCCGCGACAGGCGGACGAAATTATAGCCGGCGAGTAGGAAGATTGCTGTGCCGGTGAGGGTGTCGTTCCAGACCGCCGCCTCCGTGGACTCGAACATGAACGGATAGGCGACGAGCCCCAGACCAGCCAGGGCGACGATCGCGCTCACCCACTGCATCGTGTCCGTGTTGAGGGTGTTACGGCGGTCGATCTCGGTGGTGTGATTCGCTTCCGGATTGGTCGGTGTGTCACTCATAGTTGCCTCTACAACTTGGGAGTCGACTGGCAAGCAAAGGGGCAGTGGCTGCGCTCGCCGGGAACCGTCCTTCAGTCGGTTGTGTTCGCTGATCAGTTCTTTAGCTGTACTGAGTGATCACCACTTTCGCAAATCGGGCCTGATTTCGTGCGACATTCGTGCCCCGTATTCAGCACGACCCGGCTCAACCTATACGAATATTGGTAGAGATCGTGTGCTGAAGACAGAGGGTGGATTCAGCACTGGAATCGCCTTCTATCCATAGCGTCCTGAGTGAGATCTCTTAGGGATCTATAACTGTGGATCAATCATCACGAGTCTTAGTGTCGAACCGATTCTTCGCTGATAGGGGCCTCCCACAGGAGGATGGTCGCTGCCCCGACGACGAGAACAACACCACCGACACCCAGTGCGAATAGCGGAGAGACGACATCGGATATGACGCCACTCCCGAGTTGAAATGGGACAACGGCGAGGCCGCTGACCATCGCCATCGCGCTCAGAACGGTGGCGCGACCGAGTGTCTCTACGTGATCGTTGATGTACTGTCCGGCGAACGATCGTGTGACGTCCGAGACTCCTCGGATTAGGAGGAAAGTCGGAAGGGCGAGCACCGGCAGAAGGTACATTCCGATCAACGCGCCACCAACAGCGAACGGGAGGACGACAAACCACATTCGCAGTCCGATCGTCTCTCTGATTGTCCCCGTATAGTAGTTGAGGACTGCGCCGACGAGACTATACGCTGCATAGAACCATCCCAGCAAGGCTTCGACTTGCGATTGCGGGATGCCGAGGTCGAGAACCACCGTCTCGAAAATCGGCTGGAGAAAGACGAACACGAGGTACGTGACCGCGGCGTATAGAACGTAGTAGTAGAGCAAGAACGCTCGCAGACGACGGCGAGCGAGGACCTCCTTCACGATACGAACTGTTTGGCGGAGACTCAACTCTTCGGTAGCCGCTTCCTTGTACGTCTCTGGTTCGTCGAGCGTGAGCAGTACTACAACCCCGAGACTCGTCACGCCCGCGGCGATGAACCACGGATACGAGAGATCAATGCTTCCAAGATACCCACCAAGAATCGCCGCAACGGCACCGACGGCCAATGCCGCCGACTCTCCGTGTCCTCGAACGCGAGCGAATTCATCTTCTGAAAGGTCGTCGGTGAGAGTATCGTAGAGCCATGCGTCTTCGCTCCCGGACCGGAAATTATAGCCCAGTGACCAGCAGACGTAAAGGCCCGCCAGCGGGAGAAACGAGTTCGACAAACCGATACCGAGGAGGGTCAGAGATATGAGTGATGTCCCGATGAGGAGACTATTACGTCGGCCAACGCGATCACCAACGTAGCCCGTCGGTATCTCCCCGAACAACGTTGTCAGGTTGTAGAGCGCCTCCAGAATCGCAATCTGTGTGAACGAAAGTCCCTGTGCCAGAAAAAAGAGGTACATGATGGGGCGGTAGAACTCGACCGCCTTTGTCGACTTATATATGTAATATTTTAGGATATTTCCGGAGATAGCTCCCCCGAGGCCATCACCTGAACCACTTGCCATACGTGTACTGGCAAACGAAGAGTTGGCTAGTATATCCTGTTATTACGGTACAACCCCTCGAGCACATATCTCGGAATATTTGGCCGGTACACTCGCTCTATCAATCGCTCTGGGATGTCGCCGGTCGATGACTGATGAGTGATCGATGCGCGCACTATAATCAGCACGGCCCTCTTGACAGAGGCAGAGTAGTTGGCCACGGCGCTGCTGAATAGAAAGCACCCATCCTTCAGTGCCTTATCCCAGTTTTATTGTGACGGCTCTCTCACAGGAGAGGTATGAGGCTGAAACGTTGGATGCGACGACACACGCTGGCCGCGTTCGGCCTAGTCACCTACGGGTGGACGTGGGATACAGTTTTCTTCGTGTTCGACTTGTGGGACGTGATTCCGGTGACGCTACCTCGGGTGTGGGGGCCAGCGATCGCAGCCATCGTGGTGATTTGGGCCAGCAAGACCCCGCTCCGCACCTGGGCCCGGCAGCGACTCACCTGGCGCGTCCCGCCGCGCTACCTTCTGGTTGCAGTGTTCATCCCGATCGGTATCACGAACGTCCAGCCGTTTCTCGAGGCTGTCGGTGGTGGGACAGTCGACTACGACCCACCCGCGCCAATCTATGGGATGGCCGCCTTCGTGGTCGCCAACATGGTTCTGTTCGGTGGAACGGAGGAACTCGGCTGGCGTGGGATTGCCCAGCCGCGACTACAACAACGATTGTCAGTGTTCACCTCTGGCCTCATCATCGGCGTAGGGTGGTGGATTTGGCATTTCCCGTTGTTTTTCACAGGTAACCCCAACTACACGTTCCAGGTACTGCCACTGTTGACGTACACGCTGTTTATTCTGGGCGCCTCCGTGGTGCTTGGAGCGTTCGTCAACATCGTCGAAGGGACCCTCCTCCCGGTGATACTGATGCATGCGTCAGTGAACGCGGGGGCGCTATTCGCCGTAGGGGGCGGCTTTCTTGAGGGATCGGCGCTTGTTCCACTGCTGGTCGGGTCCGGCCTGTGGTGGGTGCTGGCTGGGATTCTCCTCGGGGTGTACGGCCGGTCAATGACTCCGAAAACCAACACTAGATCGGTCGCTCCTCCAACTGATGAACACCTAGCCAACTGAACGCGCCTCGGTGTAACGCACCTGCGGTCCTACCTCGTAGAACAACTGCGCTAAGCTCCAGAGAATTGAACCCTTCCCCTGCACAACTCATTCTCTATATTCAGCAGGTAATTTCTGATGCCTATCCGAGAGATGGGCATCTGCTCCGGTAACGCCTTCGTCTGTATTCAGCACGCCACTCTTGCCAGTAGATCAATAGTTCGAACCTGGAAACCTAGAGTAAACAACCGGACCAATAGACGGCATAAATGATATGAAATCGGGGACTGAGGGACTCGCGCGCGATCCGACGATGTTGGCTTCTACAAAATGGATTCCATCGAATTGCCTCGGTTCTCTCCATCTTGAAAATCTGGGGACACCTCTCCAGGGAACTCTCAGGAGAAGATTCTGCGCGGAATCATCAACAAAATTCTAAGATTTTAGGCCGGGATTATCTATTGATTTTGTGAGAGTAGTACCAGATCTACTGACAGTCAGAGTAGCAAGATATAACAGAATAGATGGAACAGGGCTTACTAGTCCTCGGTATTCTTTCAGGAATTCGTAGTTTGTGCTCGGCCCTTGATATAAAGCTACGAATTGAGGCGAGATTACTGCACTTCGATTGAAGGAATATAGTTCCATAGCAAAGGACTATGTTACCCCAATACGAAGTGAGCATGTGACTGGTTCAACTGGCCCCGGAGAGTTCGACGATGTCGACGAGGCGGTTGGCGCGGAATGGGAAGACGAGACCACTCCTTACGAGCGCGTCCGCGAAGTCATTAGTCGCGCCTACACCCCGGTCTCCGCAGACTCCGTCGCTGACACTGCACGCACGTCGCCGAAGACAGCACGAAAACACCTCAACGCCCTCGATGATGAAGGATTCGTCACGACCGATACTGGCGAGAACGGTGGCACGACCTACCGACGCTCACCGGAGTCGCTCGTTGTTGAACAGGCGGCTGATATCAGAGAGCACGTCTCGACGGAGGAGTTGATCGCCCGCGTCTCGGAAATGCGAGAGCGCATTAGCGACTTTCAGGCCGAATACGGCGTCGAATCACCAGAGGAGTTACTCGTCGAACGAACAAACCAAACCCTGTCCGAGGCAGCCACAACCCACGACAATCTCGACCCTGAGACGATCCGGGAGTGGCAGACGACGCGTCGGAACCTCGCGTTTGCCAACGCTGCGCTCTCGATCGCCAACGCTGAACGATTCGTTGGCGAGGAGTCAGGACCGAACGGAAGCGCACTCGCCCAGTAACAGATGGGAGGGGATAGTACGGCGGAGGAAGGGCACTCGCTTAGAGGTCCGATTGACCGGGCAGCTCTTCTCGCCATTCGAGAGGTGTTCAACGCCGACGAGTCGCTAGCGACCGCGGAGTTAGACGATTATCTGGATCCGAAGGTGCTCGAAGTCACATACGATGATGGCCTTTGCAGAGCCGAAACGGCGCGCATCGACGTCCAGTGGACAACACAAAACGACTACAAGTTCCATTATACAGATTCATGCGGCGTGAATCTCCGGTGGGGGAAGCATCCGCACAATAATGATTACGTCAACGTCCATGGGCTCGAACATCACCATCCGCCGCCGGATGCATCCGTCGATCCGAGCGAGGTTGAGGATTCCTGTATTACCCAATCACCGGAGAAACTGGTTACGCGGGCAGTTCTCAAGCTATGGCGAGTCGCCTACCACGCTGAATCGCTCTCTCCGTTGAACGCAGGGAGCAATCCGCCCTAACGATCGAACAAGAGGGAGTTGGTGGACCCCCTCATCTAATTCCACGGGGAGAATTGGAGTGCACAGGACACGCAGAGCTGGTTCTGTGTGATATTATAAACAAAATTATAAGAAACTAGACCGGGATTGTATGCTGATTTTGTGAGTACTGTACCAAGACCACTGACAGTCTTGGTGGCAAAACATAGCAGAATAGAGGACGCCGGCGGCCAATTATTGCGCTGCATATGTGTGGGCGCTGCAGGTTCCGGTTCGACGGTCGAACGAATCGTCCTTTGCGACATGAGGCGGCCGAGCTCGATCGACTCAACCTCGCCGCTTTTGACAACTAATGGATTGGCTTGCACCTCCCATACGGGACACAGCGTGCGAATTTCGCACGGAGTCATTTTGATCTGAGGACAACCAATTCGTATGGTATTGGTCGTGACTGAATAATTTGATTAGTATGGACCGTCGCAAGTCGTTCCGGAATTGACCGCAGTACAGCGTACGGTTGCAGCGACACCCTGAACTGCAAACGGACCGATACTGAACTGAGTTGGTCTAGGTCTACACTCCCGTCGTCGGAATCTTGAAATTAGGATCGGTTATTACGTATCATGAATTGACCAATGATCCGATCCTCGGCCCGACGAATCGTTTCACTAGCGCTCGACTTGTCTACATCAAGTATCTCCGCTAGTTTCTCAAGAGTACATTCTCTCGGCACGTCGAAATACCCTTGACGGTAGGCGACGGTCAAACATCTCTGTTGTCGGTCGGTCAGTAACTGGTCTCGTTCGTCGGTATGGACGAGTGTTAAGAGTTCGTACCGCCGCCCTCGCTCATCAAGTACCGCACGAAATGTGTCGAATTGGTCCTGTGTGGCGGTGAGGTCAAATTCCATCTCGCCGTTTTCGACGATGATTGGGAATTCCGGGGGGAGTGACGATTCCCAGAGAAATCCGTAGAGACCCTTTTCATTGGCTTCGTATTGCCCGATTGCATGCCGGTCATCTTCGTACAGCTGGTCGTACTTTGAAATGTCCTCGTGATTCCGAATCAAATCCGTGACCAGTGCGGGATCAGTGGCCCGCACTTCACCCAGTTCGAGAGCTCGATTGCCCTTCGGGACCCCCGTGAGTAGCCGCAGGGTCGCATCAGGGAAAGATGTCGAGACGTCAGTGACCCAAACCTCGTCAGGAAGGTCCATCCGGAAGCGGGCGTTGATCACTTCTGGGTCACCCCAAGAAAGCTTCCTGGCTGCAGTTCAATCATAGCTGTCGATTGTTGTCTCGGGCTGGGGAAAAACTTCAGCCCGATTCGTGGGAGGTGCAGGGTTCTCGTCAGTGCGCGATGTCCCCAACATGTTGGGCAAACTCTCAACGGGATATCGTCCTTGCTCTTCAATGATGGCAGACGACCACCACGGAACGGCCACCCCGATCGAACAGAAAGTCGCCGCAGACCGCTCCGAGAAATTCGTTGTGTTCCACATTGGCGTCCGAATCAACGCGTTTTGGAAACTCCACCGGTGGCTGCCGATTGTTCTGATCGCACCCCGGATGGTCCGAGAACTCGTCTCTGACCCGGAGTCTGGCCTCCTCGGGAGTCGAACAGTAGTCGGACCGGGAATACGAAACATCGGATTCATCCAATATTGGGACTCGTTCGAGGCCCTTCGTGACTACGCACGAGACAGCGATCGGCTGCACTTCTCCGCCTGGCAGGAGTACTACGAAGACGGAACCAACGAAGACGCCGGAGTTGGCATCTGGCACGAAACCTACGTGATCGATCCCGACGAGTACGAAACAGTCTACAACAACATGCCGCCACACGGGTTAGCGGCCAGCGATGACACGGAGATCGTCCCGGCGTCGGACCAGCGGCACACGGCTGCTGGTCGAATGGGGCGGACTGATGGAACCGATTCACCACCCCAACGAACAGTCGAAGAACACGAGATGGCCACTCTGGAGGAGGCCTAATAATGCAATCGAGTTACTCACTGCCCAAGATAGTCAGTACCGAACTTCCAGTGTTCGCCCGATTCGCTGCCGTCGGGATCACGACGTTCCCGGCGCTCCGGAAGTTCATGCAGTATCCAGAGCGCGTCGCACAGTTCGAAGTCTGGGAGGTTCCATGGCCCGAGATAGCAGTCCTCGTGGCGGGCACCGTCCAGCTTCTCGCCGTGGTGACGATTGCTCTCGGCCTCGGTGGACGGTTCGGCGCAAATGTGCTCGCGTTCGTCATGGTCGTGGCGATGTCCACAGCCGGACCGAATCTGCTCAACGGAACTGTGTTCGTCTCGTCAGTGGTGATCCTCCTTCTGGGGACCGGTCGGTACTCCGTGTGGGACCCAGCAATGACAGAGATAATCCGAGTTGCGCAACGAATCCCGAGCAGAGGTGCGTGAGATGTCCGAGAGCGTTCTCGTCACCGATACCTCGTCCGGTATCGGAAGGGCCACGGCACGTGCGTTTCTCGACGATGGGTGGACGGTCTATGCGACAGCCCGTCAGGTCGAGGATATCGCAAACTTGGACCGCGAAGGCTGTGAAGCGGTCAGACTCGACGTGACAGATACGACGTCCATTTCGGAAGTACTTGATGATATATCAGGCGGAAGGGTCCCTTGATTGCCTCGTCAACAATGCTTGGGTACGGTCAGTTTGGTGTCATCGAAGACGTCACACCTGAGCAGTTGCAGGCACAGTTTGAGGTAAATCTGTTCGGCATTCATCGTTTGATGAGGGCGGTCCTCCCACGTCTGCGTGAGCGAGGCGGCGGCACCATCGTAACCGTCTCTCGTGTTGCAGGATGGTTTCCGCTCCCTGCCAAAGAGGCGTACAGTGCGTCTCAATCATCTATAGAAGTCAGGTCTCTTTGCCAGTGTGAACTTCAATAGAGCCATCAATATGAATGGGTATTCCGCAACCCGAGACTGATAGCGGAAGCTGCTGGAGTTCGCTTAGTGTGGTGAATTTACCGGTTGTCGAGGCGAATGCCACGGGGCTTGACCTCGAGGCGGTTCACGGCGGGCGAGGATGTCACAATTCATCAACACTGGAATTCCGATGGCGGACAGGACCGAGCCGAGTGACTTGTCCTTCCTCGACAAGGCGTTTGAGTCCATCTCTCGTCGGATAGTCCCACGGAGCGTCCTCGAGCGATTGATTCGGCGCGACCGCTCGAAAGTGCCTGCCGTACTTCCCGGTAATGAGTCGGCGTTGACAGCCAGCGAGATCAAATAGGCCGAGATCAAACCCACCGCCGGACTGTCCGATACGCGCAGCCCCGCTCCGATATCCGAGAATTTTTCGTGGCCGAAACTCGTTCATCCCTTCGACTGGGAACTCGTAACTCTTGTACGTGATCGGCTCACCGATCTCCAGGACTCCGTTCTGCGGATCGTACACACCGAAGGAACACGGTTCCTGCAACTCAGGGGTTAGTGCCTGCCGCACGTCCTGTATTTGCTCTCTGTGATCAATATGGAACACCCAGTAAATCACGAACCCTAACCGTAACGCTTCCCGGGTCTTCGCCCTGTAGTCTTGGTTGGAGCCAGCAACGAACTCGAACCACCGGTTCACCAACTCACCGAGCACGAAGCAATCCGGCACTCGATCCGCAACTTTCCGCTCGAACCGATACTCTCCCTGAAACCACGGCTCGATCTCCTTGCATTTCCGGCGATACAACTCTACTTTCCCCCACAGATGTTCCTCTGATTCCTTGCCTGCTGTTTGGAATTGATCGTCACTCCCCTCATTCTCGAACGGCTTCATGCGTTGCTCACCTGTTGTCGATTCTGGTCTCGCTGTATCGTCTCTCGAGTCATGCGTCGTGAATCCTCGCCGTCAGCGACTTCAGGTCGTAATCCGATTTGCTGCAGTACCGCTGTGTCAGGTCGCCGAGCGCAGCTGTCCGGCATACGTCGGCGATGTTGTGGACGACGAGGTCGGCAAGCCGGCCGTCCTCGAACGCCGCTACCGCTTGTGCGCTGTCATCGAACGGATCCAGCTCATTGAGTGCACCGTCACACAGCGTGCCGTAGGCGCCGACCAGATCCGCGTTGCGCTCGCCGTCGATGCTCGTGTTGAACCGGCGATCGATCACCGGCAACAGGTCTGCATACGGCAAGCTCTGGAACGGCCACGCGACGCCAGTCGCCGCCAACCTGGTCCGGAGGAAGGGCAAATCGAAGCCGTCCTTCCAGCGTTCGGCATTGTACCCAACAAGCAGGTAGTCGCCGTCTGCAAGCCGAGCAGTCGCAAAGTCGCCGACCGCCTCGAGTAACGCTGTTTCCGAGTCGTGTGTCGAACACTGGATGTGATGGTCGGTTCGGTCTCGGACGGTCTGTTCGAGAGCGGTCTCGTCGACATCATGGGTCCCAGTCTGGACGAACACGCGACAGCCAAGCGGGAGTGCGAAGCCAGCGACCGTGATCTCGTCGTCGACGTCGAACCCAGTCGTCTCGAGATCGAACGCGACGAACTCCAGGGCCGTCATCTGATACCCTCCTGCGTCTGTGTCTGTGTCGCTCTCTGTGCTGGTGCCCACTGCGTCAGGCCGCCATCGCGTTCCGACACGCGATCGTCGTCGGCCGGCCGCAGGCGGAACTCACCGTAGCCGTATCTGGAATGCGTGCCGACACGCAACACCCCGTTTTTCGCCGTCTGGACGGGTTCGTCGCCAGCATATTCGACGACCTGGCCGTGATCGACCGTCTCGAGCGGATAGACGTCGCCATCGTCGACGAGTTGCTCGTCTCGCCGACGCAGATCCTGACCTGGGCGCTCATCGATCGGGTCCCACCACCACGGGATCGGCTGGTCGTCCGCGTTCGGATACGCACTCGATAGGACGTACGGCGCAACCAACTCGAGGACGTAGTCGTCGGCATCGTCGAGTCGCCCGTAGTCGAGTTCGTCGAGATCGATGCACTGTGTATCCGCGACGGAGAGTTCGCCGAAGCCGTAGTTGCGGCTACCGCCGACGCGGAGGCCAGCCAGCGTCTCCTCGGCCAGCGGGAGGTGTGCATCGGCGTTCCCGGCCGTGTGCAGGTAGCAGTGGACGTACCAGGTGACTGTGCGCTTGTAGTTTCTCGACGCCGGTGGCCGCCCGAACCGACAGCGCGGCGCGATCGCCAGCCGGCCGCCGTGGCTGTGGAGGGCGTGTGTATTGTGCGCCTCGCGTGGCCGACCATCCAGGAGCCAGCGCTGGGCCGGGTCTCGGTAGACGAAGAGGTCGTCGTAGCGTTCGACCGGGCGCAGCGTCTTCCCCATGTAGCCGCCGCCCGACCACGAATGCGAGTCGGGATACTGGCCGTACTCGCAGGGCGCAAAGATGCCGTGGCTGACCTGGAGTGTTCGGCGCAGCGCCGGCTCGACACGCCGGGCGAGGGCGTTGTACAGGGCGTGGCCCGTGATGTAGTAGGGATGGCCCAGATAGTCCGTCTCGAGTTCGAACACTACCTGCTGGATCATCGTCATCGATGCTGGCCACCTCCGCTCGATCGGCAAGTAGTCGTGGTCGATCGCGGTCGTGTCTGCGCTGGGCGGCCATCGCTATCGGGGCACACCCCGTTTCCAGTGTTTTTCGTCAGCCCTGCGACGGCCGTGGCCCACACCCCGGTTCCAGTGTTTCTGGTCGCCGGCTGGCGGTTCCGCGTTCGGTCACCCCTCATGGCGACCACCTCGTTGCCGCTGCCGGTCGGTTGGTGAGTTCTGGCGCTGGCGCTGGCCGTGCGTAGTGACGAACGCCTCGACGTACTGCAACGCCGTCGACCACGACCGGATCCGCCGCAGTTGTGCATCCAGCAGTCGCCAGCGCCGTCTGCCATCCGTGTCGAACGGGTGGCCAGACAGGCGCGCCCAGCTGTCCGCGAACGACCTCGTTGGGTGTGCGCCGAGTCGGGCTGCCGGGCGATCGCCCGGGTCGGCCGTGATGTGGAGTGCAATCGCTGGCGTCCACAAGACCGTGCGGTGGTTCAGTTCGGTATCGATCACATCGGTCGTCGCCCCCGTCGGACTTGCGTCCACGTCGGGCTCGGTCGCCACCAGCCACAGATCCGCGAACGCGTGGCCGGCGCGGTAGTTCTCGAGGAGGGCTGCCGTCAGCAGCGTGTGATATTTGAGCGACGTGTAGGGGTAGTAGATCGCCTCGTTGAACCGGGCGGGCACAGGACTGGTCAGCCACGTCGCGTGCAGTTCTTCGGGGTCCGTCGGTGTGATCAGCTCCCGGATCCCAGTGGTTGAGGCGGGGATCCCTTCGGTGGCTGCCGGCTCGCCGGTCAGCAACGACAGCCGGGCCGGCGAGAGGTGGTTATCGACCGTCTGTTCTGGATCACCGTCTGGTCGACTCAGCAGGGCCGCGTCCCGGTCTGCGCCCAGCGGGACCGGTTCGTTCACGGGGACGCCAGCGAGTTCGTCCGTGGCGGCGTTGTGGGCCCGGCCGCGCAGCTTGTGGACGTCGTGTCTGTAGACGGCGACCATCGGTGCGGCCTCCGTTTCGGTGTCGATCTCGGACTCGGTCTTGGCCGGTGGGGCAGTGTCACTCTCGGATGGCGAAGATGCGGGTGGCGTCATCGTCCATCCCACCTCGGCACTGGGTTCTCCCGTCGCGCAGGTGGGCGTGGCTCGCCTGCCGTTCGGACCAAGCGGGATCGGGATGGCGCACACCACCGTCGCGGCTGTAGCTGTCGCTCGGGCGTGATTGCGTCGTACATTCGCTCACACCTCCTCCGAGTCCTCTTCGTCGGCTTCGTTTTCGGTCTCGTCCTCGGCCGCTTGCGCATGTCGCTGTGAATCGCTGGCTGTTCGCTCCGTTGCAGTTCGGAGGTCGGTTGCCACCGGTTGCAGCTCATCTAGCGCAGCGTTCTCGGCACTCTGCTCGCGTTCGGTTGGCTGGCCAGCAGCGTGCGTTCCCGACGGCTGTGTGTCGTGGTGTGCGCCAGCTTTCTCGTCGGATTTAGTGCTACGACTCGCATCCGCCTGCGCCGCCGCGGATCGAAGCGACTCCACCGGCGGCACCGGCTCGTCGAGTTCCTCTTGTGGTGGTTGTGGCGGTCGCAGTCGCTCCAACCTCGCCTCGAGGTCGTCTGACTCTGCTTCCGGGTCCGACTCTGTACCTGCATCTGCACTGGATGCTGACGGCTCTGCACTCTCCGTCTGGGGATCCGAAGCCGCGTCGGCAGCAGTGTCGCTGTGCTCCTCACTGGTCGCATCTCCGTCAACGGGGTCGTCCGCTGGCGGCTGGGCAGTCATCGGGATCCCTCCGTTCGGTCGTCGGCGAGTCGCTCCGCGAGCGTGCTCGGGTCAGTCAGGTCCAGGTCGTCGTCGCGGCTCGTGATGCGTGCCTGCAGCGCGCGGACGAACTCCTGACGGTATTCTGCTTCCCAGCGCTCATCTTTCTCGTCCATCGCGTTCGTCGCGTCCTGCGCGCGATTGTACACCCGTCGGATCTCCCGATCCGTGTACAGCGGGTTGATGACTTGGGCGTCGACGATGCCCGCTCCAAAATTGCGCGCGCCGCCGAGTTGCAGGTCGTAATTGTCGTTGTGTGCGTGCAGGTAGTTGATTGCCTCGACGAGCAGGCCGACGTACTCCGGTTTCTGCTCGCGGAGCGTGAGTCGCCACGTCCCCTCGAGGTTGCCGACGACGTCGCGTTCGGCTTGGCGCAAGGGTTGGCCCTCGTCGTCTGCGTTGCGCGAGCGCACCTGTGTGTTGAGTTGGCGGTAGTGGGCTTCGGCTTCGCCTTTGAGGACATCTACCTGTCTTCGAATGGGTGAGAAGCGGATCGGCCGCCGGATCACCCGGCCTGCGCGGTCGTTGAAGCCACCGAACAGGTCGAAGATGACACAGCCCGTGTCGTGGGCGTCGGTACAGGATCCCTTCTCGTGGTAGCCCTGTTCCAAGTCGCGCTCGTAGACGTCGTTCAACATGTAGTCGCCGTCGGCGTTACCTGGGTGGCAGGCCGTCGTCCCCGCGGTCTGGAGGACGCGTTCACAGCCATGGCGCAACCAGCCGCTCAGTGTGAACGGCGAGATCTGGCCCTGAATTTGGTTCATCGGGTCATCTGCTTCGTAGCGGTCCGCTGAGGCATGGTGGCGATCGGTGATGACGCCATCGCCCGGTGCCAGCAGGCCGATCTCGAGCCCGACGTAGATATCGGGCAGCGTCAGTTCGTCGGCGTCTGGCAGGTCCAGTTCGATATCGAGGTGAGACGCATCGAAGCCGGCTGTGGTGTCGGTGCCCGTCATGTTAGTTACCCCCGTCGTGGGCGTCGACACCGTCAGTAGCCGATTCGTGCGTCGTTGGGCCGGCTTGGAGCTGCGGTCGCGCGTCAGTTGGTAGTGCGTGTGCCGACCGCGTGCTGGCCGGGCTTACGGCGCGGCACTCTGGAGCCAGTAGGACGAGCCACGACGACTGGGTGGCCACGTCATAGCAGCGCCCGATGCGGCCGTCGACGACCAGCTCGCGCACGCCTAAGGTGTAGTATTCTAGGTCGTAGTGATCGGTACAGGTTATGGCGCCGAGTTGGTACGTCGGGGTGCCGGCTGGCCGGAAGGCGTACGCGGTGATAGCGGCGCCTTCCCGGAGTTTCTGCCCGCATTCTTGGCAGACTGCGGCCCCTTCCCCGAGTGCGAAATTATTTATTTGTGATATGTCTTCAATCAGCTGATCAGCGACACCTTCTTGATCTGATGGTGTTGATCCTTCCATGGGTTCTCGGTCAGCAGTTGGAGAACCCGGTCCGGGTGTTAGGGCACCCGGGCGTTCTCTCAATAAAACGCCCAATGGACCGACTTCCCACCCATTAGTCGAACGTCTAATGGTATAAACCTTTGGCTGTTCGACTAATGGATCGGCTCCCAGCAGTCATTAGTGATGTGGCAGCAATATCGCCGATATGGACGACAGGGATCGTGACGAAGAAAGTGGGAAATTTACTGAGGAATATCCTCAGGAGGATTTTATTCATGCTCTTGAAGAACTCGGATCTACCGGAACGACCGACGTTTCGGATTTTGTCGGCTGTGATCGTCGGACTGCATATCTTAAACTCCAATCACTAGAAGAAGAAGGTAAAGTCACTAGTCAAAAAGTTGGGAACGCTCTTCTATGGAAGTTAGCAAAATAAATTAATCAACAGACGACGTCAGATTCCTTTTAAATAATACCTTCTCAACTTGCGGGAGTTCATTACACAGGCTTCCTCTGTCATGAGATTCGCTAGTAATAATACAATATTAGAACGCTGGTCTCATTACAGTCCAAACATACTCTGGGATCTTTGTATATCGGTTCTCTCTGCGACTCAAGGAAAAGATGGCATACTAGCTGGTCGCTATCGTCGTTGGGTGTATAAAACCGGTGTGAATCCTCTTTTTCACCCAACGCACTAACACGAGGGGTCAAACGTCCTCTGGGTCAAAGTCATCCGGTACTTTCCGGTATTCCTCGAGCGTATCATGAATGGGATGATCGGCCTTCATCCAGATTAGGTTAATCGCGATGAAGGACGTGCGCTGATTTGCTTGGTTTCCTACGAATATCCAATGCCGGTAGTCGTCATCGCGAAGGTTATAGAACGGTTCAAGTTCGTCTTCGTTTTGAAGATGGTTTTTCGCCTTCGCAAGATACGCACCCCACTCTAACAGCGTTTTATTGTGGTACCCTTGCTTGGTTTCACACCCACCACATGTGAATTCGATGCGGATCTCATGACCGAAGTCATCCCGGCTGTCGGGTCGCCACTCACCCATATCTTCGAACAGTTGGGATTGTACAGTGTTGTCGTCTTTCTCCCATGAGCGGAATTCGAAACCATCGATGGATTCTGGTCGAATGATGCCCAGACTGCGGCGCGCGTCATTGATATCTTTCACGCAGTCGTCTTCTAAATGATATAGGAGTGTTGCTCGACGCTCACGCGGGAATTCGCCTGTTTTCGTGACGCACGATTCTTGATCTGGCCGAGCTAATTTCCAACTTTCTACACGGGTATCTTGTGGGTTTCGTCGTACCTCAACATCGATAACATCCCACCGATTAAATAAGTCGGATTGAGGGTCGATCGGGTATAGACGGATGAATCCTCGGTGCTCTGACCATGCACCCGTACATACGGTTTGTCTCCCTCCACTGATGGTTTCAGGCGCTGCACGACCTAAAATCACTACGTCTTCTAAAGTGGTCGCCTCGGTAGATGTCATCAGACTCTCGTAATTTGGTTAACAACCCTTAAATGAGTTCTGTGTAGGTTTTATCCTTGTACCCCTCAGCAGCAAAATGTGTTATAGTAGTAGATTCCTGTTCAATGTCCAGTAATATTCAATATTCTACGAGAAAGCCCATTTTGGGCAGCCAAAGTTTCTTTCCGAGGAACGTACAAACACACTGCATGGGAGATCGAGCCTGCTACCGAGAATACTGTCCGACCTGTGATGCCGAAATCACGATCGTAGACGAAGAATGCCCGGACTGTGGGTACGAATTGGAAATTCAATAACCGAAGTCAGCGCTTCTGACTACTCCACTTGGACTGTTGTAACCCAATCGTCATCAGATCCGCCACCGTTGCCCATCGCTTCGAGCGGGAGTGCTTGGCCGAGCTCCCCATTACCAACATCTAGGTTGAGAGCCCGAACGATCTCCTGGTACTGCTCCGGTTCATGGTACTCTGTGAACGCCACTACTCCGTCTCGTGCAGTCACAACATCGCTACCCTCCTTTACACGTTCTAACTCTAGTTCAACTGTCCCTCTCGCCTGTTCTGCATACCAATCCGCTATCGCCTCTACCGCATCATCACCCAACCCCAATTCGTTGCATCCCTCACGAATCGCATCCTGATCCAGTTCAGTAGCGACAACGAGTTCACCGACTTCTGCGACTCGAAGAGCAGATGAATCTACATTTTCAACAGCCACGTACTGGCCAGAACCACCGACATGATATATCGACTGTTCTGTACTCTGATCCGCAACTACCTGCGACCAATGCGGAGGGGCTTCATCGAAACGTTTCCCCTCATGGATGCGGTCGTCTCCCATACAGACTCTACGGCGGCGAGCAAGTAAAAACTAAGCAGCAACCATCGGGATGTGATCTCAGTCCTGGGAATACGCCGGTAATGTTGATTGCTGCAAATCGACCAATCGAGACGAGATCACAGACTCAAACTCCTGATTAATTTCGTACCCAATACATCGTCTGTTTTCAGATAACGCTGCATATGCTGTCGTTCCGCTCCCGAAGAAGGGATCGAGTACGGTATCGCCTGGTTCAGTGGACACCTCCACTATTCGCTTCGCGAGAGAGGTTGGGAACGGTGCTTTATGCAGTACGTTCTGGCCGAGGCTTCCACGCTTAACTGGGTGCCGCCAAATCGTGCCCAGAACATCTGCCGTGATCTTCGCTGGATCTTCATCACCCATGTTATCCGTGATTTCCGGGTATAACGAATAACTCTCTGACTTCGATAGAAATACAATATACTCCTTCTTATTCACGACAGTCCTATCATTGATTCCTGCAATAGCTGTCGGCTTGTACCAGACAATCATATTTTGCAGCAGGAACCCACAATCACGTGCACGCTCAGCAACGTGATACGGCAACAACTTCGTGTCTCCCCGCTCAATGAAGGAATCAACAACAACCCACATTGTACCATCGTCGCAGAGGCACTGATAGCACTCATCGATAACCTGCTCTAACCGATCTAAGTACCGCTCATAGGACTCATCAGTAGTTCCAATCTGCTCGTCATGCCCATAGTCTTTTAAGTCCCAATACGGTGGGGAGGTGATAACGGATTGGACGCTCCCTGGTTCAACAGCAGAGAGATCTTCGCTACTACCCCAATGGACCTCTAAACCAGTGAAATCAGATAGCGATGTCATCGTTGTTCTTTAACAAGTTCATCTAACGATAGGTGCCTACACTCACGCTCTTCCTCGATAAGTTCGACAATTGAGCCGTCGAATCCAGCTACATGCACAGTTTCCTTCTCTCGAGACCCAGCACGAACACACCGCATTACCGCTTCAGGACGGGGCAAGGATTCGGTCCGATCAACTGTTGCATCAGCAGTTTCCGTTCGATCCTCAGCTAACCACACGTTCCCGGGATCTTTCCCATCTGGGTTATACCGTCGCACCTGATGATCATGGTACGCGCTTTGCCCCTTGGCTCGTTCACCCCACTCGTTACCTTCGTAGGCGTGATCAACCCGAATTGGATCTTTGTTAAAGTAGTATTCACTCTTATCCTTCACCAAGAATAGGATTTCTTCGTAGGTATTCGCGAAGTTTCGAAAAGAAGTTGGATCAGTGTGCCGACTGATCACGTTCTTTAGAGTAAAGGGGGATCGTTCTCTGATACCATCTGCAACGGCCATTGCGACTGGCCAGTACTCGCTGCTGAAATCTTCGGAAGGTGCGAATATCCATAGACTCTCGGATTGATTCATCTCCTCGTAGAGGTGTTCACACGCAGCAGAGATGTCGGAGACAAGCCGAGTGAGATTGGGAGCAACATCGGTTTTCTTCTCTAGATCCACAAGATACATTCGCTACATCCGAATCTGACTCCCTGGTACTTCAATATTCAATATCTGGTGCTGCTTGCCCCAATTGAAAAACAATTAATGGATGAAACGAGCTAGGAACCGCTCTTAGATGTCCTGCCGGTGGCGGAAGTAGTCTTCTTCGATGAGTTCGTTTGCGAGGTGGTGGCGGTGGCAGTAGTGGTGCTGATCGCCTTCGGGTTCTGGGAACTCCTCGATACACATGAGGGCGGGTTTCCCAGCGTCTTTCAGGAAGTCAGCAAACTCTTCTAGCTTATCTTCCTCACTGCGGATGTGCCAGTTGTACCAGTCACGGAAACAGTTGTGACCGATTGCTTGTTCCTTGTATGGTTCGACCATCAGCTGCGGGACGCCAAAGTCCGGTCGGTGGACGTAATCGATCTCGTCGATGTTTTCGAACTGGTTTTCAAGAACGTCAGTGTTGAAATTGGGCTTGTACATCGACTCGCCAGACGCGCGAACGTCCACAAGCACTTCGACGTCTTTCGCCTTTAGTTCGTCTACGAGTTCATCGAAGTCCTTTCCGCTGTATCCAACAGTAACCACCGTATCGTTCTGGAAGCGGTCAAGTTGATTACGAGCCTCGTCACGGCTCCACCCTTCTTCCTGCATCATCTCAACGAACCGCATCTGATCGTCTTTCGGAAGTGTCGCAACAACCAGTCCTTTACGAGCTGCGAGATCGCCGGATTTCACTAACTCATAGACCGGATCGGCAAGATCCATCACGAGCGTGATCTTGTCCTGCACCGTACGAGGCGACATGCCCGTGATTTCTCCGATCTCCTCTTCGTCAAGACCATACTCGTTGTAGAGTTCTTTACAGAGTTCACCAACCTCCTCATCTTTCATCTCCTTCTGCATTCGGTTGGTTTTGATTGCGAGACCACGAGCATCGGCATCTGCCAGATCCTTCACGATCGCGTCTATCTCTGCCCAATCAAGATCTCTCGCAGCACTCAGTCGGTGAGCGCCTGAAACTACTTCGTATTCCGCGTTCCTCGTCCCATTCAGCGGCCGCACAATGATTGGGTTCCACTGACCATCTTCTTTGAAACTCTCCCGAATCTCTGCGACGTGCTCCTCATCTAACTCCTCACGAATCTGGAAATCCGGAAGTTTGACACTCTCGACGCTGACCTTCATAGGTGAATCAATTCAGTCAGATGGTTTAAATCCTTACATGCTGGCTTCGTGCAGAGCGGAAGTGAAAGTGTAATTCTGAATTCGATATGTCGTTTACACCATGGCACTTTATATGGTCGCTCTGATAAGTAATAGAGGCAATGGGAACCGACTCGAAGTCAGGTGACATTACCACAGATGTCATCGACGATTTAGTGGTCTTGGGGAGGGCAGGGCCGGAGCTCATCAGTGATGGTCGGCACACTGTTTGCCTTGGTGGCTGGTCTGATACAAAGGGGTTTGTGCGAATATACCCGACACATCGGTACACGACTCATGCGAAACGCTGGAACGTGATCAAAGTCCCTGTCGAACAAGATCCGTCACACGATTGGCGAGACGAAAGCTGGAAAATTCAGGGGTCAAAGCGCGATTGGGACAATCTGTATAAGAAAGTCGAACAGATGGAACGACTCGACCGTCAGAAGCGGATCGAGTTGACAAAACGCATTCCGAAGTCTTGCGCGAACCGCCTCAACGACGAGAAAAAGAGCATGGGGTTGGTCGAGCCTGCGGAAATCCATGATGCGTATCTTGAACCAATCGACAATCCAGAGCCTATCGCCACTGATCTCACTGGTGCCGAACTCCGATCGAAGAAGTCCTACCCGCACAAACTTCGGATTGAGTACACCTGTAAGGACTGTGTGGCGAAGGGAACTCACGATCAGCACACTATTGAGTGGGGAGTCTACCGGTTCTGGGATCAGGAGCCGGACAATCCAGAACAGGTGATTGATAACCTTCGGTTATTCGATGATGACTACAGGAACTATTTCTTTATAGGAAATTTAAAGAATCAGCCTAGAGCATTTGTGGTTATTAGTATAATTCGCTGGAAGAAGGGCGACGTACAACAAAAGACGATGGATCAGTTTCTATAGCCAATCCTTCTCGCAGAATGGATGGTCAGGATTGTCGTTACAGAACTCTCTTAGCGAGTTAATCCCGTCAGCTGTTGCTTTTGCTTCCTTGTTGTTCCATGGGAGTACTCCACAACTTTCGGAGTGGGAGAAGTCGTATTCCTGTTCAGTTGACGGCGTGGTTTTCTCGTACGTGAAGTGCAGTTCAAAGCTGTTGTCGAACATGCAGGTTCACTACCTGCTAAGGCTCTATAGTCATTCTGCCGATAAAACCGTTCATTTTAATTAAAAGGAGTACGCCTCGCACAGCGGCTTCCAATATGGGAGACCCAAACGATTCGATACACACAGAACACTTGGAACGTTCAGAACACGCAGATGTTCCGATTATTCGTGATCAATCCGTGGGTGCGAACATCACATACAACAGGATGAACACGATCGCTAGAGCTGTTGGGTTGAGCTCGGGGACACCACGGACGGTGTCGAAATAGTGCCATACAGTAGATTTTATCCTGTTGGAGTTGAACCGCAGCGAAATAGCCCTATTTTCAGGACTGTGGAGTAAGCCATCTGACTGCCTATAGCTTGTCGAAATTTTGCCTCCGTCGCTCTATCTTCTCTCATTTTGAGCGTCTTCCGTAGAGGTTTTCGAGGTGGGTCGGACAGACCATTAATAGGCCCTTCTTTCCGCGTTTTAACTATTAGCAGATAGAACTGCCTTTGCAGGCTTTGTGTCTCTGTTCGAAAAGTGATAAAATATCATACTCTTTTCATCTGATGTGCGTGTATATATGACTTCGTAAGGCGGTTCATCGATTTCTTCTAGATTTCTTAAATCATATTCGTGCGAATTAAGTCCGTCTTGTAATCTACGCCAGAATTTCTCTCCTTTATCTGGAGAGGCTGTTAAAAACCCGATTCTATCTCCATTTGAAGAAATTCCCTTGCGTGTTACTCCATCTACTTTCTGGGCCTTTTCCGCTAGTACTTCTGCGTGTGAGGTATGATTGTCAGCATTTTCTATGAAGTGGAAACGCGTTTCATCGGTCACCTCCAGATCGATGAATATCCACGTGTCGTCTTGCTGTGTTATAGATTCACTTTTGATTTCTGCTTCTATGACGTTTCCTGGTTCCAGCTCCTCTATTTTGGATTGAAGTGTCGTACTATACTGTTCATGTTGTCGATTCACGTAGACAGGGAGCTCGCCGCCTGCAAGGTCATTAAGTTGTATGTCATCATTATCAAAATTGAAAACCCGGAATCTACTTTCAATTATCTTTGACATGGGTGACAGAGATTCTCTTTCCCAACAATTTATTTTTGTTGATATCAAACCGTCTGCTATGCCCAACGGTGAGACTGTCTTCGATAAGGTTAGAAATCATGAAGGAAGAGAGATACTTGATGAGAAATTAAAATTCATATGGCGATTTAGAACATTGTCAAATGATTATAAAGATTTGCGGGAAATTTCTGAGGCAGATGTTCCACATGCTACGGAAAGAGCCCAGCAACTAGAAACTCAAGGATATGTGTTTGAAGTTGAACGACGACTCCATCATTATCTTTCGGGTCTTTACACTCTTCATCAACAACAACTCACCCTTCAAAACGGCGTAGGAAAATCATTTAGACAAGACCTCCAGGATGTAAAGGATGAATATCTAAGCAAGAAGATATCTAGAACGGTTATTGGCTTGCGTCACTATGTTCAACATGAAAATACACTTCCTTTGCAGGCGAGAGTGTCCAGATTAGAAGATTCTGCATCTTTAGTTATAATGGTGGACGACCTCCATCGAAAGGATGCCGACCGAGATTTCGAACAGCACTTTGGTCATATTGAGAAACCCTATTTAGATCCAGTAGAATGGATATTAAACGACTGGCCAAATGTCGAAAGATTCTTTAAAAATACACTTGAAGTCATGGAAGAGCAGACGCAAGAAGAAATGGAAGAACTCCATACATTCCGAGAAGAAATTGATGAATTATATGAGGAGGTGGCGGACAAATATAGAAGACTAGACTAAATATAGTATAAATATTAACCCCATCAATATACTCCGATTCGGTTAAAGGTTATTCAGATTCTGTCTCCGTTGTTCCATCTTCTCTAGTTCACTTCTCCTATTGTAGTGTTGCTCTAGTACGCCTGGAGAGACATCGGCTCGGACGCTGACGTGCTCGACCTGCCAGTCCTGGCTCAACCAATGCATGAGTGCACCTCGTCGTAAAGCGTGCGTGCTGACGCTGCTGGGGCACTTACTCGCGCCGCCTCTGGTCTCTGCTGCATCACATGACTCAGGGTCTGTATCATGAGGGCACTCCTTGCCAAGGAAGCAGGGTCGCGTCACAGCGTAGCAGTACTTCTGCAAGGTTACAGGGTGGACCCGACCTTGCGCTGTGGCTAGGAGTGGTTCGCGTCCGTAGTCATCTGTGACATCTGGTCGTTGGAGAGATATCCAGTCGTCCAGAATAGTACAGAGGTCTTTACGGTGTATCTGTATATGGTCGGTGCTTGAGCTTGAGGTAACGGTCTTCAGGGTGGTAGTCGTCAACGTCCAGGGAGTGAGCCGCTCCTCGTCTCATTCCGCTGTGCCAGATGAGTTCAACAGCGGTATGGAGAATACTCGCGTACTCGTATTTCCGTAAATACTGGATGATTCTTTGGGCACGGTCTGCATCGAGCATAACGTCACGACTGGCCTCTTTTTGAGGTAGAATATGGCTGAACTGGTAAAATAATCCTGCGCAAGCCTATCATATTCTGAATTAGAGGCCTCATTGTAGACCACTCTGGTGATTATACGATATTCCGCAGAACCGACGCTAACTCATCCTCCAACTCAGAAGCCTGCAGAATAGCAATCTCACGATCTGCCTGTTCCTCTACAGTCGCCGTCTCTCGATCAAGATCCTGCACAACCAACATCCCATTCCATCCAGATCCGAAGTACTCTCCACCATCACCCCCAAACACAAATTCGTCGTTCACCCGCAAAAACGCGAGATACTCAAGCGTCTCCTTGATCCCCTGACGAACCGTCTCTTCTCGCGTACTGTTTTTCACCTCGACGATCAGATACTCGTGTTCGTTCTCGTCTTCCGAGATAATCTCGAGGACGATCACGTCGGGCCGGCCGGTGTGATTCTGATACTCTTTCCCGAAGTAGTTGCCGGCGATCTCCTGAGCGGTAACTTGCACCTTATCCGTCCGAGACAACTCCTCGTTCTCGTCGTCAGGAACGGCGACAAACGATAACTCACGGTCTCGGGCCGAGTTATCGTGGTAGAGT
This sequence comes from Natrinema sp. 1APR25-10V2, assembly GCF_031626495.1. Lineage (NCBI taxonomy): Archaea > Methanobacteriati > Methanobacteriota > Halobacteria > Halobacteriales > Natrialbaceae > Natrinema > Natrinema sp. 1APR25-10V2. The sequence continues at coordinate 104,086 of NZ_JAMQOJ010000002.1, forward strand.
ACGATCTCTTTCTCTCCCGCAAACCGCGCGAGTTCTTGCCGATCCGTGGCGATCGTCTTAAACTCTGGCTGCGTCTCCCGCATCTCCTCGAGGGTCGCCACGAACCGGAAGAGAACGTACAACTCGAACAACGTGTCCTGGTCATCCGGGGCGATAGCAGTCTCCTCAAGCAACGCCCGAATCGCGGCCGGCTCACCTCGGAACAACCGCTCCCGAGAGCGAAGCAATGACGCCGCCTGCCGATACACCTTATGCCGCGAATTCGCAGCCGTCGTTAGCATCCGCTCGGTTGGCTCGTAGGTATCGGGCTCGCGAATCCGCCGGACATGCACGTTCCGTTCGACGATACGCTGTAATTCATCAACCAAATCCTCACTTCCCTTCCACGTCTCACTGACCCATTCGTAATCTCCTCGAAGGTATTCCTCGGCCTCTCGAACGGTTTGATGGACGACGGAGATCAGCCGTTTCAAAACAATATTCTCAGGGATGTCATAGTCCTCGGATCGGTTCTCACAAACGAAGAGCGACCGGTCGCGTGGATGCTCTGCATACCGCTTCTTGATAGTCTTGCCCCAGTTGATGCGTCCATCCACTGTCCCTCGCCGCGTTCGAGACGTCGTCTGGGTCTCAGTGCGGATACTGCGAAGATGCGCCGGCAGTTCTCTGAAGAAGTCGACGACGTCATCCTGGAGGATAAAGTGGAGATCCAGAAGCAACTCGTACTCCTCGAACCGCTCGTCTAACTGCTCGGGCTTGATCGATCGGGCAAGCTCTTGCTCCGGAAAGGAGCCGTGCATCGCGTAGGCGAGGATGTCCTCAGTGAGCTGCCCGAGGAGGTCGTCCTTATTCATTCGTAGCCAGGGTCACTTGGAGCATCTCTCGGGCTGCTGCTTCGAGCAACTCAGCCTCGGTCTCGTCGACGGCTGCGAGCTTCCGAACGATCTTCTCTCGTTTCGGAACGCCCTCTAACTGCGGGAAAATGTAGCTGATGACTGCCTGAGTGAGATGATACTCAAGGTCGGCTTCCGGATGGTGGTTCACGTACCGGAGGACGTCTTCGATGATTGCCGGGCCGATCGCTCGCTCGTCTACCGCCTGGTTGGTCGCTTGCCACACTCGGCCGACTGCCCAGGCCTTCGGTCGGGATACCTCGAGGTCCCACGTCTCAGCGTACTCGAGGACGACGTCTTCGACTGTTCGCTCGCCATCAGTGCCGTCTGGCAGGTCAGGTGCGGGTACTCGGACGAACGCAAATCGTCGCATGAACGCGTAACTCATCTCGTACAATGACGTCTTGTCGTAGGCGTTCATCGTCGCGAAGATCCGCCACGAGTTGGGAACGACGTACTGGTGTACTTCCGCTGCCCCCACAACCTCGTCGTAGCTGGTCAACTCGACTTCCCGGCCCTCGATTGTGTACGGTAGTTGGACCGATTGCCCAGATAAGAGCGTAAAGAGTTGGCCGAACGCCTTGTCGATATCTGCCCGGTTGAGCTCGTCGATGACGATGAGTTCGTTCGACTGGGTACCGGTCTCGATGTCCTTGAGACGATTGAGAACGATCCCAGGCGTGAAGGTAAGGTCGCCACCGTTGTCACCGGATTCGTTCGGCATATACCCGCCAACGGTATCGAACGTCGACCAGTCGGCGGTCGCCGTCGTCATCTCGAAATCCGTATAGAGGGATGGCCGCTGCTCGACGAGGTATTCGCAGACGCGTTCAGCAATCTCCGTTTTCCCTGTTCCCGGCGGTCCAGTCAGTAACACGTGTTTGCCGGACTGCAGTGCTGTCGCGATCTGCTCGAGGATTTGCTCACCGCGTCCGTCTTCGAAGTGAAGTTCCTCGAGGATGTCTGCTGGGAGCGTGCACTCGAGGGGTTGGTGTGGATTGATCGGCGAGACGTCTCGCAGATCGTTGGCCATCGCCTCGATTAACACGGTGGGACGCTCGTAATCGACCGCACCGTCATCGGCCCGGAAGGTTCCATACATCGATTGCGCGGGAAACTCTTTCCCAGAGACGCCCGCACAGAGCTGATTGGCCTTCTCAATCGACACGCAATTTGCCGTCAATGCAGTCAGTTCTTGGTCTACTTGTGTCGTCTCTTTGGCGGTGATTCCTTGGCTGAAATCGATGGCGTCGATATCACTAGTGAGGAAGAGCCGATCGAAGCTGGCGATCATCGAGAAGTCCGCTCCTCCTTCGAGTTCCTCCCACCACCACGGCTCGGATTTCTCCGTCGTTTCGCCGAAAATCACGGCACCGATGACACCACTGGGTTGAGAGCCATACTCCTCGTTGCCAGGCTCAGCCCGTGAGTGGAGTATCCCTACGTCACCCTTCTCGAGTTGCTCCCAGCGATTGCGATGTTCTGGCTCGAACGAGAGCGACCTGTATTCGATGGCCGTGAGCCAGTAATCAGGCGGCGCGGTAAACTTGTAGACAGTCGGCTCCGCCTCCTGGAGATGCGTCGTAAGCGGGTGGTCTGGTTCATCCGCTGGTTGATCGTGATCTGGATCGGCCACCTCGTACGCGTCGTTGAGGATACTGTTGAATTGGGGCTGGTTGAGCATTCCGCCAGCACTCTCTAATTCGTTCTGGCGCAAGCGAATCCATCCCAAGAGAAGGGTCTGGGCTGCAGACAACGAATCGAGTGTTCCAGTCCCGAGTTCTGTAGCCTTGTCCGCTAAATCTGCTTCCAGCGTTCGGTATACCGTTTGAAGCTGCGCGAACTTCGCAGCGGTCGAGGGAGGTACCGTGTCACCTGGTCTGAACCCCTCGAGCGCCTCGGACCACTCTTCGATGAAGGAGTCACCGATCCGCGTTTGGAACCACGTTTTGTTCTCATCAAAGAGGCGATTGCGAATATCCTCGAGGGTCGCGTCCAATGACTCGTATTCTCCGGCAGTCTCTCCCGGATAGAGCTGTTCGCCCTGAATCTCCTCGATGAACTGGTTGACAGACTCGTACTCGTCGTAGAACTGTGAGCCACGCCGGTCGAAATTGATCGCACTGAACGTATCATTGGGCCATCCCTTGAAGCCGAGCAGTTCCCAGAACTGCTCTCGATCGAGTTCGGCCTCGTAGATCGGCTGGAGGAACATGATATGCGGGAAGATCTGGTCGGTCACATCACCCCAGCCGACTGCGTCAGTGAACTGGGCTGCTGCATCGTCATCTAACACTGTGGCAGAGGCGATCCGAGCAAGGAGCGTATATGATCCGCCATGCCGTCCCTCTCGATCAGCGAACAGGAGGTAATCGCCCTCATCAGCCGGTTCGTCTTCTTGGTTGCCCCATACGCGAAGCCCGGTCTCGTCGATTGGCAGTTCGTGGATGTCGGAGATTTGGTCACGGGGAACGTCTTCAAGAATGGTCCGCTCGAAATTCGTCCGGATCGGCCCATCGCCTGTCTTGATTGGGACTTGGTACACCGAGGGATCAGCAAATTGTTGCAGGTTCGAATTCGCTCCCGTCTGGATGGAGGAAGAATCAGCACTGTCTCGAGTGGTATGTCCAGCCGGGAGTTCCTCGTCTCGAATGGGGGCCAAGAGAAAGCGGATTGCACTTCGTGTGTTGCCCTCCGAATCAGGGAGTTCCTCATAAAAGTGGCCAGCATAGAGGTACTGACCGATGTAGCGCACGCCGCCGTCTTCCATCACGAAAAAATGCAACTCTCGGCCGTCCTCGAGATGATCTCTAATAGCCCGGTTGCCCCGAACCATCTCCATGTCGCCGACTTGGCCTTCGCCAGTGTAGACAACGGTACCATCTGAGCGGAGTTCGTCTTGATAGCCGTGGTCTTCGCCGGTGCCACCGCTGAAGAGAAAGACGACTGGTTCGTCCCTCGAGGGAGCGATTCCTCCCTGGATGCTGCCACCATACTTCGCGTGCAATTCGCGGCGTTCATAGACAGCGTCGGACTCCAACTCGACAGTTGAAACCCCATGTAGTTGCTCGGCGACTGTTTCGCCGGCCGCTGTGAGGTGGTTCTGATCATCAGTTCGGTCAACGTAGCCGGCCATCTGTAGCCATTCACGGTGGCGGCTCGCGACACCGGGCGTTTGCATCTGACACTCCTCGAAGGTTTCCACGAGCACCTCCATGAGGTCCTCATCGGTTTTCGGTTCAGCGCTGAGTGCAGCGAGGATCGTGTCGAAGCCTTTGACGGTGGTTCGAAGGGCATTGTAGAGTATGACTGGGTCTTGCTCTTCGAAGTAGCACCGTCCAATTCGAGTACAGCTGTACGCATTATTCTCGCTTTCGATTAGGTCTAATTGCTCGAGAAATTGTAGGCGTCGTTCGATCGCATCGGGATTTTCAGCATTCGTCTTGGAGACGATCCAGTCTATGACGTTGTCTCGAGGAACGCCCTGTGAGTCTTCGCTACCTGCCTCGAGAAACGAGAGTAACTCAGCCAAGATGTCGGCTCGGTCGTCAAGATCGCCATAGAACCGTGCAGTAGACATCCGACGATCGTCCGTCATTCTTCTATAACACGTCACAGCAACTTACCATAAATCCTGTTTACTGGTTGCTGTGGAATCCCATCTTATCTGAAGCAGAGCAAGATTAGTTGCGATATATGGAATTTCGATAGCTTCTCTGTTCAGGCGACGGCCAAATCCTTGATCGTGCTTGCGAGCAAGTGTCGTTGCCCGACGGGGCCGTTGATCCTGAATACGTTGCTCGGCATAACGCGACGCTCGAGTGGGTGTGAGTGGAGCACGAACCGAGAGATAGGATGGTTGGAGTTGCGTGCTTTATACTTGGCATACATTCAAACGGAACCAGCATCAAATGGGTGACCAAGATGGATGAACCGGCTGTTTTCGGGCACGTTGTCGACGAACTGGAGTCCCGCGGCTACCAACCGCTTGTCCATGTGCCCGGCGCACACGAACAGACGTATGCGGACGTGCTGGACCGGTGTGAATCACATCAGATCACGATCGGTGGTCGGTATCCGGACGTCCTTGGGTTCACGAATGCGGACCGCGTGTTCGCCGTCGAAGTGAAGGGGTCGAGCGGGTTGCTCCGTGGGATCGGGCAGGCGCTCACGTACCAGCAGGGCGCGCACGTGTCGTATCTTGCAGCTGCTGAGGATGTCGTCACACAACACACCGATTTGCTTCGGTCGAAAGGAGTGGGTGTGATCGGCGCTGGTGAGAGTGGTGTGACACGCTGGTCGAGTCCACCGACCTCTGAATCCCACGAACAGGTCGTCGATATTGAGGGGCAGCTCTCCGTTCGGCTTCGTCGGAGCGATATTAGCGGCGATATTGCGAGTCTGTCACTTGCCCAGCCACTAAACTATCTCGCTCCGGTCGTCGCAATTGAGCAACACGGCCCGTTGGCCGGCGACGAACTCGTGGATGTGCTTGCAGACGAGTACGAGTTCGGCGCTGGGAAAAGCGCACGGCAGAGTGCGCTGTCGCTCGGACTCCTCCAACGCGACGATCGGTATACCCTCACTGATCAGGGGGAACTCGCAGCAACGGTGCTTCGCGGCGCCGGGATTTCGACGCTGCAGGAACTTGATGAAGTGAAAGGCGAAGTTGGCCGATCGACGGTTGTCGAGGAACACCAGTCGCTTGCAATCCTGCTACAGAACTGTTATGAGCGGCATCCGGAGTTCCGGTTGTTGCTGGATGCGCTTCGAAAAGAGGGGCCGTCGATCCACTTCCCGGATCTGCTTCGCCGGTTGGTACACGAGTACCCGAACGTCTTCCTGAACACGTTCTGTACGCGGGCAAGCCGGACGCGAGCACGCGAGTTAATCGAGGCGGGCCAGATATCCCGCATCTACGAGGAGGAGGCGATCTGGAAGGATGTCATCCGAACCAACGTGTTGTTCAATTTCGTCCAGCAGCTCAAACACATCGGGGTACTCGCTGCAGAGACACGGAGTCACAGCGGGAAAATCAGTGACTATGATCCTGATTCGAAACCGTGGCTGCTGCGAGAGGTAAGGTGAGTTTGGTACTGTCGGGGCAGTCCTGATTGAGTTCTATGTGAAGTAACTGAGGGCCGATTCGTACTGAAGTATTTTAGCGAGTTGATCAAATCTACAGGCTTGAGGATCAACCCGTGGCAAGTCCACTACCATTTCGGTCCTTCGGATTGCCGACCGCCTCAAGGGGTTCATCGATCATACCTATGGAGAGCTAGTGATCCAGAGCGACTACGCAGCGCAGGCGATGCTCAAGCGCGTGCGTTCGGCCGAAGAGCCGTTCCGGCGGTCGGTCGGATCGACAGTCATGCAAGTCGCCGATAACGCACAGAACGTCCAGACGGACGTGCTCGACCGATTCGTGAATAACTACGACGTCGGGATCGTCGAGACCCGCAACGACTGTCGTGCCTTGTTGAAGCCGCGCTATGTTGCCGCAGACAAAGACGACGCGAAAAACCTCGAGAGAGAGGCCTATACTGCAATCGTCGAACGATATGGGAACGCTCGTGGCTTCCACATGCGTGTCGAACTGGCTGATGGATCGTTCAAGCGGTTCCGCAAGCTCGATCTGGGATGGGCCGGCTCTGACTGGGATCCCGACTCAGCCCGCCGAAAGCGTGAGCGCCAACTCGCGGACCAAGCAGGTGCCGACAACCGCGACATCGATCCCGAAGAGATCGATCTCGAGGGGGCGTGGGACCAGTTCGCCGATCGCGACGACCGGGTCAACTACTCGACGCTCCGGATAATCATTTCGACGGTCGCGGACGACGTTGACCGCGCTCTCGAGACTCTTCGGGACCGTGGTGAGATCATTACCGAACAAGGCCGGGGCTTCGGGCTGGCTCCCTGGTAGCGCTGCCACGATTAGTGGTAATACTCTCGTTCTGACTTATTTTCTCTCATTTTCGAGAGTATTATTCTGTTAGCCGAGGATCCAGCACCTGCTGGGAGGGCTAATCTGTTTCCCACTGGTAGTCATCCTTATTGAGCCGATCTCGGAATCGGACCTCGCGGGTCGAATTCCGGGTTAGAGGGTGTGGCTAAGGCCAAGGGGTCAAACCAACCGCTACACCTTCGGAGAGAGGAGGGACCTAGAGAAGCTCGTTGGTCAGAAAATAACGGATCGGAACGACTCGTCTCCGGTGTGTCCACACAGACGTTCGGTTGCATAATAACCGTTTAGATCTACTCGGTTCGCATCAAATAAACACTAATAATACCTATCTAATACTGAATCTATTTCGAGATGATCATATTTATAACCGATCAGTTCCAGTCACTACTCAGTCTAATGGTAATGCAGGTGACTGTTATTCTGCAGCTAGTGGATGTGGTGTAAATATGGGTGGGAGCCAGCTTGATAAGAAGATAGACAGTTGGAAAGAACAGTTGCTCGACCTGACACGTCGAAACAACATGGTCGACTTCAGCGCGACCAAAACGAAGTCGCTCCCGACGCAGGCGACGAGTTGGCGGACGGTAGTTGGGCGATTAGCCGATAACGATACCCTCTACGTCTACCGGCCACGTGTTCTCTCGGATTCGGACGAAACCGACATCGAACTCGTCCCCGAATCCTCGGATGAGACCGAACTTATTCCGACTCGTGAGCCGGACGAAGTCGAAAATTCCCTCTATAATATCTCGCTTAACCAGCGGAAACACCTACAGGAGAAGGGTGTAGACTCGCTTTATCTTGCGCTCGGGATGTTCGAGTGGTTTAGTGTCGATTACAGCGATACGAAACTACGGTCTCCTCTATTTCTCGCTTCTGTCTCAATCGATCGAGAGACCGTATCTGATCCGAATCGCCACGACTACGTCATCACGTCCGACGACGAGGTGATCATCAATCCGGCCTTACGGAAGAAATTGGCGAGCGAGTTCGGGATTTCGTTACCCAACAACGAAACGTTCGGACTTGACGATCTCGTCGATACGGCCGCCGAGATTGAATCAATTATCGATGGGAGAGATCGATGGCAAATCACCGACGACATTGTCCTCGGAATCTTCGATTTCGCCAAGTTGAGCCTCTACAACGACCTCGAGGAGAATCGTAAAGCAATAAAATCGAATCCGATTATTCGGGCGCTCAATGGTGATCAATCCGTTCTTAATACCGATATCGGTAACGTCCCTACTGCGGACACGCTCGACAAACAAGTTGATCCGGTCGATACGTACCAAGTTCTCGAGGCGGATTCGAGCCAACAAGAAGCCATCGAGGCGGCGAAGTCTGGCGTCAGTTTCGTACTCCAAGGCCCACCCGGGACGGGGAAGAGCCAGACGATCGCAAACATTCTCGCGGAGAAACTCGCTGCCGGAGAGCGAGTTTTGTTTGTCAGTGAGAAGCAAGCAGCGCTCGATGTCGTTAAGAGCCGAATGGAGGAGGTCGGACTCGGGCGGTTCTGTCTGTCCGCACACGGTCAAAAGGCGACCAAAGACGATATTCTGAGTAGTTTAGAAACGGAACTTAACGCCTCGACGGTCAAAGAGCCACGCGAGAGAGCCCAACAGCTCGGGAAACTCAGGAAACGACGCGAGGAACTCAACGAGTACGGGGACCTAATACACCGAGACATCGGCGCTAGATCGGTTACCCCCTATGAAGCACATGGTGTACTCTCAACTGTCGACGACGCCCCACGTACGTCGTGGTCACTCGATGATCCGCTTGCAGTTACAGACGCCGAATACGATCAGACAATCGATCAGCTGGAGCAACTTGAGGAATTTGAAACGGAGATCGAAGAATATGATTCGCATCCTTGGCGTCATACGACGATCACGAACTGGCAGGTCGACACCGCTGATCGGATGCGTGAGTCGATCAAATCCCAGCGACAGGTTCTAGACGATATTGCGGCGCTCTCGGAACGGCTAAATGACAAGTTAGGCCTTCGTATCGAGTCGATCGATCAATTCGACGATATCGTTACGACGCTCGAGTTACTCGCCAATCGGCCAGACATCGAATGGCAACCCCGGTACTTCGAAACGGACTTTTATCGATCAGAGCGTCAGCTAACGGATTTGAAAGAGCGATGTGTTCGGATCGGTGAACTCGAAGATAGTCTCCTCAAAACATACGATCGCAGTTATCTATCGGAGGACGGTCAAGAGCTTTCTCGAGAGTTAAGTAACTATGGCATCCTCCGGTACGTTAGCCCGTCGTATAGACGACTCAAACAGCGGATCCTCGAACACGGCGTTTCGAGCTACTCTCCAGGAATCGACGAACTTCGATCGGACGCGAAGGACCTAGCGGAACTACAGACGGCTAAGGAAGAGCGTCGGGAATACGAATCTCTGATCGACCAAATCGGATATCTATACGAAGGAACCGATACCGATTGGGAGCAGCTCGAAGCGGTTCGATCGTGGGTCCAGAACGTAAAATCGATCGACTCAATCGATACCGAACGAATTCAAAACCTTCTCACGAACGATTCACTCGAAGTCGCGGACCTATTGGATACCGCGAGGGATCTCCTAACGGAGTGGGAAGAGACATCCGAGTTCTTCCGTGAATCGATAGATGTCGACTCTGTGATTACGGAGGATGGATCGAGTCTTTACGCCGCTTCTATAGCGGAGACAGATTCCCAACTCGCTACGTTCGAGGATCAGATAGGTTGTCTTAAAGATTGGATCCGATTCACACAGAGATTCGAAGAAGCAAAAGGGGCATTTGCCGGGGAATTCGTATCCGAGTACGTTACGGCAGATCATTCCCCTGATCGGCTCGTCGACGCCTTCGAGCGCCAATTCTACACTGATTGGATCAACGCAGTCTATAACGAGACAGAGCTCGGTAACTTTAGCGCAACTCAACAAGAGAAGCGACTAGACGAATTCCGGCGATTAGACAAGAAACAGCAGGAGTTAGCGAAAGTCGAGATCCAGCATCGAGTGACCAGCCGACGGCCGACTATGTCGCTCGAGCACGCCAGTAGTTCACAACAAGTACTCCTTCGTCGGGAGATCGAAAAACAACGGAATCGCAAACCGTTGCGTCAACTCTTCGACGAGGCAGGTGACATGATCACCCGTCTCAAACCCTGCTTTATGATGAGTCCGTTGGCGGTCGCCCAGTATCTCAAGACGACCTCCATCGACTTCGATGTCGTTATCTTCGACGAGGCGTCGCAGATCATGCCACACGACGCGGTTAGTAGTCTGATTCGAGCAGACCAGGCCATAATCGTCGGCGACACGAAACAGCTACCGCCGACTAATTTCTTTAATGCCTCCGTCGAGAGCGACGACGAGGTTCGTGAGGATCTCGAGAGCATTCTCGACGAGGCTGCGGCTGTCCTACCAGAGAAACACCTACGATGGCACTACCGAAGCCGGACGGACGAACTCATCGAGTTCTCCAATCAGAAGTACTACGCGGGCCGGCTTCGTACTTTCCCCGAGAACGAGCCAGAGACGCCGACAGGCGTCGAATTCGACTATTGCGAGGATGGGCTCTACGACCGAGGTGGATCCCGCCAGAACATCCCTGAAGCCGAGCAAGTCGTCGATCGAATCGTCGAACACGCGTCGGAATATCCAGACAAAAGTCTGGGTGTCGTCGCGTTTAGCGCGGCCCAAGAGCAGGCGATTCGCGATACCATCGAGAAGCGGCGAAAACAGAGCCCAACTCTCGATCGATTTATCGACGAGGACGACGCAGTTGAGGGGTTCTTCGTAAAGAACCTCGAGTCGGTCCAAGGGGACGAACGCGACGTAATGTTGTTTAGCGTGGGCTACGGGCCAGACGACGCCGGAAAGCTCTCGATGAACTTCGGCCCCCTCAACAACGATGGCGGCGAACGCCGGCTCAACGTCGCGGTCACACGAGCGAAGGAACGGGTCATCGTCGTTTCGTCGATCCAACCGAGTGAGATCGATACCAGTGGGACAGACGCACGGGGCGTCGTGGACTTCAAAAAATATCTCAAGTACGCCAAGAAAGGAGATCGCGTACTGATCCGAGACGACGAGATTACCGAAACGCTCGAATTCGACTCTTCCTTCGAAGAGGCCGTGTACACGGCTCTGGAAGACGAAGGATACGACGTCGTTACGCAAGTCCAGAGCTCGGGCTATAGCATCGACCTTGCGATCAAGCATCCCGAGCGACCGGGAGAATTTATCCTCGGAATCGAGTGTGATGGCGCTGCCTATCACTCCTCGCGGACCGCTCGTGATCGCGATCGAACTCGCCAGATGGTCCTTGAAAACCTCGGATGGACGATCCATCGTATCTGGTCACCGGACTGGGCCTCAAACGAAGACGGAGAACTACGGAAAATCCGTGAGAAGGTCGACTCAATGACGGAAGGCGACCGTCCCGAATCGTCCGTGGATATCGAGGTAGATCCTGTCGACGCCGAGACGACCGAAAATCCGAAGCACGACGGCGGCCATCCGGACTTCGTTCCGTATCAAGCCCCGACAACCGACGCGAGACCGGTAGAGAGTTTTGATGATTTGATTGATCACCGAATACGGTCGAACCTCTCGGAGTTGGTCGACGAATACGGGCCGATCGAGGAGGAACAGGCATACCGGGTTCTTCTGGATGGGTGGGGAATTAACAGATTGGGTAAACGTATTCGTCGGTCGCTGGAAAGCACGACCCGAGAGTTACACGGTCAGCAATTACATGATCACGATGGCTTCCTTTGGCCGGATAGCCCGGATGAATCGATCACTGTTCGCGTAGCGAATGGTGGTGACAAGCGGAACATCGAGGAAATCCCGATCGAAGAAATCGCGAAAGCGGCATACGTTATTCTCGACAATGGGTTGGAGATATCTAGAGAGGATCTCGTCCTCGAGACGGCACGTCAACTCGGCTATAGTCGGATTGGGTCGAATATCGAATCCCGTACCGGGCATGCAATCGATCTATTAGAGGAGATCAGTGCGGTGGATAGCGGCGATCGACTTCGATGTATTGAGGTCGATGTTGATAGTGTTCTCTACCACCAGGTCTATCACTAATTTCCACTCCAGACGACATTTCTGACATAATTGAGTCATCAAATGAATGTGTGATGATGAATTATATACCGTTGCTGGTTGCCGTGTGGGTGTGTCGCAAATTGGCAACGAAACAACCACCACAGATTGAGTTGACAGAAGATGATCACCCGTGTGCTTCGGATCGGGATCCTCACGATGGAAATAGCAGAAACCTCGAAAGAAGAGGAGTTTGTAAAGCGGTCTTTCAACGAGATGAAGCGGGACTTAGAAGAAGAAATCGAACGGATAGTGCGGGAAGTCGAAGCTAAGTTCGGAACCGACGGCGAGGTACCACAGATTTTCGACGAACATCTCGGTCCTGATGGAAAGCTTAAGCGGCAGCTCAAAGAGACATTTAGTGAAGACGGTACATTCGTTGAGTGTCTTGATAGAGAGCTTGGAGAGGATGGTGAACGCATACAGGCGGCTCTCGATCCAGACCGTGAAGGAACACCCACCTATCGCTTAAAGCAGGACTTCTAGGAGGAAATTGGTTCGCTACGGGACAAGGTAGAAGAGCAAGCAACTAAAGAAGAGATCACTCAAAAGACACCGCTAAAGGGCCACAAAACCCAGACATGGCACTCCAGGGCGTGAACTGGCTGGGATACCTCAGCTCATCCAGAAAGATGGTGGCCGGTACCGGCTCACTATCGAGAGATGACAGTTTCCCAATGACACTGCTGAGTCCTGCGCAGATCCTGCTGCATTCACGTTACAGATACCGACATACAGACTTATTGTCCGGTAATCGAACACGCTATGCATCGTGTCATTCAAGCAGTCGAAACCGATCGATCGGCTGTATCACGAGGTCGCCGACTACGACCTCGTGATCGTCCCTGACTCACCGCTCGCAGACGCCCTCAATCGACGCCTCGAGCGGGCCCACTTCGGCCCGTTCGCGATTACACCGCGACGGCTCGCGACGCGACGCCGGGAGACCGCGGAGGACCGCACTGCGTTCCTCAAGGTGATCGACAGGACCGAGCTGGGCTGGAAGGAAATAGCCTACACCGTCGGCAACGTCCTCCAGTGCTGGGAGTACCGTGGGACCGCCGACGCAATCCTCGAGTACGAGGCGTTCGACACGCCGGCGACCAGAACCGTCGTCGACATCGTTAGCTCGCTGCAGACATCCTCACGATTGCTCGCGGACTATGAGATCGACATCGGCGCAGACGAGTCGGTCGCGGTCGTCGGCCAGTCCCAATTGACGAACCTCGAACGCTCGATTCTTCCCACCGAGTACGATTCGGTCGACCGGTTTACCGAAGACGGGTTCGAACTGCCGCCGTTTCGGATCTTCGAGTCGCCGGCGGCGATCGTCGATGCGGTTCTCGACACCGTCACGCGCGACAACGCGGACGATATCGGGATCGTCCTCGATGCGAGCAGCGAGTATTCACCACTCATCGAGTCGGCGCTCGAGACGGCGGAAATTCCGTACTACGGCGGCCCCGGCTTCATGGACGATCGGGATCACCGTGCGTTCGTGCAGTTGCTGCGCTGTACGACGGCCGGCTCCGATACCCGCGTTCGCTCCGTGAAGCCACTGCTCTCGTGTCTCGATGCGACAGTGCCCGTCGAGCACGACGAAAAGCGGCTCACCGACGTCGACGATCCCGAGATCGAATGGCTCCGTGAGTTTACCGAGCAAGCGGACGCACTCACCTTCGAAGTAGCGCTGAACGCGTACGAGGAACGCACGGGACGAACGCTCGAGGCGTTCTGCAAGGAACTCGATCAGCTCGGCCTACTCGCGGAGCCGATCACGGCCAACGGGATCGATCGACTCGTCTTCTATCTGGAGACCTACGAGGTACCGATCGATCGGGACAACGAGGGGGTCCTGCTGGCGGATGCGAAATCAGCGTCGTTCGTCGACCGGCCAGTCGTCTTCTATCTGGGACTCGACGAAAACTGGACCCACGACTCGCCGAACCGGCCGTGGGTCGATCGCGACGAGGAGTACGAGCGAAACATCGACGGCTTCCAGTCGCTCCTCCAGAGCGGTGTCGACCGGCATTATCTCGTGCAGGATACGGCCGGTGGCTCACCCGTTACGCCGTGTCTGTACTTCGACGAACTGCTCGAGAGCGAGTACGAACGGTTCAGCGATCTCGAGTCGATCCGTCACGCGCGAACGGACCGGCCGACCGGTGACGGCTTCGACCGGGTGCCGCTGGAGACAGCCGTCGAACCCGAACACGTTGAGACGGTCAGTCAGTCAAGTCTGAACACCTACGCGAACTCGCCGCGGGATTACTGCTTCGAACGGCTCGTAGAGACACCGGACAGACACTACTTCGTCGAAGGGAACCGCTTTCACGACTTCGCCGAGTTCGTCGTCAATCATCCCGAGTTCGTCGACGATGCGCGTCTCGAGGAGGTCGTCGATATCATGATCGAGGAAACGCGTGCGTTTCATCGGAGCATCGACCTCGAGACGCAGCGCACGCGATATCGGATCGGCCTCGAGACGATCTGCGAGTACCTCGAGGAACACGCGCTAGTCGACACCGCGTTCCTGACGCCGTCTAGCGGCTGGGGAGCGAATTTCTTCGCGGAATACTTCGATCGACCTGTCGACTCGCCGGTGACCGAACGGTGGTTCGAAGACGACGAGCTTCGGCTCAAGGGGAAGATCGACCTCGTGCAGTCATCGACACAGTTAGTCGATTTCAAGAGCGGGAGCCGAAACGCCTCGTCACAGGTCACGAAACACGCCTCGATCGACGACCCGAGTGACAAGCCGGACTTTCAGGCGTTGTGCTACCTCACGTATTGGCGGCAGCACCAGCCCGACGAGCGCCTCGAGTTCACGTTTTTCCACTTCCTCGAAACACTCGACGACGTCGTTGCCGGCAACGACTCCCTCGAGGACTGCTTGACGACAGTGACATACCGTCCGGTCGCGTTCGACAAGTTCGTCCAATCCGAAACGGTCTTCGACGAACTTCGGGAAGACGCCGCGAACGCCTGTAACAAGACGTTCTCGAAGACCGATTACGAGACGTATCTGTCCGTCTTCGATACCCACGACATTCCGAGAACGCGGGATGCTGACGAGATAGCCGACTCCCCCTTCGGCGAGGCGCTCCTCGAACGACTGATCGACGACGTTGGGGACTACAAGTACGTCAGGAAGGGCTGTACGCAAGCGTTCAGGCATCTCTGCAGCTACCGAAAAGAGGGATACTTTGTGGAAGATCTCGATGCATTCGAACGCTTCGTCGACGAGCAACTCGAGGAATTGAACCGCTACCGTCGCGGCGAGGACCGGTTCCCGGTCGCGGGGCGTGCCGGCGAACCGAACTACCGCTACGTGGACAACCGCGATATGCTACTTACCGACCCCCGCTCCGCTCGAAGCGCCTCACAGAATTCGACTACGACCGAGGTTGAAGACGCGGAGGTGCAGCGATGACGACACCGATCGAAGAGCGATCAGCAACCGAGACGCCGTCACCGAACGACCGGCAGCAGGAACTCATCGAGAGCACAGACGGGCTATATCTCGTCGACGCCGGCGCCGGGACTGGCAAGACGTTCACGGTGACTCGTCGCTACGCGAATATTGTTACCCAGCCCGACATCGAACCTGACGATATCCTCCTGATCACGTTCACGCGCAACGCGGCGACGGAGATGAAAGACCGGATCGTCGCAGAGTGTGACTACGATATGCGGGCGCTCAACGACGCGCCGATCCAGACGTTCCACAGTCTGTGTAACGACATCCTCGATCAGCACGGCTTCCACGCGCCGTCCTATCTCGGGATCGACGACGCAATCACCAGCTCGACGCGAATCCTCGAGAACGAGACCATCGAAGGGGAGTACTTTCAGGAGTTCATCGATCGGTTCAGCGACGATCACGACGAGTACGCCGACCTCCTCCGGTGTCTCTCCGATCCGACCGAACTGCTCGATCTGCTCAACAATCTCGCGTCGAAAGGGATCTTTCCGACTGCAGACGGCTGGTATCGCAATGGCAGGGAGACTCTCGAGGGAGATTTCGAGGCGTTCAAGGAGGCGTTCGACGAGGTGAATCAGCCGCGAAACGGCGGTAGCAAGCAGTCAACGCTCCGCTCGCGGCTCGGTCGCTACGGGAGGAACAAGTGCTACCTGCCCGACGCTCCTGATCGGAGTGAGCTCCGCGGCGAGTACGGCTCGAAGGCCGTCCCCGAGGATGTCGCCGAACGAGTCTTCACCGAGGACCGCGACCACCTCATCGCGTTCGTCCACGATGTCTACTTCGAGTATCTCGAGTTCGCGCTCGGACGGAACTACCTGAACTTCTCGTTCCTCCAGCTGTTCGCGTTCGTGTTGTGCTGTGAGGACAGCGGGCTCCGCGAGGACCTCGCGTTCGAGTACGTGATGATCGACGAGTTCCAGGACTCGAGCGAGATCCAGTTCAAACTCGCGTTGCTCCTGTCGAGAACTGAAAATTTCTGCGTCGTCGGCGACTGGAAACAGAGCATCTACTCCTTCCAGTACGCGGCGGTCGAGAACATCACTGAGTTCGAATCCCGGTTGGAGCGCTTCGCCGGCGAATTGAACGACGACGCCGAACGGGTCTCGTTCCCGCTCGAACCCGTGACGACGATCGAACTCGAGCGGAACTACCGCTCGACGCAGCCGATCCTGGACTTCTCCGAGCACGCGCTCGTGACCCCAGGGAGCAGCAACGAGTCGGTCGATCAGGAGTCGGTCCTCGAGGACGTCGTCTCGCTGACCGCGACCACCGACCACGATCACTCGCGGATCGAAGCCATTCAGCACAGCGACGAGCACGAGGCGATCCTCACGAAGATCCAAGAGATCGTCGATAACGCCGAGTACGCGGTCGAAGATGACGGCGAGTTGCGGCCGCCGTCGTACGGGGATATCGCCGTTCTCACCCGAACTCGTGATTTCGGCCGGGAGTTGCTCTCGACGGCCGAAGCGTACGAGTTCCCGATGGCCTACGAGGGCGGGATCGAACTTTTCCGGACCGACCAGGCGAAGCTTCTGCTCGCATGGCTGCGTATCCTCGAAGACGGGTCGGACGCCGACCGGGGCTGGGCAGTCGTGCTTGAGCGAGCCGGCTATACACTCGACGAGATCGATTCCATCCTCGAGCGCGGAGCCTATCCCGACGAGATGGAGGCGTTTCGCGCCGAACTGTCGACACTGGAGACCCACACGGCGGTCGCGCGGCGCGTGTTCGATCGCTACGGCTACGACGGGGCGACGGCGGACGTCGTCCTCACGACAGTCCAGTCGATCCATGGGTCGACGACGATGACGCGTGGAGACCTGATTCGGATCATCGAACAGGGGATCGAGGATGGATACACCGAGGAAGTACAGGCAGCTGCGGGCGCCGATTCGGTCACTGTCCAGACGATCCACTCGGTCAAAGGCCTCGAGTATCCGATCGTAATCCTCGGGAATATGAACAGCGGGAAGTTCCCGCCGGGCGGAGGCTCCGAAGGCACAATCACCTACTCCGAGACGACCGGGCTTCGCCAGCGGAAGTGCTACGCTGACGCCCATGGTGACCCGCACGTCTACGATAACTGGCGGGCCGATGTCCTCCGCAAGTGCCGGCCGACCGAGCACGACGAGGAACGGCGCCTCCTCTATGTCGCAATGACGCGGGCGGAAACCCATCTCCTGTTCGCAGGAGGCGACGAACCGAATACCTTTCTCGAGGAGTTACCGGTCGATGTCGAATCACTCGCGCCGGCCGTTTCGTCAGTTAATGTCGATGAGACGGATCAGACGCAACTTGATGTCGACATTCCCGATCCAGCGGGGCCGGCGGGGTATTCGCCGCACTCGCTGATGGACGACAGCATCTTCGAGGGTGTATCAGGCGGACGAGGGATGAATTTCGGATCGCAAGTTCACGAGTTCGCCGAGGACTACGCGCTCGGCAAGGACGTCATTCCCGATAGTGACGATGAGAAACACATCGAGGCGTTCCTCGACAGTCTTCCAGGAGAGTTGCTCGTTGAGGAGAGAGCCTACCTTCCACTCACCGTCGACGATGAACAGATCACGCTCTCCGGTGTGATCGATCTGGTTCACGTGACGGACGACACCGTCGAGATCGTCGACTTCAAAACAGACCGCAGTCGACACGCCGAGTCCGAATATCGAATCCAGCTCAGCGTCTACTATCACGTCCTCGAAGACTGGTTCAGTGATCGGACTGTCACTGCATCGATCTTCTATACAGCTGAAGATGCCCGGGTAGAGATTGATCCGTTATCGGAGGCAGAGCTCGTCACGCTCGCTGACGACCAAGCATAAGTTCGTATAACCTGACGAACTTTCTGAACTATCGATGTCTCCAGAACGCCTCCGCTCGACCGTCCCAATGTTCGGTGGTGCAACGAATTGCGTTGGCACTCTTCATGCGGTCATCGACCATACTGATACGATGGTCTCTGTCAAATTCTCCTGAACTTCTGAACGAAACGGTGGACGCCGACCGGAGACTGTCCTGCTGATCGCTATGCTCTAGTGACGGTCTCGGCAGCCTGCTCGAACGTAGTTTTCGGCCGTGCCGAGGCTGCGTTTCTCAGACATCAATCGAGGGTACCATGAATTGTAATGCCCGTTATTTTTAACTGCAATTGTGGGCGATTCTGTGATGGACGATAACAATCGGACCGCCTTCCGGCGACAGATGTTGCGCATCGGCGGCGCGACGCTGGTCGGGATTTCGGGACTCGCGAACGGAATCGGGTCGGCGACCCTCGAGCGGACTGCACAGGACGACGACGGCGGGGCCACACGGGAAGAAACGCTGGTCGCCTTGAGCGGGCAGGTAGACGTCGGAGCGGACGAGAGCGTCGAGACGTGGCTGTACGAGGAGCAGTTCCCCGGGCCGGAGCTCCGGGTGAACGAGGGAGAGACGCTCCGTGTCTCGCTCGAGAACGGGTTGCCCGAGGGGACGACAATTCACTGGCACGGCGTTCCCGTGCCGAATCCGATGGACGGTGTTCCGGACGTCACGCAGGATCCCGTCTCGTCAGACGAGACGTTCGAGTACGAGTACGCGGCGTCGCCGGCGGGAACGTACGTCTACCACAGCCACGTCGGACTGCAGCTCGACAGGGGACTCTACGGACCATTGATCGTCGAGGAGGAGTCGCCGCACGTCGAGTACGACCGCGAGTACACGCTGCAGATCGACGATCACCTCGGGAAGGAGCCGGCGCTCGACTCGATCGAAGCTCCGCCGAGCGGCGGTGACGGAATGGGCCCCGGCGACGGACCGGGGGCGGACGGAAACAGGATGGGCTCCGGCGATGACGATGGACGGGGTGGCGGTCGCGGACCGGGTAACGGAATGGGTCCCGGTGGTGACGGCATGGGTCCAGGCGAAAACGGCGATGGAATGGGACCAGGCGGTGACGGTGGACCTGACGGCGATCGAGGACCGGGCGACGGAGTGGGACCTGGCGATGGAATGGGGCCCGGTGACGGCATGGGGCCGGGTAGTCGGATGATGAGCCAGCGACCGCCGTACGAGGGGTTGCTCGTCAACGGCCGCCTTCCGTCGGACCCGCCGGTGTTCGACGTCCAAGCGGGCGAACGCGTCCGGCTACGGTTCATCAACCCCAGCAGCGCCACGACCTATCGCGTCGGCGTCGGCGGCCACTCGCTGACCGTCACCCACGCCGACGGGCGACCGGTCGAACCCATCGAAGTGAATTCGTTCGTGATGAGCATGGGCGAGCGCTACGACGCGATCCTCGAGGCCGATTCCCCCGGCGAGTGGGCCGTCGTCGCAGAACCCGTCGTCGGCGAAGAGGACCCCGCGGAGGCGAGACTGCGGTATGAAAACGCGTCCGAGGACGAGTCCGCCGAAGGGCCGCAGTTCGGCGGTCGGGAACTCGAGTACGACGACCTCAGGGCGCTCGAGCCGCTGGATCTTGACGGGGAGCCGGACCGAACGTTCGACCTCACGCTGTCGGGCGGGATGATGGGTGGCGCCGACGCCGACGCGTGGACCATTGACGGGGAGGTGTACCCGGACGCCGACCCGCTCGAAATCAGTGAGGGCGACCACGTCCGCGTACGGATGGTAAACCGCAGTCCGGCGATCCATCCAATGCACCTCCATGGCCACTTCTTCCAGGTCGGCGATGCGATCAAGGACACTGTTCTCGTCGCACCTCACGGCGACCAGGTGACGTTCGACTTCCTGGCGGACAACCCCGGTGACTGGCTGTTCCACTGCCACAACGTCTACCACCTTGAGCGGGGAATGGCTCGCGTGTTCAAATACGACTGATCGGCACCACCACGATCAGGAGTACGGTTGCAGACCACGATCACGTCAGTCGATCGTCTGTCGCGCGCTCGTCTCAAGCGCCGGCAACCGACCGTCTGTCGAGCCGGATCATGGCGTAGCTATCGACGATGAAAAACACACCCGAAAGGTGGAAGCTGACGTACCAGAGGAGAATGCCACCTATTCCTCCGGTTAGAGGTGGTGGATACTAAGATACTGATGATCCATCTCGAATTCTGCCGAACTCTGTATCGCGATACTGGATACCGTACCAGGCGCCCTCGATTTTGCTTCGACCAATCTTGCCATCCTCCCCGCGCTGAAGGGCGGAGAGGATGTCAACTAGAGTCGAATTAGTCTTGCTTCTGACGCCAAGTATAAATTCATTGCCTTATGCAGAGGGTGATTTAAACGCATCGGAGATGTGAAAATCGACAGAGAACTGTCTCCAGTCCCGTCGACCGGAGATCAATCCTGGTGGTTACGGTATACCCGAACGAAACCGAGATCCGTAGATAAACCACGGATCGTCTTCAGGCATGACTCCCCATTGAGCGCCTCCCTCGTAATCACTTGGGCGCCTCTACGATCAGATTCACCGCGGGTACGATTCGTTTTCGAAGAAATAGCGCGATGAGGTGGTTATGAAGAGGGATTGCAGCAGGAGTTGATGTGGCCTCCTGCCAACTTTCAGTAGCACCGTGAAAGAGATACCAGTGTCTCCAAAGAGCATTGGCGATCAGACTCGATTTGTGAGTCTATCGGAGGCAACTGGAGCATCCGATATTCCCCGATCCTCGGATAGACCTAGTAAGACGGCCCACTCACGGACATCTGAAGCCAAGACCCTTCGCGATACAAACCGACCTCCATTTTTCGTCAAAGACTCGTTCATCCTAAAGATCAGCTCTGTGCCGTACTAGCGTTCCTCTGAGTAGACATCGAAAGACGTAGTGATCAACTCACCGGCAGGCTTCGCCTGGAGAAAGAGCCGATATCGACCGGCGGTAGGGAACTGGACGGCGAATCGAATGATGCCATCTTCCGGGTCCGTCTCTTTGGGATGAACATGGAGATACGCGAGGTCTCCGTCACGAAGCGCTACAAGGTGGCCGAGTGCGCCAAGATATGACTCAAGATAGGCGGCATGTCCGTCTTGACGTACTTCGAATTCAATACTGATCGTCTCACCAGGGGGTACCTTCTCTGGAGTGAGTTCAACTTCGTATCCCATTGCTTCGGTCTCATGCATTGGTCGGGGATGGGCGTCGTACTGGGCCGGGCCCGACGATAACAGGTCCACACCGAGTGTCGTTGGCTGGCCATCTACACGGATATCGACGAATGCCCGATAGACGCCGGGATCGGGAAGGGTAAATTCTACTGACCACGTTCCATCATCGGCCAGTGTCGGATGGAGATGCTGAAATCGCGTCAGATCGCGACGGACAAGGATGAGGTGAGCAAGTTGGTCGTGTGTCTCTTCAAACTCTGAGACAACATTTCCCTCTTCATCGTGTATCTGGTAGGCCCACTCCCGAGTTTTTTCGGGATCGATTCGGGTCTCAGATGGTTTAAGCAGGAGTCCGTTCGTAGCGACGGTCAGCCCACCAGGGAGTGCGTGGCTTCCAGAATCGGTATACCCTTTAGGAGGATTACGTCCGTGGTTGTTCACTGTTTGCTCCGAATCGTGGTGATCGTGAGCCATAGGAAGTGTACGTCCGCCATCGCCTACTGTTTTGCCCGCTTTACGGGAAAATGGTAGAGGAGAAACAATTGTAGTGTCTGGGACCGTGTGTGAACGTATGAGCGTTTTTGAAGTAGCTATCCCACTCGTCTTGTTGTTCGTCGTGTTCGGCTTGACGGTCGGAATTCTCTTCGGGTTTTTCGGGATGGGCGGGAGCTTTTTCGTCACTCCTGCGCTACTCGTTCTCGGTCATTCTGCGCCCACTGCCGTCGGGACCGGCCTTGCGTTCGTATTTTGGACCTCGCTCGTCGCGACTTTTTCTCATCGTGATCTGGATCATATCGACTATCGGCTCGGTGTTCTGTTGATCGTCGGGACGACGGTTGGTATCGAAATCGGGAAACGAGCACTCCTGGTACTCGTCGGCTTCGGGCTCGCGGATCTCGTGGTGAGCGTCCTCTATATCGTACTTCTCGCTGTGATCGGCATATTCGTCGTCCGTGACGGACGACACCCGGCGCTCGAAGAGGAGACGGACCTCGCGAATCAGTCCCCTCTACTCGAGCGGATCTCTGTTCCGCCGATGGTTTCCGTCCGCGGAAGCACGGAAGTCTCACTCTGGACCGTATCCCTAATCGCGGTACTGATCGGGACCCTCTCTGGCTTCCTTGGCGTCGGCGGCGGGTTTCTGATGATGCCGGCACTTATGTACGGCCTGGCGATGCCGGGAGCCGTTGCGGTCGGAACGGATATCTTTCAGATTACCATTTCCAGCGCCTATGGGGCGTTCGTGTACGGACAGCGAGGGGCGATCCATTTTGCCATGTTGCTTCCCTTGCTTCTCGGCAGTACGGTTGGAACCCGCGTCGGGTCTCTGCTGACGGAGTATCTCGATGATGCGGAACTCAGAACGAGCTTCGGCGTCATGCTGCTCATTGGAAGCGTTTCGGTCGCAAGTAAAACCGTTAGCCACACATACGATATCAGACTGCTGCACAATCTCAGTCTGACGCTTCTTCTCGGAGGTGCACTAGTGATGAGTGTGGCTATTCTCTATCGCGGGATGCAAAATATACGTGACGAGCAGACAACTACGAGACGATAATCGTCCTCTGGGATCTGACCGCACTTGCGGTTCTCCCAGTTCGACGGCGTCAATCGTAGCGCAGAACACTAGAAACTCCACATTCTTATTATGCTAATGGTACACCTTATCTTCATTATTCGGCTCTGAAGCAGTAGTGTGGAGTCGACCATGAAGATACTGCTCACCCCGTTCCGTCAGTTGATATTTGCCCCGTTTGACCCGCTCAATGAGGCCGTGTGCCTCTAATTCGAGCAGGCGACGATTCACCTCCTTCTGACTGAAACCAATATTGAATGCGATAATGGATGGGGTGAGAACCAAATTTGCGTCGTAAAACACACTGAGAATTTCATCATCCATCGGCGCCATCCATTCAGTTTGCTGGCGAACCTGAGATGGCTCACTCAATAATACTCGAGACCAATCCCCTGTACGAACATTATTTGTTATAGGGTTATAGAGTCCGAAGATGACCAGTAATGCGGCGACCCCATGGACAAGGTGGACCTGCGACGGTGCAATCAGTTCGGTGATCGGTCCGCCGATCACTGCAAGGCCTAACCCGCTGATAGTGGTGAGTACGAACTGCCGGTATGCCGTCGCTGCCGTCTCGAAGTAAAGAAGGTAGTATAATTCAAGAACAACGATGATCCCGACTGCCAAATTATACCAAACAAAGGTGGTAGGTCCGTTCATGGTTTTCCACCTGTCAGCCGATCCTGTCGGAGTTGACGATGACGGAGTGCGAGCAGACCGAGGAATATCGCAATAACCGTGTTTGCTCCGCTTCGGAGCACATGGAGGGCCATGGGGTCGAGGTCTGTGGCGAACAGCATAACGTGATATACTGCCAAAACTACTAATCCGAGCGAGAGGAGGGCGACCGCCGTCCCAAACGGCGAGTTTCGGAAGATGCTCCACAAGAGAAGTGCAAATATCCCCGCCCCAGTACTGGCGATAATCACAAACGGAATGCTAAGCATCTGAACGACCGAGTGGATCATGCTATGAGTTCCACGTCTGCTCCTCCTCAATCCATGGCATGAGATATCACCGATACAGTGATCGGCCCGTCGAGAACAAACCCAATCCCGTATTACGGTCCGGAGGCAGTTAGCTCGTGTTGACCAACCATCTCTCAATAGCAGTAATATGCTGCAAACTGAGCCTCACCGATTCGACATCCTGCCATACCCGAACGGAGTTTTGGACCTCACTATTTCGCCGGTGTAGCAATGGATGTGGATAACAAAACGGATCGGCAGCAAGCGACCGACTGCAAATGGCACTAACAGAAATCGACCACGTCAGCGAGAGTGAGGAAATGCAGGAGTGTATCGATAGCTGCTTTGAATGCGCCCAGGCCTGCGAGTGGTGTGCGGATGAGTGTGCTGGCGAAGGTGAAGAGATGGCTACCTGTCTGCGACTCTGTCGAGACGTCGCTGATCTTGTGACTATGCACGCTCGGTTCATGGCCCGCGATTCGGGGTACAGAACGGACATCGCTGCGATCACCGCTGACGCTTGCGAGGAGTGTGCCGACGAATGCGAGCAACACGACGAAGAGCACTGTCAGGTCTGTGCAGATGTCCTCCGTGAATGTGCAGAGACCTGCCGAAACATGGCTTCGGCCTGAGGTTTCGTTCACTGCGATTCGTAGCCTTGAGCGTTGACTGCTCTTGGCTGGATCGACTTGCGGAGGTCGAATCAGGGACACGATGACAAAGCAACGACCGGCTGTAACGGTACGATCGGCTACTAGCTGGTCGTGGCTCTATTCGAACTTAGCATACCGGCAGTTGGCTGCTGGAACTACGTATCCTCGGCCTTGGATGTTTAGAACTATGGTACGACATCGTCCGGAGGGCTCTCGTGCTAAGCTTTAGGAGTCGCATTGCGTGCGTCGTAAGCTGCTGCTGGTCGTCCTCGACCTTTCGTATGACGGCTGAATAGAGAACTCGATACGGCGATGACTAACGGATCGTCCGACAACCGCTGACGCAAGCGATCACGAGACTAACTCGATATGCAGTACAAATCTCTCAAGGAGTACGGTGCAATCGGTGATGGAAATACGGTTGCGCTCGTCGGTCGTGACGGTTCGATCGACTGGTGTCCGCTGCCCCACGTCGAATCGCCGAGTGTTTTCGCCGCGCTATTAGATGTTGATCGTGGCGGCCGTTTCACTGTTCAGCCGACGGGGACGTATGAATCAGCGCAGCGGTATCGTGACCGGACGAACGTCCTCGAGACGACGTTCCAGACCGGAAGCGGCGCGGCGACAGTGACGGATTTCATGCCCGTTGCCGAGGTTGCCGAATCAGGCGACCAACCGCCTGCGGTATATCGAAAGGTGGATTGCGAGGATGGCCCGCTTGAGTTCGATGTCGAATTTGAGCCGCGCTTTGACTATGCGCGAGACATACCCGAGATCGAACCGACGACTGACGGCGTCGTCGCGGCCGGTAGCGACGAACAGGCTATCCTCGCGAGTGATCTACCGCTTACGCCAACAGCCGATGGCCACGGAGTGAACGCGACGGCGACGCTCGAGGGAGGCGAAACGCGCTGGTTGGTGCTCGGCTATGACGAGGCGATCCCCCTCAAGCCGTCGCAGCACCAGGAGACGCTCGCAGCTGTCACCGACTACTGGCGGAAGTGGACACATGACTGTGACGAGACGGAATGTCCCGTCGACGATCGGTGGCATGACCTCGCAGTCCGATCCTCACTTGTCCTTAAACTCCTCACCCACCAGGAAACGGGTGCGGTGTGTGCAGCTCCGACGACCTCATTGCCCGAGGACCTCGGTGGCGTCCGCAATTGGGACTACCGGTACAACTGGATCCGCGATGCGGCCTTTACCGTTCGAGCGCTGTCTGAACTCGGTCATCTCGAAGAGGCCCGCTCATACTTCGAGTTGTGTCTCGACCACTGCCGGCATCACGACCCCGCTGCGCTTCCGCCGGTTTACGGTCTCCATGGTGGTGGTGACCTTGAGGAGCAGGTCCTCGATCACCTCGAGGGATATTGTGGATCAGCCCCTGTTCGTATCGGCAATTCAGCCCGAGAACAACACCAACTCGATGTCTACGGCGAACTCGTTCTCGCGATATACGAGAGCATCCGCTACGGTGAGCCAGTGACGGCTGACGACTGGACGGTGATGTGCGACCTCATCGACTACGTCTGCGACGGATGGGACGAACCTGATGCCAGTATCTGGGAGACTCGAGACGACCCTCGGCAGTACGTCTACTCGAAAGTCATGTGCTGGGCGGCACTGGATCGCGGAATAAAGCTCGCTAACGCGGCGGATGCTGTATCGTCCCCATCCGAGCGCTGGCAGACATGCCGCGAGGATGTTCGTGAAGCGATTCTTGAACGCGGCTGGAGCGAGAGCGCAAACAGCTTTGTACGGTCGTTCGGCGACGACGATGCGCTTGACGCAGCAAATCTTCTCGTTCCAGTCGTCGGCCTTCTCCCACCAAATGACGACCGCGTGCAGGGTACAATTGATGCGACGATCGATCGCTTGACCACCGACGACGGACTCGTCTATCGGTACCACGGTGATGATGGACTCCCCGGAAAGGCGAGTCCGTTTACCGTCTGCTCGTTCTGGCTCGTCACTGCGCTTGCACTCTCGGGGCGAATCGATGAAGCGATTGACCGCTTCGAATCCGTCCTCAAACGCACTAATCCACTCGGCTTACTGGCCGAGGTAGTCGATCCTGAGACCGGTGAACAGCGTGGTAATTTCCCGCAGGCGTATAGCCATGTCGGCCTACTCAACAGCGCACTCTATCTGTCCGACGCGGACGGCTCGAGCGACGCGTCGCCGGCGCCGCTCGGAACCGACGGAGCCGACGGAATCGACTCGAGCACGGAGATCGTCCGTCAGCCGAACAACAACGAGTGAGAGACAGACAATGAGCGACACAGACCACGACTCGACCGACGAACTGACCGCGGTGACGACCGACGCGCGAGAGCGCCGTTCGCGACCCGACGGCGGCGACGGAAGCGGAGCGGACGGCTCAAACGGGAGCGGCGGAAACGACGGTGGCGACGGAAACGGCGACGACGGCGACTCGATGCGGCCGGGCGAGATGATGCTCAAACACCCAGTAAAGGAGACCTGGGTCCAGTATGCCGTCATCTCGCTCGGTATCTGGCTCATCGGGAGTACGCCGGCGCTGGACTACGGGAGCGCGCTGATGGTCTGGAACAGCGTCGTCAGCGGGCTCCTCCTGATCGCGCTGGCCGGGCTCACGATCTACCGCGAGAGCGGGTACGCCAACTACGCCAACGGCTTCGTGGGCCTCTGGCTAGTGTTCGCGCCGATCGCGTTCTGGGCACCGACGGCGGCGGCTTACGCCAACAACGCCCTCGTGGGGACGATGGTGATCACGTTCTCGGTCCTGATCGTGATGCGTTCGGAGATGGACGGCCCGACCGTTCCTCCGGGCTGGTCGTACAACCCCTCGACGGGCGCACAGCGCGCGCCGCTGATCGCGCTCGGAATCTTCGGGTTCTTCGCCTCGTGGTACATGGCTGCCTTCCAGCTGGGCTACATCGAGAGCGTCTGGGACCCGATCTACGGCGCGGGCACGGAGCAGATCCTCACTTCGAAGGTGTCGAAGGCCTTCCCGGTCTCCGACGCTGGCCTCGGGGCGGTCGCCTACTCCGTCGAGGCGCTGATGGGGTTCATGGGCGACCGGCGGCGCTGGCGGACGATGCCGTGGATGGTCGCCTTCTTCGGCGTCGTCGTGATCCCCCTGGGCTTCATGCAGGTACTGCTGGTCATCATGCAGCCGATCATGGTGGGGACGTGGTGTACCCTCTGTCTCCTGTCGGCGTTCGGTATGCTCTGGATGATCTCGCTGACCGTCGACGAGGTCGTCGCGATGGGGCAGTACCTCGTCCGGCTGATGCGACAGGGTGACAGCCTCTGGACCGCCTTCTGGATGGGCGGCACGTTCCCCGAAGACGAGGCCGGCGTCGGCGACGGCGCGATGCGAGAGATCGACGATGCGCCCGCACGCGAGCCGTTCTGGGGCGTCTCGACCCCGTGGGCGCTGCTGGGCGCGATGGCGCTGGGCGCGTGGCTCATGCTCTCGCCGACCGTCTTCGGGACGACCGGCTTCATGGCCGACAGCAGCCACCTAGTCGGCTCGCTGGTCGTCTCCTTCACCGTGATCGCGACCGCTGAACCCGCGCGTGCGCTCCGATTCCTGAACATCCCGCTGGCCGCGTGGATCGCCGCCGCCCCATGGTTGTTCGACGGCGTTCCGACGCTGGCCGCGATCAACGCGGTCGTCGCCGGGGCGCTCATCGTGGTCCTCAGTGTCCCTCGGGGCACGTTCGAGGACCGCTACGGCGGCTGGGAGGAGTACGCCACCCTCGAGACGGTCAATCGATTGAATCCTTTCAGAAGCTAACGATGGCAAGAGACAGTGATTCGGAAGTCATCGTCATGGGTGGCATCGGCCGGCGCCGGACGAGCCACCGCTTACGCGTTCGCAGAAGGCGGAGCAAGGATTGGTTTCTTAGCTCGGAGCGAGGACGGCCTCGAAAGTGCATGCGAGGACGACGAACTAGGTTAGTGGTGAGGGAATTATCCCAACAGATGGCGCTGATCCAGTCGAAATTGGGACCGCAGCCGAAACTCGTTGAAAACGATCCAATTTGCATAGGTTCTCAGTAGAATGCAGCAATCCCATTCAATTTCTTACCAGAGTCACCCGTGTATATCGGTGTTCCAATTGTGAATTGAATAATGACGTCTCCACCGAACATCATCCTCGTCCATTCGCATGACCTCGGGCAGTACCTCGGCTGTTACGATGTTGATATTGCAACACCGAACATTGATCGGTTGGCTGAGGAGGGTGCACGATTCCCGAATCACTTCACGGCCGCGCCGCAGTGTTCTCCAAGCCGTGGTAGCCTCTTCACTGGACTTTATCCGCACCGTCACGGACTTCTCGGATTAGCACACACAGAATGGGAACTCGATGTCGAGCGAACGCTACCGTATCGGCTCTCCGAGCGCGGCTATGAGACCCACCTGTTTGGACTTCAGCACATCTCCGAAACACCAGATGATCTCGGCTACGATGAAACGCATACAGCGGGATCACTCTCCCCAGATGTCTCCCCCGAAGTCCACTCGATTAACCGTGCAAGGGATGTCGCAGAGACGGTCGAGTCATACCTGAACGCGGACCTACAGTCGCCGTTCTTCGCGTCAGTCGGGTTTTTCGAGGCACACCGCCTCGAGATGGGAGAAGACGAAGAAGAAGGTGACGTACTCTACGGGTTTGGTGACCGCTACGACGGGGATGATCCAGATAGTATCGAAGTTCCCTCGTTTCTCCCCGACAAGCCAGGTGTTCGCGAAGATCTGGCAGCGATGCGGGGGATGGTGTACGCTATCGATGACGCCGTAGGGACAATCTTCGATGCCATCGAATCAGCTGGCCTTGATAACGAGACGCTTGTGATCTTTACCACGGAACACGGCATTGCTTTTCCGCGGGCAAAGGGGACGTGCTACGATCCTGGTATCCAAGGGTGCTTACTACTGTGGTGCCCCTCTCTGATCGACGCAGGAACGGTTCCAGAACACTTGGTGAGTAACGTCGATATTCTGCCGACTATCCTTGATCTCGTAACTGACGAAGTACCGGATCAAGTCGATGGCCATAGCCTCATGCCGATCTTTGATGCCGATATGATGTACTATCCTCGCGACGAACTCTTTGCCGAAATCACATGGCATGACATGTATAATCCAATGCGTGCGGTCAGGACGGATCGGTTCAAGTACATTAGACGGTTCTGGCATCTCCCACGGACGTTCCTTCCGAACGATGTCTATGCGAGTCTCGCCGGCCGTGAGGTCCGCGGCCGTTACGGTCGACCGTCGCGAGCATACGAAGAACTCTATGATCTCAAATTAGACCCCTACGAACGGGAAAACGTGGCTGACGATGAGGCATACGCGCAGGTTCGCACGAAATTGCTGTCGAAGCTCAGTACGTGGATGCACGAGACGGACGATCCCCTACTCGATGGACCGATCGTCCCAGAAGACTACGACCGAATGTTCGATGGCATCACGTAATGTGTTGAGACATACGCAACGGCGTATTCCCACGAGCACGTGTAGAAATCATAGAGTCACCGAATCATTCCAATATCGGATATGAATTTGCCCGCTGTCATCGGTCGACTCAGAGCGTGTCTCATCACCGTTGCTGGCTGTTGGGCACTTTCGTTGGTCGTTAGCCCGTTGAGCGCCTCTGTGATAGCCGCCAACAACCCTGAATCTTTGTATTCACCCACGCCCCTCGTATCAGGCGAGGCGATACTTGGACTTCATCGGCTTGTACGGTTCTCGTGGATACGCAGATACGTTCCAATTTCGGTGAAGTCAACGGAGTGCTGTTCCGGTCAAATTCCCTGGCAGGTTCCTTCACCCAGATCTCAATTAATGATGCCGCCTAAGCGTCTTCTCGAGCGGGGTCAGTGTTGTATCGTTTCTCCCGCAATTCACCCGCTCTCACTATATTCTCACTGTTCCTGTATAGTTACTCAATCGAAACTCTATAGCTGCTTAGATTGCTGCTGTAGAGTTACTCTTGTCCATATGCGGTGTTCCTTCTAATAGTATTGTTTTCTTATAATATCTCCAGACGTTATTGATCGGGTCCCGAAATTAAGGGGTGCTAGCTGCCATCTGTTGTTGCTCGGACCCATTCTGTTCTCCAGCAAGGTACGTTGAAAGCTCTGTTAAATCAGATTTGTCGAATCCGAATCTGCCGATATCGTTGCGGTCGGCTACGTTTGTCAACTGTAGCGCACGCGCCTGATTGATACCTAGCGGGATCTGTGGAATCGGATCCAGCGCGTACAGTGTGATCGTTGCTATCAGCATCGGCACGGGAACGATTTCCACTGATTTTCCGTCGGCCTTATACAGTAACCGAGTCACTTCGGCGAATGTCAGCACTTCTGGCCCCGCGAGTTCGTATACCTCGCCAACGTGATCGTCACTTTCGACTCCGTCTGCAAACATTTTTACACAATCGCCGACCCATATCGGCTGAAATTTCGGCGTTTTGCCACCGTCGGGGAGGACTGTTATATATGGTGTTGTATATTGCTTGATGAAAGTGAACGTCTCACTTCCCTCACCGAAAATGAATGACGGTCGAAAAATAATCCAATCGAGGTCTGAACACCGAACGACCTCTTCACCAAGCCCTTGTGTTCGCCAATATGCAATCTCTCCGTTCGGATCTGCCCCCAGCGAACTCATTTCGATGAACTTAGTGACACCGTGTTCTTCAGCGGCTTCAACGGCATTGATAGAGCCGCCGATGCAAACGCTGTCGTGGCTGGTCTCTCGTGGTGGTTGGTGCAGTGGGGGGAGTGCCGCGAGATTTACCACGACGTCTTTTCCTTCAAACGCACCCTCAATGGAGTCGTAGTCAGTGACGTCTCCTTGAGTCAACGTTACCTCGTCCGGTAAGACCGATGGATCCGGTGTTCGTGAGAGGGAAGTAACGTCATGACCACGATCGATAAGTTCTGAGCAAAGGTGCTGCCCAACGAATCCATCCCCGCCGGTGATGAGCACGTCCATGTATTCAGTACGCAGAGGTCTTCTGTAAAAGCACAGCGCGCACCAGCCATTAGAGAGAGAGCAAATTAAAAGGAGACCGGCACCTAGAACTGCTGTTGTTCGACACCATCATCGGCGCCGATATACAGCTCATCAACCATTTTAACAAATAACCCGTGGTCCTGGGCACCAGTGATCAACGCCAATTAGACGGTACGATCTTCTGGATGTTCGAGTGAGCCGAAATCGCTGATCTTGGGCCGTCTCGATGCTGCTGCTTCGTCATTTTCCCAACTGGAGGATGTACGACTGTCCTCGGGACATTCGAATTCTTTTGCCATTGATTTTCCTCTAGCGGGTGTTTCCGTCGTCAACTTCCTCTTCGAGTTGCATTCTCGATCGATTTTCGACTCGGCTCGTCCGCCGTTCCTCGGCGATGCTTTCGTCACTCCCGAATGGATGATCGCCAAAACCATGTCGCATGAGCGCGATGGCCCGATACGCATTGTCCTGTCCTTCTCGAGATTTGAAGAGTTCCATTACCGATTGGGAGATCACGGGAATCGGCGTTTCGCTCTTGATCGCCTCTTGAACGAGCCAATTGACCTCCCCAGTATCTTCTACGTAGTTCGGAATGTCCTTGAACTCCTGTTCACGGAGTTGTTGCTCCATCAATTCGACCAGCCAGCCACGAATGACGGACCCATTCGACCAGTTGTGGAAGACCTCGTCCAACTCAATCTCGAAGTCACTGTCTTCCAGCAGTTCGACGCCCTCGCCGATCGCCTGAAGCATCCCGAACTCAATGCCGTTGTGGACTAATTTCACGAAGTGACCGCTTCCGGACGCACCGGTATGGACGTATCCGCCGTCAACGGAGAGTTCCTCTAAAATCGGCTCGGCGATCTCAACGCCTTCCTTGTCGCCGCCAACCATGAAACAAGCTCCGTGTCGCGCACCTTCCGACCCACCGCTCGTACCACAGTCGAGGAAGTGAATGCCTTGCCCATCTAGTTCTGCTGCGCGCCTTATCGAGTCCCTGAAAAAGGAATTCCCCCCGTCCATGACTACATCACCGTCGTCCAGTCGTGGCCCGAGTTCATCGGGAACTGCATCGACTATGTCACCAGCCGGAACCGACACGTAGATCACTCGCGGTTGAGCAAGTTCGTTAACGAATGCGTCGTACTCTTCCACGAGTTCGACTCCCTTCTCTCGTAGCTCCGGTTTGTCGCGCGAGTGTTTCTTCCCAACTATACGGATTCCGTTTTTAACAGCCTGTTTTGACAGGTTTCCGCCAATCGTTCCAAGTCCGATTACACCCATCTCGGTGTTAGATGTCATAGAAAACTCCTCATAGCAACACGAGAAGTGCGATATTATAGTCCAAGCCAGAGAATTCAGCCGGTTAGTCCGCGGTACTTAGAGATATAGTGGTATATCGTTTCACGAAGCCGTGGGTAGTACGGAAGGCGGCGAGCGACTGTAAACAGCGGATCGAGAACTGGATACATCTGGACGAGCGTTTCCTCCATAGCTCGTCCGCAGAAATACACTTCGTCGTCGGTAAGCAGGTGTGCACAGGCTTCGTAGCATGGTGGAAGACGAGCCCGTTGTGTGGGAGTCAACTCCGAAAAGCCGACAGATTCAACGTTACTGTGTCGGACGGCCAACGCAGCCGCCAACGTGCAGAAATTACACGTGTCATCGTATACTAACAGTGGAGGGGGCGACTGCGTAGACGAGAGACTAGATGCGATTCGTTGAAACATACGTCTCTTTCAACAGGCATCATGATGAGGCCATTGCTGGCTCACGTCACGTCGATCGACTTCACCACGCAGTGTCCTTCGAGTGTTTCTTATATCGCAGTTGCTAGTTTTCCGTACACGAACGTGGCCGAGAGCCGGAACCGCCAGTAAACCATGATGGGCTAAACGGTTGTTGCAGAGGAGCTAAATGGACACGCGGATTTCTCAGAAGTAGTCTGCGACCTCGGCCTCACCGATCCACCTCAGAGAGGATATCTGGGATTACTGCGACTCACTGATTGTCCATCGTTCACTCACTATTGAGCCACAGGTTTGATTATAAGAAGGTCTAACCTCACCGTTTTCCCGCTCGTCACATGGTTCTGGATAACAAAGTGGGTTCTCATCGTAGCGATGAGATGCGATGGCGATTTCCCGTGCCGAGTTGTCGCGCGATACAACACCGTTGAGATTCGTCGGTAGAGCGATCACTGTACGTAGAGCACCGACTGACAACGCGATCACGAGACGACCGCATACAACAGACAATGAGTACGACAACGAAATGGCTCGCAGGAATTAACAGCCTGCTTGGCCTCTGGTTGATCGTAGCACCGTTTATACTTGAGGCGCCGACAGGGGACCTCTGGAACGATGTGATCATCGGTAGCTCGATCGTCGTTATTGGCGCTTACAACTATTACAGGGCGACGAACCAGCAGTCAGTGAGTACTGGCGGAGCCACACTCAACGTGTTGCTCGGCCTCTGGCTCATCATCGCCCCGTTCGTCTTCGGGGTCGGTGGTGCATTACTGTGGAGCGATGTCATCGTCGGCGTCTCCGTTGCGAGCCTCGCTGCTTACAACGCGTACGCCGCCGGTAGTTCAGAACGAGAACGAACGGCCGCTGAGAGTAGTCAACTGTAGTCCTCCACAGAAACACAATTAGATACTATTTATAATATCAGATTAGTGTGGACGTATAATCGAGACCTCGTTATCCCCAATAGACGGTCCTCAAGAACAATCGAGCCTTTTGATAGGAAGAACGTCGGGTTCAGTCTGCAGACGGTGACTTCCGCTGCAGGTGTTTCTCAAACGATCTCAGAGCTATGATGGAACGAGCGTGGCGGAACGATTCGCAGAGTCGATCCGAAGGAGCTGTGTTCCATCATCGCTCCCCTCCGTCGGATTGTACATCGTTTGGATGGCCTGTCCGGTCCAGAAGGTGTAGTAATGATGCGAAGTTCTCGATTCAAACGAGTACACCGTCAGGCGAGAGGACACCTATCCCAACCACGGCCCTCAGAAAGTCAGGGTGTCAACGCCACAGTTTACACAGACTGACGCGATAGAGCCCAGAAGCATCCCAGATAGATCAGTGAGACTGGAGAAGCCGATGGGGCGCAGTTATGAGCCGCATTGGCAACCGTGATGGCCGTAAGCCGGGTATAGAGGTCGATGACCGAGAATGCTGTCCAGCCGTCGACTTGGCATGACACCGTATTCGAGATGCCGATGTGCTCGAGTCCATCTTCTCCGGACGCCACTCGAGCCCATTCTCGAACGGAAGCGGCCGTTAGCCGGCGATGATATTGTGTTGTATTGGAATTCAGGTACCATTCTTATTTCGCGCAACCATGTTAGATTCCCCAGTGCCAGTATCCAGTTCCGCCGAGTTCAACAGGAACCATCGCTCGCAACTCGTCGATATCCGTTCGCTCGGAATTCCCTCGAACACGCGCATCGTCAGTCGAGTTACGCTTTCGGGAGGGAGTGGGCCGTGATCGCGGTATCACCCGCGATAATGTCCGCGCTCTCGATAGCGGCCAACCCGTTTCCCCGGGGAATCGATCACTATCTCATCGGCGGTCTGTTCGTCGGCCTCGGCATTACCGTCATCTACCTGGGAACGGGAATTCTCGCCGGAAACAGCACGTTTTTGGAGACGACGCTGTCGTACGTCTCCGACCTCCCGCGGTTCCAGCGCGAGAAGTACGTCGCGTCTCGCGACTGGCGGGTCGTCTTCGCAGTCAGTATCGTCGCCGGCGCGGCCGTCTACGAGTTCGGGTTCACCGCCGGCGCCTTCGTCACCGAGGTGCAGTGGTGGCGGTTGCTCGGCGGAGGAATCCTCGTCGGGATCGGCACCCGAATCGGGAAGGGGTGTACGTCTGGACACGGTGTCTCCGGCATCGCGTCGCTGTCCCGAACGTCGATCGTGAACGTAGCGCTGTTCATCGGCGTCGCCGTCGCGATAGCACTCATCGTCGCCGCGCTGGGGGTGACTCCCTGATGAGTGACGACGGCCGCGGGCCGCTATTCATGGCCCTCGTCGTCGCCGGCGGACTCTTGCACGGGTTTGGGCTGGCGTATAGTCGGATGGCCCGCCCCGAAATCGTACTGGACTTCCTCCAACTCGAGGACTTCGGACTGCTCTTCGTAATGGGCGGTGCGGCCCTCGTAACGGGCCTCGCCATTCGGTTGGGAACGCGAGTCCTCGAAACGGCGCCGCTGACGGGAACGCGCTATACCGGCCGTGAGAAAGGGTTCGATAGGAACGTCGTCATCGGTGGCGTCGTCTTCGGTGCGGGCTGGGGACTCTCGGGCGTCTGTCCGGGGGCCGGCTATGCGAGCCTGGGAATCGGCAACTACCGGATCCTTTGGGCCGTCGGCGGGATGTTCATCGGTGCCTATGTTCAGGGTCTCTGGCGTGCACACCGACGGTCGACGAGCCGTGAGACGGCGACCACCGGAGATTGAGAACGGGCTCAAGGGGAAGACGAACCCCTGATTTCCTTCGAGACGGTCGTTCCGGCCGACGGTATCGTCGACTACCTCGAGGACCATTCGCCGACCGAATACGAGGAGACGGAACACGTTCGGACTCCCGACGACGGCGGGAGAGTACTGCGAATCGCGGCCAACTCCGACCGAGACCCTTCCCTCGGATCGATCGTAGTCGTATCGATGGCCGTGGACGCTCATGCAGGGACGAGAACTATCCGTGGCCTCGCGTCAGATAGTATTGTAGGGTAAATTCAATGGTAAACCAGATTTCTCCCGAGCGACTCGCGGAGATGATCGATTCGAACGAGGCGTTCACGCTCGTCGATACG
Source organism: Natrinema sp. 1APR25-10V2 (assembly GCF_031626495.1). Lineage (NCBI taxonomy): Archaea > Methanobacteriati > Methanobacteriota > Halobacteria > Halobacteriales > Natrialbaceae > Natrinema > Natrinema sp. 1APR25-10V2. The sequence goes on from NZ_JAMQOJ010000002.1 coordinate 140,644, forward strand.
CGGCCCGAGGACAGTTACGAGGGGTGGCGGATTCACGGTGCCGAGAACGTCCCGTTCGGCCCCGACGACGAGATCACAGACGCGAAACTCGAGCGTGTCGAGGAGGCCAGAGATGGCGATTCGGTCGTTGCGATCTGTGGGAAAGGGCTCACGTCGACGCCGTTCAGCTTCGAACTCGAGCAGCACGACTACGACGACGTGGCCGTCGTAAAAGGCGGCATGGAGGACTGGAGTAAAGTCTACGAGGTCGTCCCCGTCGAGACCGAAAGCGACGACCTCGTCGTCGTCCAGTTGCAGCGGCGGGCGAAGGGCTGTCTCGGCTACGTCGTCGGCTCGAAATCCGCCGAATCGGCGGTCGTCGTCGATGCGACCCGGCAGACGGACCAGTTCAAGATCGTCGCCGAGGAGGCCGGACTCACGATCGAGCGCGTCCTCGATACCCACGTCCACGCCGACCACATCTCGGGCGGACCGAAGCTCGCGGACGAACTCGACGTACCGTACCACCTCGGGGAACACGCGAGCGACCGGGACGTTGAGTACGACTACGAACCGCTCGCCGACGGTGAGAGGATCGAACTCGGCGGGATCGAGATCGAAGCGCTCCACACGCCAGGGCACACGACCGAGATGGTTAACTACCTCGTCGACGGCGAGGCGCTGCTGACAGGCGATACGCTGTTCGTCGAGTCCGTCGGTCGGACGGAGCTTCAGTTCGGTGACGAAGACGCAGAGAGCGGCGCCGAACTGCTGTACGAATCGATCCACGACACCATCCTCGAATTGCCGGATGAGACGCGGATCCTCCCGGGACACGTCTCGGTCACGGAGGACAACCGATATGAGGTCGGCTCGCCCGGCGACCTGATCGGCGCTCGATTAGGCGAGCTCCGCGACGAGCTCGACCTACTCGGCCTAGACGAAGACGAGTTCGTGGAACGATTGGTCGAGAACGCGCCGGAGAAACCGCCGAACTACGAGCGCGTAATCGAGATCAACACCGGATCGGAGTCACCAGAGGACGAGTCCGAAGCGACGGAACTCGAGCTGGGGCCGAACAACTGCGCGGCCTAACTTCCTTCCGCTACACCGAATCGCCGAAAGACTCTGATCGGACCGTCACGCAATCCGATCTATTCTGCGGAACTATATCTAGCCTACACCGAATGAAGACGTCGGTGTCTACGACGTAGATAACCGTCGCGTATCCCTGTTGGTGTACTCACGGACAATATCTCGAGCGATTCCAGCGCTTTGAGGTTGATTTCCGTACGTACAGTCATTATCGGACTTCGTCGTCTCCGCTATCGGTGGTTTCAATCGTCACCCCAGTCATCAACGTACAGACGACTTCCAGCCTTTTGGACGATGTGACCTCTGGTATGGGAGGTTCAAATCGCGCTGGCCAACACGGATTGCCGACTGACTGAGCGATGTCAGTCTCATATCGGCAGCTCTCGTTGGAGGCTCACGCCAGACCTTCGCCGGTGGACAAACTCCGAGCGAACAGATATTTTTCGAACTCAATCACGCGTTCTACTAAATATGATCGCGTTTGCGCGTTCTGGATTCCTCCTCTACGTCTACCGACGTGGACTTGTACACCCAGCCAGTACTGCGGCCCCGTCTGCGGGATGCGGACCAACGACAGTGGTCCGAGCGTCTCCCACGATGGAGAGCCGTTCCATTTCTGTTCGAAACAGTGGAAGCGGTCGTTCGAGAACCTCCCAGTAGAGTTCTCCCACCGGCACCCCCAAGTATCAGCAACAAGCACTTCCCAGAGGCAGAAGCATCATTGAACGCCGCGTCTCGATACCTGGCATGGAAGCCGAGACCCTCGAGTCTTGTTGCAAGCAATCAAAACTGCTACAACGACGGCTTGCCAATCATCGCGTATGAATGGACATCAGGTGAAAACGAGGTGGGAGAGGTGAATCAGCGTCGCGCCGATATAGTCGTCAGTTTCCTCGTCGCTGCTATCCTCGTTGTCGGCGGTGCGCTCGGCTGGCAAGCGTACCGACAACAGCAGGCCTTCGAGCAAATGGGCTCAATGATGGGTATGTCGATGGGTTCAGTACACGGAACAAACCCGCTCTGGTATTTCCTCGGGACCCTACTAGTCTCTGCCGTCATCAGTGGTGGATATCTCATAGTCCGTGACGAACTCACTAGCATAGACACTATCGACCGCTCACGGCACGAGACAAAGGAACCGAACGAGCGAGAGAGCAGTGAACCACCGGCGATTTCCGTCGAATCGACTGGACCAATCAATCCGGAAACTCAGCCAGAGGCTCGCGTATTAGACCTCTTGCCGGACAACGAACGCCGGATTCTCGAACCTGTCCTCTCCTCGCCCGGTATCACACAGATCGAGTTGCGGGACCGCTCGGACTTCTCGAAGAGTAAGGTGAGTCAAACTGCCAGTGACCTCGAGAAGCGCGGACTCCTGTACCGTGAGCGCCAGGGGCGGACGTATCGGATCTATCCGAGTGACGACCTCCAGCAGAGTCACGAGTGAACTACTTCGGGGACGAACCCGCGCCGATGAGGAGTTCCCCACCGTCCGCAGCTCAGTGCTCCTTCCAGGGCTTGACAACATTACTGGTGGGGGCGATCTGTGTGAGAAATTCGATCTTCTCAGGCCCGACAGCGCCACGAGATCGGTATCGCCATCAACACCATCAAAGAGTCGTCGACGATGAGAGCAATGTGACGGACTCGAACTAGGACCGAAAACTGTGTCGCCTCGAGGATAGCGTCCGCTCTCCCATCGCAGACTCCACCAGTTGATGGGGGCGACTATCCGCAGACTCCACCAGTTGATGGGGGCGACTATCTTCGGAACGCTCGCTGGCTGTGCCAGTCAGCTACTGGGCACCGACGGTGATGGAGATCTGAGGAGACACACTCCGCTTGGCAGCCACGTCCGAGCCAGGTTGCTGATTTGTGTACTGACGTTCGTGTGGTCTTCTCCTGGAAGAGAACGGGCAAACTGCCAACCCGCCGAATTCAAGCCACATGAACGGTCCCTTCCCTGAAAAACGATTAGATCGCTCTATAAACGCCCTTGGACGTTCTCCTGGACGAGTTTACACCCATCGCGATAACTCCCGGGCCGTCCTAGGAGTAACTGAGGAGAAAGACAATGACCAACTTCAAACTCGGCCACTGGCTGCTCGTGGCGCTCGCGATCGTTGGACTGGCGTTCGCCACCCCTGTGGTTAGCGCACACGGCAACGCAACGACCGCTGACAACGCGCCTCCGTATGACGGGACCGCCGCCGATTGGGTAGACTGGATGGAGACGCACATGACCGAGCACATGGGCCCTGATGGCGTTGAGTGGATGGAGTCGCACACGGGTGTGACCGTCGACGAGATGGCCCAGAACATGGCTGACCACGACTACAACGGCGGAATGGGCGGTCAGGGTCACTGCTGACGGTCCTGACCGTTTCAACTACTTCAATAGAACAACGCAACTCATAATTCACGATTATGACAGAATTCACCACTACTCTCGGACGCACTGCTCGTCGATTCGCGATATTCGCCGTCCCACTGCTCATCGCAACGACTGGATCGGCTACTGCCCACGGAGGCGGAAGCTACAGCGGCAGCATGATGGGCGGCTGGGGGATCTTCGGGGGTGGCATGGGTCTCTGGGGACTCCTCTGGATGGGATTGCTCATCGCGGCTCCGCTCTACCTCGTCTTCGCGCTCGCGAGGCGTGGTGGAGATAACACTGACGAACGCTCGCTGTCGGTCCTCCGAGAACGCTACGCCCGTGGCGAACTCACCGATGACGAATTCGAACGCCAGCGTGAACAACTAGACCGTTCCGGATGACCCATCCGGTATCGGTCCAGCGCGGATGATCCCATCCGTGCTAACCGCTTGGCCCCCGTATTACATCCTCAAACGGGGCCCTCAATTGCATTCTATACACAATATAGGTCTGGTTTTGGGAACTTCGATCAGGTGACCGAGACGTCGATCGACGCGCTCAAAGACGAAGGATTCGGCGTCCTTTGCGACATCGATGTCCGGGCGACGCTCGAGGAGAAACTCGGCGAAGAGTTCCGCCAGCACCGCATCCTCGTGGCGTGCAACCCGGCGCTGGCACACGAAGAGATCGAACTCGGCGCGCTCCTCCCGTGTAACGTCATCGTCTACGAAACCGATGATGGCGACGTTATGGTGAGTGCAGTCGATACGCAACAGTTGGTCGGTATCGCCGACAACAAGGCGCTCGACTCAATCGCGAACGAGGTCCACGACCGGTTCGAACGCGTCCTTGTCAGCGTCGCTGACGAACTCGAATCCCCATCGGAGGCCTAAGATAGATGTCGTCATCAGAGCAACTTGACACCACGACCATCGTCCTCCTCCTCCTCCTCGGGGTAATCATCGTCTTGCCGATGTTCACAAAGGGGATGGGATTCGGCGGGATGATGGGGTACGGAGGCATGATGGGTGGGTATGGAACGACTAGCGGCTGGTGGCCACTCGTCGGAACGCTCGTCCAGTTGGCCTTCCTCCTCGTTTTGCTCGGTGGTGGCTACCTCATCTTCCGCCGCGTGACGGAATCAGAGCCGTCTCGGAATCCCGCGATAGAGGAGCTTCGTACTGCGTACCCCCGTGGCGATCTCTCCGACGAAGAGTTCGAAAGCCGTCGGGATAAACTCGAACGCTCTGAGTGAATCGATCCCGACCTCGAGTGTTTCCCCAAGCCCGGAGTGTGCAACTCGGACAACCGCTCCGGGGCACCCTCCCGTCAGCGATCTTCGAATCCGAACGTTGAGACCGACTCAGCTTTCGAACACTAACAGAAATGTGCAAAAGGCACACGACCATACTAGCCACTATGACCGAAGTACTTCTCTTCACCCAGGAAACGTGCGGGGCGTGCGCAACGCAGCGAGAGAAAAACGAGGGTCTCGAGGACGCATATTCAGACGTCGAGTTTCGGGAAGTCGACATCCAGACCGATCTGGAGACGGCCGAGGAATATGGCGTCCGGAAGACGCCCACGACACTCGTGTATGCGAACGGAGAACAGACGGAGGAGTTCATCGGTATTGTCGATCGAGACGAACTGGAAGCGGCTATCGAACGTGCAAACCAGCAATCGACCGGTCTCGCGCAACGGCTCGCCAACATCGTACGAGAATAACGGGACCCAAATAAACTACAGTAGACGCCAGTAATTGGGAGCACTCGGGGCTAGCACAGTCGCAACGGTGGGACTCACCAGTCAGTCAGGGCATCGGGGAGCTCCGTCGTCAGGATGCGACTGAGCTCTACGTCGAACCCGGCACGACCGTTCGCTTCAAGATAGCTGCCGGAACGCTCGGTGACCGCCTACGAGAGCCAGATTCCATCCAACGCCAGCATATTTAATAGTGGAGTCATCTGGTCGGGCAGGTGAGAGCACACGTTCGAGAAACCGGGGACGTACGACTCCTACTGCCCCCGCACAAGTCGGTGGGAATGGTCGGTCGTATCATCGTCGGCAGTCCCGGTGGCCCGGCCAAGGAGAGTTCAATTCTGGATGGGGACGTACCCGGCGGCGAGACGATCGTCGAACAGGGCGTGATTCCGCACAGATCTAGCATCGAAGACAAAAGGGATTCCGGTGACGGAACGATGGTGCTTGAGATAGGGTCTAGTCCGGAGATGATGAGCGGCCGGAACGGTGGATGGGGTGGCGGGTCACTCGGGATGCTGAAGCTAGCTATTGGACTTCTTTATTTGTCATTGGTTCGAGGCTACGCACCTTCCGAGAGTGATGATTCTGCAATGGATACTCTCGAACGCCGGTACGCACGAGGTGAGATCGACGAAGAGGCGTTCCGCCGTCATCGGGAACGGTTGGATGACGAGAGAGAAGACGAGTCAGCGTACCCTCGAGACACGACGGTCGTTAGGTTCTGTCTAGAGGTATACTGCTCGTTCGATCGCGTGGTTACGTTGTCCGAGTCCCTCGATAGTACACCCATACGGCGAGGATGGAAATCACAAGAAGATAACCAAATCCCCAACCGAGCGACGTCGCAGTGTCCAGGTCCGTTGTGAGACCAGTATCGACCATGACGCGGACAGGATGGTAGCCCGGAAAGAGTTTCATCCACCACTCGGGCTCGGACTGAACGAACAGCGGGTCTTGGAAGAGTCCGATATCGATCATCGGGAGGATTAACATGATCCACAGGCCGGCCAGTCGGTTGAGGACGGCACCGACGAGCATCCCAATGAGCCCATAGGTAACTGAAAGGACGAGCATCGCGGCGACGAACCACCACAGTTGCTCCGGCTTGAAATCAACGAGCATCACACCGACGGAGACGCCGACAACGACGAGTGTGATAACAGCAAGGACGCCGAAGCGCGCGGCGATCACTTGCCGTGCTCGATAGCCAACGACCGCGAGGCGACTGTCCGTGTCTCTCGCCTCGCGCATTAGAAACAGGCCGGCCAACCCGGCGATGAACGTACTCGTGATAGGAGTCATAATCACGCCGTGGACGTCGGGCATCCCGCGCATCACGGTTGTCGTCTCACCGTCGACGAGCGTTCGCACCGGCATCTGGACATCCTGGGTGACTGCGAAGGCGAGCGTGATGAACGCCACGGGCAGAACGACCAGTAGAGCCACCAGCACGTAGTTACGGGCGTGTTCACGGAGCCCAATTCTGAACGCTGTGGCGGTACGTCTCATGCCGACCACCCACCGGCGGTGCGCATCGTTGTACTGAACACGGCGGTCACGAGGATGAGCAACGCTAGTACGTACCCGCCGACGAAGACGAGATCTCCCGAGGCGAACGTGCCGTCGAAGGTCGCCGATTGGAGGAGTTCCTTCGGGTGGTACAGGGGGAAGTACTGCACGAACTCGGGCACGTCAGCAGCAAGAGGACTGTCGCCGCTGAGGAACGCGTCCATCATCGCGAGGAAGACAACGACAAGTGATCCCTCGAACAGTCGCGGGAGAACTGCACCAACGAGCGCGCCGACGAACGCGTAAACGAAGCCCGCTAGCGCGAGGAACGAGAACACGAGCAGTGGGTCCTTGATGTCGAGAGTCAGCCAGAGGACGCCGAAGTTTACGGCGGCAACGACCACCGTGACGCCCGCGAGCGTCGCAAGTCGAGTCGCGAGCAGCGTCCGGGGCGAGTACCCAGCCTGGACGAGTCGCCGGTCGGCTTCCCGTACACTGATCATCTGGACTAGTCCCATCAGGCCGGCGATGATGGCAACGCCGAAGATGGCACCGAGAAGTCGCCCGAGATCAAGCGGAATCGCTTCGACGGTCGGCATCGACGGTAGTCCCGCCATCGCCTGCCCCCATCCCTCGATGACCACAAGCGGGAGCACCAGGGCCAGGATAACGTTCAGAGGCGTCCTGAGAAACGTACGGATGTTCGCCCGAACGCCCACGACGAACCTATGCATCGGTCCCACCCTCCTGGTCGCTCCGGAGTTCGCTCTCGGTCTTCTCGTCGGTTACGTCATAAACCAGACCGTCTCGTACCTCATAGATGCGGTCGAGGCGGCTCTGCTCCTCGATGAGATGGGAGATCATGACGACAGCAATACCGTCGTCCGCGAGGTCCTGAGCCATGTCCCAGAATCGCAGGTAGGTTTCCCAGTCGAATCCGGTGTAAGGTTCGTCGAGCATGAGGACGTCCGGGTCATGCATCAGCGCGACACTGAGATTGACCTTCTGTCGGTTCCCGCCGCTGAGTTGGTCGACCCGGTAGTCGAGGTACTGCTCAAAGTCAAGGTCGTCCGCGAGTCGTTGTTTCGCCGCGTCGATCTCCTCACGACTCATCCCGTAGCCCGCGCCGAACAGTCGGAACGTTTCTGAGACAGTCAGCCGCTCGTAGAGCAACGGCTCCTGCGGACACCAGCCGACGGTCCCAGTCCGTTCAACTGTGCCCCTATCCTGGTTAAGGACGCCGACAAGGATCTTCATCAGCGTGGACTTTCCTGAGCCATTTTCGCCGACGATGCCGACGATTTCTCCGGCACGGACCTCGATATCTGCACCGGTGAGAACAGGGGTCGAACGCCCGAACGGGAGTCGTGACCCGTAGGTTTTCTCCAGGCTATCGCCTCGGACGAGCGTCTCATTAGCAGTGTCCGTCTCCGAAGGTGGTGTGGTCGTTCCCATGGCCAGAAAGACGTTCTACTCCTTCAATCGAATTGTTGTTAGGAATCGAAAGCGTTCTCCCGCTAACTCACCTCGATATCGTCTATTTGTCCGGATATAGTAAGAAACAGTCGGCGGCCCGATCCCATTTTGCGATCAAAACGGGCGTAGACTTAGTAGGTCGTCGCGAAGAACGGCCAACTCTCAGGTGCCAAGCGCGGTGATTGATGCGGACTGCGAGTCAACGTTCGAGTAGCCATGGTTCGATGCTACATTTGTAATTCGCGGTGCGCCAGCGACGACGAGATGTTCATCTGCGAGCACTGCGGGTGCTGCTGCCACCGGTACTGTATGGCGACACCGATATCTGTCCGAAGTGTGTGGGAGAGCCAATGATCGGGGAAATCGGATTATAACGGTACAGGTACGCTGCCGGCGCTGACAGCCCGGAGTCAGAGTATGGATTTTCAGCCGGGGAAACATTTTCCTTGGCTCTTCTCCGTAGCAAAGGTATGTCTACGACTGTTGAACTCCCCGATGTGGATGAGGCCTGTGCCTACTGTGGGTCGTGTATCTTCGACCATGATCCGATCTGTGTGCGCGACTGTAACGACGACTGTGGGTCGCCGGTGTACTTCTGCAACTACGCGTGTCTCGCGACCTACGTGGACGAAAACAGCCTGACGACTGGGAACGCGTGCGAGTGGGTGCCCGACGATCCCGACTGCTGTTGAGTGGATTCGCCTCAGTGAAAACACGGAGCAACGTATCTACTGTTCCCCAGATCAGGGGTCATCACTGGAGCAGTGCTGGCAGCCGACCAGCTTTATTGACACGGTTGACGAAGTCCCTAGCGGTTCACCATGTCCACCGAGCGTACCTCCAACGGCCTGCTTCGCATCGTCCTGATCGTCCTCGCGGTGATCGTTCTGTTCCCGCTGTTGATGATGGTCTTCGCAATGCCGATGATGGGGATGATGGGGTGGTGGTGGGGAGGCGGCATGCCCGGTGGCCTCTCACCCCTATGGGGGATCGGGATGATGCTCGTCTGGCTCGTGATCCTCGTGGGCATCGGCTACCTCCTCTATCGTGGTCTCGTCGGCGGTGTCGGGTCATCGATGACCGGCGATAGGGCACTTGAAGAGCTCCGAGTGGCATACGCTCGCGGCGATCTCTCCGATGAGGAGTTCGAGGAGCGGCGTGCGAAACTAAACCGCGAGAAGTCACCATAGCACGATCGTGTCTACAACGGTACAGTGTCGGAGATTCTTGACTGCGCTCGGAGCCGGAGTCGGAGTCTTTCCGGATGAAGTGCGGCATATATCGTACTAATCGCACTGCCCATACAATAACCGAGTACGTTAATCGCATCAGTTCCAGTCCGTTCTCGGACGATATCGTCGCAGCTGTCGATGTACTGGTTCACGTAATCGCCCAGCGTCAGCAGTGCGTCGATCAGCGAGCGCCAATCGATGGGGTAGACATTGAATCCATCATCCAAAAATCGGCGTACAACGCTCTTGTCAGGAATATAGGGACAGTTAATCAGTGCATAGACTACGAGTAGCGGCATGTCATGCGGGTCGTCAGTAAGTGGCTCATAGTGCAGGATATTGAGTTTTTTCTCGGAGTAGAGGATCTTATTCGGGGTCTGCCCAACCTCAACTGAGTTAAGGTCATCGTGTTGAGTAGTTCTGGGAGGAAGTGTGTATTCTCGATAGTATCTGCTCCGTGTGAGTATTCTGTGCTGGAAGTCCAGATGTCCTGTAAACGGGTTCACGACTCTTAATTTACCTGTTTGGACGCATCACTCTGGGAGAGGGTCGATCAGCACCGTTGCCGTCCCATCAAGGACGATCTCGTCAGTGTCATTTTCGATGCGCGTGGTGAGTCGGTACCGGTCGTCTTCGAGTTCGTTGACAATTTTACACTGGGCCGTCAGCGTGTCACCGATATCGACCGGGCGACGGAACTCGAGATTCTGCGAGAGGTAGATCGTTAGGCCCGGAAAGCACGCGAGGGCCGCACTGATGAGTCCCGAGACGAGCGTCCCGTGGACGATACGACCGCCGAAACGAGTTCCCTCGGCGAACGAGTCGCTAAGGTGAAGCGCGTTCGTATCCCCGGTCGCCTCGGCGAACATCAGTACATCGTCGTCGGTGAGCGTCTTCCGGAACTCGACGCGATCGTCAACGTGTAACGATCCCGGTTCGGCGATGAACAGGTCGAATTCCCCACCCGCACGACCGTAGGGCAAACGCGGTATCGGAACACTGCTTGCCTCGCTCAGATGTGGATGTGGCTCGTCGAGGAATCGCTTTGGGTGCTCTTCAAAGAAGTCTTGGCAGTCAGTTGAACAGAAGTAGTACGTCGTTCCCTCGTACTTGGCAGTGATCTCATCTCCGTTACTCGCTTGCATGCCGCAGACTGGATCGACGGGCATACTAACTGTATTACCGGATTGAACATAAGTATCGGTCGAGCAGGACCACTGTCTGCCACCGTTTAATTCATGCTACGGCAACGGGGTCCGTCAATAACCGACATCAGCTCTTCCCGAACCCTATCGACAAATCGTACGGAGGAAACTAGGGACAAACCTCCGCGTGGTTTACGCCGAGTAGCGGAAGAACGTCTGTGAAGCGGACAGTTCCTACGTAACCGAAGCCTGGAATGCGCGTGCCTGTCTACTGGACATGCCGCAGTAAGGCCGGTGCCTTCAGGAGGTCCTTCGGCCTGAACGGATAAAGGGACATAAGATCGCGAATCGTTAAGTCGTACCGTTGCAGTCGTCTCGCTTGCTCATCGGACAATCGACCGACGTTCCGGACGAACGCGTTCTGCTGATCGGCGTCAAAGTCGTAGAGCAGTTCCCCGACTATCCGTTGGATCTTCCATTTCGATCCCCTCTCCCTGTTCCATCGCTCCTCGTATGCCGAGAGTGTCCCGCGAGAGGTATCTCCCTCGTAGAGCGCTTCTAATACGATATCGGCCGCCATCTCTGCGGACTCCATTCCGGGTCGAATTCCCTCGCCGAACAGGGGATTGAGGCTCGAAACCGCATCTCCGATCGCGACGATGCCGTCTCCCGCCCGTCGATTGATCGAGTTGTCGGACTTGACTACGCCCGCGTGTACGGCATGGATCTCGTCGACTTCCCAGCGTGAATCGGCCTCTGCCCAGTGGCGGACATATGAATCGATTTTCTCCTTATCCTCGGGCCGATGCTGTTCATAGAAGTCATTCACCCAACAAACGCCGGTTTTAAAAACCTCGTCACCCGCTGGGAAGACCCACGCGTATCCTCCGGGGGCGAAGTCGTGATCGAATCGGAACAGCATTGAGTCACAGTCGAAGGCTCCTCGTGCCTGGAACTCCATTCCGATCCCCCGCTGCGCAGCCTCGGAATCCCACATCCCGAGCTGGGTTGTCAGTACGCCAGCGGGACCCGTTGCATCGACGACGATATCTGCGTAGAATTCTTTGACGGAACCGTTCTGGGCAGCCCGAACACCGACTACGGCTCCGTCTTCGAGGATTGGCTCGGTAACGCGCGTCTCGGTGAAGATGGTAACATCCTGTTCCTCGGCATCGTCACCAAGAAACTCCAGGAACGCGGGAAAGTCGAGCACGTAGTTCGGAATCGGGAGGCGTTCGCTTGCTTCGGGCCCCTCGAAGACCACGCTGGAAGTGGTATCCAGTATGACGGACTCTGGAATGTCGTATCCCTGTACGACCTGGTGGAAGGTACCGCCGGTTGACTTGTCGTTGTCAGAGAGGTGTGCGTTCCGCTCGAGGAGCACGACCGAATACGTAGACCGGTGTCCGAGTTCTCTTGCAAACTGGAGGCCTGCCGGCCCACCGCCAGCAATGATGACATCATATGCTGCCATCCATGACTACAGTATATAGCCGAAATGAGGAATAGTCTCTGTCTGCTGGAACGCGTCCCCGGAACGATTTCGCAGCATCAGATACGATTCGAAACCGATTATAGTGTCGTATTGATCCGCAGTTCGATCGCCAGATAGGGCGACGCAAGAAATGATGCACAAGGGTGAACAAGCGACTCGAGTGCAAAAGACACCATCCGTGCTCGCCCTTTCGGCATCGCTACTGCGGTAGTACTCGAATTGAATTTCAGCGACTCCTTTTCCCAGAGAAGGTTTGAGCCGTATAGTTGCCAAGTTCCTACCAGCCTCTTCATCCACCAGTCTCTTGTTCTGCCGCCGGTCCGTGACCGACTAGTCTGCCGGTTGGGCCTTCCCTGTCGGCGAGACACCGGGGAGACTCGGCACGGAGAGATCGACCCGACGGAGCAACTGTGCGTTGATCGCGACGATAACCGTACTCAGTGACATGAGGAGTGCGCCGACCGCCGGCGACAACAGGATGCCGATCGGAGCGAGCACGCCCGCGGCTAGCGGAATGGCGAACACGTTGTAGCCCGCGGCCCAGACGATGTTCTCCTGCATCTTCCGGTAGCTCGCCTTGCTCAGTTTCACGAGCCGGACAACGTCCATCGGGTTATTCTGAACGAGGATGACATCGGCCGACTGAACGGCGACATCCGTTCCGCTTCCGATGGCAATGCCGACATCCGACCGGGTCAGTGCGGGCGCGTCGTTCACGCCATCACCAACCATCGCCACGAGTTTCCCTTGGTCTTGGAGCTCCTGGACCTTTTTGTCCTTATCCTCGGGCAGCACTTCGGCGAAGACCGTGTCGATACCCAGTTCGTCGGCCACCGCATTTGCCACATCTCGAGAGTCGCCGGTCAGCATCGCCACTTCGATGCCGAGTTCATGAAGTGCGTCGACAACTCGGTAGCTCTCCTCACGGATCACGTCGGCCATGGCGAAGGCGGCTATCAGGTCCCCTTCCCGAACGAGATAGACGACGGTCTGTGCGTTCCCGCCGGCCTTATCGGCGAACGTTCGTAGGGAGGACGGAACGTCGTTCTCGAGGTGGTCGAGGAGGTTCGGACCGCCGACGTAGAGTTCGTCGCCATCGACGTTCGCTCGGACTCCTCGTCCTTTCATCGCCTCGAAATCGTCTGCAGCGGGTACGTCGACGCCTCGATCGGCAGCCGCTACCCGAATGGCCCGTGCGATCATGTGCTCCGAGTCACTCTCGACCGCCGCGGCGAGCGCCAGCGCGTCGTCCTCGGTGACGCCGTCGACGGTCGCCATGTCGGCCACGCCGTGTTCCCCTTTGGTGAGCGTTCCAGTCTTGTCAAAGATGATCGCGTCCAGATTCCGCGCCTCTTCCATGGCGATGCGGTCTCGAACGAGCATCCCGTTGCGCGCAGCCAGCGACGTGTTGATCGCAACCACGAGCGGAATGGCGAGCCCGAGCGCGTGCGGACAGGCGATGACGAGGACGGTGACGACTCGTTCGATCACCGTCGCGTTGAACGACACCGCGACGGACCACGCAAGAGCGGTCACGACCGCCGCGCCGAGTGCGACGTAGAACAGCCAGCCAGCGGCTCGATCAGCGAGTACCTGTGTTCGTGACTTGCTCCCCTGGGCCTCCTCGACGAGGCGCATGATCCCCGCGAGCGTTGTCTCCTCGCCCGTTGCATCGATCTGGACTCGGAGGCTTCCGTCGCCGTTGATGGTCCCGCCGATCACCTCGTCGCCGGGTTCCTTCGAGACGGGGCGTGACTCGCCCGTGATCATCGACTCGTTTACCTCCGAATCGCCGTCCTCGACGACGCCGTCGGCGGGCACGCTCGCGCCGGGACGGACGAGAACGAGGTCTCCCTCCTCGAGTTCGCTCACTGGCACCTCCTCCGTCTCGCCGTCTTCGGTGAGCCGTTCGGCGGTGTCCGGCATGAGTTTCGCCAGTTCGTCGAGTGCGCTGGAGGCACGCCGAACCGAGCGCATTTCGATCCAATGGCCCAACAACATGATGTCGATGAGCGTGACGAGTTCCCAGAAGAACGCCGATTCCGTGGGAACGACGACGCTCGCGAGGCTGTAGACGAACGCGACGGTGATCGCCATCGAGATGAGCGTCATCATCCCCGGTGACCGGTCTTTCAGTTCGGGAGCGGCCATCCGAAGGAACGGAACTCCACCGTAAGCGAAGACGATCACTGCGAAGACGGGATTGATCCACTCGCTGCCGGGGAACGCGGGGACGGAAAAGCCGAGCCACTCCTGCAGCGCCTCGCTGTACAGCAGGACAGGGATCGAGAGCAGGGTTGAGACGAAGAATCGCCGACGGAACATCGTCTCGTGGCCCTCGTGCATCCCGCCGTGGTCGCCGTGCCCGTCGCCCTCATGTGCTTCGCCGTGGTCGTGGCCGCCGGCTCCGTGATCTTCACCGCGTTCGTGCCCATGCCCCCCGCCATGCTCGTGACCGTGTCGGGATTCGACCTTGCGTTTCGCTTCGTCGGCGTCTTCGGCCTCCTCCTCGAGCATCGACTGTTCGACCCGCGACTCTTCGTCGGTCTCGGACGGGCCGTGATCGTGATGGTGGTGGTCGTCGCCGGCCGGTTCCTCGCCATCCGGTGGGCGTTCGTGATCGTCCATGCGTGCACTCTTACGAGCCAGTACGGCATCCGGCGTGATGGATGTATGGTGTCTCCGTAGCGGGATCCCATGTGGTATCGTTTTCGTGGGTCTCCGAAGCGGCCGGTAAATGGGTGATTTGAGCACTCACAGTCGTTCCTGTGTCGCAGGAATTGACTCGACCACGTTTAACCAGACCCGGCCTATCTGAGCGTAATGGGAGCACAGTGGACCCGTCGACGGCTGCTCAGCGTCGGTGGCACCGCCGGGTTAGTCGGTATCGCCGGATGCGCAGGCGGTGGCGACAGGAATCGGTGGAATATCGAAGAGCCGATCGCCGTCACGACCGTCCGCCAGTACAACTCGCCAGGGTGTAGCTGCTGCGAACAGTACGCGTCGTATCTCCGCGACAACGTCGACGGTACGATTACAGAGACCGTCCCTGACGATATCGACGCGATCAAACGCGAACACGGTGTCCCAAGCGATCTCCGGAGTTGTCACACGCTCACCGTGGGCGAGTACGTCGTAGAGGGACACGTCCCCGCCGAAGTGATCGCGACGCTGCTCGGAGAAAAACCCGATATCGATGGCATTGCACTCCCGAGGATGCCAGCCGGCGCACCTGGAATGCCGGGCCAGAAGGAATCCTCGTTCGTGATCTATGCGCTCGGTGGTGGTCAGACGGGAACTGAGTTTCTTACCCTGTGACACATACTAACGCTTTAAATTCCGGTAGTGCCGTCTCTGAGCACCGTCGTCTACGCCGCATAATGGACGTCACCTCGGTGAGCTAGGAGCCGAGAAAATAGCCTCGAGCAATCAAAGCATCAGTACGATACCGTCGGTCAATTGCTTTTCTCGCCCATTTCCACCGACGGGAGGGTAAACGAGAACGCCGATCCTTCACCGGGTTCAGATTCGACCCAGATCTCACCGCCATGACGTTCAACGATCCGCCGGCAGAGTGCCAGTCCGATGCCCGTCCCCTCGTGTTCCTCGTGAGAATGCAACCGTTGGAACACCTCAAAGATGCGATCCGTGTCTTCTGCGTCGATCCCGATCCCCTCGTCTTTGACTGAGATTACCCACTCCTCGCTCCGCCGGTCGGCCCCAACGTGAACCCGTGGTGGTTCGTCGCCGCTGTAGGTGAGGGCGTTGGCGAGCAGGTTCTGAAACACCTGCCGCAGTTGGCTCGCGTCACCCTCGACGTAGGGGAGATCCTCAGCGGCGATTTCGGCGTCGGCCTCCTCAATCTGGAGCTGGAGATCTTCGAGCACGTCATCGAAAACTGCGTTTAGATCCGTCGGCTCGAACGGATCGCCCCGCGTTTCGACCCGGGAATACTCGAGCAACGCGTCGATCATCTCACGCATTCGCTCGGCCCCGTCGACGGCATAGTCAAGAAATTCCTCACCATCTTCGTCGAAGGCGTCGCCGTAACGTTTCTCGAGGAGTTGCAGGTAGCTGGTGACCATTCGGAGCGGCTCCTGGAGGTCGTGTGAGACGACGTATGCGAACTGTTCCAGCCGCTCGTTCGACTCCTCAAGTTGGCGCTGATACTCACGGCGCTCTGTGATATCCTGAACGACGAGCATCCCGGCGAAGGTCTCATCGTCGGCGTTCCTGACTGGCAGGGTCTGATTAAGCAGGTGTCGATCGAGGTATTCGGTCTCAAACGTATTCAGCTCGCCTGTGAAGGTGGCGCGGAAATAGGGCTCGACTTGATCGATGAGTTCCTCCGGATAGAGGTCGTAGACGCTGCGCCCGACCCGGTCTTCAGGGTCGACGCCTTCCGCTTTCAGAAGCTGGCCACCCACGGCCGTGTAACGCAGATCCTCGTCGAACAGCGCGACCGCACCGTTCGGAAAGTTCTCAGCGAGCGTTCGGTAGCGTCGCTCGGACTCCTCAAGAGCCTGCTCTCGCTTCTTGCGTTCGGTGATGTCCTCGGCGATTCCGACGACGCGGTTTTTCCCATCGTTACGGACGAGAGTGGCCTGAACGTCAAGCCATCGAACCTCACCGTCGGTCCTGACGACACGGAATTCCTCGTCGAATCCCTCGTCTGGAAGGGCATCGTATGCCTGCGCGACACGTCGGCGATCGTCGGAGTGAATCGCCTCGAGAAACGCGGTGGGATCGTCGTATAGTGACTCACGGTCACGGTCGAAGATCTCCTCGTAGGCAGGGTTAGTGTAGAGGACCTCCCGCGTCTCGGAGTCGGATAGCCACACCACTTCGTCGAGATTCTCAGCGAGCATCCGGAACCTCGCCTCGCTCTCCTCGAGGGCCCGCTCGCGCTCTTTGCGCTCGGAGATATCACGGGCGACGCCGATTCGTTTGTCTTCGTCATCGGGCACGAGTGAAAACGTCGCCTCTGCGGGAACGAATTCACCGTCTGCCGTTCGCAACATCGTTTCCATCACTGGCTCGCCGACTCGTCCCTTCGACAGCTCCGTTTCCACTTCTCTCGCTCGTTCGATAGTCTCGTCGTCAGCGACCAACGAGACGTGTGATCCAAGCAGTTCTTCTCGGGAGTAACCAGTTAGGTCTGTGTACGCATCGTTGACCATCATGAAGTGGCCGTCCTCGTCAACTATGTAGATCCCATCGTTGACGGTTTCGACGATCGTCTTGTATCGTTTGAGCTCCTGGCTGTAGCGTTCGGCTTCGTCCCGTCGTTCCTCTGCATTCAGCGCGCGAGTCTGTGCCTTCGCGTTTTGGAAGCCCGTGGCACACCCAGCGATGCTGGCAAGCGCCGTGAGGATGAGCACGTTCTGGATGATGTTGTCGAATTCAGCGATGAGCGCAATAAGGAGCAAAATGGCGAGTATTACGCCAATCGCACCGAAACACCATTGGACGATAGTCTGGAAGCTCTCAGGCCGAATACTAGTCTGCGGCAGCCAATAGCTTGCCGCGAGGAGGATGAATCCAGAACCGCCGACCAGGATCGCGAGCAGTGTGATGTGAGCGAGTGGTTGAGTGCCAGGTACTAAAAGCGGCCAGCCGGCGGCAAGCACAATATAGAGTCCACCGAGTATGAGAAGGACCCACCTCCCGCTAACACGAGATGTTCTCTCTGGCATGGACGCTGTTGTCCTTACCTGGGGACAGATTAAGATACTCTTTGTGATTTCCTAGGCGTAACCGCGATATCGATCACATCGTAGTAGGTGCAAGCCGACAGCAGATCATTTCTAACGGCCCCTCTCGAGCAGGCGACTCCCTCGTTACTATCCGGCGTTCCCGTCTTCTATTGTGGCAATATTTTCCGACACCTACGACAGATTCGGCAATCATTAACTGTGATGGCGTCTGGACCCGGTATACATGTCGATCGATGGATGGCGGTCGGTCGTCGAACCCGGGGCCGCTCGCTGGTCGAGGCTGGAACGCGGCTGGAAGAGCACTATCGTGGCTGGAACGGTCGTCGCACTGGTCAGCACGCTCAAGATCCAGATCCCTTGGTAACGAGATGACCGTTCGTCGTCTCCTGCCGGGAGTGCTTGCCCTCTGCCTCGGCGCGGTGTTGGCGCGGACGCTCGCACTGTTGCTCGGTGCCAACGATCTTTTACTCGCCATCGCACTCGGCGCTGTCACGACGAACGTCGTCGGCGTTCCAGCACGACTCACGCCCGGACTCGTGACTCACAAGTTGTGGCTTGGAGCCGGGATCGTCTTGATGGGCGCGTCGATATCGGTCGCAACCGTCCTCGAGGTCGGTAGTCGCGTCTTCCTCGTCGTGATTGCCGTCGCTCTGCTCACACTCATCGTTGTAGAACTCCTCGCACGAACTGTCTTCGGGCTATCTGAACGGCTCAGTTCGCTGCTCGCGGCCGGTGCGAGTATCTGCGGTGTCTCGGCGGTTGTCGCGGTCGCCGGTGCCATCAGCGCGCGCGAAGATCAGGTCGCCTACGCGGCGGCGACGGTCCTCTTGTTTGACGCGATTACGATCGTCGTCTATCCGATCATCGGCGACCTGCTGGCCCTCTCGGGGACGGTCTTCGGTATCTGGGCCGGCGTCAGCATGTTCTCGACGGGGCCGGTCGTCGCAGTCGGGTTCGCCCACTCGGAGGTGGCCGGCCAGTGGGCGACGATGACAAAGCTCTCGCGAAACGCACTGATCGGCGTCGTTGCCCTCGCGTACGCGAGCTACTACGCTCGGTCCGGAGCCGGGAGCCGTCCGTCGGTGCGGACGCTCTGGGACGAGTTCCCGAAATTCGTTCTTGGAATGCTCGCGCTCGCGCTCGTCGCGAGTACCGACATTCTCTCTGCGACACAGCAGGCGTCCCTCGAACACGCCTCGAACTGGCTGTTCCTGCTCGCATTTGTCGGCCTCGGAACCGAGATTCAGCTGGCTGATCTCCGGAACACGGGGCCCGTGCCTGCCATCGTCGTTCTGCTGGCGTTGCTGGTCAGCAGCGTGGTCTCGCTCGCAGCGTTGCTACTGGTGTTCTGAAGCGCACTTTCGTCAGTGGTTGGTGCAACAACGATCAGACATAGACGAGGAGGTAGAGACTAATCTGAGTCATTCCGCTCGGCCGAACGTCGAGCCGTTCCTGTACCGCTCGCGGTTTCCAGAGACTATGTTTCGAGAAACACAGTAGGCGGCCAGCGGCGGCTGTTGGGTGCTATAGTCTGTATATGGGGACGAGTGACGATTCTAAACTACTTAGAATCGAAGTACTGTTTATATGGGTCGGGCCGAACATATTCACTGTCGCGTGCCCACAAACCACGTGACGTATCGGCGTCCAAATGCACAGGCACCCTACATTACTGACCATCCACCTGCTGTGTGACTGCGGGCGCGGCACGATCCTGTGACAACCCCACCACCGCGCCCAGGCTTATACAGAACAGTTGTGATTTGGTTCATTGGTACTGTCGTTTGCTGCATCGAGGAACAGAGTGGTTGAAGACTTCGATGGGGGTGTCTCCTACCCGAACCTTTTCAGAAAACCAAGTCTCGTAGTGGTGACGCCGTTAGTCACTTGACAGTAGTTGCCCGAAGGCTGGAACGTCGTCCGTCTGACCATTGAGATATGACTCGAGTTCGTCGAAGACATCCATCAGTACGACCTCATCCTGATCGTAGCTGACAACATCGTGTTCGGCGAGCCGTGGGAGGTGATTATGGTGAAGTTCGATAGCGATACGCTGCTGCGTTTCTTCACTGATGTTCGCTGGGCGCGTGTCTTGCTCTCGAGCAGCGAGCTTGCGAGCGAGCTCGTCAATCTTCTGTTGACCGTTACGGTTCAGCAGGGACAGGAGATGGAGGCGCTGGGAATCGGAAAGGAGTGCGTGGACAGTATCGTCGCTGAGTTGGGACGTCATTGGTAACTCTGTATTGTGACCGTACTTAGTCAAGATTTACCCCAACGTGATTTGGATCGACAGTAGCAGACGCTGTATAACACGTTAACCTTAATTTCAGGCTATATCAATGCTCACTGGTAGACGATGTAGAGGGACGTACGAGTGTCTTGTGTGGGTTGATACTGGCAAAGTCAGGATGACGGTCAGTTGTTCGTCGAGAACGTGTTACGGAGTGGAGTAACTCGGACTGGGCACCGCCAACTGGCGATACTGGGGTGCGTGCTAGGACGTACGTGACGACGATTCACACTCGTGCAGTTGACCCTGGGTTCCGGGCAACCGTGAGTGTTATCATGGAGTGACTACCGGAGTACAGGACGAATTTCGTGAACAACTCAAACCCGAGGGTAGCGTCGTCAGTCCCGACGCTGACGATTCAAGGTCGGACACCGAAGAACCGGGCTCCGGAGGAGTCACGGGTGTTCAACCAGTCGAGAACAGACCGGTGTTCGTCTTCCCTACCAATCCTCAGTAGTTGAGTGTGAGCGTGACGCGAACGCAGCGTTGAACGTCTTACGCGGGCGGACGATCCCACACGTCAACCGCCACATCCAGTCCCGCCTGGCGAAGCCTGTCAGCAAGCGGGTCACCGATACCTGAGGCCGGCGTGAGAATCCCACCCGCGAGCGGTGAGTCGGTCTGGTCGCGTACCAGGCACATCGCAGCTTCGCTGAGCATTCTCGCGGTCGCGCCGTACCCCGGATCCCAATCGGCGCTAATCTGACTCTCCACGACGAACGGGCCGTCAGTGGCGGTCCCACGGCCGAGTACGCGAACGGTGAAATACCCGTTTTCGATCTGTTCTCTCGTCGGCCCCTCGCCCGGCTCCGGGAACACGAATCGACGGAGTCCTTCTCGTATCGGTCCGAACGCCATCCCAGCAGTAGCGACCGTGAGCCCCGCCCAGACAGCGGTTGTACGTGCCAGGCCGCCGAGGCCGTCGCCCAGGGGCAGCACTTCTGTGCACTCGAACTCACGTCCCCACGGATACCCGAGTAGCGCGTTGCTGCGTCGAACGACCCGTTCGTTTATCATCGCCATCGGCGACGGAGCCGTCCACACCGATCGGAGTAGATCCTTTTTCGGTCTGGACTGTGCGCCCGGATCGACGCCGTCGCGCTCACCTTTCGGTGCCAACGAGTAGGGGTTCCGAAGCGTCTGCTGGGCCAGCGGGTCGGTCGACGCGGCACGAAACACTTCGATTGCACTGGCCATCGTGCCACCGCTCACGCTCCCGCGACTGTCCTCCAAGTAGATGTGTGCCATATCACACGGCGTCCCGAACTCGTCGATGGCGAACGATTGAACGAGTTTCGTACCGAGATCGCTTGGGATCGAGTCGAAGCCACAGCTGTGGACGATTCGAGTGCTTGCCTCGACTGCGTCGTCGTGGTATCGGTCGATCATCTCCCGCACCCAGTTCACCTCGCCCGTCAGATCACAGTAGTCCGTTTCGGCGGCGATGCATGCCTCGACAAGTGGTGTGCCATACGTCGTGTACGGGCCGACCGTCGTACAAACGACACGCGTATCTTCGGCGATGGCGTGAAGACTTTCCGGCTCGGTCGCGTCGCCGAGAACGATCGGGATGTCATCCCACGCAGAACGCCGTTTTCCGAGTGCTGTTTCCACTTCTTGGAGTCGTCTCTCGCTGCGACCGCCGAGTGCGAGCGAGAGCTGGTCCGGTGTATACTGGGCAGTGAGATACTCGGCGACGAGGCGGCCAGCGACGCCAGTTGCCCCCCAGATGACGAGGTCGTGCTGCCGGTCAGTGTTCGACACAGGTATCGGTTGCAATTAGCGATCCATGGCCTCAACTGTTGGGTGGCGGCCAGTGCGATTGCTGCTTTTGAGGAGTGCGACGTTCACAAGCGGGAACGAGTGCTACCGATCGATAAGCGCCCAGTCTGTTGGCTCAACCCCGGCACTAATCGCCCAAACGGTTCTCCTGAATGAGATCGCTGGCGTCATCTTCGGGTGGTTGTACTGGCAGCGGAGCCTCGAGGCGGCGACGGTGGCCCACGCTACATTCCACGTCCCTCTGGTGGTGCTCTCGCTCGTACAGGTCGCGCTGCTCTGATGGCGTTGTATCTCCCAATTAAACAATCGAGTACAGCAGTTAGTACAGTCGCTATACAGCATCGCTCGAGCCCGTCGCTGGTCGTCTTATTGTCTCACTCGATATGGAGTAGGTGAAACACCGCGAGCGGCACGGAAAGTGGAAAACGCCCGCTCGCGGGCATGTGTGGGGTTCGGGGGGTGTGTCGCGCCGTGGAGTACGCGACAATCGATTCAAGGCCCGCGAGCTGTTTCAATCCAACGCCAACAATCTGTGGTACTCGAATTTTTTCACTTGTCATACCACTGCCCTAGTCCATGATATAGCATAGGGCCGTGACGGGGTCACGAACCGTTGCAAAAGGTGGTTCATGCTACATTCAAATGAAAGTGAAGAAACAACTGTGGCGTCTGCGATTGTACGTGGCTGTATGAGTCTCTTCGAATTGACCCTCCCGCTAATCATGCTTTTCGTCGTGTTTGGCTTGACCGTCGGTATTCTCTTCGGGTTTTTTGGGATGGGTGGCAGCTTCTTTGTCACTCCTGCGCTTCTCGTTCTTGGTCATTCTGCCCCGACTGCCGTCGGGACTGGACTCGCCTTCGTCTTTTGGACATCCCTTATTGCGACTCTCACTCACCGTGATCTCGGTCATATCGACTACCGGCTCGGTCTGCTGTTGATCGTCGGGATGACAGTCGGCATTGAAATCGGGAAACGAGTACTACTGGTACTAGTCAGTTTTGGACTCGCTGATCTCGTAGTGAGCGTATTGTATGTCATACTGCTTGCAGCAGTTGGCGTGTTCGTCATCCATGACGGGCGACATCCTGCACTCGAAGAAGAGAGAACTATCGTGAGTCCATCCTCGAGAGCCCTCGAGCAAATTTCCATACCTCCGACTGTTTCTTTTCGAGGAGGCACAGAGATCTCAATCTGGGTCGTGTTACTACTCGCAGTGCTCATTGGAGGCCTCTCTGGATTTCTTGGTGTCGGTGGCGGATTCTTAATGATGCCAGCACTCATGTATGGGTTAGCACTGCCAGGGGCTGTCGCCGTTGGCACGGATATCTTTCAAATCACCATTTCGAGCGCCTATGGGGCGTTCGCATACGGACAACGGGGCGCAATTCATTTCGCCATGTTGCTCCCCCTGCTTATCGGTAGTACAGTCGGAACCCAGATCGGAGCGACGCTTACTGATCATCTCGATGACACAGAACTCAGAGCGGCCTTCGGTATCATGCTACTCATAGGTAGTATTTCGGTTGCGAGTAAGACCATCAGCCATACGTATGGCATTGGACTACTGCATGATCTCAGCCTGACTCTGCTTCTCGGAGGTGCACTAGTGATGAGCATGGCTATTCTCTATATGGGGATACAAAACATACGCGAAGAGCGGTGGGCTGCGAGACGATAAGAGAGGACCTCAATGACAGGACAGCCGTCGAGAACTTCGGCGTCACCGAGTGTGCTCCAGCCGCTACCTCGAAGCGAACGGTCGTGCCGGGGTCGCCGTGGAGCTCGATCGGGTCGAAGTAGTTGTTGCCCATCCTAACGACGGGCGTCTCCTGTGCAGCAGCTGGCCGGGTGAGTCCTGCACTCACGCTGCCCCGACTCCGAGCGCTCCCAAAAACTGGCGTCTACTGTAGGTCATTATCTCATTGTTCGGTTTCCGTCATCCGCGTAGGATGCTGGCGAACCTTTGCGCGATTCCGGTCGATTGCTGGTCTGCGCTCTCGATAGCTGCCTCCAGGTCGTCCCGCTCGACGATTCCGATGAACTCGGCTGTCTGTTCCCCGTTCGCGTACACGAGCGTTGTGGGCGTCTTCCGGACGCCGTACTCCTCGGCCGTCTCAAGATCACTCTGAATGTCGACCTCTTGGAACTCGACGTCCGGATACGCATCCTCGAGACCCTCGTTTTTCTCTCGCTGCGTTGCGCACGCCCCGCACGTCTCTTGGGTGAAGAGGAGTACTTCGGTCATAGTGGATAGTATGGCCGTGTACCTTTTGCACATTTCTGCTAGTATTCGAAAGCTGAGTCGGTCTCGGTGTTCGGATTCGAAGGTCGCTGACGGGAGGGTGCCCCGGAGCGGTTGTTCGAGTCGCACATTCTGGACTCGAGGAGACACCCGGGGTCGGGATCGATTCACTCAGAGCGTTCGAGTTTATCCCGACGGCTTTCGAACTCTTCGTCGGAGAGATCGCCACGGGCGTACGCAGTACGAAGCTCCTCCATCGCGGGATTCC
The DNA here is from genome assembly GCF_031626495.1 of Natrinema sp. 1APR25-10V2. Taxonomy (NCBI): domain Archaea; kingdom Methanobacteriati; phylum Methanobacteriota; class Halobacteria; order Halobacteriales; family Natrialbaceae; genus Natrinema; species Natrinema sp. 1APR25-10V2. The sequence goes on from NZ_JAMQOJ010000002.1 coordinate 165,016, forward strand.
GCGACGACTGCGATTCCGTCACCCGGCGGAAGACGAGGTATCCCCCACCGAGCAGAATGAGGAGGAAGACTAGCTGGACGAGCATCCCGACGAGTGGCCACCACCCGCTGGTCGTTCCGTACCCGCCCATCATTCCACCATATCCCATCATCCCGCCGAATCCCATCCCCATGGTGAGCAGGGGAAGGACGATGATCGCCCCGAGGATGAGGAGGATGATGGTCGTTGTGTCGAGTTGGCTCGACGAGGACATCGATATCAGGCCTCCGATGGGGACTCAAGTTCCTCGCCGACGCTGGTGAGGACGCGTTCGAACCTATCGTTGACCTCAGTCGCTATCGAGTCGAGTGCCTCGTTGTCGGCGATACCGACCAGCTGTTGCGGATCGACAGCACTCACCATAATTTCGCCATCGTTGGTTTCGTAGACGATGACGTTACACGGGAGAAGCGCACCGAGTTCGATCTCCTCGTTCAGGCCCTCGTGGGCCAGTCCCGGATTGCACGCCCCGAGGATGCGGTACTGTCGGAACTCCTCGCCGAGTTTTTCCTCGAGCGTCGCCTGCACGTCGATGTCACAGAGGACGCCGAATCCTTCGTCTTTGAGTGCGTCGGTCGTCGTCTCGACTACCTGGTCGAAGTCACCGGACACTGGCTCTTGAATTGTATATGTCATCCAATATAGTACGCTATTAGCACACTTAATAATGGGGGCCCGGAGCGGTCGCGGCGAGTGGGGTTCACGTGCTGGAACGGATTCCCGAAGCGTCATCCGGCCCGTTCCAGTTGCTCGCGCCGCCGTTCGAACTCGTCGTCCGAGAGCTCACCGCTCGCGTAGCGCTCTCTGAGGACCGACAGCGGCTGTTCATCGGTACCATCTCGGCCACGCCTTGTGAGCGCCAAGACGAGGTAGAGCGGGATCGCGATGAGCAATCCCATCCAGAGGAGCCCCCAGAGACCCATCGTTCCGCCGAAGAGGCCCCAGCCGCCGCCCATCATGCCGCCGCCGTAGCTACCGCCACCGTGGGCGGCAGCCGTTCCGGTCGCCGCGACGAGCAGGGGGGCAGCGAGTAGCGTAAGTCGACGAGCGGTGCGTCCGAGGTGAGTGGTGAGTTGGGTCATTGTCGTGTGGTGGTGGGTGAGTTGTTGAGGTCGTTCGATACGTTCGGTACGGTCAGGGACCGTCAGCAGTGGCCCTGCCCGTACATCCCGCCGTTGTAGTCGTCGTCAGCCATGTCCTGGGCCATCTCGTCGACGGTCGCACCCATGTGCGACTCCATCCACTCGACGCTATCAGGACCCATGTGCTCGGTCATCTGCGCCTCCATCCAGGCCGCCCAGTCGTCTGCGGTCGCATTCCCATCGTACGGGGGCGCGTCGTTAGCAGTCGTTTCGTTGCCGTGTGCGCTGACCACGGGCGCGACGAACGCGAGTCCGATGATCGCGAGCGCCACGAGCAGCCAGCGGCCGATGGTGAAGTTGGTCATTGTCTTTCTCCTCGGTTACTCGTAGGACTGCTTGGGAGTTATCGCGATGGGTGTGAACCCGCACAGGAGAACGTTCGAGAACGTGTATAGAGCGTTCTAATCGTTTTTCAGAAAAAGGACCGTTCATCCGGCTCGAATTCGCCGGGTTGGCCCGCAACCCGTTCTCTCCCGAGACAGGACTACGACCACATTCCGGTGTGAAAATCCCGAACCAGGGTTTCAACCGAGTCACTCGACGTATTTCACGACACTTGCCGTCCCTGCATCGAGATGGTATAGATTGTGGCAGTGGAACAGCCAGTCGCCCAGGTTGTTCGCGAGGAAGTCGATGGTCACCTCGCCCATGTGGGGCGGGACGATCACGGTGTCCTTGACCGCGTCGCCGACCTAGAAGAAGTGACCGTGGAGGTGCATCGGGTGAAGCACCGGGCTGCGGTTCACCATCCGGATCCGCACGTGTTCGCCCTCGCGAACGATCGGTATGACCGCGACGAGTGCCCCGAAGTACCGTGTCGCTTTTGGTGGTGAAACTGTAACAGTATTGTATGGGGGATACAATACAAAGAAGTAGGGTAGGTCGTCTCTGGATGGTTGGCCTGATAGTGTTCGGTGGCAGCCTCCTCTTTGCCTCCCCGAACATCGCCTGGTACTGGTTGCCCTTTGCGCTTCTCGTCGTGGCCGGTACGGCGTGGGTGTTTGGAGATCGCGAATCAGCGAGTCAAACGAGGAGTTCCGAATCGAATCCGGGCACGTCGGCTGATAAGGAACAGGCTCTAGGGACGCTCAAACAGCAGTATGCAGTTGGCGAAATCGACGACACGGAGTTCGAACGCCGACTGGAGACACTGCTGGAGAACGATTCGATAGCGGACGTCGAAAACCGAATCGACGTCGATTCCGAAACGGCGAGCGAGGCCAAACGGGCTGAGGAGGAACCCACGAAACGGAGTCCCCATCACCGCCAGAAGTGCCATCGCCGTGGGAAGCACCATCACGGACGACACTGAGTAGTTGGCCAGCAGTTCCATCTCCCCTTTTTCCGTGCAGTCACTGCGAAGTGCTCGGTCTATAGTACTCCTTGAGCCATCTCGCGATTCCGTCAAGGTTGGGGAACAACGTTCGGTGATTGATATTCGCTTGGTCCAGTTTATCGCGAAACTCGTTTTTACGCTCGGCAGGAATGATAAGTTTCCAGTAGAGTTCCGGATGATCTTTGAGCCACTCGTTCATTGAGGTTCGAGGATTCGCCATACTGGAGAAGAGCGCCGCCTGATTGACGATGCGTTGATCGATCGATGGTGGCTGGAAGAAAACGATGTAGTCCTCATCTCCTTGTTCGGAGAACTCCTCAAGGACATCTCTAACATCGAGCATCGGAAGCGTGCGTCGGTCGGCTAACTGTCTGTCGTTCTCTCTCGTCTGCTCAATGACCCGCGTCATGAGATCGTAGAGCATCGTGGCGTTGAACATGTTCGTTCCAAGCTCATCGAGGAACTTCTGGAAGTAATCGGGCAGTCGCTCGTGAGCCGCTTCGTAATCAACCACCCAGACGACACCGTCGGTGTCGGCTGAACCATCCGTCGCGAAGTATGCGGCGACCGCCGGCGAGTAGGTCCAATCGAGGAGCCGCGTCGGGAGTCCGTGGTGCTGGGCGAGTGCCATGAGGTGGAACGGCGACTCCGGTTGATCGATGTCTTGGCGGGCGTACTGCCGGAAGTTCCGGAGCAAATGGACTTCGAGGTCCCACTGTTCTGAATTGCCGACAAACCGTTGGAGCGACGTCCGGAGATCGTGATCGGTGTCGGTCATGCCGCGGAACACGTACGGCGACCGATGGCGTCCGAGCTCCTCGTTCCACGAGTCCCGGAACAGGAGCCGCTGGAGCGTCGCCCAGTCGTCGGCCACGAACTCGTTCTCCTCCGTTTCGTCCATGGATGCTAGTCGTTCTCAAGGTGTATGTATGGTTGCTTCAACTGATGCGGTAGCGCGGAGTCCCCTTCCTCAAGGAACGAGCGAAGCGAGTGAGTAGGAAGGGGAGGAGCGCGTTTGTATTGGACACAAACGCCAGATTATAACTAGCCACCTGCCTACATTGAATATGTGGTAGACGACTACGTGCGTCGGACGGCAATCACCCGCCTCTCGGTAGACGGTGAGCAACGCGAGTTGCTTGAGGAAACTATCTCCGAGTGGAAGCGTGGTTGCCAAATCGCCACGGACATGGCGTGGGGCAACTGTAACACAAAAAGCGACGTACAGCCCCTCGCCTACGACGACGTGCGCGAACACACCAACCTCGGGAGTCAGCACGCGATTCTCGCCACCCACCAAGCCGCACAAGCCATCACTGGGTGTATTGAACGTCGGACGAAAGGCAAGAAGGTGAGCAAGCCGACGTTCACCGCACCCACGGTGAAGTACGACACCCGGACCATGACGCTGTTCGATGACGGCACAGTGTCTCTCTCCACCACGGAGAGTCGTGTCCGGTGTGAACTTGCTCTGCCCGACGCCGACGATGGCTACCAACGGCAGTACCTCGACTCGGACACATGGAGCGTTACGGAAAGTACGCTCACCGCCCGTGATGGCGACTACTTCTTGCATATCGGCTTCCGCCGACCCAAGAACGACACCGAGCGGAACACCGTCGAGGACGGAACGGTCCTCGGGGTTGACCTCGGTATCGAAAACCTCGCCGTCACAAGCACCGCCTCCTTCGTCAGCGGGCGAGAGTTAACACACGACCTCCGCGAGTTTGAGAAGGTGCGCGCCGGACTCCAACAGACCGGGACGCGAAGCGCCCATCGAACACTCGAACAGTCGAGTGGCCGCGAGCTTCGATACATCCGCGACGTACTCCACCAAGCGTCCAACGCGATTGTAGATGAAGCACTCCGATACGAGTGTGACGTGATCGCGTTCGAGGACTTAACCCATATCCGCGACCGCACGGGAGCGTCGTGGGGTCACACGTGGGCATTCCGAACGCTATACGAACAGGTGGAGTATAAGGCCGAAGCAGAAGGTATATCGGTGAAGCAAGTGGGTTCGGCGTACACATCGAAGCGGTGCGCCGAGTGCGGATTTACCGCTGACGAAAATCGCCCGACTCGCACCGACTTCCGATGTGTGAAGTGCGAGTCGGAAGCGAACGCGGACTACAACGCAGCGAAGAATATCGGGATGCGGTATGTCCGTCGGGGCCAACAGTCGTCTCGGCGGACGGGCAACAGTCAGCTTGCCCTGAAGTCTGGGACTGTGACGCCGAGTGGCGGATTCACCGCCCACCCGGAAGGGTTTGACGCCGAGTCCACGGACAAGCCCCACCCTCACAGCGCCGAAGGGGCTTAGGGTGGGGTAGTTGACCTGGTGCTAACTCTGACTCTGCCGCAGGTCGTCACTCGGATAAATCCGATACGTCCGTCCTTGGCGCTCGCGGTACAGCAGGCCGCGCTTCTCGAGAGCACTGACCGTCTGGCTCACTTTACTCTTCGAGAAGTTCGAGCGATCCCGCAATTCAACCTGGGTGATGCCTGGCGAGGAGAGGACTGGCTCGAGAATCCGGCGTTCATCGTTCGGGAGAAGGTCAAGAACACGGGCTCGAGGCTGTTCTTCTGGATTGATCGCGCCATCCGATTGAATGTCACCTTCCGGCGAGCCGTTGACCTCCATGTTGGCCGCGCTTTGTGACTCGTTCAGCGGTTGATCACTTGCATCAGCTACTGAGAGATCGTCACGGACGGCAAAATATAGTCCACCGAGGATAGCGGCGACGAGCAGTGTCCCGAGGACGTACCAGAGCGGATTCGTCCCGTGGACAGCCCCCATCGATGTCCCCATCATCGATCCCATCTGGTCAAAGGCTCGCTGCTGCTGGTACGCTTGCCAGCTGAGCGCTCCACCGATGATAACGACGGCAGCGACGAGAAACCCGACTACTGCATCGACCTGCCGACGATTCATCCATTCCACCTCGATTGACCGGAGTACTTGTTCATGCTTGATAGTAAGCAAGACGTCACTGTACCAGTTGTGATTGGTCGAAGCAAAAATCGAGGGCGCCTGGTACGGTATCCGGTATCGCGATACAGAGTTCAACAGAATTCGAGCTGAATCATTAGCACCTCAGTATCCACCACGTCTGGCCAGAGGGCCAGGAGGCGTTCTCCTCTGGTACGTCGGCTTCCACCTTTCGGGTGTGTTTTTCATCGTCGATTGCTACGCCGTGATCCGGCTCGACGGACGGTCAGTTGCCGGCGCTCAAGGCGAGCGCGCGACAGACGGTCGACTGACGTGATCGTGGTCCGTAACCGTACTCCTGATCGTAGCGGTGCCGATCAGTCGTATTCGAATAGAGGAGTGACGTTCCGAAAGGTACTGACTTGAAATACGTCTCACACGTAGCAGTCAGGTGGCTTTTAACGGTCCCGAGTCCAGGATACGTTTGTGAGCACGACGGATCCGAAAGCGATGGCGAAATCTGTGTTCAACGGTGGCGCTCTCGAACGGTTTGTGGTGGCGAGCACGTGGTTGAACCTGCTGTTTGCGGTCCAGGTGATCGCCGGACTCTCGTTTGCGTACGCCACTGGGGAGACGGGACATCGAGTTACACTCTTTTTGATCCCATTTATCTGGAGTACTGCCTCTGTCTGGGTCGTCTGGCACACTCAACCCACCCCAGCACAGCGTCGCTTTCGAATTTTCGCCGCAGTCGTTGTCGCGGCGTATCTGCTAGTGCTGTTCTACCTCTCGGGGTTACTCCAATCGAGTACGCCGCTCATGGAACAGATAACCGGACCGAGCGGGATCGGGATCACGTGGGGTCGATCGCTGGGTTGGAGCCCGGTACTGATGTATACCGGAGAGTGGATCGCGTTAACGATCGTTCCGTACCAAGCGATCGGACTGGCCGCGCTGGCCTATCTCGTCTACGATGCGCTCCTCGAACTCGCCCGGTCGACGATCGGGGGCGTTATTGGAGCCGCTGCGTGTCCGGCGTGCGTCGGACCGGTACTCGCCCCGTTGCTCGCAGGCGGTGCCAGCGGTTCCTCGTTGGTCTTGGTAGTTGGACGGTACGGGTACGAAATCGCAACGGTCCTATTTCTCGTCGCGATCACGATCCTCTATCACCGACGGCGTCTCCACCGTCTCTACGCAAGCGTCCGGTGATGAGCCGACGAGTCCGGCACAGGTGAGCAGATTGTAGCCGTGGGCGAACTGACGGTCCCTTCGTTTACCTGCAAAGCGATCTTTGGCGACATTGTCGTGTCCTCTATTGTAAATAGAAGACAATACCTTGCGGGAACAGGAGCACTGGTCCCGAGCGGAGCGATCGGTGCTTCGGAGACCGGTCGCGCACACTAGGACGCCAATTCCGCCAGTCGGATAGGCGAGGAGACGGGCAACGGTCAGGGCCGGCGGCCCGGACGGTCCTTCACCTCTCGGGCGACGACGTGGTGGAGCAAGAGATGGCGCTGATGAACGCGAAGAACCTCTTGGAGGACCCGACGGTCAACAACCGCGAGATCCGATTCGTCGCCAACATGCGGGCCATCTTCGGCTACGTCGAGGGCGAAACCGAGCACGCGGACCTCGTTCGATCCCTCGCGGAGTCGGGCATCGAGTTCAAGGCATGTGAAAACGCCATGGCGACGCTCGATGTCTCAGAGTCCGAACTCCTTCCGGTTGTCGACACGGTCCAGCTTCGAAGCTGTCCTCGAGCCGCGTGTCGATGAGCGTGAACTGTTCATCGGCGTCGATCTTCTCCGCGAGTTGTTCCGCAGTGATGTTCTTGACCATTATCTCTCACCTGTATTCTGCCCGTGTCTACTGTTGAGTCGTTGGCTCTGTCGTCGTCTAGCGCTTGTGGTTACGCCCTTCTTCAGGGAAGGCATTCCCACGAGGGATCATCGCCGTCTCGCAGTAGGCCTCTCCGCCCTGGTAGTCGACGCCCGGTTGAATGAACGGATACGGCCCGTCGGCGGGCGTGTTCTGTGCGCGGCCGCCGTCGTCGGCCGTCTCGACCAGTCCCATCACCTCGTAGTCGACCGGCGAGCGCTCATCGAGGTACTCGACGATGACGTCGACCGGAATCGTCTCGTCGTCCACCTGAACGTCCTGGAACGGGAACCCGCAGTTGCCCAGGTCGCGTTCGGGGTCGCCGGGCCGGCGGAACGTTGCCACGGAGTAAGTCTCCTCGGGGTCGACCGGCTCGCCGTCGATTCGCATTTCGACGAGGCGACGCCCACGCTTGGCCGTCGGGTCGACGGTCACCTCGACGTTCGAAGAGAAGTTCCGGACTCGACCGTCCTCTTGGTCGTAGGGATACGGGGTGAAGTTGTCCTCGAGGAACTCCTCCATGTGATTCGTGAGCTGCTGGCCGTAGGCGACGCCGCGAGCGACCGGCGTGGTCATCGGGAAAAACGTGTACAGCTGGCCGAGCGTGATCTCGCCGGGCGGGATAGCGGTCCCGTACCGGAATCCGTGTGAGACGGCGAGATCGGTGTCGAAGTGCGCCTGCAGTGCGTCGTTGAACAGCGTGTTCCAGGCGCTCTCGAGGAACGACTGCCGGTAGAGCGACGTTTTCGTCTCCCCGACGATCGTATCGAGGGGACGGTCGAGCGTTCCAGCTCCCCGCTCGAACCCGGGGTCGTTCGCAAAGAATGGCTCGCGAACGGCCTCGACCGTCTCCTGTGCATCGGCGTCCGGTTCCGGCGTGTGCTCGCCGTCCTCGGTGAGACAGTAGAGGTGGTGTCGGAACTGCACGTCACCGTCGCGTACGCGGAGGCCGACACGGCCGAGTGCCTCGCCCATCCCCGACTCGACGACCACCGTCTCGGTCTCCTCGACGACGATCGGGTCGTAGGTGTACTCGTGGGTGTGCGCGCTGAACATCACGTCGACGCTCGGGCAGTCCTTGGCGGCCTGGACCATCCACGGGAGGCCGATCTCGGTGACGGCGACCACGACATCCGCGCCGTCTTCACGGGCGGCATGCGCTGACTCTTCGAGCAGCGCGGGGTGTTTGCCGAAGCGGTATTTTCCCTCGTAGAACGCTGGCGCCATCCGGTCGACGTAGACGTTCGTCATCCCGACGACGCCGATCGAAACTCCCCCAACGTCAAGGAGTTCGTAGGCGTCGTACAGTCGGTCGTCGGTCTCCCAGTCGTAGAGATTGTTCGCGAGGACGGGGGCGTCGAGTTCGTCCATCAGTTCCACGAAGTTGCCGTCCTCGGCAGCCTCGTTCGAGTAATCCCAGTTTCCTGGGACGTAGACGTCGGGGTCGATGTGCTCGTTGATGGGATCGAGCATCGCCCGCCCGTCGGTGTAGGTCGTCACGGCGGAGCCGTGGAACGTGTCGCCGCTCATCAGCGTACAGATATCGTGGTCCGTGCGGAGTTCCTCGAGTTTGGCTGCGAGGAGCGGAACGCCGCCCCCGCGCTTGATGACGCGGTCGTCGTCTCCGAACTCGAAGTTCGGTTTCGACGTCGAGTTATCGTAGTATACCTGGTAGCGTGGCGTGAGCTGCCCGTGGAGGTCGCTGACGTGCGCGAAGACGACGTCTGGGTCGCCCGCGCCGTCGCTGACAGGATCGCCACCGAGGGACTTCCGCTCACCGATGGACGTCTCGTTCTCGTTCCCGTTCATCGTGGCGCAGTTGCAGATACGTCCTCCTATTGTTCATTGATTGTGGTTACTATTCGAAATACCGAACAAGACCCTCTACGAACACTGTGTCGCAGAAGATTGGACATGACGGCCGAGGATCACTATCCTCGAGTTGGAAACAGAAACTCGTGGCGCAGTCGAGGTGTGATTTTAAAATGTGATAGGGGACGTCTCCTTGCGGTTCTTAGGGACAATTAGTCTAAGCGAGGAAGGCTTAATATCGCCTGCAAAGATGCGAACGCTAACTCGCTCGTGGAGGCGGTACCGATGACGAGTAACTGGGTGACGACGGGATTGTCTACGGTCGTCATTCTGGTGGCGTCCGCCATTCACGGGATCGCCGGATTCGGCTTCGCACAAGTGTCGATGGGCCTGATGCCGCTGTTCCGGTCGCCTTCGAGCGCCTCGATCATCTTCACGGCGACGGCGGTCGTGAGTAACGCCCGCGTCTGGTGGAGCGTTCGAGAGGCGTTCGACTGGGAGAAGTGGATCGTCCCTGTCGGCGGCCTCGTCGTCGGGATGCCGCTCGGCATCTACGTGTTCAGCCAGTTCAACAAAGCACAGATGCGTGTCGCCATCGGCGCAGTTCTCGTGCTCGCGGTCATTATCGTCGGCGCGACCCAGCAACTCGACGTCGTCACCGACTGGATCGAGGAGATGGACTACCGGCCGGGGAAGATAGTCGGCGCGACGGCCGGCCTACTCGCCGGGATTTTCGGCGGTTCCGTCGCCGTCCCCGGCCCGCCGATGATCGTCTACGGGGCGTTCATGTCGGCAAGCGGGTTCTGGAGTGATGAGGAAATGAAGGCCACGTTCACAGCCTTCTTCGGGACGCTCATGCTGTATCGTCTCGGGAGCCTCACGTACACGGGGGCCGTGACGACGCCGCTGATGATCGAGGCCGCAATAGCCGTTCCGATGGTGTTCCTCGGTGCGTGGGTCGGCGTCTACATCTTCGACCACATCCCCGAGCGTATCTTCCAGTGGGTCGTGCTGGCGCTGCTGACCGTGAACGCGTTTGTCCTCCTGTTTACAGCAGTTCCGGAACTCTAACCGCGTCAAACTGTCGCCAGTTCGAGGCGGTTCCAGTGACTCCTTACTGCACTGGTTACACTCGCTAAATCAGCATCCAGTGAGATACACTCGCCGACCGGTTTTCCCAAGCTAACCAGTGACTTACGACTGGGAGACGTAGGTACATCTCACCGCTATCGACCGGAGCACTGACGATCGACTGTGAATGCCGCTTCCAGCAATAATTGTAACCGAACGGGCGTGATCGACTGTGACCGCGACGACTGGAGTAAAGACACTGCTTTTTGACGTGGGGTTGGTAGCCGGTGCTACCCTCGTCGTTGGACTCGTCATCAGTATCCGTAGTCCGACGCGACGCTTCTGGCCGCACGGCGAGCCCGACTGGACGTTCTGGGTCGGTTGGGCGGCTTGGTTACTCTACTTCGGGGGTCTGTTCGGCGTGGCCTATCTCGACTGGTGGAATTGGTACCGACCTCCGACGCTCGTTCAGGTGATCAGTCTCCTGCTGGTGCTCGCTGGAGCCGTGTTGGCCACCTTGGCCGTGTGGCGCCTTGGGTTTTGGGAAAGTAGCGGCCTCGAGGGGCACCTGAACACCGAGGGCCCGTACCGGTATTCGCGTAATCCGCAGTACGTCGGATATGTCGCCATGCTCGGGGGTGGCGCTGTCCTCGCCGGATCGTGGTTGACAGCTGTCCTCGCTCTCGTCGGCATCGTCTGGTTTCTACTCGCCCCACTCGCCGAAGAACCGTGGCTCCGCGAGCAGTACGGGGATGCCTATGAGGAGTATCTGAGATCGGTACCGCGGTTCCTCGGCCGAAGACACCTCGAACCGTCGCGGCAGGACCAGACCGACCGATCGAAAGGAGGCAATCTGTGACCAGTGATTCCCCACAACCGATCGAAGGAAGCAGGTGTATCGTTCCACGTGGTAAGAACACGGTGATTTGAAGAGGAAACACCAATGACAGGCACATCACACCCGATATTTGCCCGACTGTACGACCCGGTGATGAAGCCGGCAGAGCGAACTGTGCTCGCTGACCACCGCCGCTATCTTGTGGATGAGATATCCGGGGCGGTTCTGGACCTCGGTGCGGGGACGGGCGCGATGTTTCCGTACATCAGTGAAGCCACTGCTGATGGTGTAGACGTCACTCTGTTCGCGATCGAGCCAGACCCACACATGCGCCGGCAAGCAGTCGAACGAGCACGCGAGCTTGGACTCGACATCGAGATCAAAAGCGCCAGAGCCGAAGCACTTCCGTTCGCAGATGACTCGTTTGATGTCGTTATCGCGTCACTCGTGTTCTGTACCATCCCCGATTTCGCCGCCGCGCTCTCCGAAGTAGCCCGGGTACTGAAGTCAGGTGGCGAATTCCGGTTCCTCGAGCACGTCCGCGGAGAGGGTGCCGTGGGTGTCGCCCACGACGTACTCGCCCCAGCGTGGCATACCGTCGCTGGCGGCTGTCACCTAAATCGCGAAACGGACGAGATGTTTCGAGACGACGATCGATTCGAACTTGTCGATTACACGCAGGTGGAGGACGTCCCACAGGTCGTTCCAATCGTCCGTGGGACGCTCAAACGCCGACGTGAGGGCTCGATTCTTTCTCAGTTCGTGTGAATAACGAAGCCAAGGTCATCTCTTCGCAATGGGGATGGCGTACTATAGGAACGGCAACGCGTGATGTGCATCCCCCCACCTGCTCGGTAGTCACCGATGGATCGATGTCATACGCTCGTGGCAGTCGTTCAATGATAGACCGGAACGGACTCCTGAGTAGCTGGAGGTACAGCGTCGTTCACTTCCAGAATTGCCTGACGCTGTGTCCCGTGATGTCTTCGACCGCTTTGAGGTTAAACCTCGCATCGTCGAAAGCGGCGTTGTACTGTTCGACAGTACCTAATGACGGTATATCCCACACCGCTGAAATCAACTGTCGTGTGAATCGCTCTATGACACTCTCGGTGGCTGTGGCTAAACTGCAAAAGTGCGTACCGGCTCCCCGGTATCGTTTCGATAGCGGAGAATCCTCAGTACCGACTCTTCCAGTAGAATGGATATCCCTTGACGGCGACGGCTCGTACGAACGCAGGTCCTCGACCGTGATAGACCATTCCGTTCACCGAGAGGAGAGCGTTACCCCCGCCGAGGTCCACAATTCTCGGATGCCACCGGACGTCGTGTCCGATCGGTCGTTGGCCTCGAAGTCCTCGGAGGAGGTTCTTTGCAACTGTTCTGGCTTCGAGTCCGGCGGAAAAGCCGTCCTTCATCTTCTCCGGGGAATTGACGACGTCACCTGCGGCGTACACGTTGTCGGTGTCGAGACAACGCAGATGCGAATCAACGCGCAGTCCGCACTCGTTTTGTGCGAGGCCGAAGTCCTCGATTATCGACTGTTCGACGCGCTCCGCCTCGTCGGACGCCGTGTCATGGTCGTGTCCGTACTCGTGGTCGAAACCGTGATCATGGTCGTCCATAGCACCTACGCGCCCGACTGTGATGGTGATAGAGTGCCCTATGGTCTACTGCGCCGCCCAGACGCACTGGTCGGCTTAGTCGCTCGGAACGGGGCGCCGCTGCGGGCGGTGTCGCTGCCCGTCCCTTAGATACGCCGAGAGCGTCGTCAGGTCCGACTCCTCGTACCCGAACGCGTCGACGTCGTTGTGGTCGGCGACGTTCGTCATCTTCAGCGCGCGCGCCTGATCGACGCCGAGAGGAATCGAGGTGATCGGATCGACCGCGTGCAGCGCGACCGTCGCCAGTCGCATTGGCACCGGAAGGATCTCGACCGATTTTCCGTCGGCCTCGTAGAGCATATGGGTAACGTCACCGAACGAGAGTACCTCCGGTCCGCCGAGTTCGTAGACCTCACCGTCGTAGGCGTCGTCCTCGATGCCGTCCGCGAAGATTTCCGCGCAGTCCCCGACCCAGATCGGCTGGAATCGGGGGCGGTCCCCGCCGTCCGGGAGCGCCGTCACGTACGGCGTGGTGTGGCGCCTGACGAACGTGAACGTCTCGCTGCCCTCGCCGAAGATGAACGACGGCCGGAAGACGATCCAGTCGAGGTCCGAGTAGCGAACGACTTTCTCGCCGAGGCCCTGGGTCCGCCAGTAGGCGGTGTCGCCGTTCGGATCCGCCCCGAGCGAGCTCATCTCGATGAACTTCGAGACCCCGTGTTCCTCGGCGGCCTCGACGGCGTTGATCGACCCGCCGATGCAGACGCTGTCGTGGCTGGTCTCCTTCGGCGGCTGGTGTAGCGGCGGCAGTGCCGCGAGGTTCACCGCGACGTCTTTCCCCTCGAACGCGCCCTCGATCGAGTCGTAGTCGGTCACGTCGCCCTGCTGTAGGTCCACTTCGCGCGGAAGGACTGACGGGTCGGGCGTTCGCGAGAGCGAGGTGACGTCGTGGCCGCGGTCGAGAAGTTCGGAACAGAGGTGTCGGCCGACGAAGCCATCGCCGCCCGTTACGAGTACGTCCATGTGTAGCGGCTACGCCGACCACAGGCGTAAAACGCCGGTACGTCTATCGATCAGTTGCCGGTGACGCACAGCAGATATTGCGCGAATTTCACAAGTATATCTAGTCTATCGACGTCTGCGGCGGCGCGGATGATAGAAATATGTGCTCCAGTCACTCCTCAGGATTCATCAGGTAGTGCCACAAAATGGGTAACAATCCCTCGCGCCGTATTGTGCTGTGTGGAATATACTACACAGACGCAGGTCGACGGCGAGTTCGACGCGGTCGTCGAGAGGACGGTCGATGCGCTCGAAGACGCGGGATTCGGCATCCTCAGCGACATCGACGTCCAGACGACGTTCGAGAAGAAACTCGACGAAGAGTTCCGACAGTACCGCATCCTCGGCGCCTGCAACCCGGGGCTCGCCCGGCAAGGGCTCGACGCCGATATCGAACTCGGCGCGCTGTTGCCGTGCAACGTGGTCGTCTACGAGAGCGACGACGGCGACGTCGTCGTGAGCGCCGTCGACCCTGAGCGCCTCCTCGGCGTCGCCGACGACTCCGACCTCGACGCGGTCGCACAGGACGCCGCCGACCGATTCGACCGCGCGCTGGGTGATCTGTGACCCTGTCGTCCACCTCCCGCCGTCGGTTCCTGCTGTCGCTCGGCGCGGCCGGCGCAAGCGCTGTCGCGGGCTGTCTCGATCAGGGCGGGCAGAACTCGAGTGACGACTACCAGCCGGTGGCCCCGAGAACCCGTCGACGCTCCCGCGGACGCGTCGACGGCGCTCAGGGCGGCGCCGGAGACGGTGGAGCCGGGCGCCGACGCCTCGGCCGAGAACTGGCTGTACGACGGCGAGTTCCCCGGGCCCGAACTCCGGGTGAGCGAGGGCGACGTGATCGAGACCGAGATCGCCAACGACGTCTCGGAGGGGACGACGATCCACTGGCACGGCATCCCGGTGCCCAACGCGATGGACGGCGTCCCGAACGTTACCCAGCCGCCGATCTCGCCCGGTGAGACGTTCACCTACAAATTCAGGGCCGAACCCGCGGGGACGTACTTTTCCACAGTCACGTTGGCTCCAGCTCGACCGCGGGCTCTACGGCCCGCTGATCGTCGAAGAGCCCGACCCGCACGTCGAGTACGACCGGGAGTACGTCGTCGTACTCGACGACTACCTCGAAGGGGAGCCCCGGCCACTTTCGGAATTCAACTCCGGCAGAATGGGCGGTGACGGCGGTCCTAGCGGAGGAGGCGGCCCCGGGCGGAATGGGCGGTGGCGGCAGGCGTGACGACGGGGGCGGCGGCATGGGCGGCGGAGACGGCGGCCCGGGCGGCGGAATGGGCGGCCAGATGGGCGACAGGCGCCCGCCGTACGCCGGCCTGCTGGTCAACGGCCGGCTCCCCGAGTCCGCGCCGACGTTCGACGTCAGGCACGGCGAGCGCGTCCGGTTCCGGTTCGTCAACGCTGGGAGCGCGACGGCGTTCCGCGTCCGACTCGCCGGGCACGAACTGACCGTCACGCACGCCGACGGCCGGCCGGTCGAACCGGTCGCGGCGGACTCGTTCGTCTTCGGATCAGGGGAGCGCTACGACGTCGTCGTCGAGGCCGACACACCCGGCGCGTGGGAGCTCCGGGCCGACGCGCTCGACGGTGACGAACTGCCGGCGCGCGCCGTCGTCCGGTACGAGGGGAGCGGAGAGTCCGGTTCGCCGACCGCGCCGTCCGCCGAGGGGCGACGACTCCAATACGGGGACCTTCAGGACATCTCGCCGCTGGAGGGCATCGACGGTCAGCCGGATCGCCAGTTCGACCTTGACGCTGTCGCGCGCCCGCGGGTCGGTCGAGTGGCTAGACGAACTGCGCCACAACGAACGCTTGCAGTGCGCCGGGTCCGTGGCTGGTAGATATGGAAAACGACATTTCGGATAACTCACAACCTTCAGAGATGAATACGGATGGCGGCTGACATCGCGATTTACGACGCATACGTGCTCACGGTCGACGATAGGAATCGGCTCTACGAACGGGGTACGGTACTCATCGAGGATGGTCGCATCACCGAGGTGCGAGCTTCCCGGGACGACGATGCGGACATCGCGGCCGCCCGCGTCATCGACGGCGAGGGCACACTCGTGATGCCGGGGCTGGTCAACGCCCACACTCACCTCGAGCTGACGCCGCTGATCGGCGCGTTCAGCGACCTCGACCTGATGGAGATGATGAGCGGGATGACCGCCATCTTCGGCCACATCGCCGAGGGCGAGTACGACTACCTCACCGAGGCGGGGTACAAACTCGCCGCACTCAACTTCCTCGCCGGCGGCGTCACCACCGTCAACTCGATGGACGTCCGACCGAGCGCGGGCGCGGAGACGTTCGGCGAGGCGGGCCTCCGCGGGTTTTTCGGAATGGCACTCTCCGACCTCTTCTGGGACGTTCCCATCGACGAGCAGTTCGCCCAGGCCCGTGAGTTCATCGACGAGTACCACAACACGTACGACGGGCGTATCCGGGCGACGATCAATCCCCATGATGACTGGTCGTGTACGCGCAAGCTGTGGGAGCGCACCGCCGATCTCGCCGCCGAGTACCCCGACCTGCTCGTTCACACCCACCTGCTCGAACTCGAGGAAAGCAACACGATGGCGCGGTCGAACGGCGCCGCAGATTCACTGGACCTCCTTGACGACGTCGACCTCCTCGACGACCGACTGTTGGCCGCCCACTTCCGGCTAGCCGACGACGAAGACATTCAGCGGACTGCCGATGCGGACGCATCGGTGGCGCACTGTCCGTCGATCTTCTGTTACTGGAACACGGACGGGGACGTACAGTGGACGCCGGTGCCGGAACTCCGAGAAGCGGGGGTCGACGTCGGACTGGGCATCGATGACCACTACTGGCATGACTCCTACAGTATGTTCGGCGAGGCCCGACAGGCCCGACTCGCAGCCAACCTCAAGCGGTCAACCGGTCAGTACCAGTCAATGGAACTCGTACGGATGCTCACCATCGAAGGGGCAGAGGCACTCGGCGTCGGCGACGAGATCGGTAGCCTCGAACCCGGCAAGCGCGCCGATGTCATCGTGCTTGACGTGGATAAGCCGAAGTTCACGCCCTTGACCAACATTCCGGCGCAGGTCACTAACAACGCGGCGCCCACCGATGTAGAGACCGTCATCGTTGATGGCGACGTGCTGATGGGTAATGGCAAAATCGAGACGATGGACGCCGATGCGGTGCGCGAGCGAGTTGAATCCGCAGTCGACCGCTTCGCGTCGGAGAGCGACTGGGAACTCGACATCGGAGGGAGTGAGCCGCCGAGCAAGATAGATATCGCCCGCGATCTGCCGAAGCGCGGCCCCGCCCAGTTGCTCGGCCGGCTGGCGCTTCAGTCCGCCAGGGACAAGTTCCCATTCTGATACAAGGCAGGAGAGGGTCATGTCTCCCGTTGGGACGGTGCGTTCGAGTTCAAGATGCATGGGCACCACGCCCGAGAGAACCCTCCCGAGCTGGAAGTCCTCGCCGTCGATAGTAAACTCCACGATGACACTCATACGGTTCACTTCGGCTCCCACGCGGATAGATGGAGTGCCAAATCGAACTGCGCTGCGCCATTCAATCAGTAAATCTGTGAACGTATGATGTCGCTTCGCTCACGTTGATGACTCAGGCTGATGCTATGTCATTACTGTCAGAGGTGTACGCGGTTCCCAGAGAAACTATTCAAAAATTGAGGTGGTTTGGTGGTGTTGAATTGAGAGAATATGCAGCAAACCGATGTTGTTTCTTCCGGCCGATTCGTGCTTAATCAGCCGATTAGTAGAGTTACGTGCTTTCTGGCGAGTGGCTGCCCGTTTGAGCGGCGGTTCGACGCGGTCACTTCGAGCAATGTTCGACAGTGGTTCTGCGCCATACCGACCTGCATTCCTCATCACAGAACGTGTGTATCCGAAGATTTCCGTGTTCCCCATCTTCTGTGACTGTGGGATATCGCACTCCCACCCTGAGCGGGGTTCCACAGTAGTCACACCGACCCGGAAACGGATCTGCGTCTTCGCTCATTCTTCTGACTGGATGACTACCTTACCACTGCTTTCGATGCTGACCGCACACCCCTCATACGAAAACGAGAGGTGAACGGCCCCCTCACGTGAGGGATCTATGAGAGCCTCGATTGCCTCCGGGTCAACGACCGAATGTAACGGATCCATCGCGGTAGGCTCCTGCCCAGTGACTCCCGATACAGCCCTGATAACCGTGAAATAGAGCGGGTCGTCCGACGTCCAATCGTGCTGAATGCGAGTCGGTTCCGCAGCCACTTCTGTATCGACGCGAGAACGATCGTCGGTTCGATTTTTGTTTGAGGTCATCACTCCAAAAGACGTGCCAGGGAGGAGTAAGAGGTGGTTCTGACTGGTCAGAGTGCGCCTTTGCCGGAGGCTTCGAATAACTGGTGGAGAACAGTTCGTTCAGCCCTGCGAAGATGGTGGTTGAACGTTTGCCGCGTTATGTCCAACCGGTTTGCTAACTCGTCGCCGGTACTCGTTCGTGGAGTGTCGAAGTACCCGCCGTAGTACGCTGTTTGCAGGGCCGCAAACTGTCGTTCAGTCAATTCATCTGCAACGATGTCGTACAAGAGGCGTGGCGAGTAGCGGAGTTCCTGTGACTCTAACTCGATGTCGGAGTGGGCTTCCCGAGCCGCTTGTACCGCTGTCCGAGGAGGAACATCTCCCGGTAGTTCTCCAGTAAGAGTGGGTGGTTTGTCAGGTTGGTTCTGCAGTAGCGAGGTGACTTCCCCACCGAGATCGGCGAAGACGAGCGGCACAGTCGGATCTTTGACGTGGATTTCGAGACGACAGTGGTCGGAAGCTGACTGGAGTAATCGGATATCGAGAACCGAGGGGTGTTGTTCGAACACGTTTGTCAATGCTTTTGCTGAAATGCCGGTCGCGGTAATATACTGTAACCCCTTCCCGTTCGGAAGATCCACGACCTCGTCCACGGCGATCTGGATTTCACCGTCGGCCGCGTCGAGAAACGGTTGGAACAGCTGTTCGGAATAGAGTTCGAGCACTCGTCTCTTCTCACTCGTCAGTTTATCCTCGCGTTCCTTCAGCGGCGTCGCGTCTTCGAAGCCGACGACCACGAACTCGACCCCGCCGTCGTCGTTCAGCACGGGTGCCGAATTGCTCGATAGCCACCGTTCGGTTCCATCCGGGAGTTGGATCCAGTGTTCGAATCCGAAGTCCGGCTCTTTCGTCTGCAAGACGCGAGTGACAGGGTGTTCGTCCACAGGGACTGGCGTTCCGTCGTCATAATAGATGTTCCAATCGGGTTGTCTGTATGTTCGACTCGTGATCTCGGCGTGTTCGAGCCCGAGTGTTTCCTCCGCACGCCTGTTCGCAAATACGATCTCACCTGAGGGATCAACTACAACGAGACTTACTGGACTGGCTTCGAGAATCCGCTCGATACGGGTACGATCTTTGTAGTCGTGTGTTGGGGTATCGATGTTGTCAGACGCACTATTGTCGGGACTCTGGCCGGTCGCAGTCGAGGGTCGCCACCATGCCTGTATTCGTTCGCCGAACTGCTTTGACTTGAGATGCCCCTGTTCGGTGAGGGTGTCTAACGTGTCATGTGCCACGCGCTGACTGCAACCCGTCGCGTCGGCGACCTCCTCTGCGGTGAGGGGCTCGGTACGCTCTTCCAGATGGTCGAAGACGCTGAGAACATCCTCCTCATCAATACCATTTGAGGAACCCATTCGTTTTCCAGTTGCCATCCCACGAGAAGACGTTTCTCCCAAGTTGTGTTGATGGTCAACGCAAAATCATAAGATAGTGCGTCTGGGAATCACGTGCAGCGTATAGACGGACTGACGAGTTACCACTTTCACAAATTGAGCCGAACCTCTTGCTACTTTCGCGCCCTGTATGCAGCATTTGATATGGAAATTACCGTGATTTTGTCAGAAACGCCGTGACCGATACAGAGGATAAACTCAGCACGAGGGGTTCGATTGTCACTCAGGCACGAGTCGTTTACTCGTGATGAGACGTTTTGGGCAGCGTGAACGAGAACGTTGATCCCTCACCGGGTTCGGAGTCAACCCAGATCTCGCCGCCGTGGCGCTCAACGATTCGCCGGCAGAGCGCCAGTCCGATGCCCGTTCCTTCGAATTCGTCGTGGCTGTGGAGGCGTTGAAACACCTCGAAAACGCGATCGGTCTCGTCCGAGCCGATACCGATACCCTCGTCGTGAACCGAGATGCGCCACATCGATCCATTTCGCTCCGCCGAGACGGCAACCCGGGGCGGTTCGTCGCCGCTGTATTCGATCGCGTTCGTCACCAAGTTCTGGAACACCTGACGGAGCTGTCCCTCGTCCCCGCTGACCTGCGGGAGCGAGCCAGCCTCGATACGGGCGTCGGACTCTTCGATCTGCAGCTGGAGGTCGGTGCGCACGTCGTCGAGCACCTCGTTCAACTCGACCGGTTCGAGCGGGTCGCCTCGCGTTTCGACGCGGGCGTATTCGAGCAGTCCGTCGATCATCTCCCGCATCCGCTCGGCACCATCAACCGCGTAGTCGATGAACTCCTCGGCATCCTCGTCGAGTTCGTCGCCGTAGCGCCGTTCAAGCAACTGGAGGTAGCTCGTGACCATTCGCAGCGGCTCCTGGAGGTCGTGACTGGCGGCGTACGCGAACTGTTCCAGCCGTTCGTTCGATTCCTCCAGCTTTCGGCGATACTCCTCGCGTTCCGTGACGTCTCTGATGACGCCGACGCGCCGTTCTCGCGCGTCCTCGTCCAGAAGGACGAACCGGTTCTCGACCGTTCGGGTCTCGTTCGGGCCAGCGTCGATCGTCTCCTCGAACGACGGGAGTTCATCCGGCGTCGCACGCTCTCACTGTTCGGCCTCGATGGACGCGAACTCGTCGCCGAACACCGTCGAGGCGTGTTGACCCAATAACTCCGATCGGGAAAACGAGGTCAGATCGACAAACGACTCGTTAATGAGTTCGAACCGCCGCTCCTCGTCGAGGACGTAGATACCATCGTGAGCCGTTTTGACGGCCGTTTCGTACTGTTCCAGCTCTCGTTCTCGCTCTAATCGGCCGGTGATGTCTTCGGTGGTGAACACGGCACTGTCGAACGCTCCGCTGTCATCGTAGACCGGCGCCCCGTTAACAGAGATCCAGACGCGCTCCCCATTCGGACGAGACACGCCACTGAGATGGTCGAACACCGGTTCTCCGGACTCCAGAATCTGCGAGAAGGGTTTCTCGTCATCCGGGAGGGGTTCGCCGTCGATGGAGACTTGGTTCCAGACGGAATCATCGAAGCTGAGATCGTTGATTTGCTCTTCGCTCCGCCCGTAAATTTCCTCGGCGCGGTCGTTGGCGAACTGCAACTCTCCGTCACTGTCAGCGATCATAATGCCAATCGGACTCGTTTTGACGATCGTTTCGAAGCGGGTCAGTTCTCGTTCACGTCGCTTCCGTTCAGTGACGTCTCGTCCGATGCCCGCCAACACCGTCTCGCCGTCCGGATCGACGAGCGTTGACGCCATGAACTCGTACGGGATGGAGGCACCGTCCTTAGTGAGTAACTCCGCTTCAACCTGTGCATTCCCCGTTTCGAATCCTTCCTCGATTGCATTAGCGACCCGGTCGTGATCGCTCTCGTCGAAGAACTCCAGCACGTGCATCGACGTGATTTCCGAATCCTCGTAGCCAGTTACCTCACAGAGACTGTCGTTCCAGCGGTGGAGCTTGCCATCAGTTTCGAGTACGTAGAAAACGTCGTGGATCGCGGTCAGCACGTCATCCGTATACTCCCGATAGCGTCCGAGTTGCTGGTTGCGAGTTTCGAGTTCGTATGTCCGCGTTCTCGCTTGCCCGTCGTTGATCCCCACGCCCAAGCCTGCAACGCTGGCAAGTGCGGTCAGGATCGGCGTTGATCTCATGGAAACGCTTTCGCCGGGCTGGAGGTGGTAGACAACGAGGAGGAAGGCCATGACGCCGAAGCCGGCGAGACACCAGCCAGCAATACGTGGATAGAAGTCGGGATCGATGTCGTCGCGTGCGAGCCAATATGCACCGTATACGAGGATGACTCCTGGGACGACAACCATAATCAAATTGATGATAATGTTAACATGGTGGTGAGCGTGGTCACTCTCAACGATCGCAAGTCCGACCGCAACCGCAACGAATAGGGTGCCGAGAAGACCGATGATGTATCTTGCACCGATAGCAGACAGCAGGCGTCTCCGAGGAACCATTAGCCCTTTTTTGAGAGGAAGCAGTATGGATCTTACGTTGGGCACTCAATTGTATTCCACGCTGGATGTGCGAAAATTGGTGGGCAGATGCCTTCGTTGTGCTGGATACGGACGGTCTGTGATTGGTTCACATCACGAAATTGTTGCTGATTCCCTCATGATGCCTCATTCGCGCTCTGTATTCAGCAAGACTTAATCGAACTACCGTACTACTGTCAAGATCGGTGTGCTGAATACAGAGGGTGAGTTCAGCACGACGGTCTCGTTTATTTCACTCCCACCCTACTGAACCAGCCGTTCCGTAGATCTACTTATTTAGCGATTAGAAATCTGTCAGAAAAGCAATGTTCGAAACATCCCGCTGAAGAGAGACGCTTGGCGGCTTTCTGTAAGCTATTAATAGTTTTCACCGCGCAAGCGCCGGTCTAGTCTTTAAATGATTGCGGCGTGACTCCTTTTGCGCCCGATTTGAAGCCTTCCCGCTCATCAGGTTTGAACCGAGACGTTTTGTGAATAACCAACCTATTCGGTCGATTCCCCCGTTCTCGCTCATATTGGTTAATGATTTGCTCAACGATGTCCTCTGCACTCTCTTTAGTCAGATGGTTGTTCCCTGATGACTCGTCTTTAACAGCTGGATCTCCACAAAGGACAAAGCTCTCCCCAGTCCCCAAGAATACCTGCGCCAAGGAAGCATGTGTTTTCCCTCGTTCTTGGCGGTCTCTGTAGAATGAGATTCCTGCATAGCAGGTATCATTTTGGAGGTATGCAAGTTTCCAGGGGCGACCTTCGCGCGACTTATACAACATCGCTACCGCGAGGTTCCAAGCAACTTCTGTCTTCTCCATACTCTGAGCTGTAAAATCGACGGTGCTAGGCCGGATAAGTTGAGTCGGAACATCGTATTCAAGCCCAAATGTCTTGATGCGATCGTGGAAATCTGTATTTCCGGCCTTCATTTTGGCCTTATCCACTCCGGGTGGGGTACACGCATCCCACCAGAACACATGGTTTCCATGAGGGTGTTACTAGGGAAGCAGTTTTATTTGGAATCGGAAATTCGGAGTTTCGATGTTTCCAAACCAACTGGCTCTGTTGGCACCCTATTAGTAGTCATCCTCTCGCACTGGATTCCTCTCCCACGCTGACTGGCAGCCTTCATCACAAAACGAATAGAGATTCAGGTGACCGTTCTCATCTGTTACTGCCCTCACTAACGGATTAACTTCCCCGACGAATCGCTCGCCGCAATTCGTACAACTATGCATCCAATCTGGCCATGTTGGATTCTCTGTCATAGATTTCCTCGGACCCAAAGCAGACGTACACATTCACTCACAGGTGTTTACCTCCCTTCCCACCTCGCACGACAGGCGACACTACAGAACGCATAGAGGTGGAATTCCCCATCCTCATCTATCCGTGCCGAAACTGGATGCCAGCTCGTGAGATCAACCCCCGACCCACACGTACTACACCGCGTCGTGCGATCCACCTCAGTAACGTCTTCTCTCGATCTTCCTCCGGAACTATCTCCCATAGTAGTCATCTGCGTTCTCCACCTTCCACAATCGTTGATTCATAAATGTCTCCCCCTATTGTATTCTATTCGAGTGAGTCTGGTGCTTTCATCGTATCCCCAGAACTCCCAGTCTGCGCTCCCTTCTCGTGTGTTTCACTCTGAGCCACCTCGACTGTTCCGTCCGCCTGAACAGTGACGTTGCACCCTGCCATCAGAAACTCAACATACCCTTCGGAAGTCTCATCCTGAAAGAGGCTGTTGAGACAATCCGGATCGATCCTGTTGTAGAGCGGATCAAGATTGAGTGGATCTGTCCCATTGGCGGCTGCTACCTTTTCGGCGACTCGGTGACTGATATCTGGTGTGTGAATTTCTCCCGTCATCGGTGACTCACTACACTCAGCCGTAGACCCCGCAGGGTGTTACGCGTTCTCAGTATCGTCTTTCAGCAACTCCTTCCGACGGGGTATATTGATACACTCACTTAGAAGCCCTATCGCCAAAGAGCATCGAGAACAACTTCTCCTCGCTCGAGCGAATATGCCGACTGACCGTCGGCTGGGAAATATCCAGAATCTCTGCAAGATCTCGAGCCGTGCTCTCCTTGGGCTGTTCGAAAAACCCTGCAAAGTATGCTGTCTTGAGGACTTCCTGTTGTCGTTCGGTGAGACGATCAATGTAGGCTCGTTCAAACTCCTCTTTCGTCTGGACGGGCTCGGGCGCTTCGCGTCGCCCAACGAGATCTACATCGTCATACTGTTGCTCGAAAAGACTGACGAATTCTCGGACGGACGCTGACTTCGACACTCGAATCGTGACTCGCCCTTCGTTTGGCGTCCCACGAATACTAGTCGGGACTGCACCCCGGTCGAGAAGCCGAACAATGAACGAGTCAGCCGCAAGCGACAGCTCGACGATTGTTTCCCCATCTCGTTCTCGAATCAGCGTCAGATCGTCAACTCCAGCGTGTTGCCCGACGAACGATTGAATCGCCTCAAGAGACACCTGTTCAAACGCAGCAAACACGCGTACCGTCCCGTCCTTTCGCTTCCCAATATTTTCGAGTCGAAACTCAGCTTCCTCGTCTCCGAGAAAATTCAATATTGGATCAGAGAAATCCCGAATGACGAACTCCAATTCAACGGAATCCTTCGATACGAGGGCCTTGTATCGCTCCATTGCATTGAGTGCATAGCCGATCATCTCTCCCAGTTCCGTCAGAACAGCTTGTTCCATCTCCGTGAACACTCCTGGTTCGTTCGCATAGAGATTCAATAACCCATACAATGTCCCTTGGTAGACCACTGGAACCGCGATACTTGCACGATACCCGCGCTGCATGGCTTCCTGTCGCCACGGCTCAAACGGTGGGTCCGCCTGCAGGTTATTCTGAATTTGTGGCTCTTGTCTCCGAATCGCCCGTCCAGCAGGCCCTTGACCGCTCTCACTCGTATCAGCAGTGACAGTCACCGCATCCAAATATCCCTCCTCAACACCCGCTGACGCGACCGGAACAATTTCGTCAGTAGCCAGATCTTGATCAGCGAACCAAACGAAGCGATATGGATCACTGTCCGCTAGCCGTTCACAGATGAGCTGTTTGATTTCGGTACTCGAATCAGCACCCATCAATGCCTCTGTGATGTCGCGGATTTCCTGGTTAACTCGCTGGACGCGTTCCAACTGGTCGTTCTTCGTTTCTAATTCAGATTTCTGCTCACGCAGTGTCGCTTCACGGACGAGGCGGTCGAACGCCGATTCCGTGTTTCCAGCAAGGATTTCGGCGAGCGTGACGCTTTGCTCCGAAAAGTCATTCGGCTCAGGGGACCCACTAATTAGAACTCCATGGGAATCTATTGGGATGATGATCGCACTCGAGAGCGGCGTCTCATCAGCCTCGAGGTCAGTTTCTTGTTCTAGGTCACTGTAGGCATGCGCTTCGTTCTGCACGAACGCCTCCCATGGGAGGTCACGATCCGACTTGAACAGAGGATCATCACCGACGAGTTCTTTCACACGGGGTGTACGTGCACACGGTTCAAGACGGCCTGTCTCTGCATTATACCGTTCAATTGTTGTGATCGAGAGATCAAGGATGTCGTGGGCCGCAGTAAGGGCTTGGTCGCACGCTTCGTCAAAACTCTCGGCATCAGTGAGATCTTGCCCAAGAACATTGAGACGTTCGAGTTGGCCAGTACGGCGCTTTAACTCAGTAATATCCTCAAAGGCAAAAACCGTGTTCGTCACGTCGTTGCTCTCATTGTGGAGGGGAGTACCATGGACAGAGAGCCACCGTCGATCGCCATTGGGGAATTCAATTTGTACATTGCGTCTTATGCCCTCTCCTGTCCGGAGAACATACTGATAGGGACGCTCATCTTCAGGAAGCGGCTCTCCGTCCTCGTCAAGTGTCCGATAGGGTACATCCTCAAACGATGGATGAGTCTCGTACTCGTCCGGGTGAAGCCGAAGAATCTCCTCTGCTCGGTCGTTCAGGTATGTGAACTCCCCATCGGGATCAATCACGACGATTCCAGTAGGGGTGGTTTTGAGAATATTTGAAAGAAGATTGCGTTCGTCTCGAAGGGCGATTTCAGCCTGTTTTCGAGCCATAAGCAGACCAAGATTTGCTGCGACCGTACGTGTGACTTCCACCATTCGCTCATCAACAGGCCGTTCTTCCGCCATCAGAAACACTAAAACTGCAACGACTGTTTCCCCAGAGGTAATTGGGACTCCCGCCGCAGCTTTAAGATCAGATTCTCTTGCAATGTCTGTCCGCTTAAAGGCGGACTCTTCAACAGTGGAGACATCAGGAATCCACTCATATTCGCCAGTTTCCCAGACACGTCCGACAAGCCCCTTTCCCTTTTCGAACGTCGTTTCAGTAGATACCTCTCGAAAGTCCTTGAGATCGTCTGTATCTGCTTCCCAGGCGGCCTCCCACGTGATCTGATCCGTGTCCTCATTTGGAACCCAGGCTTCTCCGTACACCCAGTTCATTGACTCGCCGAGGAGACGGAGTGCGTTTGTGAGTCCATCGGAGAAACTCTCGGCCTCGATCACGCCCTCTCTGGCGGTGTGAAGGAGTTCTCGCTCGGCTTCGAGCTGTTTTCGTTCAGAGATATCCCGAAGGATGCCAGTAAAAAATCGGTCTCCGTCCGTCGTGAATTCGCTGAAGGTTATCCCGAGTGGGACTTCGTATCCGTCTTTGTGTTGACCAGGAAGTTCCACGTAGTCCCAGTCAAGTCGCCGGTCACCTGTTGTGAGATAGCGGTCTACTGCATCCAAGTGGCGTTCCCCCAACTCCTCGGCCATGAGACTTGTTAGTGACTTACCGATCAAATCGTCTGGTGAATAGCCGAGGATGTCCTCTATCGCTGGATTGACGAACTGAATTTGGCTCTCTGTGTCGATCGTTATAAGCGCGTCAGGTGTCGTCTCTGCTAATGCACGGAGTTGCTCGGTGGTGTGTGCCTCGTCGATTCCCATATGGACTCTCTTTTCTCACTCTCGGAGGGCGGCTAGAGTGGATGCCGTCATCGTATTCTCCTTTCTCGGGCGGGATCAGTCAGATATCTGAGCAGCCGTAACCGAAGTATCGGTGCTTCACTGGCAATGGCGGTAAGATGGTGGCTTTCGTATTCGGGGTGTGAGTTCCTCACACTACCTTCAGTCGGAGAACGAAACCGGATGAAACCTCTCAAGATTGTGGATGAGAGCCTCTACATACTCCAGTCATTCAGTGAACCGCCTCGGGGTCAAGCCCCGAGGCACTCGGCCTGCTCCGCCTGTAGAAGACTTGAGATCACCCCTGTGAGTCACCTTATCGAACCGCTTATAGTGAGTTACCCAATTTATCACACGATGGGGTCCAGGTTATCCGAGGCAGTAATACTGCTAGTAGAAGACAACCCCGGGGATATCCGTCTAATCGAAGAAGCCTTCTCAGACGCCAACATCGGAAATACACTCAATACTGTCACTGATGGCCATGCAGCACGCGATTTTATCCACCAACGAGACGCGTACGAGGATGCTCCTCGACCAGATATTATACTACTTGATCTGCATCTGCCGAAGGTAGACGGTAAGGATATTCTGTACGAAATCAAACATCACCCTGAATTAGATGACGTCCCGGTAATCGTCCTGACCGGACTCAATAAAGACCTGGTTGAATCCCGAGAGCTTAATGATGACGCAGATGAAGACGCAATCCTCGAAAAACCCGTTGATCTTGGAGAGTTTGTTAAGGTGATTCAGTCTTTCGAGCAGTTCCGGGTGGCGGTTATGGTAGAATGCTGATGTTTGCGGCTTTTCCACCACCACCTTCTCCTGTACTTACTGTGCATGAAATGCACAGCTCCGAAGGAAGAGCGCATGTGTACTGAAGTCGGGCAAATTCTTTCTGATTTTGCACACTCATTTTCAACACATACCATTGCTCTTAGTCACCATCTTAATGCGACCGAATCTTCTACTGGCGTGTAATGGGGTCAAGGGAGTACTTCTCGTCGTTTGCCGAGGGGAGGAGAATCATCGCCACACTAGGTGTTCTGTACCTTACCATGGCTCTCACGTATCCGCTTCTCTCCTCCCTTCCATTCATTACGGAGCAACCGAGCGATGTCGACATAGTTATCGCTTTTACAACCGGTATTCCTGGTCTTCTTCTCCTCTCCGGCAGCTATTGGCTCCCACACACAAGTCTCCGGCCTGAAACCTTTTCGCTCATCAGTATCTGGTGTACTCGTGGGATTGCAGTGATGCTCGGACTCATTGGGCTGACAGCACTCGCCGCTGGCCTGAATGACCCCATTGCGAACACCCTCATGCTTACCGCAATCGGGAGTGCCTTGGGATTTGCCGCTGGCGTCCATGACGCACGAGCGAAAACACGGGAACTTGAACTCGAGGAAACAGTCGCTCAACTTCGAGCGACGAACGACCAGTTAGAAACAGCGAACGAACGCCTCGAGCGATTCACATACGCCGCCTCACACGATCTCCAAGAACCACTCCGTATGGTTTCGAGCTACCTCCGACTTCTAGAAAGCCGGTATCAGAGCGACCTCGACGAAGACGCACGAGAGTTCATCGCATTCGCCGTCAATGGGGCTGATCGCATGCGAGCGATGGTCGATAGCCTTCACGAATACTCGCGTATCTCCACTCGTGGCGAACCTCTTGAGCCGACAGACACCGAGCCGATCCTCGAAGCCGTTCTCGATGATCTGCAACCACAGATCGACGAGACGGAGGCGACGATCATCACCGATGATCTCCCCACAGTAGTTGGCGATTCGACTCAGCTTACACACGTGTTTCAGAACCTGCTCTCGAATGCCCTCACGTACAGCGGGGATACACCCCCTCAGGTGCACGTCAATGCTGAACGGAACGATGAAGACGATGTGTGGCAATTTTCGGTCGCCGATGAAGGGATCGGGATTGAGCCTGATCACCAAGAGCAGATTTTCGACGTCTTCGAAACGCTCCACGCCACCGACATGGAGTCAGACCCTAGATCAAGCGGGATTGGCCTCGCATTATGCGAACGAATCATTGAACGCCACGGTGGTGACATCTGGGTTGACTCGACTCCCGGCGAGGGAGCGACCTTCTACTTTACGCTCCCTGCACCTGCCGAAGAGGAACTAGAACCCACGACTCAGTCTCTTCCGCCCGAGTAGGCTGTGGTCCGCGAATACCGACCACAACATCAGAATAGGCGTCACTGTGGGCGTTCCGGGAAGTGTACGTGTTCGAACCAGAACGCTTCAACTGCCTCCACGAGTGAGACGAATCGATCGTGGTCTCTGGGTTTCGTCAAGTACGCGTTGGCAGTGGCGTTGTAACACCGTCTGATCTCCTCATGGTCATCAGAACTTGAAAGCATAATTACTGGGAGATACGGCAGATTTGGATCGTTCCTGATCGTCTCAAGAACATCACAGCCGTCTGCCCCAGGGAGATTCAAGTCGACAAAGATGAGCGCGGGGAGAGAACGTGATGGCTCTGTGCGACACTGGGTCAAGAACTCCATGGCGGCATCACCAGTCGGAACAGTATGGAGGTTCATTTCTCTCTTTGTCGCGTCGAACGCCTCTTTGAGGAGCCGAACATCACCAGGATTATCCTCAACAAGGAGAATCTTAATCGGTTCAGGGGAAGAGTGACTGTAGGAATTATTTGACACGGACATTACTGAGACGACACGTCCAATTCACAATTCAGGCTACGTTCCACAGATCGCGGTACTCTCAATTGGGGTAATTCTCTCATGCCCCTCTTTCGACCCACGAGAGAGCCGTTCAATAGCGAAGTCATCACTGACATAATGAACCTCCAGCAAATACCGTTTCTACCTATCTACGTTTGTCCCAGCTAACTCTTTCACCTATCAGTATTGGTCCCCCTCTCGTTCTGATAGAACCGATACCCCACCACCGGTTCAGAGTAGCCGTGCAGAAGAGGCGGTGAAACCCCTCTCGGTACGCTAGCAGAGGCGTCACCTACTCCCTAGTACTGTGCAGTAATGTCCACAAGCGGTACCTATGTCAGGCAGGTCTCCTGAACACGCCCAGAGTTAATTCTCACCCATGATGATTTCCCGAATAGGGCAGTCGTTGAGCGCTAGCCGTGGTGATCTTCTCCGCGAACTATAAACTCCATTGGTCCTCCTGAACGAGCTATGTCACAGGTCAATTCCCTTCGGAGAATGTGGGTGGAACCGGCAGTCTTGTTGCTAGTCAAACTATTGATGTGAGAGGCTCTCGTTTCACTAGAGCGGTGAAATATCGCGTGCACCCCGAGGACGGACATCACGTCAGTAGCCGGTGGAACCACGTCTTCAAGGCGCTCTCAGCAGAGCCCCGCCGCCAGTTGATCCTCTCATTACTTGATGCATCAGAAACTCAGTCCGTTCCCCTTCCAGAAAAGGCGATTCCCCCCTCGTGTCACTGCCGATTCTGAAACGGTCCGTCAGGAACTGTACCATACTCATCTCCCATTGTTGGCAGACCACGGGTTTATCGAGTGGGAAACGAAGCCATTAGTAGCGTCTCGTGGCCCACGGTTTGACCACGTCGCAATCGTTTGTGAAGCACTCCAGACGACTGCAACAGACATTCCCGACCCCCTCGTGAGCGGTTGCCAACGACTTGAACAAGAACGAGAAGAATAATGCCGAGATCAGTAATAGAAGACGCCTGGTCTTGAACTGCCTTCAATCTCCACTACTCTCCAGAGAGGGGAGTTGTGCAGAACTAAACCAGAATTGAGTGATTGACTGAACGAGGCGAACAAACTCGGTCGGGTCAAGTGGCTTCGACAGATAGGCATTCGCACCGCACTCGTATGCCTGGCGGATATCTTCGTCTGCACTCGAACTCGAGAGGACAATTACGGGCATGTACGTGAGACCACACTCATCGAGTTCACAAAGGACATCAATCCCGTCCGTCTGCGGGAGGTTCAGATCGAGAAGCATGAGATCGGGAGACGGAACGACCTCGTAGTCCTCCTCCTGGTGGACGAACTCAAGAGCGGCTGCGCCGTCAGTCACAACATGGATTGTCGACTCAATCTGCGTGTCACGCATCGCTTCTTGGAGCAACCGGACGTCACCAGGGTTATCCTCCACAAGGAGGATATCATATGGTGAATCACCCGAGTCGTGTGATTTTCCTCCAACCATTATCCCGTTCCCTCGCGCCGCTGGTCGTTGTGAAAGGACAGTTCACCCTCGAGGGACAGCGTCACCGTCTCGATCGAATGACCGGTCTCAACGAAATGCTCAACCGCTGCTTGTGATCGATCATATCGGTCGGTGTCCTGTGCTTCGTTTACCTGCCAACCGCAGTGGAGACAGTATTTCATTGGTGTATTTTCATAGAGTACCGCTCATGCCAGTTTTCTCGACATACCAGCTCACAGGCCGTGAGAGCAGGGTCTGCTATTCATTTTCCATGGGTGGAAGGCATCGGGCGTCTGTGGTAGTCCATCGCCACGCGCCCACATATCATAGGGCACCCTCCCCGTATCTGATCTAGTCGCCACTCGCTGTTTCAACCTGCACACTAGTCTGTAGCTCTCCCTCAGCTACTTCCACACTTCCATCAGCGTGCACCCGCACGTCACAGCCACCGTAGTCGAACATCACCATTCCAGAGTCGCGCGGGGACCCGCTTTTCGTCGGCTTAAAGAGCGCATTCAAGCTCTCTGGATTGATCACTTCAAATAGTGGCTCCAGCTCGAGTGGGTCAGTGTTTGTTGCGTCTGCGACGGCCTGGGTGACGCGCTGACTGACTGGAGCCGATTCAGGCAGTTCGATGTCGAAGTCAAGGTGGCTCATTGCAATTCGTAGGTAGGGTGGTACACGGGAAGGCATTACCAGTATCAGGTTAGCCCACTCGCATAGACGGGGCTATTATGCTAGCCCCTCAGTGCTCACCCTCTCAGCAACCCTTTGAATGAAGTCACGGCTGACTCTGGCTGAGGCTCACGTTAGCGGCCACAGTGTTGCTATCGACACCGATCCTCCATGAAAATGATCCAACTGATAGAAGCCCGAATGAACGACGGTCTGGATTGCTCCACTTTCATCGACTGGAGATTCCGAGTGCTGTTACGTTCCCCAAGTTCATGGTCGTTCGAATTGAGGGAGGAATATGACTGAATCCCCCTCGTCCTCTGAGTCAGATTCTTCTGCCGATCTTCTCCTGATAGAGGACAACCCAGGCGACACTCGGCTCTTGGAAGAAGCACTTAGTGACCTCCAATCCGCTCACGCACTTCACACCGTCACCACTGGGGACAATGCCCTCGATTTCGTTCACCAGCGTGGAGACTATACAGATGCACCACAGCCCGACCTAATCTTCCTTGACTGGAATCTGCCTAGAACAAGCGGTGAGGAAATCCTGGCACAAGTCAAAGAAGACCCGCACCTCGCACAGATCCCGGTGATTGTGCTCACAGGATCAACAGCGGACAAAAGCATTTGTACCGCGTACGCGAATCATGCGAACGCGTGTATTCGAAAGGGGACTGATCCGGAAACATTCCTCACCACGATTCGTGCCGTTGAAGATTTTTGGCTGTCTGTCGCCGAACTCCCTGCTCCTACTGAGAGTTGAAACGTCTCCGTACACAGTAGATGCTTAGGAACCACACCCAGATACACTTCGAACCAGATCACTAGCCGACAAGGTCATCCTCCGGAGGGAGACGGGTACGCGCCGTTTTTGTTCAGCTTTGACTCCTAAATTGAATATCGTGTTTTATTATTCGAAATGAGCCTTTGGGACAAGAACAGGCCTTGTGTCCGCTTACTGGACGTATTGAGCCGTCTGTTGAGTGCCAGACGATAGCTGCTTTTCCACAGCCGTCACAGAGGCCTATTTTCCGGTGTTTCTCCGCGCAAGGCTCGCCCATAACAGATACTGTATACGCCACCGTCAATAGGTGTTTCTAGATTCCGGTTGGGTGGACAATCCTTTGGTGAATCCATACTCTATGAATGTGTATTTATGGAGAAGAAGAGCGGATGAGCGTGCCCTTATCTCGATTGTGCTCGTAGGGGCAGTATGAGTCTGTTCGCCGAATTCACGCTCCCCACAAACGCCTTCGCGTTAGAAGAGACCCTCGCCACTCTCCCTAAGGCGGTTATTGAGGTGGAACGTGTTGTCGCCTCTGAGAACCTCCTCACACCGTACTTTTGGGTAGTGAATGTCTCCGAAGAAGACTTTGAATCGGCAGCCGAGACCGATTCCTCAGTGCGTGAACTCCGACGGTTAGATTCCTTCGAAGAGACAACACTCTACCGAGCAGAGTGGACCGAAAACATCGACTCAATTGTCTATGTGTACACCCATGTCGAAGCAGTGATCCTCGACGCAATCGGCCACCACGATACGTGGACGACCCAAATACGATTCGATGACCGCGACCAGCTCACCAGATTCCAGTCCTATTGCGCAGACAGAGACATCGACTTCACCATCAAACGCCTGTATGAGAATACCTATCCCCATACGGGTCGCCAATACGGTCTCACTGAGAAACAATACGAAGCCCTTGTGCTAGCATGGGAGGCTGGCTTCTTCGAATCGCCCGCTGAAACAACCTTAGACGAAATCGCGGCTGATCTCGGGATTTCTCAACAAGCCCTCTCTCAACGAATGCGCCATGGCTATGACGCACTTATTGTCAATACACTCATCACGGAACCACCTCCCTCGTCTGGGGAAGTATGAGACCCGATAAAAAGGCTTGTAGGAACAAGCCAACGCTTTCTCCCCCTGCTCTGCTTAACTAAGGTATGAGTAAACGCTCCACTGAATTCGACACCGTTCTCGAATTATGTCGACACCCACACCGACGTACTGTCCTTGCAGTACTCGCACAGCAAAAGCGAGCGATAACAATACAAGACATCACGAAAACAATCGCTAAACACACTCACGAGGCACCTCTCACAGAGGCCTCTGGCGAGACGCTCACACGGATTCAA
Organism: Natrinema sp. 1APR25-10V2; assembly: GCF_031626495.1. NCBI lineage: Archaea > Methanobacteriati > Methanobacteriota > Halobacteria > Halobacteriales > Natrialbaceae > Natrinema > Natrinema sp. 1APR25-10V2. The sequence goes on from NZ_JAMQOJ010000002.1 coordinate 199,008, forward strand.
CACTCACTACATCACGTCCACCTCCCAAAGATCGAAGCCGCCGGAGTGATCGACTACGACGGGCAACGCCACCAGATCGAACCAACACAGCAATTGAGCCAACTACAGCCGTTCCTCACTGCCATCATTAAATCCGATCCGACCCTCGACCCACCGGTTGAGTTGTGAAACTGGGTTATTTCATCGTTGCCAAGGGGAGAGATCGATATCTTTCAGTGACAGTAAGCGAGAGTTGGAGTGTTAGTAGTGTCTTCTAACCGAATCTCTCTTATTGGCCTTGTAGCATCGAAGATAGCATTCCTAACAGTGGGTAGTAGTTCAGTTTCTTTATTCAATCTGAGTCGTGAATATGTATCGGTTGATTCGGTACGTACAGATGCATATCGAACACGAGACTATAGTCAGCAGAAACCCACCGATGGATCAGTAGTCACATTCAGGCGCGATACCTTTTACCATGAGGGGCCTTCAACTCGTAATGAGTTACCCCGAGGACTATGCCACGGCTGCAGAACAGGAGCTGACGTCGGTGCTTCAGTCCTTACGGCAGTTCCCCCGATCTCATGAATCAGACCTGCTCACTGAGCATGAGCAGGGGATCGGCCATTTCGCATCAATCCACGAAAACGCGGAGGATCGATTCGTTCCTGTTGTTTCCTTCATCTCCCATGGTCTTGAGCGAGACGAACAGATCCTCTGTCTAACCACCGATGAATTGAGAGAAAACCTCTTGACGGCGATGCGTGCTGGCGGTATCGATGTTGACATCGCACTCGATTCAGGGTCGCTCTCGGTCGAGCCGATTTCGGAGATTTCGTCCGAAGAAACCCCGGGTGAGACTACCGTGCCTGTGAAGCGACTGGAGCAAATTACCGAGGATACTGAAACGGATGAGGAAGTGCGGCTCATCACCCAGATGAGTGCCGTGTGTAGCGATGACCCGAATAGAGACGATATCGTTGACTATGAGCATCAACTCACCCATGCTTGTAAGGAGTTGGATGCAATCAGCCTCTGTCTCTACGACCGGACGCAGTTCCCATCGGCACTTCTCCGCGATGTGATTCGTCTTCACCCGTACCTGCTCACCGATACTACTGCCTCTCAGAACATTTACTTTGCACCACCTGACGACCTCATCGGTTTAGGCCAGCCTGAACGCCACGTCCAGCGGATGCTCGACACTGTACAGACGCTGACTGGGACGAAAACAACGCTCATGAAAAAGGAGGAAGCGCTCCAGCAGACTGACGAGCAACTTCGGCTGGCGCTCGAAGCCGGTGACCTAGGGATCTGGGAACTCGATCTACAGAGTGAAACGGCTCCCGTCCGTTCGCTTCGGCACGACCAGATCTTCGGGTATGACAATCCCCCCGACGACTGGGGGTTCGAGCACTTTCTCGAACACGTCCACCCCAGCGACCATGAGCGTGTCAAGCGGAGCTTCGACGCCGCCCTTGAGTCTGGCAACTGGTCGTTCGAATGCCGAATTGTTCGTGTAGACGGTGCTGAACGATGGGTTGCTGTCGATGGCGAAATCTACTACGACCGCGAGGGGACACCGATTAAGGCCATCGGTGTCATCAAAGATATCACCGAGCGTAAGGATCTTGAACGAGAACTGCGGACCGAGAAAGAACATTTCAGACTCGCACTCGAGAACTCGCCGTTCACCGCCTTTCGCCTCGACACCGACCTCCGATACACGTGGATCGGAAGTCCCCACGACGACTTCGATCCAGAGGGCATCATCGGCAAGCGCGACGATGAGCTGTTACCACCGGGGGCGGCGGAAACGGTTATGGAACCCAAACGCCGCGTCCTCGAGACTGGCGAGGGTGTCCGAGAGGAGTTGACCTACGAGTTGCCGAGCGGAACGGTCTCCTACGATCTTACGGTCGAACCACTCCATGACGAGTCTGGTGAAATTATCGGCCTTACCTGCGCCGCACTCGACATTACTGAGCGGAAGCAGCATCAGCGCGAACTTGAGGACACGATTTCACAACTTGAGGAGACCAACCAACGGCTCGAGCAGTTCGCCTACGCCGCTTCGCACGATCTCCAAGAGCCGCTGCGGATGGTCTCGAGTTACCTGCGCCTGATCGAGCAACGGTACGCCGACGCCTTTGACAAGGACGGCGAGGAATTCCTTAGCTATGCTATCAATGGGGCTGATCGGATGCGAGAAATGATCGAAGGGCTACTGGCATACTCTCGTGTCGAGACGGAAGGTGAACCGCTGGAACCAGTTGATCTTGAAACAGTCTTCGAGAATGCTTGCGAGGATGTGCAGGTGCAGATCGAGGAGTCGAACGCTGAAATCCAGAAGGAACACCTCCCTTGCGTTGAAGGTGACGCTAGCCAGTTACGGCAACTCTATCAGAACCTCTTGAGTAATGCGATCAAGTACAGCGGGGACGAACCGCCCCAGATTCACGTCGGCGCTGAGCGACGCGACGATTGGTGGCAGATCTCGGTTGCGGACGAGGGAGTCGGGATTGACCCTGATGAGCACGAGTATATCTTTGAAATCTTCAACCGACTCCATACTCGTGAGGAGCATCCCGGCAGTGGGATCGGCCTCGCGTTGTGCCAGCGAATTATTGAGCGCCACGGCGGCGAACTCTGGGTTAAGTCCGAACCCGGTCTGGGATCGACGTTCTCGTTCACCCTCCCAACCAGTGAGTGATTATGCTCTGTCAATCACCTGTATTCATCAGCGCGGTTGATCACGAATAAGCCATTGGGTAGGTCTGCGTAACTGAGCAGACTCGGTCGATGTACTGCAGAGTACGCTTTATCACCATAGAACTCCTTCCTATGGCAGTTATGGATGTTTCCTGTCCTGAGTGTCTGTCCACTCCCTGTGAGGTGATCACTCGGAAAATTCTCGATGAGGGGCTACAAACAACGTTTAAATGCGAGAACTGTGGCCATATCTGGGACGTGCTCTTTTGATCAGTACTATCTCTTTAGTAGATGATTTCAGGAAGCAAGAACCGGACGACATTTCCGCGGGGGTTGTTTTCTTCGAAGACGAGTTCGCCACCGAGCGCGTCAACACACCACTGCATTACCCACAGCCCGACACCAGAGCCGTGATATGTCGTACTCGCCGTGACTGGTTCCTTGAGAACGGTAGTCTCAACCTCCGGAATCGCTGGTCCAGTATCGATGACTCGGATCTCCCCCCGATCAGTTGTCTCCGTCACAACCACCGTGACGATGGGAGTCTTATGATCGGTATGGACGATCGCATTCTCAAGCGCGTGTTTCACTGCATATCGGAGACCTCTATCTGCATTTACTAACGTATTTGATCGAATATCGACAGTGAGTTCAACATCTAGGTACTGAGATCTAATCTCTGCGGCGGTCTCCTCCACTAGATCGCCGAGGTCCGTAGGTGACCGCTCTGTTGCGTCGGGTTCGGCAATCTCTTCGACTTGCCGAATAGAGTCACTCAATGTCCCAATCTCTGTGGCAATCTCTGAAATGGTCTCGACTTCGTCCTCAAGCGTCTCATCTTCGATGGCGCTCTTGAGTCGGTCAGCGTAGCCCATGAGCACGTTGGTCTCGTTTCGGAGGTTGTGCCGGACGACGCGGCTCAAAAGGCGGAGTCGTCGTTCCCGTGCCTTGTACTCCGTTATATCTCGGATTTCAGCAAGAACACACGGTGTCCCATCGATCATGGTCTGGTTGAGACAGACCTGAACCCAGACCAGTTCGCCAGTTGCCCGTTCGATCTGCCATTCGAAGACCTGCTCGTCTCCGTTGGCCGCGGCTCGAATCCGACGAAGCGCTTCTTTCTGTGAGAACCGAGTGGAAGTCGCCATAAAGTCCCCAACTTCCATTTCGCGCATGTTTGACCGAGAATAGCCATATAACTCTTCTAAGCGGGTATTGATATCGAGGATGCCGCCTGTTTCTGGCTCGTGCAATGTGACACCAACCTGCAGGTCATCGAAAACACGTGGCAGCCTCGTGGTGCTCATATCGGTCATAGCAATTACCAGAAAGTAAAATTATAAAAGGTCGAGAGCAGAGGAAGCGATTGCCTGTTGGTGAGTACCCATCATTTGAGTGGGATCTGTCCGGTATTTCAGGCCATCATCTTTAACATACGAAAAGTAATATTGGGAACTACTGACGCTATACATGGAAAGTACACACCCCCCACCAAATGGGCGACGAATTTTGATCGATAATTTTCCGAATGGGGTATTGGTCTTATTCGACGCTGATCTTTACTACCGGATCGTCGGCCCTGAGACGCTCCCATTTTCAGGCCGAAAGGCGAGGGATATGGTTGGCAAATACCTCTATGACCTCTTTCCCGAAGGGACTGCGGTCGAACTCGAGCCAAGACTCAACGCGACAATTAATGGGAAGTCCTGCTCGTTCGATATCGAATACGACGACCGGATTCACCATATTGAGACAAGACCAGCACGAATTGATGCGAACCCATACGGGGTACTGGTGACCCAAGAGGTGACTGAGGTTCGTCAGACTGCGGAGGAACTTGAACGCCAGAATAAACGCTTAGATCAGTTCGCAAGTATGCTCTCCCACGATCTTCGCAATCCGCTCTCGATCGCGCTCGGAGAACTTGAGCAGTACCGCGAAACCGGTGATGCCACGTACCTCGATGGGATTGAGGATGCGTTAGGGCGAGTTAATGATCTTATTGTAGATCTCACGGCACTCGCTCGATCTAGCATCCCGTCTCACGAGCACGAGCCGGTCTCGCTGGCAACAGTAGCTTGGAACGCTTGGGAGGTAATTGAGACTCGATCGGCGTCCCTCGAAACACAGGACTGCACAATCGTCGGTGATTGGAGTCAGTTACAGGCGCTCTTCGAAAATCTATTTAGAAATGCAATTGGCCACGGGGGAGTAGACGTAACTGTTCGAGTCGGCCCTGCGGGCGACGGCTTCTACGTTGAAGATACGGGGAAAGGGATCTCACTCGAGGACCGTGAGGAAGTGTTCAAGCACGGGTTCACGACGGGCTATGGTGGAAGCGGTGTCGGCTTGACAATTGTCAACCGAATCGCTACTGAACACGATCTTGAGGTTTCTCTCGCAGAAAGTGCTGAGGGAGGTGCTCGGTTCGAATTTCGAGATAGCGTATAATTGCCAGTGTGTACAAACTGAATACAGCGAAAACGCTCACCCTACCCTTAGCGATCACTACCTTCGCAAATCAGGCCAGATGTTGTGCGATATCCGTACTTTGTATCCAGCACGCTCGCAGAAACCTACCCAGTTTCTGTTAGAAGTCGCGTGCTGACTACAGAGGATGCATGTAACACCTCTCGTGAACTGAAGGCGTGAGCCATACGCCGCCAGCACCTCAAGACTCGTCTTGAGCAAGGCTTGTCTACGGGCCTGCTGGAACGCTCAGTTACTCTACACCACCCGTGCTGAACAGAATGTTGAATCAGGCCAAGCAGTGAGAGAGCAGTCAGCGGGAGAAAATCAGTTCACTGCTTTCGACAGTTCAGCTCCTGCCTTGAATTTTACCTCGTTCGACACTTGATCCGCGTTCACTAAGTGGAGAATCGGCGCATCCAACGCCACGTGCGTCACCACAATCCGCCCGCCACCATGACCATCAGCCGATCGTCCACCCGGCTTCTTGCGCCTGAAGCTGTCAACACTCTCTTTCTGACCCTCTGACAGCAGACCTGTCTTCACAAGCGTATCGACGGACCCGCTGACGACTTGCGAACCCTGCTCCTTGGAGAGCGAGCGCGCGATCCCGTCACCCAGCCCATCCCCATCCAGGTCCAAATCCCCGACGTCCACACCGATCACCTGCGGGACATCGGACGTCAATAGCACCGTCACCGAATCCTCGTACAGTGCAGCATCATCGATGATCCACCCACCTGTGTACACGAGCTGGTCATCACTCCGCCCACGCGTCACGAACAACAATGCCGGAAACGGGTGCGGACACTCTGGCGGCTGCACCAGTACCTGCGCGACCACGAACCCACCACTCATCGACGACCCCTCGGTCGTCCGAGCCCACACACCCGGTCCACACGGGTCATCACTCACCATCGCCGCACACGTCGTCGCCGACCCACCATCGGTCTCCGGCGGCGAATTCACCACCAGTACCGACCCGTCTCCAGAACGAAGCACCTCAAGCCTACCACTCGTCCCCGTCGGCCCCGTGATATCGGCCATCAAGTGAGGCGAAGTCCCACACACCGCTCCTGGGAAAAGGTCGTCGTCTTCATCATCACAATCACCCGACCCATCCGAAGCCGCCTTCGACGTCCCCCACGAGTACACCCGCCCACCAGCGTCAGACTTCCCCGTCATGTAATCAATGAATCGCTTTGGCGTTACCACCTCCGCGATACTCCCGTTCCCACTCGGAGCCTCCGCGTCAGGCAGGCAGACGGTAAACCGCTCAGCCACAACTGCATTCCCGCCCAGATACGCGAGAACCCGCTCCACCTCCTCGTCCGCGTCAGCCACACCATCCCCATCTGAGTCTCCGTCCGACGACCGCGTCCGGGGCTTGTTGCTCCGCGATGAGTTGTAGTCTGTCGCCATTATTGAGGACGACGTGACCCACCCCTCTAACTCGGCCTCGCCCGACAGCGTCGGAGTCAACCGACTCACGTGCGGCTCACCCAACAACTCCCCGACCGAGCTGCCCATCCCAGAGCCCGCGAACACCGCCGCAGGCGACGCCCCCGTGTTCGTCACCATCGACGCCACCCGATTCAGACATCCACTCAGCCCGCCAGCTACAACGAAACCGCTTGCTGTGAGTAGTTTTCGGCGTGTAATGGTAGCGGGTGTTATAGCAGCCGGGAGACTATCACTTCTTTGTGAATTCATCATCAAGCAGTAGAAGCGGTATACCGTCATAACCTTTCTCAGGCTACAAAATACAAATATATGTGCTGGTGGCCTGCTCGCGCTCTGTATTCAGCACGGCTAAGATCATCTGCTCAGATTCTGTCAGAACACGGTTGATGGATACAGAGGATAAGTCCAGCACAACGAATCCGTTTGTTTCACGCCGAGACCGGTGAACCACTCGCTCACTACACCTTGCGTACTGAACATATCCTAAGAATGTAGCGAGCATGTGCAAGCATACCAATATGGTTAGACAGTACCGCTTTCGCCCTTAGAGACGTTATTTCAGATATGATGGATCAGATGGAGGCATTTCGTATCCTTGCCAGCGCAGACCGTCAGTTGGTACTCCACGAGTTAGTAGAAAGGGATGAAACAAGCAGTATAACGGAACTCTCACGAGAGGTGGCTTCTCGGCGACATCAAATCTCTTCCCAAAAAATCAGCGATACAACGGTTGAACGTGCCCATATCCGATTGGTCCATGGATCCTTGCCACTGCTACGAGAGAAAGGAATCATCAACGTGAATTGGGAGGAGAATAAAGTTTCACTTGCCAGTAAACCAGAAGTCGAGCAACTGTTTGATGCTGCTGAAGAGTTAGAAAATTGGCCTCCAGATGATTTACTGGACCATCCATCTCGTAGTACGTAATTGCCCTATACTGAACACGGGTTTCGTGTTTAACTCTGGATAAAGAAACGTATTACCAACTACTACTAATTAAACGCAGCCAGCACGATCACTGGTGATTCCCGATTGCCTCCTTGGCGTCCAAAAGCATCAGTGTGATCTCATTGCCACCGGACGGATGCTCTGTGACGCTGATGATGCCACCAGACAGTGTAACAATCCACTGAACAAGCCACAGGCCGAGTCCACTCCCATGACGAAGGGGTGTCTCACCTTCACCCAGAAGTACCGTCTGTTCTTGCTCAGTAAGTAGTGGTGCCGAATCGATGACCGAAATCTGAACAACCGGCCAGTCTTCCCCCGCAGGATGAAACTGCTGAACCCCCCGCTCTGTTGCCACCGTGATTGCCGGACAGGAAGTCTCAGCATGCTTAATGCCGTTCTCAAGCAGTTCCTCAACCGCAACCGCAAGGGCACCTGAGGCGATAACAGACAGACCATCTGGAACTTCTGTTATAATCTCCGCATCGGGATAGGTACAACTGACGGCGTCAATAGCAGTCGCAGCAGCTTGCCTCACCGAGATAGCAGTGGGTTCGAAGTGCTCGTGGTCAAGCACGGCATCAATATCACGGGCTCGTTCGGCGATCTGAAGGAGTTCCGTCCCAGATTCGAGTATCGGGGTGATTTGGTCTTCCGCGAGTGCGGAGTTCTCTTCAAGCAATGAGGCCTGACCCAGGATGACGTTCATACCATTTCGCAGATTGTGGCGCAACACCCGATGGAGTAACTCCACACGCCGTTCCTCTTCAATTCGAGTTGTGATGTTCTGGTGGAAGCTGATGAAATGCGTGAGCCTCCCTTGTGGCTCAAACACTGGTGCAATCTGAACTTGGTTCCAAAAGGGAGACCCGTCTTTCCGGTAATGCACAATCGCAATTGAGATCGACTCGTGGGTATCGACAGCTGTCTGGATCTGTTGAATGGCCTCAGTGCGTGTTCGTGGACCATGGAGGAATCGACAATTGCGCCCCCGAACATCTGCCTCAGTATATCCAGTGAGTGTTTCAAAGCCTTCGTTCGCATAGACAATCGGATTGTCCGGCTGTTTGGGATCTGTGATCACAATCCCCAGTTCTGCCGTATCCATCGCTCGTGTCAGAAGTGTGCGACTCGTAATATCCTGAAGAAACACAGAGAGACCCATTTGGGATGGAACGGCAAGTATGTGAAACCAGGTTTCTAGCGGCTCATAGTAAATCTCAAATTCTATGTTCTCCCCCGTATCCTTTGCATGTCTAAATTCCTCAGGAACAATTGTCTCTGTGACTTCGGGGAATACCTCCCAGAGCGTACATCCAAGTAAGTCGTCTGCAGATTGTTGAAGTAACGTTTCAGCAGTTTTGTTCACGTATGTAAACCGCCAGTCATCGTCGAGTGTGTAGAACCCATCCGTGATTTGATTGAGAATCTCCTTGGACTGATCGTGAGTGTGTTCTTGTCCAGTATGGAGATACAGAATAACTTGCTGGATTGTCTCCTGAACACGACCAGAGACGTTAGAGCGGTGTATCGGAACAGTTGCTGTCACCTTCGATCGAGAGGTCTCAGTAAGCGATGTGCTCTCATCGCCAACTAGGGCGATTACTGGGAGAAGTGGCTTTTGTTGTCGCACTTGCCGAAGGAACTGGTTAGTACCCGTGTCGGTGAACCCACACCTGAACAGAAGCATATCAATTGATTCCTCCTCAAGAAAAGCGAGCGTCTGAGTTTCAGTTTCTGCCCTAAGAACCTCGAATTTGGCCTCCTGATCGAGTGTTTGGAGAAGATCACTCTGGACGGGTTCACCAACCGCACAGAGCAGGGTAAGAGAATTCATTTCATCATCGTTTCTTGAATAAGCATTAGTAGTTAGTCTTTCTCAACCCGATAGCTTGGGTGCAGCCATTCTCTTTCCATCTTAGTCGTCTGCCTCTCGAACCAGATACGTCTCTTCAGACGTCACCTCAACTACTCCTGACGCATGAACGCGCACATCATGCTCTCCAAATGCGAAGACAAGTTCTCCTTCACCACGTTGAGCATCTGACCCACGAAACAGATCGGCTAGCGCATCCGGATCAATCACATCAGCAAGTTTTGGACTCAACTCATCTGGGTCAACCTGCTTCGCTTCCGCAATAGCATTCACCACCGCGACCGGAAGCGCCTCAGAGTCGGCCTTTCGCATAATCGGTTGCTCTCCCGAATCCATTGCTGCAATCAACCGACTGCCGTTATATACGGTTTATAGCTATCAATATGTGCACCCGCCATATGTCGGGCCTATCAATATGGCCCTGCCTCTTTTCCCAGTCGAACGATTCCAGTCTTCTGAACGAGTCCCCTCCGCCTCACTATGACTAACACCTCGAATTCAGACACGGATACGGAGAATCAGCCGGTGACACCCTCTGAAATGCACGCCCCGACCGAGCAGCCACCCCCCACGCACGAGCCAGGGCCAGAGAATCATCTCGCATTGATTTACGAAACGTTCGACGAACAACTCGCGGCTGCGGTTCCCTTTGTCCGCCAAGGTCTCGAACAGAACGACCGCGTCATGTACGTCGCTGATGAGAACACGGAAGACGAACTCATCACCGCGTTCAAAGGAGCCGGTATCGATGTCGATGCTGCACGTGATTCAGGCGCGCTCTCATTTCAGACCCCCGCCGACCTCTACCAGCAGTCCGACGAATTCGACGTCGACGAAATGATCGATCTCATCGATGAGACTGCCCATGATGCGGTTGAAAACGACGAATACAACCGGTTTCGAATGGTAGCCGAAATGACGTGGTCCCTCACTGATGACAGTGAGACACTTGACAACCTCGTCAAATACGAAAATAAACTGAACAACTATTTCCCCGATCTCCCTGCTATCGGCCTCTGTCAGTACAATCGAACACGGTTCTCATCTGAACTGCTTCACGATATCATCCGGGCACATCCGCATCAAGTGTACAACGCCACAGTTACACAGAATTTCGCGTACCTGCCACCCGAGGAATTCTTCGAAGCCGAGACACCCACAATGGGTAGTGAAGAATTCGTTGAGACGCACCTTGACCGCGTGCGAACACGTGGAAAACTTCAGGAGCGCGACCGGAAACTGTCGGAACTTGCCGAGTCCAGCCGAGAACTGCTGCACGGGGACACAGAGGAAGTCGTCGATCAGGCAATTGCTACACTCAATAGCGGGATCTCTCCATCGCTTACAGCAGTGTTTTTCTACGATGAACAGTCTGACTCGTTACAGCCAGAGTCAGTTGCCCTTTCTACAGCAGACGATGCTGATACTGTCTCACTTCCCGATAACTATGTGGATCTTCTTTGGGACGTGTTCGTCGCTGACGAAGAACGGGTCTTCCAGAACTTCCAGTCGGAGACCGAACTGCCGGCACTAAATACGGTTCTTCAGAGCGGGATGGTATTCCCCCTTGATCGGCATGGCGTATTGTTCGTCGGGTCTACACATGCGGGCGCATTCGACGAGAGGAATATCGAATTCGCACAGACTGTCGCACGGTCGACGCAGGCCGCGCTGGAGCGGGCTGAGCATGAACGCATGCTCGAGAAACGGAACGAACAGCTGCGTCATCTGAACCAAATCAATCAGACGATTCGTCAGATTGACCAAGCACTCGTCCAGGCGTCGAGCCGTGAGGAAATCGAAACGATCGTCTGTAAGCACTTGGCTGAGACTGAGTCGTATCGATTTGTCTGGATTGGTGATCGTGATCCGCTTACCGAGACGTTCATCCCACAGCAGTGGGCAGGCGATGGGAACCCATATCTCGACGAACTGTACGCATTAACCGATGTAGATGGTGACAATACGGACTCCAGTACGCAGGACGTTATCGATAGTCCGTCTCGACGAGCCCTCAAGTCAGACGAGGTCTATGCCGTTCCCAACGTCTTGACGACCACAGAATTCGAGACATGGCGTCGTGTTGCTCTTGCGAATGGGTTCTATTCGGCTCTGAGCATCCCACTTGTTCACAGCAGTACTGAGTACGGTGTGCTGAACGTGTATGCGGATGAGCCAAACGCAATGACCGAGATGGAACAGAACGTCTTGGAAGAACTCGGTGCGACAATCGCCCATGCGATTGATGCTGCTGAGACAAGGGCGAGCCTCCACACCTCTCAGTTCACCGAAGTCGGTCTCCGAATCACGGACTCGCAGAGCCGGCTTCGCCGGCTAGCGAACCAGATTGAGGGCGACTTGGAGATAAACACAGTCTTGCCGGAAACAGATGATGGATTACAGTTGTTCTTCACGGTCTCTGATGTTCCGGGGGAGACGGTACTCACTACTGCCGAGAAATCGCCAAGTGTGACCACAGTTCGTCAGATTGCGGAGCGGGATCAGGGAACGTTGTTCGAAGCTGTGGTCGATGTGGAATCTGGTATTCCGATGATGATGGAACAGTTTGATGCTTCAGTCACACATCTTAGTGCGACCGAAGAGGCCGTTAAGGCGATCGTGGCGCTGCCACAGAGAAACGATGTCAGTACGTTCGTTGACCAATTCAAGGATGTCTACTCGGACACAACGGTAACGTCGGTTCAGCGCGTCACGCAGTCGGTAGAGACGGCGGAATCGTTCTATGCCGATATCGAGGACACATTGACTGACCGGCAGTTAGAGGCGCTGCAACTTGCCTATCATAGCGGCTACTTTGAGTGGCCTCGAGAAAGCTCGGCGACAGAGGTTGCCGAGTCGTTAGGCGTGACACAGCCAACGTTCAATGGCCATCTTCGAGCAGGACAGCGGAAACTCTTCTCCATGCTCTTCGATGAGTAAACACCATCTCCCTACGGCTCCTTCTTGAATTCAAACCGTGCGCCGCCCTCTGGACTGTCGGTAAGTGCGATACTCAGATCGTGACCGGTGGCGATCCGACTAACAATCGTCAGCCCGACTCCACTCCCACCATAGCCCGTCGTAAATCCATGCTCAAACACCTGCTCCTGTTTCTCTGGCGGGATTCCGTCACCCGTATCCTCAACGTAGAAACCACCATCGAGAGGACCAACTCGAACAGTTACATCCTCGCCACCATGACCGATCGCGTTTCGAAACAGATTTTCAAAAAGTGCCGCAATTGACTCCGATCACCAAGAAGTGTGGACCCTCGCGTTTCTATGGACGCTGATCGGGTTTCAATTCCATCCCATGCATCTTGTGCAACCGCCGAGAGCGACACCGACTGGTGTTCCTGTGCCGGTGTAGTGGATCGGGCCAGTGCTGTGAGATCTACGATTAGCTCCTCGAGTCGTTCTAAGGAGTCTTCGATCCCATCTAAGCAGGTGTCATCGCCTGTCGCTCGATACTGCTCGAGCTCTCCGGAGGCGACTGCTAACGGGTTCCGAAGATCGTGGGACACCATACTTGCAAATTGATCAAGACGCTCGTTTTGGCGCTCAAGTTCCTCCGTTGCCTGCCGGACATCAGTCACTTCCTGTGTGACTAACACACCATACGGTTCTCCATCAAGATGTACTGTCCGTGTCTCAATGTGGTGTACTCGTTCGTCATACTCAACATCAAATGAACGTGTCTTCCCTTCTATCGTCGCTCGGAGGTTCGGCTTCAGGAGTGCGACCGTCTCTTCAGGGAAGAGATCTGAGACATGCTTGCCAACGGCACCGTCTAGTTAGGGCGGTTTGAGAAACGAGCAGGTCGTAGAGCTAGTTTGGCTATGACGCTCGCAGACCTGCTCAGCGAGTGCTACGCGGCGGAATTTGATGAAGCTTGGGAGCGTGAGCGGACGGCGACGCCCGTCAGGGTGTTCGCCGTCCGTCTTCACGCGACCGGGTGTTCGCTTCGAGAGACACAAGCAATTCTTCGCTTGATCGGTGTAGAACGCACTCATCAAGCAATCTGGCACTGGGTACATGGCTGGCTGACAGCGTCCCAGACCCGCCGACGGCGCAGCCGTCGCGGGTCGCTATTAATAAAATTGCTGTCAAGATTAACGGAAAATGGTCTTGGGTATATGCTGCAATAGATTTAGACTCACGGCTGATTCTCGATGTCGCAGTGTTTGGACGGCGAGGCACCGATCCAGCCGCTGCATTCCTGCATAAATTGACCGAGAAACACGATCTCTCCGAGACGGTGTTTCTCGTTGATGGCTACGGCTATCTGACTGCCCTCTCTCGATTAGGGTTGAGCGGTCAACTCGACTACGGTGATCGAAACCTGATCGAAAAGTGGTTTCACACCTTCAAGATGCGAGTTGAGCGCTTCCATAATTCATGGGTGGGCAGTCGGGCGACCGTCAGAGAATGGATTGAACAGTTCGTACACCACTACAATACACAACGACCGCACCAATCACTTAACGGACAGATGCCAGCGGAGGTGCTAAACTAGACAGTGCCGCGTTCATCTATCAGTACTATCAACAGATGTTCAATCCCAGAGAGATTCCCTCGGAACGATGCAACGTCGCACGCTTCTCGGACTGGCCGCCAGCGCCGGGGTCGTCGGCGTCCTCGGAGCCAAAGCCGGGGTTGCCGACAAGCCCTCCATTCCACCAGCCACGTACGCCGAGGAGCCAGTACCTTCGACAGGTCAACGGAACAGCCCCGTCGTGGCCACCGACACGACGACGGCGGGAAGCAAGACGTACGGTACCGTTCGACAGTCCGCGTCAGTTCTTGACCTCGAATCGACAGATCGATACGCCCTCATTACCAAGTGTCAACTTATCCCAGGATCGAACTATGAGGCGAGGAACGGGTGGAAGACTGCCTCCCTGACGGTCGAACACGGCTGGAACTCAGGTTCTCTTGTCTCTCGCTCTGGAGACGTTGTTCCGGCTGACGATGGCAACGCCGACTCGAACCTTTACCTGGGAACTGACCGGTCGACGAGACGGTACCGGTGGCATCTGACGTTTGACGCCGCGACAGGGAATTCCCACACCTTTCGCTTCGCCACTATTGTGAACCATGAGGAGGCACCCGAGAAAGGTGATGCTCTCGTCAACGCGATGTTCGGTGCGGGCTTCACGAAGGGATTCCTCAGGGCCTCAGAACAGGACCTTGTGACGGCACGCCTCGTAATGCAGGGAACGAACAAGTAGAGCCGAAGTTGCCCACACAAATGCGTCGGGCAAACGACACCATGCACGTCTACCCCCGAGCGGTAGGTATCTCACCCGTATTGAGCGTTCGACCTTCCGCGTGGATCGCTCTCTGTCCGTGCCACATTCGCGCCCTGTATTTAGCAAGATCTGATCGAATTACCGAACTGCTGTCAAGGGGGGAGTGCTGAATACAGAGGATGTAGTCAGCAGGGGACACCCTTCATTCCAGACCACCAATGACAAAATAGCCGTTAGGTAGGTGTGCGCACATATCGAAACTCACTTTTCGAGAGACAGAGAGACGACTGTTATGACAACTACGGTGTATTTTGACCTTGACGGGACCCTTATCGACTACACCACCCCCTTCACAGAACTCTTTGCACAGACGGTCCCCACCGACGCCTCTGAGGAGATGGCTAACACATATTTTGAGCAGGTACTTTCAGGAATTACACAGGTGGAGGAAGATCCGTATAGGCGAGCGTTCGAGATCGTTCGTCAAGAGTACGATCTCGACGTGAATCCAGAGGCGATTGCGGCAACATACATCGAGAAAGAAGCCACTGCGACACATATTCGTCCTTCGGTACGACAGCTCGTGGAACGCGTCGCAACTCGGTGCCAGACCGGGATACTCACGAACGGTGACGGGCGCATGCAACGACGGAAGCTTGAGAAACACGGGCTTGCCGACCTTGTGGATACCGTCATCGTCTCGAACGAGGTCGGGTCACGGAAGCCAGAACAGGATATTTTCGAGGAAGCGAAGAAACGGCTCCCAGCGGAAACGTTCATCTATGTAGGAGATACATTCGAGGAAGACATTGTGCCTGCCCTTGAAGTCGGGTTTAGAACTGTCTACGTCGGCGAAGAATACCAGCCTGATGCACCAATCGCTGCCAGAGGAACAGAAGAATTGGCGAGACTTCTTCTTCCGCTGATCAGAGAAGACACTGTGAAGTAGGGCCTCTGTACTGAGCGATCACCGCTCTCGTAGGTCGGTCACGATCTCGTGCCGCATTCGCGCTGTGTATGCAGCACGCTCGCATAATATCCATCGAAGCTGGTAATTTCTCTAACTATCAGTTCCCCACCTGCCTAACGACTATTCTGGCAAGAAAGGTGTCGAGAAAATAGTATTTCAACAGAGCCTATTTGTTCAAAATCGCCCCTCTGACTTTCACGCATTCACGAACAGCGAACTCGTGCCGTAAGTACATGTACGTACTACCAGAGACGCGTGAGCGAAGTCACAATTTTTCTGTCCGCTTACCGTGAGGAGGCAAAATCATTAGGGACCTCTCATCATAGAATCCAAGGCTGAACTATGTACGAGGACATTTTACTTCCATTCGATGGAAATGACAGCGCAGCAGCCGTCCTCCACCATGCTGCCGAAATCGCCCACTGGGCCGACGCCACGGTTCACGTCCTTTTTGTCGCGGATACAACGCGTGATTCGGTGACTGTTATTAAGGGACAAACCGTGGACGCACTCCGCCAACAGGGGAAGGACATCGTCGCAGAAGCAGAAAAGACGCTCCAGACACTCGGTGTTGACTATGAGACAGATGTCGTTCAGGGTAATCCAGCACCGACGATAACTGAGTATGCTGAGCGATACGGGCATGACGTAATCGTAATGCCAACACATGGCCGTGAGGGGGTATCCCGCTATCTCATGGGCAGTATCACCGAGAAAGTGGTTCGTCTCTCGTCGGTCCCTGTATTGACAGCACGAATGCAACCCGATGAACAGTTTGCATTTCCGTACGAAGATATTCTTATCCCGACAGACGGGAGTAGAGGTGCGACTCGTGCGGCTGAACACGGGCTAACACTCTCATCGGCGCTTGACGCAACTGTCCATCTGCTGTCCGTCGTGGATGATGCCTCATTCGGCCTCGATGTCCGGTCAACTGCTTCGAGTGAAACTGGCGAGGCAGCCGCGCAGGAGGCTATTGACGACCTCGTTTCGGTAGCTGAGGAGTACGATCTCAGGGATATCGTCCACTCCATCGAGCACGGGAGCCCGGTGGAAGGCATTCTCGCCTGTATAGATGAAAACGAGATCGAGGCGGTTGTTATAGGGACGATCGGGCGGCGTGGGACCGACCGCGTTCTGTTAGGGAGCGTCGCAGAAAAGACTGTTCGGTCGGCACCAGTCCCGGTCATCACTGTTAGTGAATCTGAACAGTAGGACCTATCGCGCGGGTCCTCTGTATGCCGCAATAGCCGCTCTCCAGCAGGTCCAAAGAGGGCGTGCTGCTCGTCGAGTTTGTGACCGTGCGTCGGAGATCCAGTTCGATTTGAGTGTTCCAGAATGACCGAAGGTTATTGAGGAAAAGTGCGACCACTGGATTTGTCTCTTCTGCCTCATCGACCTATTTCCACCAGTCATCGGTTATGACGATATAGAGAGAAGAAACAGCGACTAACATACCGCCGAGTAAAGCCGTCGTATCTGGTGCTAATGTGTATGCAGCGGTCATGAGCCCAAGGCCGTATCCTATAAGTAGGATCGCCAGTACGGTGGGAGTCATCGCCTTGTCTGCCTGAAACGGTCGTTTGCTCTAGGAGAGAGTGGTTCTACAATCCTCATTTTCGTACTACTGTATATTTCCAACAGGCGTTAAAAATGTCGTCTACCGGGTTGCGTCAGTGGATAACCAAGGTACACCGCATGATGGAGACAGTCGTCTTAAGTGGTGGAAATCGAATGGATTACGATTCACTCGATTTCCAACTGGCCGCTCTTGCCGTCTCCCTCACTGCCGTTCTCGTCCCATTCGAGTTCGAACTCAACACTCAATTTACCGGGCCCGTCTGTTGGCCCCTCGCGTTCGGCTTTGACCTCAAACGTGGGGCGGGCTGGCGGTTCCATCGTCACGGACTCGGAACCAGATTTGAGCGTGACAGCATCGCCTTGTTCAAGTTTCTCAGCGACGCTGTGAAGATACGATGCGATTTCTTCTCGGGTTTGGCCACTCTCTGATTTGAACAGAACTTCTTCGGGCATACAGAGTACCAATCTACCCTTGCATCAATAAATGCCTGACCTGTACTGAGCACCACGTTCGTAGACCGGCCACAGTCTCGTGCCGCATTCGCGCCGTGTATGCAGCACGCTCGCAGAAACCTACCCAGTTTCTGTTAGAAGTCACGTACTGACTACAGAGGATGAGTTCAGTACGATGGTCTCGTTTCTTCCACGTCTAATCTAACGAACCAGCCGTTCCGTAGATCTGCGTACTGAACACCCAATTCGCTCTAAGGCGAGGCGGAAATATCCGCACAGCAATACTCTGTACAGAGGCGGGACTGATTACAGAAGCTTTCGGAACTTCCTATTTCCGCAGGAACAGGAACTGGTTCCGATTGGGCGGATTTCTCCCGATAATAATACCTTTGCGGCGTACACTGATCCGCAACGGTCACAAACGGCGACGACCCGCTTAGGATCGGCCATTGTGTTCACCCAGATTATTCTTACAGTCTCTGTCCCTTTTAGTCACCTCCCTCGCTATTTTGGCCGGTCAGTAGACACGGATGCTGAGCATAAAATCAGCTAATTCTGGTTGAATGAAAATCAGCAGTCACGATACTTCTTTCACCTGTACTTAGCGATCACCACCGTCGTAAATCAGGCCAGATGTTGTGCGACATTCGCGCGCTGTATGCAGCACGGCTGCTGAAACCTATCACCGATTGAGGGTTTCAACAAGGCCATACGAACAACATACGTTCCAAGCACAAAACCCAGCGCAGCTCTCATGAGAAATCATGGCACTGCTTTCTTCCAAGTTAATTCTTGAATAAATGAACCGCGTTACCAACTACTGTTACACCATTCACCTGTATTGATCGATCATAACCCTTCACAGATTGACTCTCAGTTCGTGTTACATTCGCGCCGTGTATCTTGCACGGCAGCGAGAACATCTATTGTAACTGGTAGAATGTCCAGTGGTAAGTACGCACACGTAGTTACCGAATCGCCTAATCCGTTTTCAGGAGATGTTTCTGAATAAAGAAATCGTATTACGGTCTACTGCTAAACTCGTATGTTAGCCCATACGGTCCAAGGCGTCCCGACGATCCTCAACTGGTGCTTGATCGTATTTCATCGTTGTCTGTTCACTCTGATGACGAAGTTGCATCTGTGCTGCTGCCAGTCCTTCTTCCCGTGTCATGTACGTCCCTACTGAATGTCGAATAGTGTACCAACTGATCGAACGGTTTGAGGTATCGATCTCTGCAAGGTCGCACAGTTGTTCGAGGAGATATTTGAGCGCGTGTGAGCGATACCCGTTCCCCTCGCGCGTCAGCCAGAGTGCATCCGTATCGTCATAATCTGGGTATGCGTCTCGCTCATCGAGCCAGTGATCGAGCATATCGGCTGTTCTGGAGTGGAGGCTCACAACCCAATTCTCCCTATTCTTGGAACTCTCGTCTTTGGGGATCCGCAGTACTTGGTTGCCGATATCGACCCAGTATGTACGCGCTCGTTCGACCTCGATCGGTCGTAAGCCCGTATCCAGACTCGTGGCCACGAGTGATGGAACCTTCCACCCGTTCGCATGATCCCAGTCACAGGCAGTCACTTCCGATTTCGGCTTCTCGAACCGCTGAGCGAGGTGCGCGCGCCATCGATCGCGTCCTGCCGGCGAGAGATCATTGTAACCGGGAATACTCCCGTACTCCAGAGTTGCGTCACGGAGTTGTCGCCGTTCTTCCCGTGTGAAAAAATCCTTCGGCTGACTGGCCGAATCCGACGTCGAAAACGTGATAGAGGGATCCCATTCGTCGATCCCGTGTTCGTGTGTACGCCACTTGAATAGCATCTGAACCGCTTTTTGATGATTCTATTTGTCCGCATTACTGGTATCACGGTAGGCGAGTTCTTTCATATAGGCGTCAGCATGCTCGTGCGTCGGTGCTGCAACGTAGCGATCCTCAGTGTTCCAGATCCACCGATAGAACATGTCCATGCGACTGGAGCGCGCTCTAACTGTCTCAAACGCGTACCCTTCTACGTGTTCGGGATCCTTGCCGAAATGAAGCAACCAGCGTAGACAGTTAGCTCGCTGGGTGCGGTAATCCGTGAGCTGTCGTTCATTAAGATACTCCTCTGCTGGACCTGTCACCAGCGTGATCCCGTCTAAATCACTCATCATGATCTGCCTCCTGATATCGAGTACAGCTCAAACCGATCGTTAGGAGTTCATCGGTTGCATCGATTTCTGCAAAGCCTGTGGTTTGCATTGATCGGTAAAAACCGTATAAAGTCGCTTTCACCGTGCGATTTCCCGTCTCTGCGTAGCTGATTTCAGCGTTTTCACGGGCGTCTTCTGGGTTTGTATGAGTACGCTGATACTCAGTGAGAGTCTGATTCGATGGTCGCGTTTTCTCCTTAGAAGTACCTGGCCGGAAAGAGCTTGACCCGTATTCGACCTAACTGAATCCGGCGAGTCTGGCTGTTGGGCAAGAGTAGCTCATCACCCGACTGCGATACGATACTCCGTTCCGAATTACGTGATTGCCCTGTGGCGACATTGGTAAACACCGGAAGCCACAGCTCAAAACCAGGAGACAGCGGAAGGAAGGAGTGCTCCGACAGGGATTCGAACCCTGGTCATTGCCGTGAGAGGGCAATATGATTGGCCGGACTACACCATCGGAGCGCACTTCGTCTGCATTCGATTGTTGCGCGGTACGATGTTTAAGGATTCCGTTTCGCCACGAGAGTGGCGCGCAGTACCACGAATCCGATCTCTGACAGGACTACTCGTCGAACGGCGATTTCGTCGCTTCGGGTTCGAATCCCTCGAGGCTAATGATGTTCTCGCGGCCGACCCGGAGTTTGCTGATGGTGCCGTCGTCTTCCATGTCCGAGAGGAGCATGCTGACCTTCGACTTCGACCAGCCGGTTTCTTCGACGATGTTGACCTGTTTCATTCGGCCGCCGTTTTCGCGGATGAGTTTCACGACGCGATCCTCGTCCGTCATCAGCTCCTCTTCCGACAGCGAGTCCGTTCCGGCGTTTTGGCCGGAAACGGCAGACGAGCCCGGTGATGACGCCTCTTCGCCTCCGGCCGCTGGTTCGCGACCGGTCGTCGATGCCGCCGATTCGGCCGCCGTATCGTCGTCGGTAGCTCCGAAGACGTTCCGCCGATACCAGACGACGGCCGCGAGAACGAGGACGACGACGACGAGGCCGCCAGCGAGGAACGGGACGGAACCCGCAACGGGTGACGATCCGTCCAATTCGTTGCCGCTTCCGGCGCCGGCTCCGGGACGATCGAACACCGCGCGCGGACGGCCGTCGACGAACTCCTGCTCCCCGTTCCAGCTGACCGAGTCGGCGTCCGCGAGCGAGCTGCCGGCGTACTGGCTGTCCGGTTCGACGGTCCGGAAGGTGAGGTCACCGCCGGCTTCGATCACGATTCGCTGATCGGGGCCGATGTAGAGGTCTTCGAAGACGTCACCGACGACGATGCGGTCGTCCTCGACGACGGCGAAGTTCGTCCAGAGGAACGACATCTCGACGACGCCCGTCGGAGTAAGCTGTTCTTCGATCCGGGCGGATCGGTGAAAGTTCGTCGCTTCCATCTCCCGGCCGGTCTCCTGGCTACCGGCCTGGGTCAGCAGTCGTGACTGGTTCCGAAAGCTATCGTAGAGTTCCGTCTGGTTGGCCTCGAACTCCTCGGCGAACGCGTTGAAGTTCTGTCGTGCCTCAGTCTCGTTCTCTCCGTTTCCGAACCGCTGTTCGTGACGGAACGTCCACGTCGCGCTCCCGTTTTCGTGAACGGTGATTTCGAACGTCGTCGTATCGACGTTCGAAACGAAATCCTGGCCCCGAACGGCACCGAACCCGGAGTCATCGAAGTCGGCCGTCCCGCCCCGTGTTTCGTCGGGAGCCGTTTCCATCGCGGTGGGGCCGGCCAGTCCAGACGGTGCGAGAACGGCTGATCCGCTAACGCCCACAACGGCTGCGAGGATGGCGAAAACGACGAGACCGACAGAGACCGGCCGATTCATTCGTCTACCCACTACGTGCCGGAGCTAAAAATCCTTGTGAATACTGGAACGGATACCAATACGGTTGCCTCACGGGTCATAAAGGGTACTCGAGGCCGTTTCGGGCTCGATTGGAGCGCCACGTCCGTGTCGACACCCACAAATCGATCGCCTGCATAGCGGCTGCCATGATCACTAATCTCGCGCAGGGCGTGCAGGCGTTTACGAGCAACGTCTTTCTCGTCGATGGCGACCGCCCCGTCATCGTCGATACTGGCGCGAACTTCGACGTCGTCGACGCCGTCCGGTCTCACGTCGACGACCTCGACGCGATTATTCTCACACACACCCACCGCGACCACGTCGGCAACCTCGAGGCGGTGAAAGACGCCTTCGACGTCGACGCCTGGGGGTACGACACCGCCATCGACGGCGTCGACCACGCTATCGCGGACGAGGAGACGGTCCAGTTGGGAGACTACGAATACGTTGCCCTCCATACGCCCGGGCACAAGAACGACCACCTCTGTTTCTACTCGGCAACCGCGGACGTGCTGTTCGCGGGCGACCTCGTGTTCCAGAACGGGAGCTTCGGCCGCACCGACTTAGAGGAGGGCGATCGGGACACCCTGATCGAGAGCATCGATCGCGTACTCGAGTGGATCGATCCCGACTTCGAGGCGATGCACACCGGCCACGGGCCGAGCGTCACGAACGATCCGTACGACCACGTCGAACTCTCGGCGCAGATGGCTCGCCAGATGTAGCGGGAGAGGCCCGGCTACACCCGTCCGGCGGCACCGAGCAGCGCGTCGTAGGCGTCCGCGTATTCGCGGGCGATCCGCGCGGGATCGTCCCGGTCGGCACCGCCGAGCGCCGGTAACCGAACGCGCTCGAGCGGATCGAGATAGTCGAGTACGTCGGATACGCGCTTTTCGATCGCGCCGTCTCTGGGACTCGAACTGGCAATCTCGCAAGCGCGACAGTAGCGTTCGCCGGAGTAGATTCTGGCGCGGCCGGGTTCGACGGCCGCGACGGCGGCGATCGACGCCGGGTCGAGCGAGGACAACGGGAGCGCGATGTCGCTGTAGGACTCGACGACGGCGAT
This sequence comes from Natrinema sp. 1APR25-10V2, assembly GCF_031626495.1. NCBI lineage: Archaea > Methanobacteriati > Methanobacteriota > Halobacteria > Halobacteriales > Natrialbaceae > Natrinema > Natrinema sp. 1APR25-10V2. The sequence continues at coordinate 221,820 of NZ_JAMQOJ010000002.1, forward strand.
ATCGGTCGCCTCGATCTCTGCGGCCAGCCGCTCGAACGCGGGGACGTACTCCCGCTCGGCGAGCTCGTTGAACTCGGCGACGGTCTCGACGGGAATCGCCTCCTCAAGCGGGAGCGCCTCAGCGACCGCGTCCGGCACGTCCGCCGCGGCGTTGCGAACGAACAGCGACTCGTCGGCCCCGCGGCCGACCCGATCGACGACGAATTCGCGGTCCGTCTGTCCGAGCAGCCCGCTGTCACCGCCGGGTGCGGGCCGCCAGAGCCGGTGGACGGGGTTCAGTCGTTCCGGGGGCCGGCCGCGGCCGTCGGCCGCCGAGAGCCGCGCCGCGTCCTTGCCGTAGAGCCGACCGTCGGCGAGCGCTCGCTGGCAGTCGTCCTGGTCGAACCAGAAGTCGTTACCGGCCCGGGGTTTGTAGCCGACCGCGCCGGTTCGCTTGAGCAGGCCGGTCGAAAAAGTCGTCTTGCCGGCGTCGACGCGGTCGGCACCGACCACGAGGAAGATCATTCTTTCAGACCGTAGTAGCCGGGTTCGTCCTCGTCGCGCGGCTCGGCGACGACAAGTTCGTCGGCGTTGGTCATGATCCACGGAATCGCCCAGTCGAGCAGGATGTCCTCGGTCTCGCGGTCGATGTCGGCGTCGGGCTCGAGGCCCTGTAGGAGCCGCGCAATCTCGTAGACGGTGTACATCTGATCGTCCTCTAGCAGCTCCGCGGGTGTGTAGAAGTCACACGGCGGCAGCGCGTCGAACTCCGATTTCGGTACGGGCATACGTCCTCGTACCCGCGGCCGACGCCTAAATCGTTCGTTCGCACTCGAGACGGGAACTACGTCCGTACACCGATGGCCACAGCATTTTATAAGATTGCAGAGAGAGTAGCTTTGATGGCAACCGGTCACGACGCGATTCTGACGATGTACGGACTGTCGGCAGTCGTCGGAATCGCGCTCGGCGTCGTCGTGTGGCGTCATCGCGAAAAGCGGGGGGCGATCCCGCTCTCGCTGTGTCTGTTCGCGACCGCCGTTTACTCCGGATCGCTGTTCGTTGCATCGGCCGTCGACAGCGTCGCGATTTCTACGTTGATGGTCCAAACGCTGTTCATCGGCATCGGCACGAGCATCGCGACGATCTTTCTGTTCGTCCTCGAGTATACCGGTCGCGAACGCCTCGTCACGCGAACGACGGTCGCGATACTCGCGATCGAACCGATCGTCGTCGTCGGACTCGTGTTTTTCAACCCGGGAAACGTCTTCTTCGAATCGGTCGAGCCGGATCCGGGATCGCTGACCGGAATCGAGATCGAGTGGGGAATCGCGGTGGGCCTTCACGTTCTCTACTCGTATGTGGTGATGGTGGCCGCGGCAGTGCTCGTGCTCGAGTTCCTCTATCGCTCCCGGTCGGTGTACCGCGGTCAGGCTGCGGCCTTGCTCGGCGCGACGATCATTCCAACGGCGGCGAACATCCTCTACGTCGCGGAGGTGTTTCCGTTCGATCCGATGCCGATCGGCTATCTGATAACCGGCACGCTGTTTACCGTCGCGATCTTCCGGTACCAACTAGTCGACATCGTCCCAATCGCTCGGGATCGCGTCCTCGACAACGTCACTGACGGTGTCTTCGTCCTCGACCGCGAGGACAGGATCATCGACACCAACCCCGCCGGACGGGAGATGCTCGCGGATGTGGAGGGCTCCGCGATCGGCCTCGACATCGATTCGATATTCGCTGACCTCCCCGAACTGCGCGACCTCTATTACGACCTCACGGCAGACACCGTCGAAACCGAACGCGAACTGGCGCTCATGGGCGGCCACTACCATATTCGGGTGACGCCGATCGACGACGGCCGCGATACCCACGTCGGCTGGCTGTTCATCGTCCGCGATGTCACCGAACGCAAGCGCCACGAGGAGCAACTCGAGCGCCAGAACAAGCGCCTCGAGCGGTTCGCCGACGTGGTGTCACACGACCTTCGGAATCCGCTGTCCGTCGCCGACGGGTACGTCGACCTCGCGCTCGAGACCGGCGACGTCTCCCACCTCGAGAAGGTTCAGCGGTCACACGACCGCATGGAGGCGATCATCGACGACGTGCTCGCGCTCGCTCGAGAGGGCGAATCGGTAAGCGAGACCGAACCTCTCGAACTGGCTGCAGTCGCCCGGCAGGCCTGGGAGAACGTCGATACCGCTGACAACGCGCTGTCGATCGACGGTTCCGCGGTGGTCCTCGCCGACCGGACGCGACTGCTTCGCCTGCTCGAGAACCTGTTTCGGAACGCCGTCGAACACGGTTCGCCAAGCCCCGCTTCGCAGGCTCAGCAGGACGCTGTCGAACACGGGGGACCGACGGACGGCGCTGCGAATACCGACGACGCGACCGAGTCGGTACCACCGCTGACGGTCTCGGTCGGCGTCCTCGGAACGCCGGTTTACGGGTTTTACGTCGCCGACGACGGCCGGGGACTGCCCGACGACGGCGAGCGTATTTTCGAGCAGGGGTATACGACTAACGAGGACGGCACCGGGTTCGGACTCTCGATCGTCGAACAGATCGCGACCGCTCACGGCTGGTCGATCGACGCCACCGAGAGCGAGGCGGGGGGTGCCAGATTCGAACTCGCCGGCGTCGAGACGACGGACTCGAGCGATGCGGTTCCCGGTTCCGAGTCCGTTCGCGGGGCGGATTCGACCGTCGAGACGCCGTCGTCCGGACCGTAACCCGTCGTGGCGGGAATCGATGGATACCCGCGACTGCGACTCGTCCGCTACTCGTTTCGCGACCCGCCGTTCAGGTAGTACCCGATCCGATCGCGGCTCGACTCGGCCACCTTCACGAACTCGACGACGCGCTCGCCGTCTTCGCGGCGATCGTCCTCGAGGTCGATGGTCATCGACTGATTGTGGAGGTGGGCGAACAGCGCGTCGATCGCGTCCGGATCGCCGCGGACCGTGTGCCGCTCGCCGACGGGCTCGCCGTCGGCTACGTCCCGAATGGTCGCCACCATCGGGCGGAGGATCGACTCACCGAGGTTCCGCGCTCGCTCCTGCAGTCGGTCGTCGTCCTCGTCGAACTCGGCGGCCTGAAACGCGTCGCGAACGATCCGAGAGAAGACGAAATCGCGGCCGTAGTCGAACGGCAGCGAGAACGCGTAGGCGAGTTCGGCGTGGTGCTGAGACTCGGTCGTATACTTGACCATCGCCGTCCCGTCGCTCGATTTGATGACGATCCCCTCTCGACCTGCGCTGTCGAGTTCGTCGATGGCGTTCCCGGCCACGTCGGCGGCGTCCGACGGCTCGGCCCACCCGAACAGCCGCGGCTGGCCGAAGTCCAACGTTGCGCACAGTTCGCGCCGCTCGGCCACCGGGAGCGGATCGCCGGACTCCCGGTCGCGGACGTCGAACACCCGGAAATCGTGGGAGTCGACGTTCGCGTAGTCGTGAGTCGTGTAGGGGGTCTCCGGCCCGATCAGTTCGGCACAGATCGTCTTCTCCGGGTACGCAGCGAAAAAGTCCTCGAGCGCCAGCAGGTCGCGCGCCCGCGCCGTGGTGTACGGACAGACGTAGCCGCTTCGGGTGAACGCGAGGGGCTCTCCCACGTCGGCGATCCGGACGTTGAACCCGTCGAGTTTCTCCTCGATCGCGACGCGCTCGCCCGCTTCGAAGAACGACGGAACGCCGGGGTCGAGCACCAGAATTCGCGGCACGCTCGGATAGCCGCGGACCACGGCATCGCTCTCCTCGACGATGACGGTCCCACGCTCGAGGCCGTGGCGCGCGGCGGTGAGGACGTGGTGGGTCCGCCCGGCGACCGACCGCTGCTCGAAGTGCTCGAAGAGGTCCTCGGCGTCGCCGGTGGTGGCGTCGAGCCGCTCGAGGTAGGCGTCCCGATCCATACGTCGTCCGACGACGCTCGCGGTGAAAAACACCGGGTGGGTCGCCGATCCCCACGAGCGGTCGGCCGACCGCTGCGGCGACCCGACTGGGATGACACCTATGTGGATTACCGTCCAACCGACTACTATGCCCGGGGAACTGCCGCGCCAACGGTTCGTCCTCGACACCTCGCTGTTCATCACCGAGGAGATCCGCGCGGACGACGAGTCGCTCGAGGACGCCGTGGAGCATCTGCTCGACCTGATCGCGACCGCCCGGCTCGAGCTCAACATCTCCTGTTACGTGCCGCCGTCGATCCACGACGAACTCGCGACGATGCTGCGCGAGCGCGACGTCGACGAGGAGGTGTTCTCCCGGCTCGATACGTGGGTCGTCCGCAAGAGCCCGGATCGGTACGGCGTCACGATCCCGGCGAACGTCGTCTACAACTTCATCGACGAGATGAGCGACCGGGTGGATCGCGGCCTCCGCGTCTCGGAGAAAGCGATCCGCGAGGTCGAACAGCTCGATCCGGACGAGCTCACCGCCGGCTCGGACGCGGAGGAGCGAAACGAGTACATGACCGACGCCGACAGGATCCTCTCCGACCTGCGGGACAAGTACCGCCGCGCCCTCCGACAGGGCGTCCTCGACTCCCGGGAGGACTTCGACCTGCTGATCCTCGCTCGAGAACTCGACGCCGGCGTCGTCACGGAGGACCGCGGGATCATCTCCTGGGCCGACGAATTCGGCCTCCGGTACGTCCGGGGCGGCCAGTTCCCGACGCTGCTCGAGGAGTACCAGCGCGCGACCGGGCTCGAGGACGAGGGGTGACCGGTCGTCGTTCAGCGACGGCCCCAGGCAGCCTTACCGCTCCGCCTCGAGCCCGCGTGCGAGCAGCTCGACGGGGTGTGCCGGCCGGTCGTAGCCCTCGAAGTCGCCGATCTGCGTGCGGCAGGAGGTGCCCGGCGCGACGACGGTCGAGTCCGCTGCCACTGCATCGCGGGCTGCGCTGTCCTCGAGTTGCTCTCGCAGCAACGAGCCGATCGCTTTTGAGAGGTCGTGGTGTTCGGCCTCGTAGCCGAAGCTGCCGGCCATGCCACAGCAACCCGAATCGACGGGGTCGACGGCGTAACCGGCCCGTCGGAGGACGCCGACGGCGTGGTGGTCCGCGCCGCGGGCCTTCTGGTGGCAGTGGCCGTGGAACGTCAGCGCGGTGTCCGTCGTCTTGCGCTCGTCGAAGGGAATTTCCTCGTCCAGGCGGTTCTCGTCCAGATACTCGCAGACGCCGTAGGAGTCGGCCGCGAGCGTTTCGACGCGGTCGTCCCCGAGCAGCGAGCGGTACTCGTCGACGACCATCGCCGCGTCCGAGGGCTCGACGAACAGGACCGACCAGCCGCGCTCGAGGTACGGCTCGAGGTCGTCCAGCAGCGCACGGCCCTGGTCGGCCGCGACCTCGAGCATCCCCTGGGAGTAAGCCGCGCGCCCGGTCGGCCCCAGCTCGGGGACGGCGACGTGGATCCCCGCGGCCTCGAGGACCTCGACGGCGGCCTTCCCGACCGCCGGATTCGAGTAGTTGGTGTCCGTGTCGGGGTAGAGGACGACCCCCGCGGTCGCGGTCTCGGGATCGACGCGTGAACCCCGATCGTCGTACCAGTCGACCAGCGTCTCCCGTCGAAACGTCGGCAGGGTTCGGTCGGGCGCGATTCCGACGGTCTTCTCGAGGAGGCTCCGCGCGCCCGGCAGCTCCGTCGCGCGATTCGCCAGCGGTGCGAACGTGCTTCCCAGCGACGCCAGGCGATCGACGTTCGCGAACAGGCGCTCCCGGCGGCTCGTTCCCTCGCGCTCGTGGTACTGGTGTTTGACCTCGGTCTTGAGCTTCGCGAGGTCGACCCCCGTCGGACAGTCGCTCTGGCAGCCCTTGCAGCCGATACAGAGGTCGAGCACCTCCGTCTGGAACCGCTCGCCGTACAGTTCCTCGGGGTCGATCTCGCCGCTGATCGCCGCCCGCAACAGGTTGGCTCGCCCACGCGTGGTCGCGATTTCCTCCTCGGTCGCCCGATACGTCGGACACATCACGTCGCCGTCGGTCTGCCGGCAGGTGCCACAGCCGTTGCAGAGCTCCACGAGGTGCGAGAAGCCGCCGTCGTCGTCGAAGTCGAGCGCCGTTCGGGGCTCGAGCGAGGCGTAGTCCGGCCCGTACCGGAGGTGCTCGCGGATGTCGGTCGGATCCTCGTTGCGGTAGACGACCTTCCCCGGGTTCAGCCGCCAGTCCGGATCGAACGCCGACTTGAGTTCCTGAAAGGCCGACCAGAGATCCGGACCGTACAGCTTTGGGTTGAACTCCGTCCGCGCGAGGCCGTCCCCGTGCTCGCCAGAGAACGACCCGTTGTGTTCGACGACGAGGTCGGTCACGTCGTCGGCGATCGCGCGCATTTTCTCGACGTCGTCCCCCTCTTTGAGGTTCAACACCGGCCGGATGTGAAGCGTGCCGACGCCCGCGTGCGCGAAGTAGGCGGCCGTGGTGTCGTGGTCCGCGAGGATCTCCTGAAACCCCGCCACGTACTCGGCGAGTTCCTCGGGCGGAACGGAGGCGTCCTCGACGAACGGGTACGGTTTCGGATCGCCCTCCATACTCATCAACAGCGGGATCGCGGCCTTCCGGAGTTTCCAGAGCTTCTCCTGCTTCGCCGGCGAGAACGCCTCGAGCGCATCGAAGGCTGTCCCTTCGTCCGCGAGCCGGTCGGTCGCCGCGGCGATCGCGTCCGGGAGGTCGTCGACCACTTCGGAGTCGAACTCGAGCATCAGTGCCGCCTCGGTCCCGTCGGGAATCGGCTCCGCGTACTCGGCGTACTCCGTCGACTCGGCGGCGAGGCGGAACACCTCTCGGTCCATCAGTTCGACCGCGCTGGCCTCGCACGCGAGAGCGTCGGGGACGGCCGCGAGCGCCTCGAGCAAGTCGTCGTAACAGAGTACGGCGAGGGCGGTCTCGTCGGGTCTAGTCACGAGCGAAAGCGTGGCCTCGACGACGACGCCGAGGGTTCCCTCCGCGCCGACCAGCAGCTTCGAGAGATTCATCACCCGGTCACCATCTGCGCGCTCTCTGACGACTTTCTGCAGATTGTACCCGCTGACGCTGCGCTTGAGTTCCGGATACCGCGACTCGATCTCGTCGGCGTTGTCCTCGACGAGCGCACGCACCGTCCGGTAGATGGCAGCCTCGCGGTCGTCCCTCGAGACGATTCGCTCCCACTCGGGACTGTCGAGGACGATATCTCGCGTCCGGATCAGCGAGCCGTCGGCGAGGACGACCTCGCACTCCTCGACGTATGCGTCCGTGATCCCGTAGCGCACCGAGTGCGCTCCCGTCGAGTTGTTGCCGATCCCGCCGCCGATCGTCGCCCGGTTCGACGAGGCCGGATCGGGCGCGAATCGGAGCCCGTGGGGCTCGAGCGCGGCGTCGAGATCGTCCTGGACGACCCCCGGTTCGACGACGGCCCGCTGTGCGTCCGGATCGATGTCACGAATCGCGTCCATGTGGCGCGACAGGTCGAGGACGACACAGCCCGGGCCGACCGTCTGGCCGGCCAGCGAGGAGCCGGCCCCGCGGGGCAAGATCGGCGCGCCGTGGTCGGCCGCGACGCGAACGGCCGTCCGCACGTCGTCAGTGTCCCGCGGAAAGACGACGCCAGCGGGTTGTGCACCGTAGATGCTGCCGTCCGTCGCGTAAAGGACGCGCGTGTACTCGTCGAAGCGAACGTCGCCGTCGCAGGCGGCTCGCAGGTCGTCCGCGAGCGCGTCGCCGGAATCACTTCGGTCTACCTCGCTGAGCGGTCGCGGTGACTGTCGCTCCCGATCCTCGGCCCTCGCGTCGACGCTGCTGTCCTCGGCGGCCATATGAGACGTGAAATCGTCCCACACCCAGTTAAACCATGTCAGTCACTCACAGTACATGTGTTCTGGGGCGAGCGCCGGGGGTGGATCGGCGATTCCCGCAGCTCGAGCGATGGCGGCGCTATCGGTACGACGACGCTAAAGAAAGACGGGATTGACTGGCTCGTCGCTCGGCTACTGGGGCGTTACTCGAAGTGGTCGAGGCAGGTCTGGTACTCCTCTGCGGCCTTCTCCCAGTTGACGACGTCGAAGAAGGCGTCGATGAACTCGCCACGGTCCGGACCGTAGTCGTAGTAGTAGGAGTGCTCCCAGACGTCCAGCGCGAGGATGGGGTGGGAGCCCCAGAGCGCGCCCTGGTCGTGTTTGTCGACCGCGACGTTGCGCAGCTGCTTTGCGACCGGGTCGTAGACCAGCAGGGCCCAGCCGCCGGCGGCACCGGCAGCGGCCTCGAACTCGCCCTTCCAGCCCTCGTAGGAGCCGAAGTCTTCCTCGATGCGGTCGGCGAGGTCGCCCTCGGGTTCGCCGCCGCCGTCGGGGGACATGTTCTCCCAGAACAGCGTGTGGAGATAATGCCCACAGCCGTTGTGGGTGACGTTGCTGAGGGCCCCGGGGGTCGAGCCGAAGTCGCCCGACTCGCGGTTCTCCGCGAGAGTCTCCTCAGCAGCGTTGAGGCCGTTGACATACCCTTGGTGGTGGGTGTCGTGATGCCAGGTCAGTACCTGCTCGGAAATCGACGGTTCGAGCGCATCGTAATCGTACGGAAGTGGTGGAAGTTCGTGGTCAGCCATAGTATGCACCTCACTGTCTGTATCGGTATCTCGCTTGTTAAGTTTTGAGGAGTGAGACGATATCACACCTCATAAAGTCGGAGCCGTTACGTCGTGCGATTTACCGACACGTCAGTGGACCCCACCACGGGCTCTGTGTTAAACCTTTCAGCACCCCCGACCGAAGGACCCGTCCAGCGGTCGTCTCCGGTGGTCGCGGGATCGACCGGACTACGCGATTTCTTTGTGATACGCGTGCTCGAGCCACTCCTCGAGCGACGGCTGACTCCAGTATCGCACCGTCTCGCTCCGCCGATCGTGTTCGAGCAGTCCTGCGTCCTCGAGTTTCGGCAGGTAATATGCTGGAGCTCCATCCGTACGTCCGATTCCGTTGCGTCGGGATCGGTATCCGGACCGATAGTCGTCGCCCCGTCCGTCTCCGTCGAGTCGGCCGATCGCTCGAGGGCGATCACGTTTTCAGTGAGACTCTCGATCGATGCGACGCCGTCCGGTTGCTCGTGGAGATAGTAGAGCGCGTACCGCCGTCGGCTGTTCGAGAGCAGTTCGAAGACGAGATTGAGCGACGGTGTCACCTCCGCTGTCAGTGTTGCCGCCTCTCCCTCCGTTTCACGCATCCGCGAACCACCTACCGTGTGTTACCATTCGAAACCACCATCCCCCTCTTCTACAGCCGCCACATTAGATGTTACGTCTACCGGGAAACGTACCTGTGTTATATCCGTGACTATTCATCGAGAGCATAACGTTGGGATCGCGCTCATTCCGCCGGATAGTGGGCGCTAAACGGATAGAGTGTCGAATACTTGCCTTCTGTAGTGAACGAATACAACGGCATGATATCACCGTTCGATTTGGATTGCTCCGTCCGGATAGCGAAACGGTGTCTTTTTTCCTCATTTTCGGTGCCCGTATATTTCGCTATGCGAAATCGATCGTGTTCGCGTACCCGGTCGGACGGCCACAGCCGATCAGGACCTCCGTTACCGGCGTCTACTGCTCCAATCGAACGACGCGATGATGGTTCCGATAGCGAGAGCAACGGCTCTCAGCCGGACCAGCGGATCTGTCGAAAAATCGGTGTGATAAACGCGATTGACTCGACGCGACTCGTCGGTGTCGTCAGACTGAGTCGATCGTTACTCGTAGAGCCACTCGGCGTCGTGTTGCTCGTAGTCGATCAGTTCGTCGTCGTCGAAGTGGATCGCGATCTCGCGCTCGTTCGCGCCCTCGTCCTCGTGGTCGGCGGCGTGAACGACGTTCCGACCGAGGTCGAGTGCGTAGTCGCCCCGGATCGTGCCGGGCGCGGCCTCGAGCGGGTCGGTTTCGCCGATCATCTGGCGGACCTGTCGGGTCGCGTCCTGGCCCTCCCAGACCATCGGGACGACCGGCCCCGAGGTGATGAAGTCGACGAGGTCGTCGTAGAACGGCTTGTCCTCGTGTTCGCTGTAGTGTTCCTCGGCCCGCTCGCGGGGCATATTCTCGACTTTGATGCCGACGAGCTTGAGCCCGCGGTCCTCGAGTCGAGAGACGACTTCGCCCACGAGTCCGCGCGCGAAGGCGTCGGGCTTGACCATCACGAAGGTGCGCTCGTGATCGCTCATGCTTCCTCGGCCTCGGTTTCCTCGGTCTCGTCGGCGGTTTCGTCCCCGGCGGCTACGTCTTCCTCGTCCTCGTCGACGGGTTCGTCCTCAGACTCGGACTCGGTTTCGAGGTCCTCGTCTGCCTCGGCGTCGACCGCTTCGGTCTGATCGGCTTCCGCTTCGGCGGATGTGTCGGCCTGTGCGGAGGTTTTGCCGCGACGCCCTTCCTCGGTCCACTCGAGGTCGCGCGGTTCGCGCCCGAGCTTGAAGTTCTTCTCCGCCTTCGAATCGACGAAGTGGAGTACGGTGCCGTCGTTCTGGACGTACATGATGCCCGTGCCGGGCTCGATCTCTTCGCCCGTGTAGTCGCAGGTTCGTTTCTCGACCATTATTGTCCACCGATGGAGTCGGCCTCGCGGGCGGTCTCGCGAAGCTGGAGTACGTCCCCTTCGCGGACCGGCCCGAGGCAGTTCCGGGTGATGATGCGTCCCTGGTTCTCGCCCTCCTGAATTCGGCACTTGACCTGCATGGCTTCGCCGTGCATGCCGGTCTTGCCGACGATCTCGATGACCTCGGCGGGCGTAGAGCCGCTTTCTTCCTCTTCAGCACTCATCTCTGATCACCTCAGTCGAGGTCCTCGACCTTGTCGGCGATATCCTCGACGTCGTCTCCCGCCTCGCCGGCGTCGACGATCGCCGCGGCGGCCGAGCCGACCTCGAGGCCGGCGGCGTGGCCGACGTCGTCCTGCGTCTCGATGAAGACGACTGGAATGCCCTTTTCGTCGGCGAGCTCCGGGAGGTGCATCACGATCTCCTCGGGCGAGACGTCTTCGGCGACGTAGACGAGGTCGGCGTTGCCGCGCTCGATGGCCTTCGTCGTTTCGTTCGTTCCTTTCTTTACGCGTCCGGTGTCTCGTGCGACCTCGAGCGCCTCGAGGGCGTCGTCGGCGAGGTCGGCTGGGATGTCGGTTGTGACGTATACTGACATTGGTTGTTCACCTCTCCTACGCGTGGGCTCGCGCTCCCCTGCCGTCCGGGCGCTGGGACCCGGGCCGGGTTCGACCCGGCGGAAGTCCTGTGAGGCTAGGAGCATCATCAACCCCGCGTAGGGTGTACACCTCAGTAGCGCTGCCCCCCTTAAAAGCGTGTTCAAACGATCGCAGCCGTGCAATCGGTCCGCATAGGGTCGTGGATCGTCAGTCTGTTTCCCGAGACGCCGCTGCGCGTGGGCGATCCCTCGAGCCACCAACGTATTTCCGATCCGCGTCGAATACGCACCTATGAACGGGCTCGAGGGGAGCAATCGGCGCGGGACGGAGGACGATTGGCGAACCAGACTGCGCGAGAACGCGACCGGGATCGCGTCGATGCTCGTGACGGCGTTCTGGCTCGGCGCGATGGTCACCGGCCAGGACTGGTGGCTCGCGGCGCTGCTCGTCGGCTACATCGCCGTCGTACCGCTGGTCGCGCTCCTGTTCGGCGACGAGGAGGACCGCCGCGAGTGGGTCGACGACTACGCGCCCGGCGAGACGGAATCGGCATCCGACTCCGAGACGGCCGATCGGACCGTCGACCGCGATACCCGGGACGCCCTCGAGACGCTCCGCGAACGGTACGCCGCGGGCGAACTCACCGACGAGCAGTTCGAGCGCAAACTCGAGCGGCTGCTCGATACGGAGACGCTCGAGGACGCCGAGGCGTGGACTCGAGCGCGCGATCAGAACGCGGACCGCGGTCGAGAGCCCGAATACGAGCGGTGAGGTCGGGCGTCGCTGCTCGAGCACGGATACGTCGAGTCAATCGTCAGTCGGCTCGGCCTCGTCCGACTGGTCGGGTCGATCGACAGCCGACGCGTCGGGCCAGGTGACGCTCCCGAGGAAGGAGATGCCGATCCGTTCGGCGGCGCGGGCGATCATGTGCGAGCCGGTCGGCACCGTCAAGAAGAGAAAGACGATGCCGATGAGTGCCGTCAGTCCCTCGGATCCGGGGCCGAACTCGACGAAGCCGGCCAGGAAGATCGCGGCGGTGCCGAGCGTCGTCGGCTTGCTCGTGGCGTGCATCCGGTTGTAGACGTTCGGCAGTCGAAGTAGACCGATCGTGCCGACGGTCAGGAAGAACACGCCGACGACGACGAGCGCGACGATGACGATATCGTGAATCATTCGATCACCTCGCCTTCCGTGACGAACTTGGCGACCGCGACGGTCGCGATGAAACCGATGATCGCGAGCACGAGGCTCACCGTGACGAACAGCCCCCGGTCGGTCAACAGGGCGAACAGCACGGCGATCGCCACGACGTTCGTCGCGATGGCGTCGAGCGCGACCACTCGGTCGGGGTCGGTCGGCCCGCGGATCACGCGGTAGCTACAGAGAACGCAGAGCCCGCTGACGAGGACCAGCGCCGCGCGGATCGCCGTCTCGAGGAACGCCGGGGTCGCCTCAGTCATCGTCCGTCCCTCCGTCCTGGCGGTTCGTAGTACTGTCTCTTTCCCCGCCGGAAACGACGATCTCCGGCGGCGGGTCCGACGGGGAGGCGTCCTCGTCGAACAGTCCGAGCGCGTAGTCCTCCCAGGTGCGGATAGGCTCTGCCATCGCTTCGGGATCGCGGCCGTTGACGCCGTGGACGTACAGCGCGTTGGTCTCCTCGTCGTAGTCGAGCGTCACCGTTCCGGGTGTGATCGTGATGCTGTTGGCGATGACGGTGATGGCGACGTCCGATTCGACCCGGAGCGGCACCAGGATGACCTCGGGTTCGATCGGCATCCCGGGCGAGAGCACCCGGTAGGCGACGTCGATATTTGCCCACAGGAGTTCGCGGGCGAAGGCTCCGAGGTAGAGCCCGGCGTACGGAAGCGACCGGATGCCGCGCCCGAGGTCGACGCGGTCGGCGTAGAGCCGTCGGAAGACGAACGCGACCGGCAGGCCGACGAGCAGCCCCGCGAGGAAGCCGCCGGCCAGTGTCGACGGGGTCAGCGGGAGGCCGCGGACGAACACCCACAGCGTCGCGAAGACGACGCCGGCGACCGGCCACGTTTTCACCTCCATCAGTCGTCACCCCCGTTCGCGCTCGAGTCGGCCAGTTCGCCCGGTTCGACGGGGTCGACGGCCTCGATATAGCCCTCGGTGTCGAGGGCGGCCTCCGCGGCGGCCGTCGCGAACTCGTAGACGGGTTCGAAGCCGACGCCGACGGCGAGGATCGTCGCCGCGAGGACGACGAGGACAGTCACTTCCACGCGGTCGATCGCTGCCGCTTCCACGGCGGGCGTCTGGGCACCCCAGAAGCTCCGGTTCCACAGCCGGGTCGCGTAGGCGATCGTCAGCAGCGACCCGACGAGCAGGAGGACGATCACGGGGCCGGCACCCGCTCGAGCCGCGGCGTCGAAGACCAGCAGCTTGCCGAAAAAGCCCGACAGCGGCGGGATTCCGACGAGCGCGAGCGAGGCGACGAACACCGAGATCGCCAGCGGCGGCGAGTGCTTCGCCAGCCCGCCGAGGTCGTCGAAGCTGCTCGTCCCCGTCGCGGTCCTGACCGCGCCGACCGAGAGGAAGAGCAGCCCCTTCGCCAGCGTGTGATTGAGCGCGTACACCAGCGCGGCGACGATGGCGAGCTGGCGCAGGTCGGGGCCGGTGACCGTCGCCCCGATCGCGACGGGGACGGCGATGAAGCCGACCTGCCCGATGCTCGAGTAGGCGAACACGCCCTCGAGCGAGTCGCGGCCGACGGCCCCGATGCCGCCGAGGAGTATGCTGGCCCCGGCCATGAGGAACAGCGCCGCGCCGACGAAGGCCAGCGGGGAGTCGATCGCGATGCCGGTGGCCGGGATCGCCAGGTCGACCGCGACGTCCGCGTCCGCGAAGACGGTAAAGGAGAGCCGGATGATGGCGTAGATGCCGACTTTCTTCGTCGCACCGGCAAGCAGGGCGGTGATCTGTGGCGGCGCGGCGCGGTAAGCGGTCGGGATCCAGAACTGGAACGGGACGAGGCCGGCCTTGATCGCGAACACCGACAGGAGCAGGCCGAGCAGGCCGATCACTGGCACCGGATCGAGGCCGTAGGCCGCCGGCTCGGCCAGCCGCTGTGCGAGATCCGCCATGTTGAGCGTCCCCGTCGTCGCGTAGATGCCGCCGACGCCGAGCAGGAAGACGGCGCTGGCCAGCAGGTTGAGCGTGACGTACCAGAACGCCGCGCGGGTGTGCTGGGGACCGCCGCTGTAGGCGACGAAGACGTAGCTGGCCATCAGCATCACCTCGAACCAGACGAAGAGGTTGAACAGATCGCCGGTGAGGAACGCGCCCGTCACGCCGAGCGCGAGGAAGTGAAAGAGCGGGAAGTAGTAGCTGCGTCCCTCCCCGCCAGGGAGATGTCTGGTCGAGAAGACCAGCGACGCGACCCCCAGCACGGCGACCATGGTCAGCATGAACGCCGAGAGCCCGTCGGCGACGAGCGTGATGCCGAAGGGGGCCGGCCAGTCCCCCACCTGATAGGTTGCGATCCCCGGCGCGTCCGGTGCGAGGACGACGTACCAGTCGATGGCCGCCACCGCGACCGCGTAGGCCGCGCCGCCGCCCAGGCTCACCGCCGCTCGAGCGCGGGGTCGGCGGCCGAGCAGCAGCGTCGCGACGGCCGTTACGAGGACGATCAGCATCGGCGCGATCACGAGCGCCGAGTTAGCGACCGGCGGCGGCGACGGACCGGCCGTCATAGTCGATCACCCGTCGTTTCCGTCGCCGCCGGTAGCGCCTGTGACAGCTCCGTCGTCATTCGCGATCACCTAACTCCGTCACGTCGAGTGTGTCGTGTTCCTCGTACACCCGGTAGGACAGCACGAGCGCGAACGCAGTCATGCCGAAGCCGATGACGATGGCCGTCAGAACGAGAGCCTGCACCACCGGATCGGCCGTCGTCGGGACGTGCTCGCCGTGGCCGGCCAGCACCGGCACCGACTCGGCGGTCGCGGGCGCGATGCCGCCCATCGACAACAGGTAGAGGTTCGCAGCCTGGCTGACGATCGCTAGCCCCCAGACGACCCGGATCAGGTCCCGCCGCAGCAACAGGAAGGTCCCGAGGGCGAACAGCGCGCCGATCGCCGCCGCGAGGACGACCGCCGTCATTCGGCACCCACCACCGAGAGGATCGTGAGGATACCGCCGACCACGACGCAGTAAACGCCGAAGTCGAACGCCAGCGCGCTGGCCACCTCGAGGTGGTGGTAGATCGGAATCCCCTCGAGAATGACGAACGTCTGCGCGAGGAACGCCTGTCCGACCACCAGCGGTGCGAGCCCGCTGACGACCGCGATCGCGAAGCCGTAGGCGAACAGCCGGCGGTAGGCCACGACGACGCGGTCCCGCGACGGCTCTTTGCCGGGGTCGACGTCCCGCCCGAGGATGCCCCGCTCGAGGAAGTCGAGTCCGTAGGCCATGTAGACGATCGCGAAGGCGGTCGTCGTGAGGACGCCGCCGATGAAGCCGCCGCCGGGGAGGTTGTGACCCTCGATGAACAGCGAGATCGCGACGACGAGGATGATCGGAACGATCGCCCGCGACGTCGTGCGCATGATGACCGTCGTCACGAGTCGTCACCCCGTTCGGTCCCGTTGCCGGTGTCGTCCGCGTCGATATCGGTGGCATCGGCCGCTCCGCCGTCTGCGTGCGTGCCGACAGGTTCGTCCCCGGTCAGATCGTCGTCGAGGAGTTCGTCGCCGCCGCGCGTATCGATCAGGTCGCTGTCGCCGCGGCCGCGCATGACGATCAGCGTCAGGATCGAGATCGCGGCCAGTCCGACTACGACGAGTTCGCCCAGGGTGTCGAACCCGCGAAAGTCGACGAGGGTCACGTTGACGATGTTGGTCCCGCCGCCTTCGGGAACGGCCCACTCGGCGTATTTGCTGGCGATGAGAGTCGGACCGGCGGGCCGCGCGCCGGTCGTGACCAGCACCGTGACGAACGCGGTCGCGCCGACGGCCAGCGAGAGGATGGCGTCGCGGGCGCTCCGCCTGAGCCCGATCGTATACCCCTCCGGGATCTCCTCGATCACGAGCAGGAAGATCACGAGCACCAGCGTCTCGACGACGAGCTGGGTCAACGCGAGGTCGGGCGCGCTCGCGAGGATGTAGAAGATGGCGATCATGAAGCCGAGAATCGAGAGCGTGAGAACGCCCGCGACGTGTGTATCCGAGAGCACGACGGCGAGCGCGCCCACGACCGCGACGAGCAACACGAGCGCGATCGAGGGCGTGGCCTCGAGTCCCAACGCGATCGGATCGAGGGCACCCGCGGCGACGAAACCGACGAGCGCGAGCGCGCAGGTCCCGGCGAGGGTCCACGTGGCGTACGTTCGGAGGAGTCCGTTGTGGACGCGACCCGCGACCCACCGCCCCTCCACGGAGAGGCTGCTGACGACGGCGTCGTACCACCAGTTCGCGCTAATCGGCGGTGCTCGCCGCGGAATTGCGCCAATGGCGTCGTGGAGCCGACCGTAGAACGGGAACGCGGCGACCCCGGCGACGATCGTCACCGCGCTCATCCCGACCGGCGTCGAGTACGACGTCGGAAGGCCGATGTGCATCTCGTGGGGGTCGACCGCCGTCGCCTCGAGAGCGGGCTGGACGACGAGGTCGACGGCGAACTGGGGGTCGACGCTGACGACCGCGGCGAGCAGCGCCAGCAACGCCGGCGGCACGAGCAGACTCACTGGCGGGCTGTGGATGTGGCCGAGTTCGTCCGGCCGCTCGCCGAAGAACAGGGCGAGGAACCGCAGCGAGTAGAGGACGGTGAAGATGCTCCCGAAGACGGCGACGGCGGGATAGAGCCAGCCGAGAGCACCGATCTCGTGGTGGTGGCTCGCCTCGACGGCGGCCTCGTAGAGCAGTTCTTTCGAGTAGAAGCCGTTGAACGGCGGGATGCCGGCCATGCTGAGTGCGACGACCGTCGTGATCGCCGCGGTCACGGGGAGGTCGTGGCGGAGTCCGCCGAGTTTCGCGATCTCGCGGGTGCCCGCCTCGTGGGCGATGATCCCGGCCACGAGGAAGAGCGCAGCCTTGAACAGCGCGTGATTGAGCAGGTGGAAGACGCCGGTCTCCGCCCCGTAGACGGACGTGAAGCCGAAGCCGGCGATCATCAGGCCGAGGTGGCTCGCCGTCGAGTACGCGAGCAGTTCCTTGATGTCCGTCGCCGCGACGGCGAGCATCGCGCAGATCGTCATCGTCGACAGTCCGAGCGTGGCGAACAGCAACAGCCACTCTTCGCCGACGAGCATCGGGCGGACGCGCCCGACGAAGTAGACACCGACCTTGACCATCGTCGCGGAGTGGAGAAAGGCCGAGACCGGCGTCGGGGCCGCCATCGCGTTCGGCAGCCAGAAATGGAGCGGTACCTGCGCGGACTTGGTCGCGGCACCGATGGCGAGCAGTCCGAGTACCGGGAGGAACAGTCCCCGCTCGCGCAGGGCTGCCTGCATCGCCTCGGGGTTCTCGAGCATCGCGGCGAGGTTGAACGCCGACGCGGTGCCGAGGACGTCGCCGGCGACGACCGACAGCAAGAGGAGGCCGACGAGCAGGAAGAGACCGCCGCCGACGGTGACGAGCATGGCCATCCGAGCGGCGTACTGCGAGGAGTCGTCGGCGGTGTAGTAGCCGATCAGGACGAACGACGCGAGGCTGGTGAGCTCCCAGAACAGGAAAATCGCGATCAGGTCGGCGGCCAGCGCGACGCCGACGATCGAGCCCATGAAAGCGAGCAGGGCGGCGTAGTATCTGACGAGGCCCGACTGGCCGTGCATGTACGCGGGTGAGTAGGTGAAGATGAGCGACCCGATACCGCAGGCGAGCAGGGCGAACAGCAGCGCCCAGCCATCGACGTAGAACCGGAGCGCGACGTCCAGCGAGGGAATCCACTGCAGCGCAACGGTTCCTTCGGCCCCATACTGGGTCGCGAGGAGGCCGAACGATACCAGCGCGACGAGGGTCCCCGCGAATCCGGTTCCCTCGCCGAGGACGCGAAAGACCAGCGGCGTGAGCGCTGCGGCGACGAAGGGGAGCGCGACCGCGGCGACGATCACCGCCTGGTCGGGAGACATTCAGTACGCCGAGGATAGGAGAAGACCACCCTTAAACGGTTACCTTTCGGCTGGCAGAAAAGTGCGAGACTCGACAGTGATCCGTCGCTCGCACGGCGAACGCGAGAGTCGTTCCCGAGTCCGACACGCTTATTCGCGAACGGCGACGAATCACGGACAGTGAGTACCGAGACGCCCGAACCGACCGAAACCGAAGCGTTCGAGCGAGTCTGTGAGACGCTCGTCGACCGGATCCTCGCCGGCGAAATCGAGCGCGACGAGGTCGAAAAAGCGAAACTCGAGGCCTGTTCGGAACACTCCGCGCCCAAGGTGCCGAAAAACTCCGAGCTGCTCGACTACGCGCCCGAGGAGCACCGGGAGACCCTCGAGACGGTGCTTCGGCGCAAACCGGTTCGGACGGCCTCCGGCGTCTCGCCGGTCGCGATCATGACCTCGCCCGAGCGGTGCCCCCACGGGAAGTGTCTCTACTGTCCCGGCGGCCCCGACTCCGAGTTCTCCTCTTCGCAGAGCTACACGGGCGAAGAACCCGCAGCAGCCCGCGGCGTCCAGAACGACTACGATCCCTACGGACAGGTGACGCTGCGACTCGAGCAACTGCGCCAGATCGGCCACCCCGTCGACAAGGTCGAACTCATCCTGATGGGCGGGACGATGACCGCCCGCAGCCACGACTACCAGGAGTGGTTCGTCAAGCGCGCCCTCGAGGCGATGAACGACTTCGACGTCGACAAGGAGCCCGAACCGGCCGAGGGCGTCAGCTTCGCTCAGGACCCCGAGGAGTACGAGTGGCGGTATCTCGAGGACGTCATCGCGGAAAACGAGACCGCGGACGTCCGTAACATCGGGACGACCTTCGAGACCAAGCCCGACTGGTGCGACCCCGAGCAGATCGACCGAATGCTCGACCTCGGCGGGACGAAAGTCGAGGTCGGCGTCCAGACGACCTACGAGCGGATCAACCGCGAGATGCACCGCGGCCACGGCGTCCAAGAGTCGATCGACGCGAACCAGCGACTGCGGGACTCGGCGTTCAAGGTCGGCTTCCACATGATGCCGGGTCAGCCCGGGATGTCCAAAGAGATGTGTCTCGAGGACTTCCGCCGGCTGTTCGAGGAGGAACAGTGGAAGCCCGACTACCTGAAGATCTACCCGACGCTCGTCGTGCGGGGCACAGCGACCTACGACTGGTGGCACAGAGACGAGTACGAGCCACTGAGCAACGACGAGGCCGCCGACCTGATCGCGGAGATCAAGGATACGATCCCCCGCTACACGCGGCTCCAGCGCGTCCAGCGGGACATCCCGGCGGACTTCATCGACGCCGGCGTCTGGAAGTCGAATCTGCGCCAGCTCGCCCGCCAGCGGATGGACGAGCACGGCTGGACCTGCGACTGCATCCGCTGTCGCGAGGCCGGGATGAACGACGAGGAACCCGAGAACGTCGAACTCGACGTGCTGACCTACGACGCCTGCGGTGGCACGGAACACTTCATCTCGTTCGAGGACTTCGAGAAGGACCTCCTCGTCGGCTTCTGTCGGCTCCGGTTCCCGAACGATCCCGTCCGGCCCGAACTCGAGAACGCGGCGCTGGTTCGCGAACTCCACGTCTACGGCTCCGAGGTCGCGGTTGGGCGCAAAAGTGAGACGGACCAACACCAGCACCAGGGCTACGGTCGCCGCCTGATGGGACGGGCCGAGGAGCTCGCCGCCGACGCCGGCTACGACAAGCTGAGCGTGATCTCGGGGATCGGCGCTCGAGAGTACTACCGGAACAAACTCGGCTACCACCAGGACGGCCCCTACGTCAGCAAACGGCTCTGACCCGCTCCCGGCGAATTAGTTTTCTACCGCGCTCGACTCGAGTGCGGAGAGATAGAGGAAGTACGCCAGCGCCGCGACGATCAGCGACACCGCCAGAACGGTGACCCCGGCGTAGCCGTCGAGTGCCGTACTGGGATTGCGCCAGAGATAGACGCTCCCCTCGATCGCGAACGCGGTCAGCCCGCCATAGAACAGCGCCAGCACGGTCGCCCGAACCACCGCGACCGCCCCGCGCCCGCGACTCCGGAACAATTCGAGGACGAAGAACAGCGCGAACACGAGCAGATAGAACGGGCCGGGGATCGCCCGCCCGAGCGTCTGGGGACCGGTCACCGCGATGTAGCCGTAGTACGCTAGCGCGAGCAACACGCCGCCGATCAGGGTCAGCGAGAGCCCGTAGCCGCTGGCGTCATCGACGGTCGCCGGGACGACGCCGTCGCTCGTGCCCGACCCGTCCGCCCGTGTCGGGGCGGCTTCGCTGGCCGAGGGATCGTCGTCAGCCGAGCCGCCACTCGCGTTCGACGCTGCCGGTGACCCCTCGCGGTCGCTGGCCATATCGATCGTTGTCCGTCTAGAACAAGAAAAGCGAGCATTGCAATGACAGCTAACGGCGTAATTCGTCGGCCGGTCGGGACCCGGTCGAACGAGGCGGGATCCCGACGGTTCGGCGTGTGCTACCGCTGACTGACGGTCGGTCGGATAACGCCGACGGATCAGTCGATCGTGACCTCGAGTTCGAGCAGGCCGAGGTGAGAGGGCGCGCGGCCGCCGTTCGTGCGGAACTCCTGCGGCGTCGAGCCGATGATCTCGTAGAACTCGGCCTGATCGTTCGGCACGAGCACGCTGCCGTCCTCGCGCTTGAGGAACGCGGGCGCGTTCGTGTCCTCGATGAACTCGAGTTGTTCCTCCCACTCCTCGTCGGCGTAGATGAAGGTACCGAAGGAGAACCGTCCCGCGGCGAGCGCGTCGTGCTTTTTGAGGAACGCTCCGGCCTCTTCGGCGTTGAACTCCTCGTCGCTCACCCAGGCGATGGCCGCGATGCCTTCGGCCTGGAGGAGATAGAAGTCCCAGGAGAGCGTCGCGTCGAACACCGCCCAGGTGCTGCGCGGGCCGATGGTGTTGACCTCGGCGCTGAACGTGGGTACGACCCGCGATCCCTCCTGCTCCGGGACGAAGGCCACGTCGTAGCCCGGGACCCGGATCCCTCGGTCGTGGTAGACGACGCCGTCGAGGTCGATATCGGCGTCGATCCGATCGACGATGCTCCGAACGGTCGCGCCGCCCTCGTTTCGGAGGTGCTCGAGGAAGTCCGGGAACTTCGTGACGTCCGTCCACGTCGGTCCGTCGTCGACGCTCATGCGTCTCGACCTCCCCGCGCTCGAACGAGTCCACCGACAGCGTCGTGCATGCGACAGACTGCGTGCCGGCGCGGATTAGGCCTTCCGACCTCGGCCCGCGGAGCGTGGCCGAGGAGTCGACGGTCGTGCTCGTCGCCCACTCGAGTGCGCAGACGCTGTCGCGGCGGAGCGACACGCCTTTTTGACCGGGCCGGGCAGTTCTGGTATGGATCCAAAGCGGGAACTCACCAGCGTCGACCTCGCCGCCCTCGTCGGGGAGTTCGGAGCCTACGAGGGGGCCAAGGTCGACAAGGCCTACCTCTACGGCGACGATCTCGTCCGGCTCAAGATGCGCGACTTCGATCGGGGCCGCATCGAACTGATCATCGAAGTCGGCGAAGTCAAGCGGGCACACACGGTCGCCCCCGAGCGAGTGCCGGACGCACCCGGCCGGCCGCCGCAGTTCGCGATGATGCTCCGCAACCGGCTCTCCGGGGCCGACTTCGCAGGCGTCGAACAGTACGAGTTCGATCGTATCCTCGAGTTCGTCTTCGAGCGAGAGGACGGGACCACCCGGATCATCGTCGAACTGTTCGGTCAGGGCAACGTCGCCGTCACAGACGGCGAGTACGAGGTGATCGACTGCCTCGAGACCGTCCGGCTGAAGTCCAGAACGGTCGTCCCGGGATCGCGCTACGAGTTCCCCGACACCCGGACGAACCCGCTCTCGGTCTCCCGCGAGGCGTTCGACCACGAGATGGACGACTCCGACACCGACGTCGTCCGGACGCTGGCAACCCAGCTCAACTTCGGCGGCCTCTACGCCGAGGAGATCTGCACCCGCGCCGGCGTCGAGAAGGGAATGGACATCGCGGACGCCGACGAAGGCGTCTACGATCGGCTCTACGAGGCGATCGAACGGCTGGCGCTCGATATTCGGAACGGGAATTTCGAACCGCGGCTCTACCTCGAGCGCGCCGATACGGAGAGCGAGGACGGCGGCGCTGACGGCGAGACGGCCGACGAGGGCGGCAGCGACGCCAGCGAGGGTCGCGTCGTCGACGTGACTCCCTTCCCGCTCGAGGAACACGACGACCTCGACGGCGAGCCCTACGACGCCTTCCTGACCGCGCTGGACGACTACTTCTTCCGGCTCGAACTCGAGGACGAGGAAGAGGTCGATCCCACGGAGCAGCGGCCGGACTTCGAGTCGGAGATCGCCAAACACGAGCGTATCATCGAACAACAGCAGGGGGCCATCGAAGGGTTCGAACAGGAGGCCGACTCGTTGCGCGAGCAGGCCGAACTGCTGTACGCCGAGTACGGGCTGGTCGACGAGATCCTCTCGACGGTCCAAGGGGCACGCGAGCAGGACCGCTCGTGGGACGAGATCAGAGAACGCTTCGAGGAAGGTGCCGACCGCGGGATCGAGGCCGCCGAGGCGGTCGTCGACGTCGACGGCAGCGACGGGACGGTCACGGTCGAGCTCGACGGCGAGCGGATCGACCTCCTCGCCCGGCAGGGCGTCGAACAGAACGCCGATCGGCTCTACACCGAGGCCAAGCGCGTCGAGGAGAAAAAAGAGGGGGCGCTGGCGGCCATCGAGGACACCCGCGAGGACTTGGCGGACGCCAAGCGCCGCCGCGACGAGTGGGAAGCCGGCGAGAACGAGGCGGCCGACGACGAGGGCGACGAGGACGAGGAGCAGCGCGACTGGCTCGCCGAGCCGTCGATCCCCATTCGCGAGAACGAGCCCTGGTTCGACCGCTTCCGCTGGTTCCACACGAGCGATGACTACCTCGTCATCGGCGGGCGCAACGCCGACCAGAACGAGGAACTCGTCAAGAAGTATCTCGAGCCGGGGGACAAAGTCCTCCACACGCAGGCCCACGGTGGTCCCGTCACCGTGCTGAAGGCGACCGACCCCAGCGAGGCCTCCTCGAGCGACATCGAACTCCCCGACTCGAGCATCGAAGAGGCCGCCCAGTTCGCCGTCTCCTACTCGTCGGTCTGGAAAGACGGCCGCTATGCGGGCGACGTCTACGCCGTCGACTCGGATCAGGTCACGAAGACACCCGAGAGCGGCGAGTACCTCGAAAAAGGTGGGTTCGCGATCCGCGGCGATCGGACGTACTACCGCGATACGGCGGTCGGCGCCGCCGTCGGCATTCAATGCGAGCCGTACACGCGAGTCATCGGCGGCCCGCCGTCGGCCATCGAGGACCGCGCGGAGACGACGATCGAACTCGAGCCGGGCCGGTACGCCCAGGCCGACGCGGCAAAGCGGCTCTACCGGCGGTTCCGTGAGCGCTTCGAAGACGAGACGTTCGTCCGCAAGATCGCCAGCCCCGACCGGATTCAGCACTTCATGCCGCCGGGCGGGAGCCGGATCGCGGAGGACTGACTGCACCTGCCGGGTCCACGACTACCCGACCGACCGTGGACGCGTCGACCATGGTGGATATCGACACCGACACCGACTCGGAGCCCGAACTCGGCACTGCGACCATCGTCTACGAGACGCCCGGCGAGAACGACGAGCGGGTAACCGTCGACAATGACCGACTCGCGTACTTTCAGGATCACTGGCTGTTCGCCTACGGGACCGACGACGACGGCAACGATGTCGTCCGACGGGTCCCGAAAGAGCGCGTCCACTACGTCGAGCGATCCGTCGAGGAGATCGAGGAGACGTTCGAAACCGGCCTCGAGAAGGCGAAGGACAAACTCGACGAGATCAGGGGTTGATCGCCGACTCGAGCCGCGAGACGGGATTCGGTGGCCGAATCGGCTGGATCGTCACTCCGATTTCTCGGGTGCGGGCTCTCTCGGCCAGTCGCCCGAGCAGTCCTGCAAGTCGTCTCGCTCGGCGAACGGTTCCGTCCGGCCGTCCTCGAGCGCGGAGAGACACTGCTGGACGGTGAACGTTCGGTCGCCGTCGGAACAGGGCGCGACGCACTCGAGATCGCCGTTCTCGTACACGGCGACGCAGACGATCGGAACTCGGATCACCTCTACCGTCTCGTCGCGGCCGTCTCTCGTCGGCGTCTCGTGGCGCTCGAACGCCGGGCGAAGGGAGTACCCCTCGCGGTCGGCCCAGGACTGAAACGCGTCGACCGTGAGTGAGACCGACGGGCCGGAGTCGCTCAGTGCCTCGATCGCCGGACGCACCGACGACGTCCACGTTTTGACGTGAACGTCGATACCGCCGTCTCGATTCTCGAGGCGGCGCGAACGCGCGACGGTCTCGCCGAGGGTGTCGATTACGTCCGGTGACGCGCACTTTCGAAGAAAGACCTCTACCCGGATCGTTTGCGATGAGTCGGTGGCTGTGTCCGTCATTGTGCGTGGTGATTGGATCCGTCTCCTCGCGCACCGTGTTCGTCGCGGCTACGCTCACCGGTATAAAGCTAACACTGTGTAAACGGGATCGACTCTCGGTACGGCTGGACGGTCGTCTCGAACCGAGTGCGGGGAGCACGGACTGCCTGGCTAAATTTACAGTCGGGTTCCGCCCCGCTTTGTTACTCGTCGGCGGGGTTCGTTTCCGCCCCGCTCGGCCGACGACGGGCCGCCCGCGCGTCGGTGTCGCCGTCATCGTATCCCGTTTCGCGGGTAGTGCTCCGCTCGGCGTTGTCGTAAGACGAACCGAGGGCGATCAGGAACCCGACCATCGCGGTCACGAGGGCGACGCTGCCGATCGCGACGCTGCCGATTGCGGCCACCGTTCCCGAGAGGACCTCGCCGGCGGTCAACAGCGACACCGCCGTCACGGCCGCGATCAGCGCGAGCAGCCTCCCCATCCGACCGGTGTCGAATCCGTAGAACGATTTCTCACCGGTGGTGTCCAGCAACACCGGGATGATCCCGTTGTACGAGTCGTCGGTTCGTGCGTTCCCGAGCGAGTGGACCGATTGCGTGATCCACGCACCGGCCGTGAAGTTGAGAAACGCCACGAACGAGATCAGGCCGACCTGCCCGTCGACGAACAGGCCGGTCAGGATCGCCCCCGCGAACGTAACCGCCATGATGGCGTGAGTCACGAGCGAGCGAGCGCCGAAGTCTTCTAAGCGAGCGGTGTAGTTCTGTTCCATACCCCTACTAGGGCGCGAAGCGTTATCACAACCGTCCCTAACTATGACGCACGTGAACAATTATCAGACTTTTCCCGTCCCGCTGACATTCGTCTCGAACGGCGGTGATCGCGGTCCGAGACAGTGGCCGGATCGCCGGACCGCCGCTGCGACCGATCGCAGTCCACTTACCGCCGCCGCGCGAATCGCCGGCCATGCAGATCAAAGACCGGGAGCAGGTCGAGGGCGGCCGCGAACGGGTCACCGTCGTTCCCGAGAGCGTCGACGACCTCTGGCATCTCCAGTACGTCCTCGAGCCCGGCGACCGCGTCGCGGGCGATACGACCCGACGGATCCAGCGCAACGACGACCAGATGCGCGACACCGGCGGCGAGCGCGAACACATGTGGGTCGCCATCGCCGTCGACGACATCGAGTTCCACAAGTTCGCCAACCGGCTGCGGGTCGGCGGCGAGATCGTCGCCTGCTCGCGCGAGGACCAGCTCGGCTTTCACCACACGCTGAACGTCGAGGCCCGGGACGAGCTCTCGATCGAGAAGCGGTTCAAACCCGATCAGGAGGCCCGCCTCGAAGAGGCCGAGGAGGCGACCGAGAACCCGGACGTGGCCATCGCGACCGTCGAGGAAGGGCAGGCCCACGTCCACACGGTCGCCCAGTACGGCACCGAGGAGCGGGCGACGATCACCGGCACGACTGGCAAGGGCGAGTACGCCCGCGGGCGCTCGGAACTCTTTTCGGAACTCGGTGACGTCCTCAAGCGCCTCGAGGTCGACGCGATCATCCTCGCCGGCCCCGGTTTCACGAAACAGGACGCCTACAAACATCTGGAGCAGAACGAGCCCGAGGTCGCCGATCTGATCACGATGGTCGACACGGCGGCCGTCGGCGACCGCGGCGTCCACGAGGTGCTCAAACGTGGGGCAGTCGCAGACGTGCAAGAAGAAACCCGCATCGAGAGCGAGGCCGAGTACATCGACGAACTCACTCGCCGCATCGCCGAGGGCGCGAAGGCGGCCTACGGCCCCGAACAGGTCAAGCAGGCCGCCGAGTTCGGCGCGATCGAGCGGCTGCTCGTCCTCGATGACCGGCTCAGACAGGAACGCGGCCCCGAGGGCGAGTGGGCGATAGACGTCGACGAGATCGTCCGCACGACCGAACAGAAGGGTGGCGAGGTGACGGTCTTCTCGAGCGAGTTCCCGCCAGGCCAGCAACTCGCCAACCTCGGCGGCATCGCGGCCCTGTTGCGTTATCGGCTCGAGTAAGCCGTCGTCGCGGGAGCGGCTCCGTCAGGTCGGCACTTCTTTGCCCGCTTCGACGAGCTGAATCAGCACCGACGCGAACAACGACCCGGAGCTCCAGATCGCCGTTTCCTGCCCGTCGTCGTCGATGACGCTCAACAGGAGGCTGTCTTCGTCGACGACGATGAATCGTCCCGACCGCTGGTCGTCCTCGCGGTAAAACGGCGGCACCTCGGTCGTCACGCCCTCGAGATCGCCGAATCGTGCGCGAACCGCATCGGTTCTACTAACGACCTGTACAGAGACGCCGGCCGCCGCCCGCTCCGCAAGGGTACGTTCGATTTCGTCGGTGACGAGTTCGGGCAAACGGGTGCCGAAGACGATCTTCTCCGTCGCTTCCGAGAGGAGATCGACGGCTCGGTCGTCCACCCGTTCGCTGCCGCGGACCGTCCAGATGTCCTCCTGGCTCTCTTCGCCCGCGGCCTCGTCCCTGACGGCGTCGACGTACTCGAACGCGCGGTCCTGTTCGCGCTCGAACCGGCGTTGGAGGGTGTTTCGCGCCTCCTCGATGTCTACCGGGCGGTACCGGATCGGGTTCGACTGCTGGACTTCGATCAGACCGTGCTCCTCCAAGCTCTCGGCGACGCTGTAGACCTGCGATCGGGGGACGTCGGTGATTTCGGCGACGTCGCGGGCCGTGCCCGCGCCCAGTCGGTGGAGCGCGATGAACACCTTGGCCTCGTAGCTGGTCAGCCCGAGCCCTTCGAAGGCGTCGACGGCCGCGTTCTCGTCGTCGGTCACTTCTCCTCACCACCCGTGGCGTGGTCGTCGTCGGCCGTCGGCGTCCCGCCGTCGCTCGCGGTCGGCGTAGGCTGACTCAGCCCAGACGGATCGAACGAGACGTCCGGTCCGAAGTACCGCGTCCACAGCACCAGCAGCGCCGGCAGAACGACCACGCTCGCGAGGAACGCGTACGTGATCGTCAGCGCGGTGATGATGCCGAACTGCTGGAGCGCCGGCAGGATTGCGAAGGCCAGCGTCCCGAAGCCGCCGATGGTCGTCGCTGCGCTGCCCAGCAGCGCCCCGCCGGTGCCGGTCACCGTGGTTCGCATCGCCGACCAGACGTTGCCCTGTCGCTCTAACTCGAGCGAGTAGCGATCGCTGACGTGGATGCTGTAGGCGACACCGAGCCCGACGGTGAGGCTCGTGATCATCCCCGTGAGCACGTTGAAGGGCATGTCGATGACGTACATCGTCCCCAGGATCCAGCTCACCGAGAACGCGACCGGAAGCAGGGTCACGACGCCCAGCGTCGCGCTGCTTCCCGTCAGCCGGTAGGCGACGGTGAGGAAGAGGAAGACGGCCACGAGCGTGATCAGCAGGCTCTCGATGACCGTATCGAGCAGGTCCTGCTCGACGATGTGGCCGACGATCGGATCGCCGGTGGCGATGGCGCTCCACTGCCCCCCGCTTTCCGCATCGATGGTGCTCGCAATCTCGCGCATCTCGCTGGTCGTCTCGCTGCTCGCAACGTCGCCTTTCACGGCGACGACCAGTCGGACGGACTCGTAGGAGCCGTCCTCGGTCTGATGGACGACCTGATTAGCGGCCTCACTGTTGACGTCGAACAGTTGATCGTACAGCGCCGAGACGTTCTGATCCGGAATCCCGTCGTCGTCGGTGTCGGCCGCAGTGAACGACTCGTTGAAAGATTCGTTCTGTTCAGCGACCGTCCGCATCGTCGAGAGCGGGTCCTGCACGTCGGCTTCGCCGGTCGCGAGCGTGTAGGCGACGCTGCTGTTAGTCGCCTCGGCCTGGGCAGTATCCATCCGCTCGAGCACGTCGGGGTTCGTCACGTTCCCCTCGACGAGGATCTGCGCCTGCCTGTCCTCGCGCTGGAAATTCTCGTTGACGAACTCGAGGTTTTGCTTCATCGTGTACTCGCCGGGCTGGAAGGCCTCCGGGAGACTCTGAGTCCACTCGGGTGGGCTGTCGGCGATGAAGTCCTCCTGCTGGAAGCTGGTGTCGACCTGCGTCGCGCCGTAGGCACCGCCCGCCGAGAGGAGCAGCGCGCCGACGAGGACGACGATCGGGGCCTTCCGGGCGGCGACCGAGCCGACCGCGAGCACGTCGCTGAAGCGCCCGTCGCCGGTCCCGAACGCGCGTTTGCGGCGGTCGAAGCCGTGGGACTCGAGGAACTCGTCGACCTCGATCTTCGCGGCCGGGATCAGCGCGCCGAAGACGATCAGCGCGGCGACGATCCCGACGGAGCTAACGATCCCGAACTGTCGGATGGGAGCGATCGGACTGACGAGGTTCGAGAGGAAGCCAATGACGGTCGTGGCCGTCACCCAGACGAGGGCGACGCCGACGCCGGCGAGCGCGATCGTCATCGAACCGCGAACGGTGCCGGTCGTGCCGTCTTCCTCGCGCTGTTCGCGGTGGCGCATGAAGACGTGGATCGCGTAGTCGATCGAGAGCCCGATCAGCAAGACCGGGACCGCCACGAACATCTGGTTGAACGCGATCCCCGCCCAGCCCATGAAGCCGAACGTCCAGACGAGGACGGCGACGATGCCGGCGACGCCGAGGACGATGTCGAGCAGGTCGCGGTAGGCGACGATCAGCGCGACGACGACGAACAGCAGCGCGAGCGGGCCGACGATGGCGAGACTGTCACCCATCGACCGCTGGATCTCGTCGGTGATGACGCCACCGCCGAAGATCATGTAGTCCTGATCCTGGGCGTTCGCCAGATCGCGGATCGTGAGCTGGCTCTCGACGATCTCGTCACCGACGGCGCCTTCCATTCCGCTCGAACTGCCCGATGCGGCCGACTGCGTGATCGACGTCATCCGCGACTCGGCCGTCGTGCTGCCGGGCTCGTACGAGGTCGGCATCAACGCGATCGCGAAGTTATCGTCGCCCTCTCCGGACAGCGTCTGCGTGAGCGTCCGCTCGTACTCCGTCGCGCTCAGGTTCTCGAGGGTCGCGATCTGTTCGTCGAGCGGCGGCTGTTCGGAGCTCTGCAGCGCCGCGTACTCTTCCTCGAGGACGCCGTAGGTTCCGGCCTGATAGACGCCCTCGAGCTGCTGGGAGAGTTCCTGATACTCGGGATTCGAACGCGGATTCTCCGACTGCGAGCGGATCTCGTACCGCTGCGATTCGATCGTTCGTGCCTGCTGGACGGCCGACTGATACCTGGCCGTCTGGTTGTCGGTCAGCCCCGCCGTCGCGTTCTCGACGACCGAGTCGAACCGACCCTCGAGCGCGGCCGCGCGCTGCTGGTATTCTGACTCGCCCACCGAGCCGTTCTCGTAGGACTCGTTCAGCTGCTCGTACTGGCGCTGGAGCCCGACAGTTCGGTTGAGGCCGTCGCTGAGTCCCGATCGGGTTTCGTTCAGCTCGGCCGCCTGCTCGCTTCTGATCGCCGAAATCGCGACGATGTTCTCGACGCCGGTGATCGACTGATTCTCGACCAGCGTCGCGTTGACCGTCTCGTTCGCTCGTATCTCCTGTTGGAACTCGAGCGAGGAAATCAGCGACTCCTTCGTGAGCACGTTGTCGCCGCGCGTGATCACTTGGACGCTGGTCGTGTTCTCTCGTTGCTCGCTCGTGAAGTTGCCGTTGATTCGCTCTAGGGCCTTTGCTTCGGCGGATTCGCTCTCGAACTGCGAGAGCGACGAGTCGTCGTCGACGCGGGGCATCCCGGCCCCGATGAGCACCGTCGAGAGCACGAGGACGACGAGAACGATTCGCGTATGGGTCGTAATCCCGCCGGCAAGCCGATCGGGGAGACTCATCCGTCCACCTCTGGGATATCGGGCGGAAGTTCGCTTGGGACCATTCTGTTGTTATGATCCTACAAACTCGACCGTATAAACGTGTTCGGAATCCCCCGCACATTGCGTTATCCCCGATGAAGAACACAGAGCGGGCTTGATTCGTCTATTCTATAGGTGTACAGTGGCAGAAAGCGGCACTCGACTCCGCTGCCGGGAGGCGTCACAGGGGTCGCAGCAGCTGCGCTACTCGATCGAAACTGTCTGGAGGTCTTCGGCGAACCGCACGTCGCCGTCGTAGTGGCTGGCGATCGACTCGAGCATCTCGTCGTGACGGCCGTCGGTATGGGGATAGAGGTGCGTGAGGTAGACGCGACCGATCTCTCGGTCGGCGAGTTCCCGGCCGAGCGCATCGGGCGTCGGGTGATTGGAGACGTCGACGTCGTCGGGGAACGAACAGTCGTGGGCGAGGATCGCCGACCCCTCGGCGAAGTTCGCCAGCCCCGCGAAGGCCTCACTGTCGCCGCTGAAGGTGAAGAGATCGCCGAAGCGGTACGCGAGACACGGCACCGAGTGGCGAGTCTCGTAGGCCGAGACGTCGAACCCCGCGACGGAGAAGTCGCCGGGGACGACCTCTCGGACCTGTAACTCGAGTTTCCCCTGGAGGTACTCGTAGACGTCGAGCAGGTCGTCGACCAGCGCTTTGGTCCCTTGCGGCCCGACGATCTCGAGGTACTCCTCACCGGCGAGCCACCGGGCCTTCATTAGCGGGAGTAGATCGGCGACGTGGTCGAGGTGGTGGTGAGTCAAGAGGACCGTCGAGACGTTCTCGTAGCCGACGCCGGACTGCTGGAGTCGCTGGAGGACGCCGGCACCGCAGTCGACCAGCAGCGTCCGTCCGTCCTCCTGGACGAGGATCCCCGCCTGAAACCGTTCGCCGGTGGGCATCGCGCTGCCCGTGCCGAGAAAGGTAACTCGCATACGCGGACGTGGAACGCCCGCCCCGATAAGGATACCTCTCGCGTCCCCCGGACGGAGTCGGAGGGCTCAGGACCGTCGCAGGATCCGTTGCCGTTCGACCAGCGCCGCGTCGAAACGCAGTTCACCGCGCGCTATAGCCCGGCAGAAACCTTCAAGCGGCTGCACTCTCCATCGTGGAGTACCGTTTCGATGGCATCGCACACGACCGATTCCGCGGGAGTTCGGTACCGGTACGGCGAGGTCGACCCCGCCGTGACTCCAGGGGCGCTCCGTCCCCCTACCCGGCCGGTGACCGAATGATCGGACGACTCGACGACTCGCTTCCACCGGCCGTCACGAAGACGACGCTGTATCGCGTCGCCGGCTGGCTGCTACGGGCCTACGTCGCGAGCCTGGTGATACTGGGCGTCTACAGCCTCCTGTGGGTGCTCGAGATCGCCGGCGTGCTCCCCGGCCGCTGGCTATCGACGGCCTGGATCGGAATCGCCGCGATGGGGGCGATCTTCCTCGTTCTGCTGATCCCGCTGTACTACGCCGCTCGATCGAACGAGCGGTGACGGTCGTCGGCCGGTCGGTCAGGGATCAGTGTACTCGTCGCCCAGAACCTGATACGTCTCGTTTCCACAGTCACACGATCCATCGACGCCGATCGGCTGTACCGTCTCGTCGCGCAGAATCCGGGCTGCGATCACGCTGTCACACTGCGTACAGATCGCGGCCGTTCGCCGTGGCTCGGTAGGCATTGACACAGATACCGCGGCATCCTATTTGAGGCTAACTCAGGGACGGTGACCGATCCGTTCGTTGACCGTCTACGCCGATTCGGAAACCGGTAGCTACGACGATCCGGACCCGGGTACTCAGTCGAACGACCGTCGCGGGATCGGCGGTTTTATCGCTGCGCCGACCCGAGCGGCGGACACGGATCGAACACATGACGGTCGTTCTCGCCGGTATCGGCGCTGACAGCACCAACCTCGGCGCACTGGCGCCACTCTACGACGACGGGCGCTTCGAGTACGTGCCGATCCCGGAGAAGACTCGAGAGACGACCGAGTCCGAAACGCTCGGCTCGTGGCAACTTCGAGCCGGCGACGGCGTCGCCGCGGATCTGACGACGCGCATCACTCCTCAACCCGTTCGCGGCGGGACGGAGACTGTCACCGGTGACGCCCTCGCGTCCTGGCCGCTCCACCACGACCCGAATTTCGACGCGCTAACCTACGGCGAACACCGGACCAGCGGCTACGTCTCGAGGCTGCGCGCGCTCGAGTCGGGCGACGTCGTCGGCTTCTACGCCGGCCTGCGCCGGCCCGACGGGGATCGCGCCCACCGGTATCTGATCGGTTACTTCACCGTCGACGACGTGGTCGTCGTCGGCCCCGAGACGTCCGCCGACGAACGGGAGGCGATCCTCCGAGCAAACCCGAACAACGCCCACGCGAAACGCGCCAGAGAGGGCGATCTCTACCTCGAGAAACCGGTAGTGATCGTCGGCGGCCGCGAGCCGGGCGGCCTCTTCGAGCGGGATCCGATTCGGATCAGCGACTACTACGTCAAAGACGGCAACGAGCGACCACAGTACTACCTGCGCGAGGAGATCGAATCGGCGTGGAACGTCCGGGCCGGCGGAGCGAACATGATGTTCAAGCCGGCGTATCGCTGTGCCCTCTCGGGCGCCGAGTTCAGGGAGTTGGTCGGCATCCCGGGTGAACGGCCGGTTGACGGCGCGAACGTCGTGTAGCGGCGGGGGTCTACTGGGAATCAGCCCGCTCGAGGCGACCGACGATCGACGTGACGTCGTCGAAGTTCGGGCCGATCTCGACTTCGTGTTCGGAACTGTCGTACTCGATGATGTCGTGCTCGTCGAGTCGGGGAAGGTGATGGTGGTGCAGCGCGACCGTCGTCGGTCGCGGTCCGTCGACGTCGCCGAGATCGTTGCGATCGACCTCGCGCTCGACCGCCATGAGATGCTGACCCAGGTCGTGAGTGGTCGTTCTCTCGACCGTCTCGAGACGGTCGAGCACTATTTGCCGCGTTTCGCTTGCGACGAGGGATGCAGTTGCGCCGAGTCCGAATGTCTCCGACCGGGGTCGTGACATACTCGTCCGTCAACCGCCGACCGATACGGGAATGATGCCTAACTAGTTGGGGAGTGGCAACCCACACGTTCGCGGTCGACGGCTCTCTCGCGGAAACCACCTTCCCGACGATCCGCCCTCACGCTGCGGCCCGAAGCTTGATGTGTCCCGAATTCCGCCCTCTATCAGGTGACTCGGGGTGATCGACAGATCCGTACTCCGGCGATCACCGGCCGCGATCGCCGTCGGGTACGCAGCGGTCGGGTCGCTCTGGATCCTCGGGTCGGACGTGCTTGTGTACGCCGTCGTCGAAAACCTGGGGCTGGCCGTCTCCGTCGAGATGATCAAGGGCTGGTTGTTCGTCGCCGGCTCGTTGGTCGTCCTCTACGGACTGGTGTCGTACAGTCAACGGGATCTAGAGCGGACGAACGAGCGACTCGACCGGGCGCTCCAGCAGACGAGCATCCTGCAACGGATCATCTGGCACAACCTCCGGAACACCTGTAACATCATCCGTGGCAACGCCGAACTGCTCGCGGACGACGAGGCTACCGGCGATCAGACCGATCGCGTCGAAACGATTACCGATCAGACGGAACGGCTCGTCGAACTGAGCGAAAAGACCCATCTGCTTCGGGACGTCGTCCTCGATGACTCGCACGTTTCACAGCAGCTCGATCTCTCCAAACTCCTCGAGCTACGCGTCGAAGCGGTTCGACGCCGGTATCCATCTGCGACGGGCCGAACCGATTCCCCCGACGGCATCGTCCACGAGACCGATCCGCGCCTCGAGACAGCCATCGACGAACTACTCGAGAACGCGATCGAACACGACGACACGGCGGCGCCGGTCGTCGAGGTGGCGATAGAGACGGACCCGGACGGACCGGTCGTGATCGAGCTCAGTGATACGGGGCCGGGACTGCCAGACATCGAGCGGACCGTCTTCGAGGAGGGAATCGAGACACCGCTGTCCCACTCGGAGGGCGTCGGCCTCTGGATCGCACAGATGATCGTCACGCAACTCGAGGGGTCGATCACGATCGAGGACAACGAGCCACGAGGGACGACGGTTCGGATGAGTATCCCGTAGTCGAAAGCGATCCAGCGGTTCCGTTTCGGGCGGTTTCATGTACCGATACGTCAAAGGAGATGGCAGTGACGGCTTCCGACGATCCGACACGGCGCCACGACCGCGTCAAACGCCACGCGACGCCCGGGCCGCGCAACTCGCTGGCCCACTGGACGACCGCCCGCCACCCCCTTCGGGTCGCGATCACCTACGTCGTCGTCTGGCTCGTCCGAATCTCGCCCAGCCTTCGGCTCAAGCGCTGGCTGTTGCGCCGCATCGGCGTGACGGTCGGCGAGGGTGTCTCTTGGGGACTCGAGGCGACGCCGGACGTCTTCTGGCCGGACCTGATCACCGTTCGGGCGGACGCGATCGTCGGCTACGACGCGACGATCCTCTGTCACGAGTTCCTGCAAGACGAGTACCGGACCGGCGAGGTCGTCGTCGGCGAGCGGGCGATGATCGGCGCGGGCGCGATTATCTTACCGGGCGTCGAGATCGGTGCCGAGGCCAGCATCGCGGCGAACTCGCTCGTGACGCGCGACGTGGCGCCGGGGGCGACGGTCGCGGGCGTTCCCGCACGGCCGATGGCCGACGACGACGACGCCGATGATCTCGGAACAGTCGACTAACCGTCGCCGTCCGCTGTCCCGCCTGCGTCCCGAGAGCGGCGCTCGCGGATTCATACGATGCGTTCGTTCACGGTAACATAACATATATGAATCAGTGACCGAATCCTCGGTTATGTCGTACTGTCACGACTGTGACGAGCCGTTCGAACAGGGGACGATCCTCTGTCCGGAGTGCGGATCGAAACTGGCGGAGGAAGGGGGTGGGGTGGAGATGTCGTCCGGTTGGTCGAGTGAGGAGTCGACAGCCGATGGCCAGACAGAGAAATGGTCGATCGACGAGTCGACGGACGAGACGGCGGCGCCCGACAGCGGATGGGGCTCGGCGTCACGGGCAGCGGATTCGACCGCGAACGACGCGTCGGAGCCGACCTACCACGACTCGAGCCTGCTCGAGTTCGTCCTCGAGTACCCGTTCGGTCGAGGGGGCAAACCGATGGCGATCAGTTCGCTGCTCTGGCTCTGTTCGTTTCTCGTCGTCCCGGCGATTTTCGCGTTCGGCTACGCCTATCGCGCCGGTCGTGCTGCGGCCCGCGGTGACGCCGAACTGCCGTCGATCGACGACTGGGGAGAGATGGGCAAGGACGGACTGATTCTCTTCGGCCTCTATCTCCTCCTCTCGGTCGTGCTCACCGCGGTGTTGGTCGGATTCGTTTTGGTGTCTGCCGCCGTAGAGGATCCGCTCCTCGTGGTTTCGATCGGCGGTGTCGGACTCCTTCTCGTGCTAGTAGTCAGTTACGTTTCGGGTGCGATCGTCCCGGTGCTGATCGGAACGGGAAGCCTCAGCAAAACGTTCTCGGACGGCCTCGTACTGGAGTTCGCCCTCTCAGTGCACTATCTCAAGGGCATGCTGTTTTTGCTTCTCTTCTGGATCGGCATGTCGATCGTCGCCAACGTCGTCGCGACCGTCCTCGTGTTGACGCTCGTCGGTATCGTTCTCCTCCTCCCGCTGGCGATCGTTCAGGCTGCGTACACCACTCTCTTTACCTTCGCCCTGTGGGGCTACATCTACAACGAGGCGGCCGAAGCAGGCGACGTACCGCCTGTCGAGCCCGACGCATCGCTCTCGATGTAGTCGGAACACCCCTCTCGTAGACGCTCGGCGACGTTCTCGCAACCTGGCTCGAGAAACCGCCGAAAACAGCGCCGAACGAGCAGAACCTACAGCGACGGCCAGGACTTGCGCGCCTCGTTCCACGAGGTGACGTCGGCGATCCAGCGGGCGGCGATCATCTTCTTCAGATTCTGAGCCGGGAAGCCGCCGAAGGTGTCGACAGGCAGGGAGATGCCGAAGGCGGGCTTGACGTCGTGGGCGACGGCCTTCTCGCCGACGGAGACCACGGTCCCCTTGTCCTCGTGCTCCCAGGTCTTCAGCGGCCGGTTCTCGATGGCGCGGGCGATGTTCTCGCCGGCCACTTCCGCCGCCTGCCAGGCGGCCTGGGCGGTCGGCGGCGCGGGCTGGTCGCCCTGGTCGATGATCGCGGAGTCACCGATCGCGAACACGCGCTCGTCGGAGGTTTGGAAATTCGCCTCGGCGACGAGTCGGTTGTGCTCGTTCTCGAGTTCGGTGCCGTCGAACGCATCACGACCCGTGATGCCGCCGGTCCAGACGAGCACGTCGTACTCGAGGGGCTCACCCTCGTCGAACTCGATGGCCTCGTCCGTGGCTTCGGTGATCGGGTCGTCCGTGTGAATGCGGACACCGGCGTCCTCGAGCAGGTCACGCAGCGCCTGCTGGATTTCGGGGTCGTTGCCGGGGAAGATCTCCTCGAGCGCTTCGACGAGGTGGATCTCGATTGGCGCGCGGTGGTTGTCGCGGAACTCGGCGATCTCGCCGGCGGTCTGGATGCCCGAGAGGCCGGCACCGCCGATGACGACCTGCGCGGGATCGCCGCGGGTCGCCTCCTGGCTGGCCTCGGTGACGGCCTCGTGGATCTCGAGGGCGTCGTCGAGACTCTTGAGCGTCAGCGAGTGCTCCTCGAGGCCGGGGATGCCGTAGTAGGCGGTCTGGCTGCCCAGCCCGACGAGGACGTAGTCGTACTCCACGTCGTCGCCGTCGGCGAGTTCGACGACCTGCTCGTCGGTGTCGAGGCCGGTGACCTCGTCCTTGACGAACCGGGTCGACGGATCCGCGATCTGATCGACCGGGAACGTGATGTCCGAGCGAACGTCCGGGTCGCGGATGACGCGGTGGGACTCGTGAAGAACGAGATGGTAGTCGACGTCAGCGATCCAGGTCAGCCGGGCGTTGCCGTCGAGTTCCGACTGGAGTTTGTTGATCGCACCGGTACCGGCGTATCCGGCACCGAGCACGACGACGTTCTCAGTCATACGTCACACTGGGAAACACTATGATACAAAGGTGTTGAAACGGGAATCGGCGTGTTCGGTGTTCCCATACCCCTAATTACACTGCGTTCACACCTCTCGAGGCGCCGACTCGTTCGCCCGACCGCTCAGAGGATGCGCTCGCCGAACGCGCTCGCGGTCAGTTCGGCCGCTAGCGTCGCGGTTTCGTTGGCCTCGTCCAGAATCGGGTTCACCTCGACCACGTCCATCGACCGGAGGAACGCCTCGCGCTCGTTGCGTCGGGAGAGCGACTCGAGTGCGGCGTGGGCCTCCCGATAGGTAACGCCACCGCGAACGGGGGTGCCGACGCCGGGCGCCGTCTTGGGATCGAGCCAGTCCAGATCGAGGCTGACGTGAACGCCGTCGGTGCCGTCGGTCGCGACCGCGAGGGCGTCCTCGACGACTGCGGAGATCCCCCGCTGGTCGATGTCGGACATCGTGAAGGCGGTTAGCTCGCTGTCGCGAATCAGTGCGCGCTCGTGTTTATCGATGCTCCGGAGGCCGACGTAGGCGATCGACGATTCCCGAAGGCGGGACGCGTTCGCCCAGTCGAACTCGCTGAACGCACCGCGCCCGAGGGCCGCGGCCAGGGGCATTCCGTGGACGTTGCCGCTGGGCGAGGTCGCCGGCGTGTTGCAGTCGGCGTGGGCGTCGAACCAGATCGCACCGAGATCCGCCTCGCGCGCCGAGCCATTGAGCGAGCCGATCGCGACCGAGTGGTCGCCGCCCAGCACGAGCGGGAACTCGCCGTCGGCGAGCGTCGCCGCAACCCGATCGCTCACCCGCATACAGACGCCCTCGATCTCCCGGAGAAACTTCGCGCTCCCGCCGATCGGCTGATCCGCGTCGGGGTCGCGTTCTTCCGCTCGCGGCATCGAGATGTCGCCGTCGTCGACCGGATCGACGCCCGCTCGCTCGAGGCCGTCGGCCAGGCCGGCGTACCGGATCGCCGAGGGACCCATGTCGACGCCACGACGGTTCGCCCCGTAGTCCATCGGGGCACCGATTATCCTGACGGTCCGTCCCATACGCCAGATACGCCGTCACCCCGTTTGGTAGTGGCGGTCGGCCGGATTGGCGCAGCGATAGCTTTAGGGGTAGACGACTCCAAATTCGCTACAGAATGATGCTGAGCGACGTGATGGAGGACTACCTCAAAGCCATCTATCAGCTCCAGCGCGAAACCGACGATCGGATCAAGACCTCCGAGATCGCCGAGGAGTTGGACGTCACGTCGCCGACGGTCACGAGCATGCTCGACAAACTCGAGGAGCGAGAACTCGTCGACCGCGAGAAGTACCGCGGGGTGACCCTGACCGACGAAGGCGAGACCGTCGCCCTCGAGATCGTCCGCCACCACCGGCTGCTCGAGGCCTATCTCACCGAACACCTCGACTACGACTGGTCGGAAGTCCACGCCGAGGCCGACCGGCTCGAACACCACATCAGCGAGAACTTCGAAGCCCGCGTCGCCGACGCCCTCGGTGAGCCGACGGTCGATCCCCACGGCTCGCCCATCCCCAGCGCCGACCTCGAGCCACCGGACCGACCCGAGGGCGAGGCCCTGTCCGAGTTCGAAGCAGGCACCGTCGTCACCGTCGCCGAAGTCGCCGACCACGATCCGGACGTACTATCGTATTTGGCAGCACACGGCGTCGAACCCGGCGTCGAACTCGAAATCCTCGAGATCGCGCCGTTCGGCATGGTGACGGCGCGCTCGAGCGAGGCCGACGAACCGGTGTCGCTGCCCGAGTCCGTCGCCCACCACGTTCGGGTCGCACCGCCGACGGAAGCGAAGCCGTAGGGCCTGCCGCCTCGCGGACACCCCTTCCCCCCAACCGCCGGCGCAGCAGCCCGAATAGACGAACGCGAAACTCTCCGCGGAGAACCACGCAGACCGCCGTCTCGTGCGACACATTCCCGGCGAAAGACGGGGCTCACCCGCCGGGTTTAAGGAATACAACTACGAATATATCACTATGTCATCCATCGAACTCACCCCCAGCCAGAAGAAGATACTCCGCGCACTGACGAACCTCCACAAGGAGTCCGAAGACGCGATCAAAGGAGAAGACATCGCCGAACAGGTCGACCGCAATCCGGGGACGATCCGCAACCAGATGCAGAGTCTCAAAGCCCTCCAGCTAGTAGAGGGGGTACCCGGTCCGAAAGGCGGATACAAACCCACGGCCGCCGCCTACGAGGCCCTCGAGATCCAGCAGATGGACGAGCCCGCGGCCGTCCCCATGCAACACGAGGGCGAACCCGTCGACGACACCATCATCGAGGAGATCGACCTCTCGAGTGTCCACCACCCCGAACTCTGTCGTGCGGAGATCCACATTCAGGGCACCCTCGGCGATATCCACGAGAACGATTCCGTCACCGTCGGCCCCACGCCGCTCTCGAAACTCGTCATCGAAGGGACCGTCGACGGCAAAGACGACACGAACAACATCCTCATCCTGCGGATCGACGACATGATCGCGCCGGCGGAAGAGCCGGCACACTGACCGCGTCGCTCGCTCGTCTCTCGACTCTCTCCGTTCTCGCTCTCGACCGCGAAAATCCGCTCGGTAGTGACGACGTCGCTCGGACGTCGAACGGTCGCGGCTACTCGGCCGCGTCGTCGCTCTCGGCCGCGTCGGCCGCCGCCGCCGGAATCACGTCGACGCTCGCGACCGCGTCCTCTCCCTCGACTTCCATCACGATGACGCCCATCGTGTTCCGGCCGACGGTCGAGATCTCGTCGACCCGGGTACGGACGATCTGCCCGCGCTCGCTCATCAACACGAGCTGGTCGTCCGCGGCGACCGCCTTGACGGCCGTCACCGGGCCGTTTCGCTCGCCCGTCTTGATGTCGATCAGCCCCTTGCCGTACCGGGACTGCGTGCGGTACTCGGAGAGGAGCGTCCGCTTGCCGTAGCCGTTTTCGGTGACCGTCAGGAGCGCGCGGTCGTCGGCCTCGTCGGTCGCGACCAGTCCGGCTACCGCGTCGCCGTCCTGAAGCTTGATGCCGTTGACGCCGCGGGCGTTCCGACCCATCGCGCGGACCTCGTCCTCGTCGAAGCGGATCGTCATGCCGCCCTCGGTCGCGACGACGAGGTCCTGCGAACCGTCCGTAACTTCCACGTCGACCAGTTCGTCACCCTCCTCGAGATCGGCGGCGATGATCCCCGTCGAGAGGATGTTGTCGAACTCCTCGCCGGCGGTGCGTTTGACGTAGCCGTGGCGAGTCGCCATCGTGACGAACTCGTCGTCGCCGAAGGCGTCGGTGTCGACGATCGCGGTGATGTCCTCACCGGGATCGAGATCGAGGATGTTGACCGCCGATTTGCCGCGGGCGGTTCGGCCCATCTCGGGTATCTCGTAGGTCTTGAGCCGGTAGACTTCGCCCTGATTGGTAAAGCAGAGCAGATAGTCGTGGGTGTTGGCCCGGAACACCGTCGCGACGCGGTCGTCCTCCTTGACGTCCGCGCCGATGATGCCCTTGCCGCCCCGACCCTGGGGGTCGAAGGCGTCGATCGGCATCCGCTTGACGTAGTCGTCCTCGGTCATGACTACGAACACCTCCTCCTCGGGGATGAGGTCCTCGTGGGTGACAGTCCCCTGATCCTCGATGATCGAGGTCCGGCGCTCGTCGTCGTACTCGTCTTTGATCTCGCGGAGTTCCTCCTTGATGACCGCGAGCAGTTCCGACTCGCTCTCCAAGATTTCGGTGAGCCGTTCGATCTCGGCCTGGACCTCCTCGTACTCGTCTTCGATCTCGGCTGCCTCCATCGAGGTGAGGCTCCCGAGTTGCATCCGGACGATGTGGGTGGCCTGATCCTCCGAGAAGTCGTAGGCCTCCTGCAGCGCCGCTTTCGCGGCCGATCGGTCCTCGCTGTTGCGGATCAGTTCGACGACGTCTTCAGCGTTCTCGACGGCCGTCAGCCGTCCCTCGAGAATGTGCGCTCGATCCTCGGCCTCGGCGAGGTCGTACTCGCTGCGCCGGCGGACGACTTCGCGGCGATGTGCCACGTACTCCTCGAGCGTTTCCTTGAGCGAGAGTACCTGCGGCTGGCCGTCGACCAGCGCGAGGTTGATGACGCCGAACGTCCGTTCGAGGTGATTCTCGAGCAGTTTGTTCTTGACGACCTCGGCGTTCGCGCCGCGCTTGAGTTCGATGACGATGCGGACGCCCTCGCGGTCGGACTCGTCGCGCAGGTCGGAAATCCCCTCGATCTCGCCCTCGTTGACGTCGTCGGCGATGCGCTCGACGAGGCGGGCCTTGTTGGCCTGGAAGGGGAGTTCGGTGACGACGATCCGCTCGCGGTTGTTCTTCCACTCCTCAACCTCGAACTCGGCTCGGACCCGAATCCGGCCGCGGCCGGTCTTGTACGCCGAGTAGATGGCGTCCCGGCCGACGATGTTCGCGCCCGTCGGGAAATCCGGCCCCTTGACGTGGTTCATCAGGTCGTCGACGGTCGCGTCGGGGTCGTCGATCAGTTCGATCGTCGCGTCGATCACCTCACCCAGGTTGTGCGGCGGAATGTTCGTCGACATCCCGACCGCGATCCCCGAGGAGCCGTTCACGAGCAGGTTCGGGAACGCGGCCGGCAACACGTCGGGTTCCTGCAGGCGGTCGTCGTAGTTCGAGGAGAAGTCGACCGTGTCCTTCTCGATGTCCTCGAGCAACTCTTCGGAAACGGGAGCCATCCGCGCCTCGGTATAGCGGGGCGCGGCGGCCGGGTCACCGTCCATCGAACCGAAGTTCCCCTGGCCGTCGACCAGCGGGTAGCGCATCGAGAAGTCCTGTGCCATCCGGACCAGGGTGTCGTAGATCGCGCTATCGCCGTGGGGGTGGTAGTCACCCATCGTTTCCCCGACGATCGAGGAGGACTTGCGGTGGCTCGAGCCGCTCGAGACGCCCATTTCGTGCATCGCATAGAGGATGCGCCGGTGGACGGGTTTGAGACCGTCCCGGACGTCCGGTAGTGCACGACCGGCGATGACGCTCATCGCGTAGTCGATGTAGCTCTGCTCCATCTCGTCTTCGATACGGACGTTTTCGACCGCTCTGGCCTCTACGTCCGTCGGATCTGGTACGTCTGAACTCATGTCTTCATTTCAGCTGGTTCCGTGAACTCTGTGACAAGCACTGCATCCGTGAGAGCGTCCGCTCTGCGGACGCTCGAGCGGGCCGACGACCGACCCGGAGCGCGGGTTGCCGCGCGGAGGGGAGGGAGGAGTGCTTTTCATCAAAGTTTTGCCGAGGGTCAGCTTTGCTGACCCGCAGCGCAAAAGTTTGTTAGATGTCGATCCATTCGGCTTCCGGCGCGTGGTCCTTGATGAACTGCTTGCGGGGTTCGACGGCGTCGCCCATCAGGACGGAGAACATCTTGTCCGCCGCGGCCGCGTCCTCGATCGTGATCTGTTTGAGGATGCGGTTCTCGGGGTTCATCGTCGTCTCCCAGAGCTGCTCGGGGTTCATCTCGCCCAGCCCCTTGAACCGCTGGACCTGAGAGGGGTTGCCGTCGCACTTCTCTTCGATGATCTCGTCGCGTTCGGCCTCGGTCATCGCGTCGTAGGTCTCGCCGCGGTACCGAATGCGGTACAGCGGCGGCTGGGTCGCGTAGACGTAGCCGCCCTCGAGCAGCGGACGCATGTGTCGGTAGAAGAACGTCAACAGCAGCGTTCGGATGTGTGCCCCGTCGACGTCGGCGTCGGTCGCCATGATGATCTTCTTGTACCGGACGTCCTCGACGTCGAACTCGTCGCCGATCCCCGCGCCGATGGCGGTGATCATGTTCCGGATCTCGTCGTTCTCCAAGATGCGATCGAGTCGGTGTTTCTCGACGTTGAGGATCTTCCCCTTGATTGGTAGGACGGCCTGGAATTCGGGGTTGCGGGCCTGTTTTGCGCTCCCGCCTGCGGAGTCACCCTCCGCGATGAACAGTTCGGCTTCCTCCGGGTCCTTGGTCTGACAGTCGGCGAGTTTGCCGGGCAGCGATGTCGACTCGAGGGCCGACTTTCGCCGCGTGAGTTCCTCGGCCTTCTGGGCGGCCATGCGGGCCTTCGCGGCCTCGACGGCTTTCATCACGATCGCCTGGGCGGTGTCGGGGTGCTCCTCGAAGTAAGTGCCCAGCCCCTCGTGTATGGCGCTCTCGACGATGCCGCGAACTTCGCTGTTGCCGAGTTTCGTCTTCGTCTGCCCCTCGAACTGCGGGTCGGGGTGTTTGACCGAGATGACCGCTGTCAGTCCCTCTCGGATGTCTTCGCCTTTGAGATTGTTATCGAGATCGGAGAGCAGGTCGTTCTCGTTGGCGTAGTCGTTGACCGTTCGGGTGAGTGCGGTTTTGAACCCAGTGAGATGGGTGCCGCCCTCGCGGGTGTTGATGTTGTTGGCGAAGGCGTGAATCGAGCCCTGGAGCTCCTCGGTGGCCTGCATCGCCACCTCGACCTGGATGTTCTGTTCCTCGTCCTCGAAGTAGATGACGTCCTCGTGCATCGCCGAGCGCGTCTCGTTCAAATACTCGACGAACTCGCGGATGCCGCCCTGATACTCGTACGTATCGGTGACGTGCCCCTCCTCCTCGCCCGCGTCCTGTCGCTCGTCGCGGAGCGTGATGCGGACGCCGGAGTTGAGGAAGGCCAGTTCGCGGAGCCGGTTCGACAGCGTCGAGAACGCGAACTCGCCGGTCTCGAAGATGTCGGTGTCGGGCCAGAACTGGATCTCCGTGCCCGTCTCCTCGTCGGGCTCCATATCGCGGATCCGTTCCATGTCGCCGACGGGTTCGCCCCCCTCGAAGGCGTGGCGGAAGACGCCGCCGTCGCGTTTGACCTCCGCCTCGAGTCGCTGTGAGAGGGCGTTGACGACGGAGACGCCGACGCCGTGGAGGCCGCCGGAGACCTGATACGACTTGTTGTCGAACTTGCCGCCGGCGTGGAGGACCGTGAGGATGACCTCGAGTGCGGGGCGGTCGTACTCCTCGTGGGTATCGACGGGGATGCCGCGGCCGTCGTCGGCGACGGTGACCGAGCCGTCCTCGTTGATCGAGACGGTGATCTCGTCGCAGTAGCCGGCCAGTGCCTCGTCGATCGAGTTGTCCACCACTTCGTAGACCAGATGGTGGAGTCCTCGAGAATCGGTAGAGCCGATGTACATCGCCGGCCGCTTTCGCACAGCCTCCAGGCCCTCTAAGACCTGGATCTGTCCGGCGCCGTACTCGCTTTCCTGGGACATGTAAAACCTGCTTTCGGAT
This sequence comes from Natrinema sp. 1APR25-10V2, assembly GCF_031626495.1. Taxonomy (NCBI): domain Archaea; kingdom Methanobacteriati; phylum Methanobacteriota; class Halobacteria; order Halobacteriales; family Natrialbaceae; genus Natrinema; species Natrinema sp. 1APR25-10V2. The sequence goes on from NZ_JAMQOJ010000002.1 coordinate 266,654, forward strand.
AGCAGTCCGGCCCTAATAAAAGTCACGTGTACGCGCGCGAGCGCGACCCGCAACAAGTCGTTATCGACTCGGCGGGGGAGAGGACGACGGACGCTTACAGGAGGTCGTCGAACGACTCGTGGCCCTGAATATCGACGCCGTCCCCGGTGACCTCGGCGAGAAAGACGCCATTACCGGAGCCGGTATCGCGCTCGACGGCGCTCTTGACCGCGCGGGCCGCGGCCGTCTTCGCGTCGGACAGCGTGAGATCGTCGGCGTACTCGTTCTCGAGGACGCCGTAGGCGAGTTGCATCCCGGAGCCGGTGACGGTGTAGTCGTCCGCCATGACGCCGCCGGCGGGATCGATGCTGTAGACGTGGCTGCCCTCCTCGTCGACGCCGCCCAGAATGGGGTTGATCGCTCGGAACGGGCCGCCGCGGGCGAAGTTACCCGCCAGCGTCGCGAGCGCGTCGATGCTCATGGTCTCCCCGCGACGCGACTCGTAGAGGTTGGCCTCGGCGCGGAGACTCGAGATGAACGACTGGGCACCGCCGACCGAGCCGACGAGCGTCAACGCGGCAGTCGGGTGGATCTGCTCGACCTTCTGGACGTTCTTGTTCGAGACGAATCGCCCGCCGAGGCTGGCGCGCATGTCCGTCGCGATGACGACGCCGTCGTCGGTCGTGATGCCGACGGTCGTCGTTCCGGTCTTGTTCACGGTATCCCCGTGTTCGCCGGCGTTTCGGCCGCCATCGGGGAGCGATCCGAGCTCGGGCTCGTACGGCGACGGGTCGCCGTTGCCCTGCGGGGCCGACGCGTTCCAGTTACTCATCGGTCTCCTCCGCGTCGATTTCGCCGATGATCGACTCGAGGCGGTCCTCGTCGACCGAGTGGAACGACTCGTCCTCGGTCGTGACCGTCGCGACGTCGACGTCTTCGGCGGCGACGGTGCCGTCTTCGGGCTCGCTGAGCGCACTCACGGCGAGTTCGATCCCGCCGTCGATATCGAGGTCCTCGCGGTAGTGCTCTTCGAGGTAGCCCTGAATGGTGTCGCGGGCGCCGCCGACGGCGGCGGCCTGCCACTCGTAGTCCGTCCCCGACGGGTCGGTCTCGAAGAGGCGGGGCTCGCCGTCCTCGACGCCGCCGACGAGCAGCGCGACGCCGAACGGGCGCGCGCCGCCGGTCTGGGTGTACTCCTGAATGTGATCGGTGACCGCACGCGTCAGCGTCTCGACGCCGATATCCTGACCGTAGCGGAGCTGCTCGCCCTGTGCGCGACGGCGGGCGAGATCGATCAGCTGGCGGGCGTCGGCGACGTGGCCCGCGCTGGCGATGCCGACGTGGTCGTCGGCCTTGTGGATCTTCTCGACGCTCGAGCGCTCCATGAGCGGCGAGTTGACCTGCCGATTCGCGGCGAGAACGACGCCGTCCGGCGTACGGAGTCCGACGCTCGCGGTTCCGCGCTTGACGGCCTCGCGGGCGTACTCGACCTGGTAGAGGCGTCCGTCCGGAGAGAAGATGGTGATCCCCCGGTCGTAGGCCTGCTGTTGGGATTGTCCTTGCATTTGGCCTTCACCTACGGTAAGGGGTAGAAATATATAGGCCTTCTTCTGAAGGCAACGCCGTCGGGCTGTCACGGCTCCGCGCCGCTGGCAGTTGATCTGGGCGGTTCGAGTCGTCGGTGGGGAGCCTCGACCGCTCGTCTGACGCGTTTCCGAGGCGGCGGCCCGCACACGACTATCGTCCTCGAGCGGCGGTTCGCTCCGCCGGACGGAGAGACGTGTTATCTATCGATTCGAAATGCCGTCTGCCATCTCAAGCTTTCCCCTCAACCGGGTCCGCGCCGTTAGTCCGGGTACAGCGTTTCGAATTCCAGTACACAGACCCGTTCCCGCCGAACGAGCCCTCTCGAGCGATGCACCGACCGGAAGTTCGAGCGGGACGAGACATCCGGCTTATGTCGGGAAAAATATACATGGATGACCACACTGCGACGACGGCCGTTCGCACCGAACCATCAACTGAAATACTATACGAAGTCGGTCCCGGCTCCCTCCCCGTAACGAGCGGTTGTAGGACCGATTTCGCCGCCCGTTCGGGACATCGACGAGTCAGCGAAGCGAACGCTGTCCGGAGAGATTTACGCGGTGAGAGCGCATGAGCGAGCAATCAGCGTCGGCGCCGACGTCCACGTCGGCGGTCGTCGACGCCGTCCCGGGTGGCGAGGCGATTCACGGAGCGCTCTACAGATACGGGCTGGGGGTTCTGTTCGCCGCGAACGTCTTCGGGGCGGGATCGGTGTACATCCTCGCGGACACGGGGGCAAACTTCGCGTTCGCCCTGCTGTGGGTGTTGCCCCTCGCGTTCCTCGTCGACATCGCGCTCCACGACATGAGCGCGCGCCTCGCCGTCGCCGACGAACCGCTCGCCGACTACATCGCCGACGTGCTCCCGGTCGGCGGCTCGACGCTCCTGATCGGGATCTCGCTGATGTCGGCGCTGTGGGCCGTCTCGAACTACGCGGTCGCGGGTGCGGCCCTCGCCTGGCTGATCCCCGGCCTCGACAACGTCCTGGTCGGGATCGTCCTCGCGGCGGGGATCGGGATCGCCATCGTGCAGATGAAAGTCTACGACCGAATCGAAGCGGCGATCGCCGCGATGGTGTTCGCCGTGTTCAGCTCCTACGGGCTGTTGCTGCTCGGCCTCAACGTGCCGTGGCAGTCGGTCGCCGCGGGGCTCCAGCCGGTTCTCCAGACCGAAATCGGCTACCTCACCGCGGTCATCGCCCTGCTCGGAACGACGGTCTACTGGCCGAACTTCTTCATCCAGTCGAGCATCCAGCCGACGAAGGAGTGGACCGACATCTGGGAGTACCGCCGGGACAACGCCGCCGGCATCGCCACGACGCTCGTCATCGGCAGCTTCGTGATGATCGTCTCCGCCGTTACGCTCTCCGGCGGCGAGATGTCGCTGACGACCCCCGGCGAACCGCTCGCGACGATCCTCGGCGAGTACGCGCTCGTCGTGTTCATCCTCGCGGCCTTCCTCGCTTCCATCTCCTCGGCGACCGGGACGCTGTTCGGAGCCGGCTTCATCATCCCGCAGGCGCTCGGGCGGGACACGGTCTTCGGCGATACCGCCTTCCGGCGAACCGTCGTCGCGCTGATCGTCCTCGCGGCTATCACCGCCCTCCCGATGCTCATCTACACGGGCTTCGGTCCCGTCGAGATGGCGATCGTCATGCCGGCGGTCAACGGCGCGATCGGCCTGCCGGTCACCGTCTTCGCGCTCATCGGGGCGGTCAACCGGTACCGCGACGTCGACTGGTACGAGAACGTCGCCTTCGTGGCCGCAGGGATCGTGCTCCTCGTCGGGAGCCTCCTGACGGTCCAGTCGCTGTACGAAACGATCCTGAATATCCTCTGAGGGCTCGAGGGTCGCTCTCCCCTGCCACGAGCACTCCGTAGACGGACCGAGAAACGACCCCCTCGCAGTCGAGGGGAAGCAGAAGATAGGAGTGGCGCGGAGCGATACGGGCGCGTAGATCGTCACGGCGATGTTCGCACTCCCCTTCGGCCTCTCGCTGGCCCTGTTGCTGGTTTCGATCGCTTTCTTCTCGGGCATCGGAATCACCACCATCGGGCCCGGCGGGATCTTCGTGACGATCGCGCTCTACTCGCTGACCTCGCTGCCCTCGAGTCAGGTCGCCGGTACCGCCCACGCGACGTTCGTCTTCACCGGGCTCGTCGGCAGCGCGGCCTATCTCCACTCGGGCGAGATGAACACCGGCGAGAGCCGCGCGATCGCGGTCGTCCTCAGCGTCGCGAGCATTATCGGTGCGCTCGTCGGCGCGTACGTCAACACCTTCGTCCCGCGCTCGCTGTTCGGCCTCCTGCTCGGCGGCGTCGCGTCGGCCGTCGGCGCGATCATCCTCTACCGGGAGCGTCGCGGTTTCAGCCCGATCTACGACCTCGACCCCCTGACTCGAGGCGGGAAAATCGTACTCGCGGGGCTCGGGTTCGCCCTCGGGATCGCCAGCGGTCTCCTGGGGATAGGGGGGCCGGTGCTGGCCGTGCCCGCGCTCGTGTTAGTCGGCGTGCCGATGCTGCTGGCCGTCGCCGTCGCGCAGGTTCAGTCGATCTTCATCGCGACGTTCGCGGCGTCGGGGTACTTCCTGCAGGGGAACGTCCTCCTGTCGCTCGCGGTCGTCGTCGGCGCGCCGCTGTTGCTCGGCGTCGTCGTCGGCTGGCGGGTCGCCCACGTCGTCGACCCAGAGCGGCTGAAGGTCGCGCTGGGAATCGTCCTACTGGGCGTCGGGCCGTACCTCGCCCTGTGACCGGCCGCCCCCCTTCGAGACCGGCGGCTCGGTGCACCCGCCGGAACCAGACTGAAGGAGGGGCACGTGGACGTGTCTCTATGCCAGCGCGGATCCTCGTCCCCTTCGACGGCTCCGAGCCAGCCCGCGACGCCCTCGAGTACGCGTTCGAGCTGTTCCCCGACGGCGAGTTCGTCGTGTTATCCGTCGCCGATACCACCTCGCTGCCGTACATTCCGAACACTGCGGACGACGCGGCTTCGAGACCGGAGGCGCGCGAGTCCCTGAGCGACGCCGCGGATCAGCTGGCCGCGGCCGAAGCCATCGCCGACGATCGCGGCATCGACGTGGAAACGGAGACCAGTACGGGAACGCCAGCCCAGGAAATCGTGGAGCGCGCCGAGGCCGACGCCATCGATCACGTCGTCATCGGCAGCCACGGCCGATCCGGCGTCGCGCGGGTCTTGCTCGGCAGCGTCGCGGAGGTCGTCGTCAGGCACGCGCCGGTCCCGGTCACCGCGGTCAGGTAACGTTCGCGGGCCGGACCGCCATCGTCACGGCTCGAGGTCGGCCCTGCAATGACGGGCCGGAGACTCTTGCGCTCGAAGCCCCGCCCTCGAGTCGAGAGACGATGAGCGAGTACGACGGCACCGACAACCCCGACACCCCCTGGCGGGAGGATGGAGCGAGCGAGGAGGACAACCGCGGCGACGAAGCGATGACAGGTCGCGACAGAACCGCGTTCAGCCCGAATCCCGACGAGGACGGGAAGTGGCTCTCGGCGGTCGTGGGCCTGCTCGGAGCCGTACTGATCGCCGTGGCCGTCGTCCTCGATCCGGTCGCGAGCCAGTTCTGGAACGACGTCCTGATCGGCGCGACCCTGTTCGTCGCGGGCGCGTACAACTACTCCCGCCGGTCGAGCGAGGAACTCGGGAGCCTCGGCGTCGCGGTGCTGGTCGCCCTCCTGGGCCTCTGGCTCGTCGCGTCGCCGTTCCTGTTCGGCGGGAACGGCGGCGTCGAAGCGGCGACCGATCTCGGCTTCTGGACCGACGTCGTCGTCGGACTGCTCGCGGCCGGTCTGGGGGCCTACAGCGCCATCGGGATCCGCGGTCGTCGCCGGGACGCGACCGTTCGGGACACGGCGGTCTGAGCGGCCGGGCCAGAGAACAGGCGACTCCCTGCCCGCAACACCCGAAATGGCAGCTTCCGGCATAACCCCCTTTGTCCCCGTTCTGGTATAGCGAAGTGATGCTTCCGCTCGTCGCGATAGCGCTCGCTGTCGCCGGTGGTGTGGTGGCGCTCGAATTCGTATCGTACCGGGCACTCGAACGGCTCCCTTCGGTGGCGACCGAGGAGTTCCCAGAGATCGACCGGGAGTTACTGGGGAAGTTCAGCAGCTTCGATTCCGAACTCGGCTGGGTTCCCCAGCCGAACCGGGAGAAACAGAAGGACACGGGCGATCACCTGCCGGGCGAGGAGGTTCGAACCACGGTCACGTACTCGACAGACGAGTACGCGAGTCGCGTCTGTCCCGCAAAAGACCGCACCGAAGACGGCGACGGGACGGTCTCGACCTACGGCGACTCCTACTGTTTCTGCCGGGAGGTCGACGACGATGAGACGTTCCAGAACTACCTCGCGCAGGAACTCGACACCCACGTCGCTAACTACGGCGGCGGCAACTACGGCCTCGATCAGGCCCTGATGCGGCTCAAGCGCAAGTACCCCGAGAATCCGACCGACCACGTCTTCATGGTCGTCACCGCCTCCTCGATCGCGCGGATCCTGAGCGTCTGGAAACATTACCAGGAGTTCGGGAACATCTTAGCGGTCAAACCGCGCTACACCCTCGAGGACGGCGACCTACAGCGGATCGAGAGCCCCGTCGACGAGAAAGAGGAACTACTCGACCTCGAGTCCAAAGCCGACTTCCTCCGCGAGTACGACTTCCACTACGACCACTGGTTCGAGCCCCACTTCGCGACGCGGCCCTACACGGCGGACTTCCTCGAGAAGGACGAACACCTCCGGTACGCAGCGTACACGGCCGGGAAGGAACTCGAGCGCCGTGCAGGGCGGTCGATTCCGGGCATCGACTTCGACGAGGCACAGACGCGATCGGTCCTGCGGCTCGAGCAGCCCCGCGTCCGCTACCACGAGCGGCTGTTCGAGACGCACGAACCGCTGTTCGACGCGCTCATCGAGGAGTTCGTCGACTACGCCGACGAGCAGGACTTCGAGCCGGTGTTCGTGATGGTCCAACAGCTCAGATACGCGAAGTACGAGTCCGAACACGGCCCGATCTACGGCGACCTGATCGACCGACTGGACGACCGGTACGACGACCTAACGACGGTCGACATGGCGCGACACCTCTCTCCCGAGGACGGCGACGTCGAATCGCTGTACGTCGAACGCGGTGAAGGCGGCCACTACAGCCCCGAGACCAACGCGGCGATCGCGGACGTGCTGGCGGATGTCGTCGAGACGCGAGCGGTCGCGAGATGAACCCGATCTACCTCGCCGTCGGCGTCGCGCTGCTCGTCGGCGGGGTCGTCGACATCCTCTGGACGACGCTCTGGGTCGACGGCGGTTCGGGACCGTTCTCGGGCCGGCTCACCACCGGCGTCTGGAAGGGCCTCCGGAAGGTGACCGGGGATCACGACAGGGCACTCAGCCTCGCCGGCCCGATCACCCTCACGCTGACGCTTGCGATGTGGATCGCGTTCATCTGGATCGGCTGGACGCTCGTCTTCTCGAGCGTCCCGAACGCCGTAGTCAACACGCGTACCGGCGGTACAGCCGACTGGTGGGGGCGGTTCTACTACGTCGCCTACACCATGTTCACCGACGGCAACGGCGACTACACCCCGCTGTACGGCGGCGACGTCTGGGAGGTCGCCAGCGCGTTCACGACGGCCTCGGGCATGGCCTTCGTCACCCTCGGCGTCTCGTACGTGCTGACCGTTCTCGGGGCCGTCTCGGACAAACGCTCCTTCGCCAGTTCCGTCACGGGATTGGGCGGCCGGAGCGAGGCGTTCGTTCGCGCCGGCTGGAACGGCGAGAACTTCGACGGTCTCGAGCGAACGATCGATACGCTCGGTGCCGAACTGAGCACCCTCGCCGAGCAACACAAGTCCTACCCGATCCTGCACTACTACCACAGCGAGAAGGGAGAACGCGCCTCGGCCGTGGCCGTTCCCATCCTCGACGAGTCGCTCACGATCTTCAGACACGCCGTCCCGGACGAGCACAGCCCCGATCCCGCGGTCGTCGAGAACGCCCGCTCGGGCGCGCAGAGTTACCTCGAGACGCTCGATGAGTCCTTTATCGAACCCGAGCCGGCGGTCCCTCGGTCGCCGAATCTCGAGCGACTCCGCGAGGACGACATCCCGACGGTCTCCAACCGAGAGTTCGCGGAGGCCCTCGCGGAACTAACCGACCGACGGAAGCAACTGCTCGGCGTCGTCCAGGCCGACGCGTGGGAGTGGCCGCCGCTCGAGGAGTAACCCGGCATGGCACTCATTGCGCTTCGGGCCGTTCCACCTCCATGGAGGAGTACGACTTCCTCGTCATCGGCTCTGGCTCCGGGCTCGACGTGGCGAACGCGGCGGCGAACCAGGGACTCTCGGTCGCGGTCGTCGAGAAGGGACGACTCGGCGGCACCTGCCTCAACCGCGGCTGTATCCCCTCGAAGCAGCTGCTCTACCATGCACACGTAAAGGAGACGATAGACCGGGCGGGCGAGTTCCACATCGACGCGTCGGTAAACGACGTCGCGTTCGCCGACATCGTTCGCGAGGTGAACGACGACGTCCACGGCAGTTCGGATTCGATCCAGCGCGGCCTCCACGCGTCGGACGCCATCGACCTGTACGAGGCCGAGGGACGGTTCGTCGACGACCGAACGCTCGAGCTCGCCGGCGGCGCGGCCGACGGCGAGCGCCTCCGCGGGGAAACCGTCCTCGTCGCGGCCGGGTCGCGGCCGGCGATCCCGCCGATCGAGGGCATCGACGGCGTCGACTACCTCACCAGCAAAGAGGCACTGCAGCTCGAGACGCCGCCGGACCACCTCGTCATCGTCGGCGGCGGCTACATCGCCGCCGAGCTCGCGCAGTTCTTCGGCACGTTCGGAAGTGAAATCTCGATTATCGGCCGCCGGCCGAGACTGCTCCCCGACGCCGATCAGGAGGTGGCCGCCGCGTTCACCGAGCGGTACGCCGAGCGCTTCGACGTCTACACCGGGTACGAAGCCGCTAGCGTCTCGGCGGCGGACGGTTCGATCTCCGTCGAGGCGCGTCCGTACACGTACGGAGACGACAGCGGGGAAGATGGGGGTAGCGGCGAGGCCGGCACGGACGAGGAGCCGGTCACCGTCACCGGTGACGAACTGCTCGTCGCGGCCGGCCGCGTTCCGAACACCGACGCGCTGAACGTCGAGGCGGCGGGCATCGAAACGGATGCGGACGGCTTCGTCGAGACCGACGAGTACCTGCGGACGACCGCCGAGGGCGTCTGGGCGCTCGGCGACATCGTCGGTGAGTACCTGCTGAAACACAACGCCAACCACGAGGCACAGACCGTCGCTCGAAATCTTTTCGGCGAGGACCTCGAGCCGGTCGACTACTCGGCGATGCCCTTCGCCGTCTTCGGCTCGCCGGAGGTCGCCGGCGTCGGGCTGACCGAGGGAGAACTGCGCGCGACCGACCGCGAGTACGCGAAGCGAACCTACCGGTACGAGGAGACGGCCCGCGGGAGCGCGATGCACGCGGAGGGGTTCGTCAAGCCGCTCATCGACCTCGAGGGGAATATCCTCGGCTGTCACATCGTCGGGCCCGAGGCGTCCGATCTGATTCAGGAGGTCGTCGTGGCGATGACGGCCGGCACCGGGACGGTCCACGACATCCGCGAATCGGTTCACATCCACCCCGCGCTCTCGGAGGTCGTCCAGCGCGCCTTCAGCGGACAATTCACGCGGGGCGGTGGCCACGAGCACGGGCATAGCCACACGCACGATCACAGTCATGAGGACGGTCACGACCACTAAACACCAACGCCTCGCCGACCGCCCGTTCTGACTGTCGGCTCTGTACGCGCTATGCACGACCGCCGTCGTCTCTTGTGATCCCGTCTCCCAGTTTCGTCCGCAATGGTAAACGCAGCAGTCGTCATCCTCGCGGGCACTGAATCGCACAGCGACCTCGGCCGACTCGTCAACGGTCTCGAGGCGGCCAGAGAGTTCGACGAAAACCCGGACGACGAACTGGAGCTAATCTTCGACGGCGCAGGGACGCAGTGGATTCCCGAACTCGAGGACGAGGACCACGACTACCACGAACTCTATCAGACGCTCAGCGACGAAGCGGCCGTCTGCGACTACTGTTCGAACGCCTTCGGTGTCAGCGACGCCGTCGGCGACGCCGGCGTCGTCACCGTCGACGAGAACGACGGCCACCCGAGCATCCGCTCGCTGGTCGACGACGACTACGAGATCATCACGTTCTGACGCGGCGATCGCCGTCCCAGTCGCCGGAGCGGGAGCGAACCGAGTAGCGATGGCCCTGTCATTCACTTTCACTTCGGTAGCGCACACCTTTTACCCCCGCCGTTAGTACAGGGAGACGATGACGTCGTTCCAGTCGACACTCGGTGACGAGCCGGGGATCGCCGAGGAGCTGGCGGAGAGCCAGCAGTCGATCTCCATCGCCGAGTTCTTCGAGAAGAACAAGCACATGCTCGGCTTCGACAGCGGCGCTCGAGGCCTCGTCACGGCCGTCAAAGAGGCCGTCGACAACGCCCTGGACGCCGCCGAGGAAGCCGGCATTCTCCCGGACATCTACGTCGAAATTCAGGAAGCCGGCGACTACTATCGGCTGATCGTGGAAGACAACGGACCCGGGTTAACGAAGGAATCGCTGCCGAAAGTCTTCGGGAAGCTGCTCTACGGTTCTCGCTTCCACGCGCGCGAACAGTCCCGCGGCCAGCAGGGGATCGGGATCTCCGCAGCCGTCCTCTACTCGCAGCTGACGAGCGGGAAACCCGCCAAGATCACCAGCCGAACCCAGGGCTCGAGCGAGGCAGAGTACTTCGAACTCATCGTCGACACCGACGACAACGAGCCCGAAATCAGCGTCGAGGAGACGACTACCTGGGACCGCCCCCACGGGACCCGCATCGAACTCGAGATGGAGGCCAACATGCGCGCCCGCCAGCAGCTCCACGACTACATCAAGCACACGGCGGTCGTCAACCCCCACGCCCGCCTCGAGCTTCGCGAGCCCCAGGAACACTTCAAGTTCGAGCGCGCGACCGACCAGCTCCCCGAGGAGACCGAGGAGATCCGACCCCACCCCCACGGCGTCGAACTCGGTACCGTAATGAAGATGCTGGCGGCAACGGACTCCCAGACGGTCTCCGGGTTCGTCCAGGAGGAGTTCACCCGCGTCGGGAAGAAGACGGCCGACTCGATCATCGACGCGTTCCGCGACCGTCACTACGGCCGTGAGATGCGCTGGCGACCGCCCGCGAGCCACGAGTCCGCCGATATCGCGGCCGCGGTCGAAGCAGCGACAGCAAACAAAGGCGCCGACGCGACCAGTGCATTCGCCGAGGCTATTGCCGACGCAGTCGACGACTACGACCGCATCGCTCACCACGAACTGCTCGCGGCCGTCGATACGGCCGCCGACGAGGTCGAAGCCGACCACGGGACGACGTTCGGCGACACCGTCCGCGAAAACGCCGTCGAGGCCGTCTGGCTCGAGTTAATCGACGCCGCCGACGCGGAACTCGAAGCGGCTACGGACGCGGCCGACGAGACCGGCAAGGACGCCGAGTCGCGGCTCACCGGGGACCTGTACGAGCTCGCGGACGACGCCACGAGCACCCGCAAGGACGACGAGGTCGTCCACGCCTTCGCCGAACGACTCGCAGCCAAGTTCGAGGACGAACGCGAGGCCGAGAACGTCCGCCACCGACTCACCCGGACCCGGCTTCGCGAGTTCGTCGACCGGGCCGCTGAACTAACCGAGGAGTACGACGACGTCTCCTTCGGCGAGACGGCCCGCGAAAACGTCGTCGAGGCCGTCTGGGACGTGATGGCGACCGTCCCCGACGACCCGCCGCTCGTCCGCGAACTGAACGGCGACCGCGACGCCACCAGTAACCTCGTCGACGCCATGCGCGCGACCGACATCATGGCGCCGCCGACGCGGTGTCTCTCCCCGATCTCGGAAGACCTCATCACCGCCGGTTTAGAGAAGGAGTTCGACGCGGACTTCTACGCCTCCGCGACCCGCGACGCCGGCGTCTCCGGCGGCGATCCGTTCATCGTCGAGGCCGGGATCGCCTACGGCGGCGAGCTACCGGCCGACGGCACCGGCGAGGTCATGCGCTTTGCAAACCGCGTCCCGCTGGTCTACCAGCGCGGGGCCTGCGCGACGACCGACGTGGTCAAGACGATCGGCTGGCGCAACTACGGGCTCGACCAGCCCGGCGGCTCCGGACTCCCGAACGGCCCGGTCGTGATCATGATCCACGTCGCCTCGACGAACGTCCCCTTTACCAGCGAGTCGAAAGACGCCGTCGCGAACGTCCCTGAGATCGAAGACGAGATCGAACTCGCCATCCGGGAGGCAGCTCGCGATCTCAAGAGCTACCTCAACAAGCGCCGGTCGATGCAGAAGCGCCGAAAGAAACAGAACGTCCTCGGGAAGATCCTCCCGGAGATGGCCGAGAAGGTCGCCGAGGTCACCGACCGCGACGAGCCCGACATCGACGACGCGATCGCACGCATCATGAACAACGTTCTCGTCGAGCGTCGGGTCGAGGAAAACGGCGACGGCACGGCCGTCTCCGTCGTCGTCGAGAACAACTCGAGTACGAACGAGTCCCTCGAGATCACCGACATCGTCTCGGCCGAGCCGACGAGCCTCTCGGACGGCGCGACCGTCGTCGAGATGGACGGAGAGTGGTTCGTCAAGTGGGAGCCCGAAATCTCCAGTCAGGACGACGCCACGCTCGAGTACGAGGTACCGGACGACGCGACGTTCGATCTGGACGTCAAAGGCGTCGAAAGCGAGAAACTAACCGTAACTGACCAATGAGCGCAGACGACAACCAGCAGGCCAGAGAGCAGTTGATCGATCTCGCGGCGCAGTTCTACGACCAGTTCGAACTGGGCGAGATCCCCCACATGTCCGTCCCGACGCGGACGAAGAACAACATCGAGTACGACGAGGACAAGGAGGTCTGGGTCTACGGCGACCGCGAATCGACCCGGTCGGCCAACTCCGTGCGCGGGGCGCGCAAGCTCCTGAAGGCGGTCTACACCATCGATTTCCTCGCCGACCAGCTCGAGGAGGACCGCTCGTCGACCCTGCGTGAACTCTACTATCTCTCGGAAAGCTGGGACAACGACGAGGCGCAGTTCAACGATCAGGACGAGTCGAACAGCATGGTCGAGGACCTGGAGATCGTCTCGGGAGTCACTCGCGAGGACTTCCACATGCGCCCGGAGGAGTCCGGCGCGACGATCATGGGGCCGCTGCACCTGCGAGAACAGACCCGCCGCGGCGAGCGCGAGATCCACTGTCAGGAGGACGTCGGCGAGGGCGGCTACCAGATCCCGAACAACCCCGACACGATCGACTTCCTCGACTGCGACGCCGACTTCATCCTCGCGGTGGAGACCGGCGGGATGCGCGATCGACTGGTCGAGAACGGCTTCGACGACGAGTACAACGCCCTGATCATCCACCTCAAGGGACAGCCCGCGCGGGCGACCCGCCGGATCACCAAGCGCCTGCACGACGAACTCGACCTCCCGGTGACCGTCTTTACCGACGGCGACCCGTGGTCGTACCGCATCTACGGCTCCGTCGCCTACGGCTCGATCAAGTCCGCCCACCTCTCGGAGTACCTCGCCACCCCCGACGCGCAGTTCATCGGCATCCAGCCCGCCGACATCGTCGAGTACGAACTGCCGACCGACCCCCTCTCGGACTCCGACATCAACGCTCTCGAGAGCGAACTCGAGGACCCGCGGTTCCAGACCGACTACTGGGAGGAACAGATCGAGTTGCAACTCGACATCGAGAAGAAATCCGAACAGCAATCGCTGGCGTCCCACGGTCTCGACTTCGTAACTGACACCTATCTTCCCGAGCGGCTGGATGAGATGGGCGTTCTGTAGGTCGGCGAATCGATTCCCGCCTCGAGTCGAATTTTCGCAGACTGCTCACGGCCAACGAGACGGCCGTCCGCAGATCGAACGCCACGAGTCGGCCGTCGGAACCGCCACGGTCGCGAATGCCCGAATGGGTTCGGACCGAACCGGCTGGTTAGCCGATTATACCGAGCCGGACGGCCGCCCCCATCGCCCCGAACAGCAGTACGAGGGCGAGGCTGACGACGTAGTAGGCGTGCCAGGCCCGCGACGGGCGGAACGGCTCGGGCAGGTTCTTCTCGACGACGTACCAGTTGGCCGGATAGAAGAAGATCTCGGTGACCGCGAGCACCGCGGCGACGTAGAGCAACAGCGTCACCGGTACCTCACCGAGCGCGACGACCATCGCGCTGCTGACCGCGACGACGCCGAGGACGACCAGTTTCCGTACTCGCTCGCTGTCGATGTCTTCGTTCTCGAGCGCCATCGGGAGAATATCGCCGGTAGCGCGCGCTGCACCGTCGAGCAGCGTGATGACCGTCGAGTACAGCGCTGCGAATCCGCCGAGCAGCATGGCGTAGTACGACCAGTCGCCGAACGACGCGCTCAGGATGTTCCCGATCGCGAAGGCGAGGTTCGCGTCCGTCGGCGGGTTCGGATAGAGCACGTTCGAGGCGAGCACCACCATCGCGACGATCAGCAGGAAGCTGAAGACGTAGCCGATGTTGAAGTCGCGGCGGCCGGTCCGGATCCACGCGCGGATGTAGTCGTGGTGTTTCGGGTCGTCCGGATCGAGCCCCCGCTCCTCGAGTTCGCTCGCACCCTCGCCTTTCGCCATGCTCCAGCTGCCGATCAGGATGCTCGTGCTGAAACCGGTCGGGGCGAAGCCGGCGGCCGCGGCGAACAGAGCCAGAAACGCGGGTCCGGTCAGGTCAGGCACCGCGAACAGCGTCCCGGTGACGACGTCGCCCGACGGCGGGCCGACGATCACACCGAGGACGACGAGCACGCCCAGCGCGACGGTGAAGCCAATCAGAATCTTCTCGAGCAGGCTGTAGCGCGAGACGACGACGAGCAGCCCCGCGCCGCCGACGAACGCGACGTACGCCATGGTCGCGGTAAACCAGCCGGGGGTCAGCGCGGCGACGAACGCCGCGGTACTCATACCGACGCTAGCGGTGATGACCGTGTACATTCCCGTGAACACGAGGACCGTCACCCACAGCGCCCAGTTCTTCGGGCCGGGGAGCTGGTCGTACGCCTCGATCGGGTTGGCGCCGGCGCCGTAGTTGTACCGGATCCCCAGCTCCCACGCCCCGTACTTCGCGGCGTAGATGAGCCCGAACATCCAGATTGCGACGAGCCCGAAGGTCCCGCCGAGGGTCGGTGCCAGCACGATGTGGCTCCCGCCGATGCTGATCAGCGCCCACAGCATCGACGGCCCGAAGTGCTCCCTGAAGAAGCCCCGCCAGTCCCGCTCGGGGTACTCGAGGTCCGGTTCGGTGATCTCCGTCTGTTCACCACCCATCGGCATCACCGACGGATCGCGTCGCTACCGGCCCGGCAAACGGCGTGGGCCACGGTATTGACAACCATGTTATAACAGTGCACATCATCGATATCGATGAATTCCCCACCGCGCACTTATACTGCCCGAATCCCGGATCAGAAAGCAGACCGGGAGGGATGTTTTCTCAGTGATAACAACGGAGCAGGTATCCGTCGAGTGGCCTGAGGGCGTCGGCTGCTGGCGCGTCGACCGATCTCCCCCTCGCCCTGTGTCTGCAGGTAGAACCGGTTCCCGTCTGCGCCGATTCCCTCCGGCTAGATCGGTGACATGGCTGACGATACTGACGAGAAACGGCCGATGCACAGCGAGCCGGACGAGGAGGCGATCGACGAGCCGACGACCTCCGGAGCGCAGGAGGCCGACGAGACGGCGTGGATGATGAAAGAGGGGGTCGCAGTCGGCCTGATTTCTATCATCGCCGTCCTCATACTCGCGCTGGGGCTGATGCAGGCGACCGGCCTCGTCAACATTCTCGGGCCGTTCGCAGCGGGCGGGCTCCTCCCGTGGGTCGCGTTCGGCGTCCTGATACTCGTCGCACTCGGGGCGTTCGCCTGGACCCGCGTCGGCGTCTGAGGACGGTCGACGAGCGAGGTGAGCCAGCGTTACTCGTCGAGGACGACCGGCACGTTTCGGTGAGCGACGTCGACGACGAACGTATCCGCGTCGACCTCGATCGACTCGAACGTACCGTAGTGGACTGGGAGGACGAGATCCGGCTCGAGCCGCGCAGCCAGCGCCGCCGCCTCGTGGCGATCCATGGTGAACGTGCCGCCGATCGGCGGAAGGAAACAGTCGACGGGAACGTCGTCGTGCATCGGCAGCACGTCGGTATCGCCGGGCCAGAACGCGGTGATTCCATCGATCGTGACGCCGAAGCCACAGCCCTGCCCCTCGGGATGGAAGGGATCGCCGCTCTCGTCGATGTGTGGACCGTCGGGGTCGTTGTACGCCGGCGTCGTGAACAGATCGAGCGGCCCGAGGACGAACGACTCGTCCGCCCCGACGCGTTCGACCTCGAACGGCAGGTCTTCGGGGGCCGCGTCGACTCGGTCGATTTCGGCCGCGTCGATCGACTCGTGGACGACGACCAGCGCGTCCTCGTGAGCCACCCGTCGGATCGAATCCGGGTCGTAGTGGTGGTCGTGACTGACGAGTACCAGATCGCCGTCGCGAGCCTCGTATCCGTCCAGGATACCGTACGCTTCGGGACCGGGGTCGATGTAGACGACCGCGCCCAGCTGCCCCTCGAGTCGGACGGTCGCGAGGCCGAACCAGTCGATGGTCAGCGCGTCGAAGGTGACGGTCATGAAGTCTCGTTCGCCGAGGGGGCGGAAAAGCGTTCGATCCGCGACCGCCGTGTCCGTGCGGCGGTCGAAACGGCGCCGCAAACCACGCGCCGATCAGGGAATCCGAACCGAGTGCTCGAGCGTGCCCACGCCTTCGACTTCGATCTCGATCTCGTCGCCGTCCGAGAGGGGGCCGACGCCCTCCGGCGTGCCGGTCGCGATCACGTCGCCCGGCTCGAGGGTGAGGTAGGTCGTAATCTCGGCGATGAGTTCCGGGATCGAGAAAATGAGTTGCTCGCGGGAGCCGTCCTGTTTCGTCTCGCCGTTGACGCGGGTCTGGACGGACGCGTCGGCCGGGACTTCGTCGGGGGTCGCCACGACCGGACCTATCGGTGCAGCGCCGTCGAAGGCCTTCCCGCGGATCCAGTTCTGTTCCTGGCGCTGGTCGTCGCGGTTCGAGAGGTCGTTGACGCAGGTGAAGCCGGCGATCACGTCCATCGCGTCGTCCTCGGAGACGTGGCGACACTGTTCGCCGATGACGACGCCGAGTTCCGCCTCGTGGTCGATCCGCTCCTTACCCGCAGGGAGGGTGACGGTGTCACCGTGAGCCGCCAGCGTGTTCGGCGGCTTCAGGAAGAGCATCGGTCGGTCGGGGACCTCCGAGTCGAGTTCCGCCGCGTGGTCGGCGTAGTTCTTGCCGATGCAGACGATCTTCGACGGTTCCGACGGCGGTAGCACGTCGATCTCGTCGCTCTCGAGGTCGTAGCGCTCGTCGGCGAACTGGACGGTGCCGTCGTGGTACTCGCCGCGGCGGACCGCGCCGGCCGGATCGCGGAAGCGGACGTATTTCATGCTCGGTGGAATGGGCACCGGGGATCAAAAGCGTTGAGAAGCCGGTGAGCGCGAGGGTTAGTTCGCGGAGCTACGCGTACGGCTCGCGCGTTTACACGTACGCTTCGAGCGCGTCGTACGCCTCCCGCGCTGCGCGATCGGGTTCGTCGGGGTAGGTGTAGAGTTCAAGCGTCGCGAACCCGTCGTAGCCGATCTCCTCGAGGGCGTCGAAGATCGGCTCGAACTCGAGGTCGCCCTCGCCGGGGATCCGGTGATAGTGTTTCCCCCGCCGGCCGCCGACGATGTCCTCGACGTGGACGCCCGTGATCGAGCCCGCACAGCGGCGGACGCTCTCCGCGACGTCCTCGCCGTAGACCGCCGCGTGACCCACGTCGAGGTTGACCCCCAGCGAATCGCGGCCTATGTCGTCGATCAACGCGAGGGTCTCGTCGGTGTTCTCGACCAGCAGTTCGGGCTCGAACTCGATGCCCACGTCGACCCCGCGGGGCTCGGCGTAGTCGAGGATTTCGTGCAGCGACTCGCGGAGGTACCCGTGGGCTGCCTCGGGCGGCGTCCCCGGTAGCGGGCGGCCGGTCGCCAGACAGACCGCCGGCGAGTCGACCGTCTCGGCGAGGTCAATCGCCCGCTTGGTGTAGTCGACCCGCCACTCGCGGGCCGCGTCGTCCGCGCGGATCACGCTCGGCTCGAAGAAGGCCGAGGGCGGCGCGTCGTCGTAATAGCCCATCGCCGTGTTGGCGTTGATATTGGAGACGGCGAGGTCGGTGTCGGCGATGGCCTCGAGCACGGCGTCGCGCTCGTCGTCGCCGAACTCGGGGAAGTAGGCGTGGGGGTCGTCGCCGAGCAGTTCGACGCCGGCGTAGCCGTGGTCGGCGATCCGGTACACCGCCTCCGGCAGGCCGTATTCGGTGTAGGCGTTCGTCGAGAAAGCGAGGTCGACCATCGATCTGTGCCCCGTACACCGGAGCGTAACTAATTCGTTTGCCCGTCACGCTCGACGGCGACCGAAAACGTCGACCAGTGGGCGGGGGCCACAGGTAACGCCAACGAGGTAACCGCTACTGTGGTGCCACTGGACCGCGGCGAACCGACGTGTGAGCTGCGGTCCGACCGTGTGCGAGGCCGTCGCGAGTGAAACGAGCGACTGCATGGAAGATGCGAGGCGTCTTCCAGTGGATGAGGGAGGAGCGTCGCGACGACCGAATCGGCTGGGGAGGACGTGGAAAACCCAGTTGCCATGCGGGCAGGGGCACGCTCATCGATCGTCTCTCGACGCACGCGTCACACCGCGATCTCGATACGCGCCCGCGCCGCGACAGACGGAGCCGATCTGACGGAGCGATCTCCTCACCGGCGGAATCACGTCACGTCGAACGCGCGTGAGAGACCTACCGCCGGAACGAGGAAAACGCCGGCAGCCACTCCCCAGCCGACCCCGACCACCGAGGCGAACGCCGCATCGAGCAAGACGAGCCCCAGAACGCACGCGCCGACCGCCGGCCCGACGGTGCTCGGAACGGGATCGGCGTACGCCGCTCGCAGGGGTCGCCCGACCCACCAGCCGAACGCAGCGACGAACGCGATCGCGAGTACCGCCTCGAGCCCCGACGGCTCACCGCCCACGAGAGACCAGCCGACGGCGAGGACAGCCGCGATCGCACCGCCAGCGGCGACCGCGACGGCACCCCGGCTCCCGCCCTCGGTCTCTCGAGCCGCCATGAACGTGACCGCGGCGATGTAGCCGGTGACGACGGCCGGAACGGGAAGTATCCGAATCGGCGACTCGAGTACGACGCTCCCGGCCGCGGTCGTCCCGAGAACGACGTTCAGGCCCCGCGTTGCGCCCATCGCGAGGAAACCCGCGGCCGATCCCTTCAGGAGGCCGTCGTAAGCGACGATCGCGGCGGCGACCAGCCCGGCAGCCACGGCCGCGGGGCGGCCCGCGACGACGAATGCGACCCCGACGGGGACGAGCAAGAACGCGGCTCCGAGCTCGAACGCCGCGCGCCGGGAGACCCGGCCGGAGGGAATCGGCCGATCGGGACGCTCTCGAGCGTCGATCGGCGCGTCGAAGGCGTCGTTGAGCGTCGTGCCGCCGGCGTAGAGGAGGGTGGAGGCGGCCGCCAGGCCGCCAACGCGGAGAGGCGACGGCTCGGCACCGATACCCGCGGCGGCCGCCAGCGCGGCTCCGAGGATCACGTCCGGCGGCGCGGTAAAGAGGTTTGGGACGCGGACCAGTTCGGCGTACGCGCCGGCCATCGTCCTCAGTCCAGACGCCGACCCGGCGGTAGCCGCGTCCGCTGTTTCGCCGCGATCCGACGACGTGCCGCCGGCCACCCTACGCCCACCCGCGTTCCTCGAGGAATTCCATCGCTCCGTTCGCGGTTTCGATCGGCGTCTCCTCGTAGGGGTAGAGTTCGACGGTGACGAAGCCGTCGTAGCCCCGATCCGCGAGTTCGCCGAGGAAGGCGTCGATGTCCATCGCCCCGTCGCCCAGTTGCGTGTGTTCGTGGGTCCGATCGGCAGGGATGTCCTCGAGGTGATAGTGGCTCGTATGCTTCCAGAGCGTCCCGACCAGTTCCGCGGGGCTCTCGCCGACGCAGTAGAAGTGGCCGGCGTCGAAGTTGCACTTCACGCGATCAGAGTCGACGCGCTCGAGCAGCGCGAGGAACTGGTCGCTCGTCTCGATCAGCAGGTCGGGCTCGGGCTCGACGAGGAGGTCGACGCCGACGTCCTCGGCAGTGGGGATCACCTGCTCGAGGCTGTCGACGAAGGCGTCCATCGCCCACTCGCGCGATTTCCCCTCGGGGATCGGCCCGCCGGGTTCGATCGAGATGTAGGGCAGGCCGAGATCGGCTGCTGTCTCGAGCGCCGCGAGGGTGTAGTCGATGCGCTGCTGTCGGTAATCCTCGTCCGGTTCGACGTACGAGGGGTGGTGGAAGTCCTCGATCGCGGTCAGCATGAAGGCGTTGCCGTTGCTGACCGCGATATCGTGTCGCTCGAGGACGTCTTCGACGCGGTCGCGCTCCTCGCCGGTCGCGTTCGGCGGGTAGAGGTGGGGCTCGTCGAACAGCAGTTCGACGCCGTCGTAGCCGGCGTCGGCGATCGCCTCGATGGCGTCCTCGAGTTGGTACTCGCGAAAGGCGTTGGTGGAGAAGCCGAACTGCATCTCAGACCTCGTAGTCGAAGTTCGGCGACTGGTCGAAGAACTCGTAGGGGTTCTCGAAGACGACTTTCCGGACCTCCTCGCGGTCCCAGCCCCGGTCGATCATCCGGTCGCGCGCTTTCGGTACCGCGAGCGGATCCGAGGGGTCCCAGTCCGCCGCGCTGTTGAAGATCATGTTGTCGGTGCCGTACTCCTCCAGGAGGTCGATCGCCGACGCGGCCTCGATCTTGCCGGGATAGAGGGTGAAGCCGATCCAGCAGTCGGTTCGCGTCGAGATATCGATCGTGTTCTCGGTGTTGTGGTCGATGATGATCCGGTCCTGCGTGACGCCCATCTCCTCGATGATCTCGACGATGCGCTCGGTACCCGACGGCTTGTCGGTGTGGGGCGTGTGGATGATGACCGGAAGCTCGCGGTCCTCGGCGATCTCGAGCTGTCGGCGGAAGGCCCACTCC
The DNA here is from genome assembly GCF_031626495.1 of Natrinema sp. 1APR25-10V2. NCBI lineage: Archaea > Methanobacteriati > Methanobacteriota > Halobacteria > Halobacteriales > Natrialbaceae > Natrinema > Natrinema sp. 1APR25-10V2. The sequence goes on from NZ_JAMQOJ010000002.1 coordinate 287,440, forward strand.
TCGTCGTCGGTGACCTGGTCGAACCCGATCTCGCCGACGCCGACGACGGGATCGCGGTCTAGGTACTCCGGGATCCGGTCGACGACCTCCTCGGCCATCTCGCGGTAGTTGGCCTCCTTTGGCTCGAGGCCGATCGTCACGTAGTGGTCTACGTTCGCGGCCCGATCGGCACGATCGGTCTCGTGCTCGATAATCTGCTCGAAGTAGTCGAAGAACGACCCCGCGTTGCGTTTGTCCTGTCCGCTCCAGAACGCGGGCTCGATGCAGCACTCGACGCCCGCTCGTCGCGCTCGCCGGTAGTCCTCGGCCGAGCGCGATACCATGTGCATGTGAGGATCGATAATCCGCATACCGGCAGTCCGACGACGAAACGGTTTGGTGCTACTGGTCGTTCGATGGGCAAATCCGAGGTTGATACTGGTAGCCCGACCGGATCGGGCGGTAGAATACGGGGTCACAACGGCGCAAAACCGTATTACTCCCGCTACGGAAGCCATAACGAAAGTCGTCCGGTCTCGACATCCGTGAGATGCACTCCAGCGAACGAGTGACGGCAGTGGTGTGTCCACGTGCCACCAGCCACGCCGGCAGCGAGGGCGACGCACGTTGGCAGGACACCGCGACCCCACAACGCGAAGGACCGATTCCCGATGACTCAGGGGACTGAACCCGCGTCCGACGAGCGGACCGGTGTCTGGTTAGTGGGTGCGCGCGGGAACGTCGCGACGATGTCGATCGTCGGTGCCCGCGCCATCGCACAGGGAGCGAGCGACACGACCGGCATGGTCACCGAACGCGAGCCGGTCTCGAGCCTCGACCTGCCGCCGGTCGACGGACTCGTCTTCGGCGGCCACGACATCGAACCCGAACCGCTCGTTGCTCAGGCCGAGCGCCAGCGCGACCGCAACGGCGTCCCCGACGAGGAGACGCTCGCAGCGGTCCGGGACGATCTGGTCGCCATCGACGAGCGGATCGAGGTCGGCACGGCCGTCAACTGCGGTGCCGCTGTCTCCGAGGAGAGCGTGCACCTCGACGAGCGCCTCGCCGTCCGTGACGTCGTCGACCAGATCCGGGACGACTACGAGACGTTCCGCGACCGTCACGACCTCGAGCGACTGGTAGTCGTCAACGTCGCCTCGACCGAGCCCGAACTCGCAGAGCCGGAACGGTACGAGAGCCGAGAGGCCCTCGACCGCGCGATCGACGAGGACGACCGCGACCTGCCCGCGAGCGTGCTGTACGCCTACACCGCCATCGACGCCGGCCACCCGTTCGTCAACTTCACGCCGAGCACGGCAAACGCCCTCGGCGGGATCCGCGAACTCGCGGCCGACAACGGCGTTCCGCATATGGGCCGCGACGCCAAGACCGGCGAGACACTCGTCAAGTCCGCGCTCGCACCGATGTTCGCCGGTCGCAACCTGCGCGTCATGAGCTGGGAGGGTCACAACATCCTCGGCAACAAGGACGGTCTCGTCCTCGAGGACGAGGCGAACGCCGCGGGCAAACTCGCGAGCAAGGGCGACGTGCTCGACTCGATCCTTCCAGAGATCGGTCACAACCGGGTCCGGATCGACTACACCCCGTCGCTGGCCGACTGGAAGACCGCCTGGGACTACATCCACTTCGAGGGGTTCCTCGAGACCGAGATGAAGATGCAGTTCACCTGGGAGGGGTCGGATTCAGCGCTGGCCGCGCCGCTGGTCCTCGATCTCGTGCGACTGATCGCCCACGCCGACGAGCGCGGCGACGGCGGGCTCCAGCCACACCTCGCCTCGTTCTTCAAGGCCCCGCTCGGGGTCGACGAGCACGACCTCTCCCTGCAACTGAATCGACTGTACGACTACGCCGAGCAGCATCGCTGACGCCGACGTCTGCTTCCACGCGCCCCCGCAAACCAATGAGCGAACCCACGATTTCCGAGTCGACCGACCCCGGCCGAACGATCGTCCTCGACGTCGTCGGCCTCCAGCCAGAACACATCGACGCAGAGCGGACCCCGACGCTCGCGTCGCACTTTCCGACCGCCTCCCTGACCGACCTCCGGCCGCCGTTCCCCGCCGTGACGGTCCCGGCCCAGACGACGCTAGCGACGGGACAGGGACCGTCGGCTCACGGCGACGTCTCGAGCGGCGAGTACGACCGCGAACGTCAAACCGCCGAGTTCTGGGAGCGCGACCGCGACGGCCGCGACCGCGTCTGGGAGACCGCCAGCGACGACGCGGGAGTGACCACCGGCGTGTTGAACTTCCAGCACCTGATCGGGACCAGCGCCGACGTGGCGGTCACCCCCTCGCCGATCGAGGACGAGAACAACGATCTGATCGAGATGAACTGCTGGACGAACCCCGACGGCTTCTACGACGACCTCTACGAGGAACTGGGACACTTCCCGCTGCACAACTACTGGGGGCCCGGCGCGAACGAAGCGGGAAGCCGCTGGATTCTCGCGGCCGCCCGCGAGGCGATCGACCGGTTCGATCCCGACTTGCTCTGGATCTACGTCCCGCACCTCGATTACGTCGGCCAGAGTGACGGCCCCGACAGCGACGCTTTCGACGAGGAACTGGCGGTCGTCGACGACCTGCTCTCCGAGTTCCTCGCTCACCTCTCCGGGACCGACCGCTGGGACGAGACGCTGCTGGCCCTCGTCAGCGAGTACGGCTTTCACGAGGTGGATCGGCCGGTCTTTCCGAACCGCGCACTCCGCGAGGCCGGCCTGCTCGAGACCGACGCCGACGGCGACGCCGACATCGCCGGCTCGGACGCGTTCGCGATGGTCGACCACCAGATCGCACACGTCTACGCCGACGAGCGATCGCTCGACGCCGCCCGCGACGGGCTCGCGGGGCTCGAGGAGATCGACGACGTGCTCGACGAGGCGGGGAAGGCCGAGTACGGCATCGATCACCCGAACGCGGGCGACCTCGTCCTCGTCGCGGAGCCCGACGCCTGGTTCCAGTACTACTGGTGGGACGACCGCGGGGATGCGCCGCCGTACGCGGACGAGATGGACATTCACGCCAAGCCCGGCTTCGATCCCTGCGAACTGTTCTTCGGCGACCAGGGCCTCGTCTCGCTCGACCCCTCGAAGGTCAGCGGCTCCCACGGCCGCGTCGACGAGTCGGCCTTCGGCTGTTTCGGCCTCGGCGGCCCGGCAGCACCCAGCCTCGAGGGCGACGGGCCGGTCGACGCGACCGACGTGACGCCGACGTTCGTGGATCTGCTGGGGCTCGAGGGGGAACTCGAGATGGCGTTCGATGGCGAATCGCTTCGGCGGTCCGGGGAGTGAACGGTTGGGTAGCGGCGTTCTCGAGGCGTCGATTCCCGTTGCTGTCGGTGAAATAACCGGTCAGCGTGCGTGATATCGTGGCACTGCTGCCGCGGAACGGAACGTTTTTCATTAGCCCTCGGCAAGGTGCAGTTGCGAGATACGCTCCCGTTGGCGAGACGGACGGTGTCCGTCGAGGCCTGGAGCGTAAACGCAGTGAACGCTCCGTTGGTGTAGTCCGGCCAATCATTTCGGCCTTTCGAGCCGATGACCTGGGTTCAAATCCCAGACGGAGCATTTCTGTCGTATCCATCCGAGTGCCAGCGGTAGCGCAGTCGATTCCGGTTTTGTGGCCGACCGAGCACCGAGAAAAGGGCGACCGCCGAAAACAGTTCGCCCGCGATCAGACGGCATTTTCGACGACATCGGCCATCCGTCCGGTCCACGGGTTACCGTGGCCCGGCAACAGGGCAACCTCGCCGAGCGACTCGAGTCTCGAGAGCGAACGCCGCGCTTGCTGATGGTCGCGATTCAGCCACGCTGGCAGGAGTCGTGGTGAACGGCCGCGCCACGTCTCGAAGTCGACCGTGGCGAGGGCGTCGCCACAGAGGAGAACGTCGCGATCGGGCAGCCAGAACGCCGCTTCGCCCTCGGTGTGACCGGGGACGTGTACGACCCGCGGCTGTCCGGGGACGTCCAGTTCGTCGCCGTCGGAGAACGTTTCGACTCCCGTAACCGGCGGGACGGCAGTCCCGTCCGATCGGACGACCTCGACGAGATACCGCGCGACCGCCGGCCGCCAGAGGTGCTTCGCGAATTCGCCGAGCGGCGGGTCGCCGCCGTCGCGCGCTCGCTGGACGTCCGCCTCGTGGAGCCAGACCGGGACGCCCGCCTCCCGTAACCGCTCTGCGAACCCGATATGGTCGGGATGGGCGTGAGTCAGGATGCAGGCGTCGATAGCCGTCACGTCGCGTCCCATCGAATCGAGGCGCTCGAGCAGCTGGCTCCAGTGGGTTGGAAAACCCGTATCGACGACGGTCAGGCCGTCGTTCCCCTCGACGAGATACCAGTTGACGCGGTCGCTGCCACACCGATGGACGCCGTCGACGGCGTCGAGTTGCGTTTCGAGTAGTGCCATGTTCGTCTCACCTCGGTCGCGTTCGGCGAAGCCGTTACTACCCCGCGACGAACGCTCGTGTCCGCTCGACAATTACTGTGGGAGTCGGTGTCTCCGCGGCCGTCCCCGCTGACCGGACGCCTCCGGCCGCGACGATCGCCGTGACCGGGCCCCGCTAGCCGGGTCGATAGCGGAGTTCTCTCCGGTTCGAGACTCGACGGGTCCGCGTCGGCGTCCGGCGTCGCGTATCCGTACAGCCGGCCGAGGGATCGGCCGGTAGTTCCGTCCCCTTCATGGCCGCCGTCTTCCGTTCCGGCCCCGTCGCCGGACGCTCCGACGGTGCCGTTTCCTAGCGAGAGCGCGGCGCTGGCCCCGAGTGCCTTCAGTAGCGGTCGCCGCTCGAAACCGAGCGAGTCGCCTCTCGTTTCGTCGGACGATTCCTCGGTGGTATTTTCGTTCGTCGCTGACGTTGAATCGTGCTCCCTCCTCGCTCAGCATTCAGTCTGCGGCACCGCGTCCGTGACATCGGTACGAGAGCCGATGAAATTCCGTCACCGTTCCGCGAGACAAATCGACGGCTAAAGCCACTCAGCGAATCGATCGGCGCTCCAAGTTCTGATTAGGCACCCGACCCGCAGGGCCGCGGCTCCGGGCGGATCGCCTCCTCCACGACGGTATCCATAGTGCGTGCCCAGAACTTGCCGCTGTCGCGCGTCCGAAGCGGTCGTCCGGACGAGTCTCACGAGGAGCGAACCGCGCTCCATCGCAGTCGGCCGTTCGAGGGCCTCTCCTCGAGTGGCACACACCGTCTCTTTGAACGTCGCGCTGTGGTCGAACGGCATTCGGTCGTTCGGAACCAGACGATCAGACGCTCTTCGCTGCGTCGAAGACCGATAACTGACTTCCGGCCGGTAAACCCGCGGAACGACACAGGGCGGCGAATTCGATCGAAACGTTCTGTTGAACGATCGAGAGCTGTTCTAACTAGATATTATGCATTCGCACCACATTCTACACCTAGTATTGATTGGTCGGGCGGGATCGAGCTGACGAAGAAATACGCGCTAAACACTGCAACTGTGGGAACTGCTAATGGCGATAATGTTGTTGGCCAACAAGTGTCATGGCATACGGTATCAACCCAGAAGAACGATACAGTTACGGGGAGGTCAGCGACGAGAACCGTCGCGAGTTCCTGAAGGCGCTCGGCGTCGTCGCCGGCGGTGCCGTCGCCGGTGCAACGCTCGACGATCTCCGGACGGAGGTCTCGAGCGGCGCGACCGAGGGCCTCGCCGAAATGGGGCAGGCGGTCCAGGAGGGCTTGACCGGGACGCTCGACGAGGCGCTGCTAACCGAGCAGTTGGCGGCGCTCGAGGGGAGCTTCGGAATGCTCTCGGAGCTCGAGGCGATGGGTGTGCCCGAACAGGACGCGTCGGCCTACCAGGAACTGACGACGGCGGCGTGGGCGATCAACGATCACCTGTCGGAGGTGGGTTTCTTCGCGAGTGCTGAGGCGAACCTGCCGGCGTTCACGGCCGACCACATCGAGCAGACGACGCGACAGCTGTTGCACATCAACGCCTTGCCGGCGACGCTGTCGGAGGTCGGGTTCTCCGAGCAGGAACAGACGGCGCTGGTGGTGAACATCGTCAACGCGCGCGAGCAACTCTCGTGGTGGATGAAGACGCCGGCCTATCCGCCGGCGGACGCTGTCGACGACGGCGTCGTCCACGAGTACGTCGCGCCGCTGCACCAGCGGGCGGCCGAAGGGTCACTGCTGTGGATCGATGGGCTCGATCACTTCCTCTGGCAGCGCGAACCGCTGATCACCGGCGAGATGATCGACCGCGGGCTCTGGGACGTCAAGTCGATGCTCGGCGGGTACTACCTGCTGGCGTCGGCCGCGCGCGACCTCGCGGCCGGCGACATCGCCGACGACCATCTCACGACGCTGACGACCGCCAGCACCGCGCTCATGATCATCGCCCAGGAGTTCCTGATCGGCGACGTCGTCCGGATCACGGACGAGAAGCGGGCGCCGAGGACTCCGGCGAGCGACTAACGAGGGTGACCAGCAATGACCTACGAATCCCACCTCATCGAACTACCGGAAGACGCACCGTGGAACGAAAAACCGGGCGAATCGATCGTCAGACAGGGCGACACGGATCAGATCCCCGAAGTAGACGTCACCGAACAGGACCTCGCCGAAACGGGCGAGAACCCCGAGAACTGGCTCATTATGGGCGGTTCGTACCAGTCCCAGCGCCACACGACCGCCGACGTCATCACGCCGGAGAACGTCGGCGATCTCGAGACCGAGTATCGACTCGAGGTCGCGGACCATCCGAACGACTTCCAGGGGTCGCCGATCCTCGTCGACGGCGATCCGCCGATCATGTACGTCACGGTCGGGCCGGATCTGCTGTACGCGATCAACGCCCGGTCAGGCGAGATCCTCTGGCGACACTTCTATCGACCTCTCGTCGGCGCGTCCGACACGACACCACCGGCCGAGCGGGGGGCCGCGGTCCTCGGTGACACGGTCTACAAGAGCACGCTCGATCTGGGCGTCATCGCGATCGACCGCTACACCGGCGAGGAGCAGTGGTACTACAACGGCGCAGCTGCCTACCGCGGCGAGGTCGCCGACGACCTCATGCACGAGGAACTGAAGTGGGAACGCTCCCGCGGGACCACGTCCTCGTTCCCGCCGCTGATCTATAACGGCATGCTGATGAAGGGCAGCTTCGGCGGCGAGTTCGGCGTCAGCGGCTTCTTCGACGGCATCAGCCTCGAGGACGGCAGTCCGCAGTGGCGCGTCAACATGACGCCGCCCCACGAGTGGGTCGGCGAGTCCTGGCAACACGGCGGCGCGACCGCCTGGGCGTCGGGGGCGCTCGAGCCCGATTCGGGATCGGTCGTCATTCCGTCGGCGAACCCGGGGCCGTGGTACGGCACCGTGCGGCCGGGCTGGAACCCCTACTCCTGCGGGAAAGTCGCGGTCAACGCCGAGGACGGCGAGTACCAGTGGCACCATCAGGACTCGCCCCACGACTGGTGGGACTACGACTCGCCGAGCCCGCCGGTCGTTTTCGAGGCGGAGGTCGACGGCGAGACGAAGAACTTCGCGACCTGGCCCGGCAAGACCGGCTGGGTGTACACGGTCGACATGGAGACCGGCCAACTCGAACAGCGCAGCGACGAGTTCGTCCAGCACCTCAACACGTTCAACCTCCCGCCCTACGACGACCTCGACAGCGCGCCCTGGATCATGCCGGACCTCATCGGCGGCACGAATCCCCAGCCGAGCGCGTACGACCCCGAGACGCAGACGCTGGTCGTCAAGGGGACCAACTACCCGATCAAGTTCTCCTGGTTCGAAACGGAGTACCAGCCAGGCGAGATCTACATCGGGATGGACACCGTGCGCCGGACGGAGCCGGTCAACGTCGAGGAGGAAGAGGAGCAAGTGACCGGCGAAGAGGTGGAAGAGGGCGAACAGCGCGAGGGCGACGAGGTCGGCAACGAGACCGCCGGTAACGAAACGGCCATGGGCAACGAGACCATCGGCAACGAAACCGTCGGCAACGAGACTGCCGGTAACGAGACTGCCGGTAACGAGACGGACGGCGGCGATCTCCACGAGGAAGCGGGAGACGAAGGAGAAGAAGAGGAGGAGGAAGAAGAGGAAGAAGGGACGCAGTTCGCCGACGAACCGGTCGAGGAGTGGAACCAGAACGCCGGCGTGATCGCCGGTATCGATCCGCTCACCGGCGAGGTGAAGTGGCAGAACTGGTTCAGCTGGCGAGTCGGGCCGCCGTGGGGCGGCTCGCTGACGACCGCAACGGGCGTGACCTTGGCCGGCGGTCCCGGCGGCTACCTCCACGCCTTCGACACCGAGTCGGGCGAACGCCTATCGACCAACGTGGTCGGCAATCACGGCGTCGACGGCGCACCGATCAGCTGGTACGACCCGAACGAAGGGAAACAGTACGTCGCGATCACCGGCGGCGGCGGCAACCAGGTCGAGGAAGAAGGCAACACGATCGCCGTCTACTCGCTGCAGGAGTAACGCCGCTGAACCGGATCGCCGACGGAGTTTTTTCGCGTCGAAAACAGGAAGCCGCGAACAGCGGTCGGTACGTCGGGACGGGACGACTCGAGAGGACGGGAGTCGTCGAGCTATCCGTCCGTTTCGTTGCCGGCCGCGGTCTCGTTGCCCCCACCAGCGTCGTCGCCTGCCATATCGCCACCGGCTCCGTCTTCGCCGTCGGCGGGCACGAGCCGGTGGACCGCGCCGTCGCCTTCGACCGTCGCAGTGGACGTGGTGAGAACGTATATCTCGCCGTCGGCACCCTCGCCGAAGGCGTACACGAAGCCGTTCGGTCTCCCGTCCTGGGCGGCTTCGCCCTGGAGCTGTATCTGGGCGATCGGCCACAGGCCTGCGGATTCCTCCTCCCCGCCGTCGTTCACTCTGCCCTCTCCGGTCGGGTGAAGTCCCTCGCCACCGCCGCCCGTCTCGTTGCCGGCGGTCTCGTTACCACCTGTCTCGTTGCCGCCGTCTTCCTCCGTCGGCGGCTCGAGGAACATGTCCTCGAGACCGCCCCCACCGGCGTCCTGCCAGTTCTCCGGCGGGCGAGCCAGAAAGACGGTACCCGGACTCTCGCCGTCGAGGCTCCAGTCGCCGAAGACGTACGCGCCCTCGAGTTCGCCGATCTGGCCGCCTTCGTAGAGGTAGCCGCCGATGATCGAGACACCGATCTGATCGCCGACGACGCCGCCGCCCTGGCGCGTTCCGCCGGCCGCGGTTTCGCCGCCAGCGCCACCGTTCTCGGTCGCGTTGCCGGTGGTATTTCCGCCGGCATCGGTCGTGTTAGCGGTGGCGTTTCCGCCGTCTTCGGTCATATTGGCCGTAGCGTTACCGCCGGTATCGGTCTCGTTGGCAGTGGTGTTTCCGCCGTTGCCGCCGTTTCCAGCGGCGTCGGTCGGTGACTGGATGACCCCGAGTTCGTGGGGATACTCGAGCACCGGATCGAGTAGTTCCTCGCCGCCCCGAACGTCGTCGGGGGTGGTCTCCGGACACTCGTCCGGTGGCGTATTCGGCGACTCCGTGCTGAAGCAGTAGGTCCCTTCCTTGACGTTCCAGCTGTAGTTGCCGCCGGCCTGCACGTGGTTGACGCTCTCGATCAGATTCTGGCCGACGTCCGCGGCGAGGAGCTCGCCGCCCGAGGTGAACGACATTCCCCAGGGGTTGCGAAAGCCCCAGGCGTAGTATTCGGGGAGCTGGCCCTCCATATCGACGAGCGGGTTGTCGTCGGGGACGCCGTACGGTCGCCCCTCCGACTCCCCATCAACGTCGATCCGCAGGATCCCGCCGAGGAGGTTCTCCTCGGTGTCCTGACCGTTGCCGCCCTCGTTGTCTTCGTACCAATCCGAGACGTGGCCGAGGCCGACGTCGTTGGCCGCGCCGCCGTCGCCGGTGCCGACGTGGAGGTAGCCGTCCGGACCGAAGGCCAGCGCACCGGAGTTGTGGTTGAACTGGGGCTCCGGCAGCTCGAGGAGTCGGCGCTCCGACTCGGGATCGGCGGTCGCGTTGTCGTCGCCCGCAGTCTGGAACTCCGCGAGGACGAACGTGTGATCGTAGTCCTCGGGCATGTCGTCCTGCAACGGCGCACTATATCGGATATAGAACCGCCCGTTTTCGGAAAAGTCGGGATGGAACGCGAGCCCGAGCAGGCCGCGCTCGTCGAAATCCATGAACTCGACGAGGCGGTCCGAGACGTCGAGGAACGGCTCTTCCTGGAGCCCGTCCGGGCCGTGAACGTAGATCTGGCCCGTCTGATCGGTGATGAACCGTCGATCGGCGTCCTCGTCGGCCACCGTCAGGCTCGTCGGCGTTGTCAGCGGGTCTTGAGCGACCGTCTCGAGGCCGACGGTCGGCCCCTCGCCGATGTACTGTCCGGGCTGTTCGGCCGTAGCCCCGCCGTCGGCCCCCTCCTCGGCGAACTCGATGTCACCGCGCATGGAGACCGGGTGCGGGCCGCAGTAGTACTCTGCCATCCCTTCCTGAGCGGTGAACTCGACCGTCTGGGTCGTGCCGGTTCCCGCGACGATCTCCGTGGAGACGAACTGTTCGTCGCCGTCTTCGCTCTCGATGTTGAAGTTGTGCCCCGCGCCATCGAGGTTCTCCCAGGTGAGCGTATAGGTTTCACCCTGTACGAGGGTGAGGGTGGGATTCCGTTCCTCCGCGATCGCCTCCGGTTGCATACCGATCCAGCCGCTGATCCGCCCGCCGATCCTGATCTCGTTGGGGAGGGGCTCCTCTTGAGCCGCCCCCGGCAGCGCGAGCCCTGCAACGGAAAGCGCCGCGGACGACCGGAGAACGTTTCGCCTCGAAATCGCCGATTTGTCGTCGTCGTTTCGTGTCATGATCTCTCGGTACGCCGCGCCGGATATCGATCCGAGTCACCCTGCGTACCGGGTAGCATAGTGCCGATATCGAGCAATAAACCGTCTCGATCGTTCCCCGCTCAAGATCGACTTATCAGAATTTCACATGACCAATACGCACTTATCGTCTCCTAACCCCCTTTTTCGGCAGATAATATCTCACACACGTCCACCGTCTCCGTCCTCACCTCCCGGGAATCGAACGCAGTCCGGCGGTGGACGGCGGCGCTTCGTCTCGCCGAGACCCACTCGCGACCGAGCTACAGGTAGTTCGCGACCCAGTAGGCGATGTACCAGCCGAGCAGGACGACGCCGCCGATCCGCGTGACGCGCCCCCGCTCGAGCAGGATCGAGACGACGAGCAGACTACCGACGAAGAACGGCCAGTGAAGCGTCAGCACGTCGCCGCCGGTGGCGACGGGGTGGAGCAACGCGATGAGCCCGACGTTGGCCGTCATGTAGAACACCGTGCTCCCGACGACGTTTCCGACGGCGAGTTCCGGTCGCCCCTGACGGACGGGTTCGACGGTGAGGGCGAGTTCCTCGAGCGAGGCGATGAAGCTCAGCACCGTCGCGCCGAAGGCGAGCCCCGAGATGCCGAAGGCAACGAAGATCCCCTCGGCGCTGTACACCGTCAGGCCGGAGCCGATCGTCATTCCGACCGCCGCGAGCACGGCGACGCCGAGGGTGACGTAGCCGCTTCGGCCCTCGAGCGAGGGGACGAACTCGTCGAGATCGAGGTCGAGGTCGAGATCTGGACCACCCTCTCGCGCCGGCCGGCCTGCCCCCTCGCCGCCGTCGGTCGCCTCCGCGGTCGGGTCCGCACCCGGTTCGGCCTCGAGATCGACGACCTCCTGGACCTCGTCGGAGAGCAGATACGTGGTTTCGGTGCGGCGCTCGTACCAGAAAATGAAGCCCAGCAGTGGGACGAACAGGACGACGAGGGCGACGCCCTCGAGGAGGTCGATCGTCCCGCTCACCGAGAGCGCCAACGCCGGGAGGGGCGCGAGCACGAGCAGGAGCAGGTACGCGCGTGGAACGTCCATCCGGAACGGCACGAGGAGTCCCGCGAGCCCGACCGCGACGGTGAGGACGAACAGGGACTCCCCGAAGACGGTGCCGAGTGCGAGCCCCGGCAGATCGACGACTGCCGCGGTCACGCCGAGGACCGCGTTCTCGAGGTCGACCCCGGCCAGCACGACCGCGAGGAAGAAGCCCGAGATCCCGAGCGAGACGGCGCTCTGGGCGACCGCCTCGATGAAGACTTCGACGCACCAGATCACCAGCACGACGCCGACGAGGAACACGCCGGCGAGCACGAGCGGCGAACTCGGACCGACCATGTCCGCGAGCTACCCCGGCAACGTACTTAATTCCCGACTGTTGTCACGTCGAGCGGGCGTTAGCCGCCGATGGGGACGCCGCCGAAGACGACGATCGCGACGACCCAATAGACGACGTAACAGCCCCCGAGCACCACGCCGTGCCACCGCTTTAACTCCCCTTCAGAGAGGAAGTAGGCAGCGAGCGCCGTCACGACGATCACAGACGGGAGGTGAAACACCAGCACGGACCGGGAGACCGTGAGATCGCTCAGGAGCATGATCACGCCGACGTTGCCGGTCACCGAAAAGAGGACGCTCCCGATGACGTTGCCGACGCCGATTTCGGGGACGCCGCGTCGAACCGGCTCGATCGTGAGCATCACGTCCTCGAAGGTGAGGATCACCGTGAGGACGGTCGCACCGAAGACGGTCTCGTCGATACCGAAACCGGTGACGACGGCCTCCGAACCCGCCTCGAGTAGCATCGACGCGAAGACGATGCCGACCAGCGCGAGGACGGCGAGGCCGAGCCAGAGCCACCCGGCGCGCCCGTCGGCGAAGCGGTCCTCGGGAATCTCGGAGAGCGACGCCGGGACTGCGATCCCGCCGTCCGCCATCCCACCATCGGCCTGTATCTCTTCGCCGAGTTCGGTGTTCCGGAAGACCGGCGTTTCGCGCTGGGATTCGCGAACTATGACGTAGCCGAACGACAGGACGAAGAAACCGAACAACAGGAGGCCGTGAACGAGCGTCAGCGTTCCGGCGAGGGCAAACGGGATCAGGAGAAGCGGCGCCAGCGCGAACAGGACGACGTAATCGGTCGGCAAATCGACCGGGAACGGCCTGATGATCGCGGCGAGCGCGAGCGTCACCCCGATGATCGCCAGTCCGGTTCCGAGCGCCGTCCCGAGAGCCGCACCCTCTAAATCGCCGGCCGACAGGACGAGTGCGAGCACCGTGTCGTCGAACTCGAATCCCGTGAACACGATCGCGAGCGCGAATAGCGACACTTTCAGTCCGAACGCTGCGCGGGTGAGGTAGCTGATTAACTTCTCGACACAGACCGTGAGAATGAGAGCCCCCAACACGATGACGAGTACCGCACCCACCAGCCCCTGGCCCTCGACGAAGCCCTCGATGAGTCCCTCGAGCCCGCCTTCGCTTTCGGCAGCTTCACCCTCCACAGTACCGTCGCCGTCACCCTGAGCGAGGGCTGGCACGGTGAGAATCGAGACGACGAGCATCGCGACGAACAGCACGACGAGGAGACGCCGAGACGGTCGGCGAACGGCGGTCCCGATGCGAGATCGAACCATGTGGCTGATGCATGATAACCACTGCCATATAGCTAACAGGCTGGGGAGGGGCGTTCATGGGAAATCTATACACGCACGTCGTGGGCGAGTTCTACATTAGTTAGCAAGGGCGAGTGCCCCGCGCCACCGTGCGCGGGGGTGAAGCCCGACACTATCCCCGACAATCCACCGCGCTTAAGTATATCCAAAGGATATATCCCGGTATGGCGAACCGCTTTGAAATCGACGGCGAAGAAGTTCTCGACGGCGAGGTCAAGCCGTTCGGGAACAGCGCCCACGTCACCGTTCCCAAACGCTGGCGTGGAGCTGACGTGAAAGTCGTCCGCACCTCAGAACCCACCGAACAAGACGAAGAATGACCAACGAACCGGCTCTCGTCAAGACGCTGGACTTCCAACTCCACCCGCGCCCTCCAATACTATACGTCGTACAAGGCGTCGTTCGAGGGTATCCCGACTGGATGGATTGACCCGTACAAGACGAGTCAGCGGTGTCCGCTGTGCGGGCACGCCGAGCGAGCGAACCGCAACGAGAAGCGGTTCAAATGTCAGTCGTGCGGGCATCAAGACCATAGCGACCGTGGTGCAAGCGTCAACATCGCCGTGAAAGGCATCAAGAAGCATCAGGATTGGAATGTGCCTGCTCTCAACAGCCTTCCCGTTGTTCGGACGGTGCGACGGCAGGCATCGGGGGCCGTGGACGCCCCGACCGTGACCCACGACACCGCTACAGGCCACCACGCCGATGGTGTCGCGGGAGTGTCCGACTAACCCACGGGAAGCCACGGGCCACCGCGCCCGTGGCGGTTCACACGGACGACTCGAGAGTCGCCAGCGAGTCGATCCGACCTATCCGTCGTCCGACTCCTCGAGGTCGTCGGCCTGTAGCACGAACGTCCGCTCCGGTGGCGGGGCGATCCGCAACTCGATCGCCGCATCGAGCTCGTAGTACTTCCGGTTTCCCCGTCTGTAATGGGTGACCAGCCCCTCCTCCTCGAGCGTCGAGAGGTGGTGGACGGCGGTCTTGCCGTCCATACCGACGGCCTCCGCGAGTTCCGACACGTACATCGGCTCCCGCGAGAGTTCCCTGAGAATTTCCAGCCGCGTTCCGTTTCCCAGGGCATCGATGAGGCTCATGAGGGTCGGGTTTGCGGTCCGGCTCAAGAAGGGTTTCGCCGATTTTCACCACGGTCGTCTCAGGAGTGACGAATTTCGCCGACGGGCACGGAAACAGGACGCTCGGCGATCGGCGGACGTATCGCGTTCCGTGAACGCAGCTTTATCGGCACCGGTGTGGCACTGATACGCATGGGTGACCGCGTCAACGTTCCCGACGATCGAACCAGCGACCGCCGGACGATCACGAGCGGGTTCTTCGAGCAGGAGGTCTACCTCTCGAGCGAGGAAACCGCGGCCTTCCTCCACGATCTCGCCGACCAACTCGAGGGCGGGTCGTTCACGATCTCCGCCTCCGAGTGGGAGATTCCCTTCGACTACAGCGACCCGGTCGAGGTCGAGATCGAGTTCTCCCAGCAGCGCGAACGTGAACTCGAGATCGAACTCGAGTTCACCGAGCCGAGCGGCGGCGAGGAACTGTCCGTCCGAGAGGGGTAAGCGCGTCAGCCGTCGGCGACGATCCCGCCCTGTGCGAGTGCATCACGGAGGTTCCGCCAGTCGTCCGGCGAGTGCCACCCCCATCCTCGCCGCCGGACCGCGTCGCCGCCGAACCGATCGACCGCCGCCTCGAACGTCCGCGCGATCTGGTCGGGGGACTCGTCCGTCTCGGTCGCGAACTCGCTCGCGGCCGCCTCCGTCGCGCGAACCGCGTTCGCCCAGCCGGCCATCGTCGCGACGAGAAACGACGCGACGCGCTGGCGTCGCTGGCGAAGCGTCTCCTCGGCCGTGATCAATGCCGGTCCGTACGCGGGGTACGCGTCCGAGACGGCGACGACCTCGACGTGCTGCTCGGCGAGGTCGAGCCGATCCGGGTCCGGGACCATCCCCGTTACGGCGTCGACCTCCCCCGTCTCCAGCGCCGATCGTTCTTCACCGCCGACGTCGACGAGGTTGACGCTCTCGCGGATCCCGGCCTGCTCGAGGAGCAGCAGACCGAGCAGTTCCGTTTCGGTGCCCGTCCGCATTCCGACGCGTCGGCCCTCCAGTTGCTCGAGTCGCTCGAACGGGCCGCCGAAGGCCGCCCGCGTCGTGTAGAGGACGACCATCGAGCGCTGGAAGCAGACCGCGATCGGGACGATCGGCTGGCCCCGTGCTCGTTCTCGAAGGATCGTCGCCGCGCCGGCGAGGCCGACGTCACAGTCTCCCGACGCGACGGCGTTCGTGGCCGCGCGCGACCCGTCGTACTCGTCGAACGTGAGCGAGACGTCGCTCTCGTCGGCCGACCGCGCGGCGAACAGGGGGAGGTGGAGCGCGTTCGAACGCCAGTTGAGCGCGACGGAGACGCGCCCGTGGTCCGATCGCTCGGCGCTTGGCCGTTCGGCGTGCGCTTCGCTCGCCGAATCACGGCCGTCGGTGGCTGTGGACTCGGACGGTCCCGTCTCGAGGATCGCCGCGGTGCGCTCGCCTTGCTCGAGCAGGCGCTCGGCGTGGCGCGCGTACGTCCGGCGGATGGTTTCGGACTGGGGTGCGACCGCGTGCCAGGCTTTCGGCGGCCGACCGGGGTCGGCGGTCGACGCCGTCGTCTCGGCGATCAGTTCCGCGGCGACCAGTTCGTCGAGCGCCGCTGCCGCCGCGTTCTTGCTCACCCCCGCGCCGATGTGGACGGCCGTCCGGGTCGCCGCGTCGTCCAGATCGGGATCGCCCAGTCGACACAGCAGATACGCGAGGACGCGGGCCGCGTTCTCGCCGGTCCCCACCGACAGCCGTTCGACGAGCGCCTCGTCCTCGTCGGTCAGGACCGGAAACGTCCGAACGTCCATCGGCGAAATCGTACCCCGCCGAGCATCATAAAGCAGCGGTAGCCTCCGTTCGCACTCGACCGGGACCTCGCTTCCACCGGCAATCGAGCCCGTACAGGCCCGAATTGCACCGTCACCGTCCTGGCCGGCGATAATCACTCGTGAAATACTTCTAACACGAATTTGTCACCGTGCAACGATCGGTAACAGGTCGATTTGGCGGGAAACGATCTGCGTCCTTTACCCGATTTCGGATGGTGTCTCCGCCGTCGACTATGACAAACGATAGCACAAACCGCCGGGGAGGGGGTCGCGATGCTCGAGGCCGCCCATCCAGACGCTCGCTCCTGAGAGGGGTCGCCGCGGCCGGCGCGCTCGCCGGAATTCCGAGTGGCGTCCTCGGGCGACAGGACGCTGGAGCAGCGAAGAGCCTCGAGATCGTGACCGAGTTCGAACCGCCGGCACTGCCCGAGAACCTCGCGATCGACGACGGAGGAACGGTCTACGGGAGTATGGGCCCGGCGGGCCAGATTCTGGCGATCGACTCGCAGGGGAACCAGTCGTCCGTTGCGACGATCGAAACCGGCGAACAGGGGCTCTTGCTCGGGGTAACGATTCTCGACAGCGTCCTCTACGTCGCAAACGCGTCCGGCCAGCCAGAGACGCACGGTATCTGGCGCGTCGACCCGGAGAGCGGCGAGTCCGAACGGGTCGCGGCGCTGTCGCCCGAGGACTCGACGCCGAACGGGATCATACCGGACCCGACAACGTCGGACGCGTTGCTCGTCTCCGATCACCTGGCCGGCGCGATCTGGCGGGTGACGACCGACGGGCAGGCCGAGGTCTGGGTCGAGGATCCGTTGCTGGAGCCGAGTATGGAGGCCCAGACGCCGGTCGGCGCGGACGGGCTGGCGGCCCACCCGGACGGCGGCGTCTACGTCGACAACCTCAACGCGGGCTCGGTCATTCGGGTCCCCGTCAACGAGGACGGAAGTGCCGGACAACTCGAGCAGATCGTACAGGACCAGGCACTGGTCGGTGCGGACGGGATGACGATCGATCAGGACGGGAGCGTGTACGTCGCGGTGAACTCTCAGAACAAAATTTCTCGCGTGACGAGCGACGGAGCGATCCAGACTGTCGTCAGCGGTTCGCCGCTCGATTTCCCCGCTGACGTTCACTTCGGCACGACCGAGGAGACGGCGACGACGCTCTACGTCGCCAACTTCGCGTACGGGACCTTCCTGCAGGATCCCGAGGCCGCGGCACCGAGCCTCGCACGGTTAGACGTCGACGCACGCGGATACTTCCCCCAGTCGGCCGGCGACGGTGATGGAACGAGCGCCGGCAACGAGACCGAAACCGGCGACGCTGTCGAGGACGACGAATAAGTATCGCCGGACGGGCCACCGACGACTCCCTGAATCAGCCCGCTACCGAACCGTCTTTTCGATCCGCTCTGCGCAGCCGTCTCGCCCCCTCGAGCGGCCCGAATAGGCGTCCGCGCCGTCGCACGTCATCGATACAGGCCCTCGATAACCGCTTATGATATCCATAAGACACGACCGTTTCGAAAGTTATTAATAGAGTAGTGTGGCGGTAGATAGCAATGGGACAGACCCTCGCGGTCGACACCGACGAGGTGTCAGAACGGATCGTTACAGGGGTAGCAGCGCTCGAGGGGATCGATCCGATGGAGCTACCGCCGCTGTTCGAAGCGGTCGATCCCGATGCATTGACGGCGATCTTCGCGACCACGGAAACCGGCGGTCTCCGGAGTGGCAACGTCGGGTTTACGTACGCCGATCACCGGATAACCGTCGAGTTCGACGAGGAC
Source organism: Natrinema sp. 1APR25-10V2 (assembly GCF_031626495.1). Lineage (NCBI taxonomy): Archaea > Methanobacteriati > Methanobacteriota > Halobacteria > Halobacteriales > Natrialbaceae > Natrinema > Natrinema sp. 1APR25-10V2. The sequence continues at coordinate 305,673 of NZ_JAMQOJ010000002.1, forward strand.
GGCGAGCCGGTCGTGACGATCGATTGAGCGCGGTGGCGATCGACGACCCGTCGTTCCGATCCGATTCCGTTCGAACGAAAACTAATACCCCGGCGACCGGTAGGTAGCGTCAATGGCACGACTCAGCCGACTCCGGGCGTATCCGATCAAGGGGCTCGACGGCATCGACCTCGAGACGGCCGCGATACTCGAGGGGGGGACGATCGCTCACGACAGGGAGTTCGCCCTGTTCGACGCCGACGGAGAGGTCGTCAACGGCAAACGGACCGATCGCGTCCACGAACTCGACACCGAATTCGATCCCGACACCGGCGAGCTCGCGGTCGAGACGCCCGACGGCGAGTATCGGCGGTTCGATCTCGAGGCCGACCGCGCGGCCGCCGAGAACTGGTTCAGCGAGTTCTTCGACGCGGAGCTAGCACTCGAGCGCGATACAGCGCTCGGATTCGTTGACCGGCGCGAGATGGGACCGTCGGTGATCAGCACGGCGACGCTCGAGACCGTCGCCTCGTGGTTCGACGAACTGACCGTCGACGGCGCGCGGCGACGGCTGCGGGCGAACGTCGAAGTGAGCGGCGTCGAACCCTTCTGGGAGGATCGGTTCGTCGGAACGGATGCGGCCGCGTTCGAAATCGGCGACGTTCGACTCGAAGGGGTGACTCCCTGCGGTCGCTGCGTCGTTCCCCAGCGCGATCCCGACACCGGCGAGCCGACACCGGAGTTCCGGGAACGGTTCATCACGAAGCGCGAGGAAACGTTCCCCGAGTGGGCCGACGCGGACGCGTTCGACCATTACTACACGGTCATGCTCATCGCGCGCGTTGCCGAGCGCGATCGGGGCGGAACGCTTCGCGTCGACGATCCGGTCGAGATCGTCGAACGCTGATTCTCAGTGGTCGATCCCCGGTCGCTGGAACGTAGTCTCGGCTCCGCTTCGTTCGTCGGACGGCCCCGAAAGCGCCGCCTCGAGTTCCGGCGCTGCCAGCACCTCGTTTCGCTCGGGTTCGTCCGGCCGACGGAAGTAGTAGGTATCCGCACAGCCGGCGACCAGTTCCGAGAGGGGTCGGTCTTCGTCGTGGACGACCGAGACGAGGTCACCCGTTACCCCGATCAGGACCGCGTCGTCGGGTTTGTAGAGAGCGTCTCTGAGTTCGCAGACGGTACTGTCCGCGGGTAGCTCGAGGGTGACGCCGTCGACGGTCGCCCATCGCGTCTCCATGGACGATCGTTCGTGGCTAACGGGTTATACGGTTGTGCCCGCAAACACAGGCCGGTCAGGTCGCAGTCGCGAAGCCGCCCCACGCGTTGCCACTGCGGGACAGGGGCCGATGAGATAAAGTAGCGGCGCCCGGACATTTCAAACTGGATGAGTGAGTGGGGACGCGACGCGATCGAGACGCTCGAGTTCGTAACGCGGTCGCCGTGCAGAATCCGGATCCTCGAAACGCTCCGCGATGGGGACCCCGTCTCGAGGGACACCCTGCAGGACGAGGTCGACGTCGTCCGGACCACGCTGCAACGGAACCTGACGGGACTCATCGAACGTGGTCTGATCCGCGAACGCGACCGTCGTTACGAGATCACGCCGGCGGGATCGCTCGCTGCCGCCGGCGTGTCGACGGCCCTCGAACGAGTCGGCGCGGCGGACCGACTGCGGCCGGTCCTCGAACGGCTGCCGGCGACCGAATTCGGATTCGATATCGAACGACTGGTCGACGCGACGGTGATCGAAGCCACGACGGCCAACCCGTACGCGCCGGTCAACTACCACGCGGACAGCCTGACCGACGTGGACCACGTCAGAATGCTGTTACCGGCGACTGGCGCGAACTCGCTCGAGTCGTCCCGCGGCTCGATCGACGCGGGGGCGACGTTCGACGTGATCGCGACGACATCGGTCGCCGAAACCCTACAAACGGAACCCTCGGTCGCGGACGAGTTTGCGACGATCGCCGACGACGACGGGGTCTCTCTGTCGGTCGTCGAGGACGAGATTTCGTTCTTCCTGGGGGTCATCGACGACGCCGTCCAGATCGGCGTCCACAACGATAGCGGCATGCCGACGGCGCTCCTCGAGACGACCGACGACGATGTGCGTGAGTGGGCGATCGACCGATTCGAGGCGATCAAGCGGCGATCGACCCCGATCGGCGACTACGGCTGACGGCTGCCGGTCACCAGGTGTGCATACCGTGCACACCGTGTGCGGGATACACTGATATCATCTCGGGGCGGCAGTGACCATGCGGTAGGTGGTGAAACGGCAACCGCACGACGCCGTGGCGCTCACAGTCGCCGGATGGGGGAGGTGGTCGGACATCGATCACACACTGCACGGCGAACGCCACTCTCCGGTCCCGGTTCGTCGGGCCGGACCCGACTTTTCATCGTCGACGGGCTCTCGAGCCACGCGTCTACCAGCGGCGCGTCCGATTCAGGAAACGCTTAGGGCATCGCATCCGGTACTGCGAGTGTGAGCGAGAATCGCGTCGTTCAGGGACGAATGGTCACGGCCGAAAAGCTCGCCGAGCTGGTCGAAGGCGATTCGGTGATGGAAGTCGACTCGATCGAGGAGGCCGACGAGGCGTGTCCGGACTGTGGCGGGAACGTTTTGAAGGTGGTGTACATGCCGTCGGTCACCGAACTCGTCACCGGCTGGAAGTGCCAGGACTGCGACTGGAGCGAGGCCGACCGCGACTGATCGCGCCCGCTCGAGTGCCGATTGCGGCCGACAGCCGCTGCTATACAGGCGTAACGCTCCGAACGCTGGCATTGCTCGGCGACAATTTAACCCCCGTCGTGGAGTAACGAGAGTGCAATGAGCTCGTCGTGGGCCACGGACAGTGACAACCCAGTGACCCGGTGGCTCCTCATCACGGGAAATCGCCTCGGCGTCGCCGCCGTACTGTCACTGTTCTTCGTTCTCTCGGCGGCGCTGACGATCGAGTTCGGACTCGTCTACGTCAGGTCCGGCAGCAACCTCTCGACCGCGCTCTCGAGCGGGCTGCTGTCCGGACTGCTGACGCTGCTGACGGTCGCGCTGTCGATCAACCAGCTCATCCTCTCGCGACTGTTCGGCTCGGCGGGGAGTCTCTCGGACCAGCTCGAGGGGACCCTCGACTATCGGCGTACCGTCGAGGAGATCGCGGGGGTTCACGTGAGCCCGAACGAACCCAGTGCGTTCATCGGTCTCATCGCCGAGACTCTGACGCGGTGCGTCGGAGACTTCCGCCGCGAAGTCGAACGGTCAGCCGGTGGACTCGACGGCAGAGACGGCCTCGAGACGTACGCGTCGGCGATCACCGACTACGGCGACCACCTTTCGACGGCGGACGACCTCGACGATCCGTTCGAGGTGCTGCTGATCACGCTCGGGACCGACTATGCGGACCACCTCCAGACGACGCGGAAGTTCCGGAGCAAGTACGGCGAGGACCTCTCCGACGAGGCCGTTGAGGCCCTCGACGATGTCTTCGAACTGCTGAAGGCCACCGCGACGATGCGGCAGTTCTTCAAGACGCTCGTCCTGCAACAGGAACTCGCTATGCTCTCTCGACGGTTGATCTACACCGGCGTCCCGGCGATACTCGTGACGTACTTCCTCTCGCAGACCTATACCGCCGCTTCGGACCTGCCGACGGCGATCGATCCGTCGTTCATGCCGATCGCGGTCGTGGCCGCGACAGGGGTGATCCTCTCACCGCTGGCGGTGTTGGTCGCCTCCCTGGTGCGAGTGGCGACGGTGTCGCTGTACACGGTATCGATCGGACCGTACATCCCGCCCGAAGAAACGTTCAAGAGCAAATGAACGTGGTCAGTGACGGAGCTGTCGCCGTTCCGACGTGGGCAAAAGCGGTGCATCTCGGCGAACGGCGATCGCGCGTGTCCGTCGACGGACGTGGGGATTTCGGAAGGTCGGTCACCAGACCAGCCACTCGAGTGCGAGGACGACGGCAGCGAGAAAGACGTGTTCGCCGTCGACGACGAAGCCGTAGTACAGCGGGCCGCGGTCGGGGGTCGCGAAGGGGATGTAGGCGCAGACGTAGGCGTTCATCGCGAGGACGACGAGGAACTCGGTCGGAACGATGCCGCTCGCGACGAGGACGACGACCGCGGCGGCGACCGCGACGGTGGCGACGAGCGAGGCGAGTCGGGTCGCTCGCGGGCCGAACAGGTTGGGGACGGTCGGAATGTTCTCCGCGCGATCGCCCTCGATGTCCTTCACGTCGAAGATCACCGCGGCGATGGTGATCATCACCGTCACGTACGCGAACAGGAACAGGATCTCGACGGACGCGAGCCGATCGTAGTAGTAGCCGACGCCAAGCGGGATCGCGCCCCAGGCGAAGCCGACCACGAGGTTCTTCACGAGGAAGACCCGCTTGACGCCGCCGACGGAGTACAGGAGGACCACTGCGAGCGGGAGAAACATGTACACCGCGCCCGGCAGCCCAAGCGCGACGGCGATCGCGATCGCGGCGACGTAGAGGGCGACGCCCGCCGCCAGCCAGAGCCGCCCGTATCGCTTCGTAAATGCCGCCCGCCGCGGGACGTTCTGCTCGTCCTCCTCGAGGTCGGTGAACCGGTTGACGGTGTAGACGAACATCGTGACCGCGAAGACGATGAACAGCGGCAGGGGCTCGAGCGGGAACTCGGCGAGCCGAACCGTCGTGACGACGACGCTGACCGTCGACAGCGAAATGAAGAGGTTGCTGTGGACCAGAAACCGGAGGACGGCCGCTATCGACGACGCCCACGCCGGCGTGCGGTGCGTCGTAGCTTGGTTCGTCACGGGGATGGCCTCGTGTGAGAGCTAGGGACAGACAGGGTTTGAATGCTGTGTTGGTCCCACTATCCGGGCCGGTACTGGCGGTGCAGCTGTCGTTAGACGTTCGACCAAACAGGAACGAGTAGAGCGAGAAGAGAGGCTCGAGCACAGTTGACGAACCGGAGTCGATCTGGAAAATCCCCCACTCGTGACGACCGTTCGCGCTCGAGTCCGAACGTGTGGTTGCGTCCCGTCCGGCTTCAGTTGAAGATCCACACAAAGAAGGCCGAAGCGGAAACGGTACGGCGGCTGCTGACCCGGTGTCGTTGATACACGTCGATGGAATTCCCGTGGCGAGTGGAAACTGGCAGGATTTAAGCAAGGCCGGAACGGCCGTTCGAATGGTATGAAATTACACGAGTACCAGGCGAAGCAGGTCTTCGCCGATGCCGGGGTGCCGACGCCGGATTCCCAGCTCGCGGACGACGTCGACGGCGTCGTCGCCGCGGCCGAGGAGATCGGGTATCCGGTAGCGGTCAAGGCGCAGGTACAGGTCGGCGGCCGCGGGAAGGCCGGCGGGATCAAGCTGGTCGAGAACGAGGACGAGGCCCGCGAAGCGGCCGAATCCATCCTCGGAATGGACCTGAAGGGGTACCACGTGGACCGGGTCCTCGTCGAGGAGGCCGTCGACTTCGTGAACGAACTCTACGTCGGGATCACGATGGACCGCGGCGAGGGCAAGCCCGTCGCGATGGTCTCGACCAAGGGCGGGGTCAACATCGAGGAGGTCGCCGAGGAGGACCCCGACGCGATCGCCCGGGAACACATCGACCCCTCCTTCGGAATGCATCCCTACCAGGCCCGCAAGGCCGTCTACGACGCCGGCGTCGACCAGTCGGTCGCGCGCGACGTCTCGAGCGTTCTCACCACGCTCTACCAGCTCTGGGACGACAAGGACGGCGCCGACGCCGAGATCAACCCGCTGATGGTCACCAGCGACGACGAGGTCATCGCGGCCGACGCCGTGATGAACATCGACGAGGACGCGTTGTTCCGCCAGCCCGAACTCGCCGAGATGGAGGAGGAAGCGGCGGGCGGCGACGAACTCGAGCAGAAGGCCGACGAGTACGGCTTCGACTACGTCCGGCTGGACGGTAACGTCGGCATCATCGGCAACGGTGCCGGTCTCGTGATGACGACGCTCGACCTCGTCGACTACTACGGCGGCCAGCCCGCCAACTTCCTCGACGTGGGTGGCGGTGCGAAGGCCGCCCGTATCGCGAACGCGCTCGACATGGTGTTCTCCGACGACAACGTCGATAGCGTCGTCTTCAACATCTTCGGCGGGATCACGCGCGGCGACGAGGTCGCTCGCGGGATCAACGAGGCGCTCGAGCAGTTCGACGAGATCCCCAAACCGGTCGTCGTCCGATTGGCCGGGACGAACTGGGAGGAAGGCATGGAGATTCTGAACGAGGACCTCGTGACGGTCGAACAGACCCTCGAGGACGCGGTTCAGCGTGCCGTCGAGTACGCTGGGGAGGTGGAAGCATGAGTGTACTAGTCGACGACGACACGCGCGTCGTGGTACAGGGCATCACCGGCGGAGAAGGCAAGTTCCACGCCGAACAGATGATGGAGTACGGCACCAACGTCGTTGCCGGCGCGGTCCCTGGCAAGGGCGGCCAGGAGGTCAGCGGCGTCCCCGTCTACGACACGGTCCACGAAGCTGTCGACGAGGAGAACGCCGATACGTCGGTCATCTTCGTCCCGCCGGCCTTCGCCGGCGACGCGATCTTCGAATCGCTCGACTCCGATCTGGATCTCGCTGTCGCGATCACGGAGGGGATCCCGACCCAGGACATGGCGCGGGTCAACAAACGTCTCTCCGAGACCGACACCCGACTCATCGGACCGAACTGTCCCGGTCTCATTACGCCCGGCGAGGCCAAACTGGGCATTCTCCCCGGCAACATCTTCTCGGAGGGGAACGTCGGCCTCGTCTCCCGGTCGGGCACCCTGACCTACCAGGTCGTCGACAGCCTGACCAACCGCGGCATCGGCCAGACCACCGCCATCGGCATCGGCGGTGACCCGATTATCGGGACCGACTTCGTCGACGCCCTCGAGCTGTTCGAGGACGATCCCGACACCGACGCGATCGTCATGTGCGGCGAGATCGGCGGCGAGGACGAGGAGGAAGCGGCCGCGTTCATCGACGACTACGTCGACACGCCGGTCGCCGGCTTCATCGCCGGCCGAACGGCGCCGCCGGGCAAGCGGATGGGTCACGCCGGCGCGATCGTCTCCGGCTCCGGTACCGGCACCGCGGAGAGCAAGATTTCGGCGCTGAACGACGCCGGCGTCCCCGTCGGCGACACGCCCGAGGAAGTCGCCGACCACATCGAGGAGTTCCTCGGCTAACGCAGTCGTCTGGCACTCGCGTCGGTCCGTGATCGGAGCCGCGGGCTGACACGGTTCTTTTTCGCGTGGAGCGCCGGGCTGAGAACGCAGGGCAGACGCCACCGGTTCCTGCCGTCGTCGACTCCCGTATCGACCCGTCACTCTCCCGCAGTACTGTCATGCGGCCTCGCTTCGTATCGTGTCGTATGCCGGTCTGGCTCGAGTGCGACGCCTGCGGGGACGAACACACGATTCCGGAGCGGGCAGACGGCCCCGACGGTGGCACGGACTGCCCGGCGTGTGGCGAGCGGGCGTACACGGTCCGACGACGCGGACTCGAGTGGCATCCCGATTCGTAAGCCGTCCACGGTCGAGAGAGAACAGCAGCGTCGATCGGCGTCCGGCGGGGGTGAGAGTGCGGGCCGACACGCCACGATCGTCTTGTCGGTGCTGACGGGGAGACGGGTGGATCAGCCGACGAACGGCAGAAGCCGACCGAAGAAGCCCGACGACTCGTCGCTCTCGTTCTCGTCTTCGGTCGCACCGTCGTCGTTCGTATCCTCGGCCGCAGCGTCGTCTGCGTCGGTCTCGCCGTCCGAATTCGTCGCGCCGTTCCGAGTCGAAACGGCGATGCTCGAGTTCGACGGTGAGTCGCTCTCTGTCTCGGTATCGGGCGCCGAACCGGCGTCGGGGTCGAAATCGGGCGCGTCCTCGTCGCCGAAGAGCCGCTCGACGAGTTCGTCCTCGGGTTCGTCGGCGTCGGCGTCGGCTTCGGTCTCGTCAGCGGGGTCGTCTGCGCCGGGTTCCTCGGCCGGCGCCTCGAGGTCCGCATCGGTCTCGCCGTCCGTCTCGGTGGTCTCGTCGGCGTCGTCGACGGCATCGGTTTCGCTCGGCTCATCGGCGTCGCTCGAGTCGTCCGTCTCGACCCAGAGGAACTCCTGTTCTTTCGTGCGGCCGGTCAACAGGAGATCCGCGAGCTCGTCATCGTCGGCTAGCAGGTCGTCGTCGACCGGCGCCTCGGGCTCGGGATCCGGTTCGTCCGCGCTCGCGATGATGTCTTCCGGGCTCTCGTCGGCAAGCACGTCGTCGGCGCCGTCCTCGTCGTCGGTGTCGGCCTGCAGCTGTTCGAAGACGGCGGCCGCCGTCTGGTCTTCGACATCGTCGGGCTCCTCCCGTTCGCCGGCCTCGTCGTCCGCCGTCCGACTACCGGCCCCCCAGTCGTCGGTCTCGAGGTCTCCGAAGAGTTCGTCGACGCTCGAGCCCACATCGAACGCGCCGTCACCCGAACTGGTGTCTGTCGTACTATCTGTCATGAACCCGTTCACTCCTAGTGGATTATCACATGACTTTAATTTTTGGAATTTTTTCAGTCCCGATAGATGAAATTGATGACGTATTAGTGTGATGGCCGTCGGGGGGTGGTGAGGGACACGATAGTTGACAAACATACACCGAATCGATGTCTCGGACCTCGTTCGGGAAAATCACGGCTCGAGACAGGTTCGGTGCGTGGATCCGCGGCGAGATACATGGAGTGAGTGCCGGGATAAACGCTATGAGTCAACGCATTGAACGTGGTCTGTTACCATGACTGGGATCGAGTACGACGACTTTCTGGACCTCGCGTACCAACCCGCCGATTCGGAACTCGTCTGCGAGTTCGTGATCGAACCCGCCGCGGACATGTCGATGGAGGCCGCGGCGAGCCGCGTCGCCTCGGAGTCTTCGAACGGGACGTGGGCGGCTCTGCACGTCGACGAGAACGAACTCACCGACCTCGGCGCGGTGGCCTGCGGGATCGACGGAAGCGACGTAACCGTCGCCTACCCGCCCGAACTGTTCGAGGCCGGCAGCATCCCCCAGATCCTCTCGTGCATCGCCGGCAACATCCTCGGGATGAAGGCCGTCGACTCGATCCGCCTCGAGGACTGCCACTGGCCCGAATCGATCGTCCGCGGCTTCCCGGGGCCGCAGTTCGGCACGAGCGTCGCCCGCGAAAAGCTCGACGCCGGCGAGCGGCCGGTGCTGGCGACGGTACCGAAACCAAAAGTCGGCCTTTCGACCGACGCTCACGCCCGGATCGGCGAGGACGCCTGGCGCGGCGGGGTCGACCTGCTGAAAGACGACGAGAACCTCACCGACCAGGCGTTCAATCCGTTCGAAGACCGACTCGCGGAGAGCCTCGCGGCCCGCGACCGCGCCCAGGAGGATACGGGCGAGCGAAAGGACTACCTGGTGAACGTGACCGCGGAGACGAACGCGATGCTCGAGCGGGTCGACCGCGTCGCCGAACACGGCGGCGGCTTCGTCATGGTCGACGTGATCACCTGTGGTTGGGCGGCCGTCCAGAGCGTCCGCGAGCGCTGCGAGGACCACGGGCTGGCGATTCACGCCCACCGCGCGATGCACGCGGCCTTCGACCGGCTCGACCACCACGGCGTCTCGATGCGGGTCATCGCCCAGATCGCCCGGCTCTGCGGCGTCGACCACATCCACACCGGCACTGCGGGGTTAGGCAAACTCGCGAACGAGGATACGCCGGGGATCAACGCCTGGCTCACGGGAGACTGTCACGGCCTGAATCCCGTCCTCCCGGTCGCCTCGGGCGGGCTCCATCCCGGCGTGGTAGATCAACTGCTCGAGGCGCTTGGAACCGACATCATCGTACAGGCCGGCGGCGGGATCCACGGCCACCCCGACGGCACGAACGCCGGTGCGAAGGCGCTCCGACAATCGGTCGAGGCGTCGATGGCCGGCGACGATCTCGAGGCGTACGCCGACGATCACCCGGAGCTGGCGACGGCCCTCGAAAAATGGGGGGCGGAGACGCCGCGGTGACCTCGATTCCACCGTCGATATCACGCTGCCTCGACCGATTAGCACCGAGACTCTCTGAAAACTAGACATTCGTCTAGAAGTCAGATAGATATTTATAAATGTGGCTGAGATATTCGTTAATGGCTTATGGACAGTCACGCAGGAGGGACAGTCCGTCGCCGGTGACTCTCCTCACCACGGTGGCGGCCGCTCTGATTGCCGGGGCGGCCCTCGGTGGCGCGTTACACGCGACGGGTAACCTCCGGACGGTGGCCGGCGTCTACGGGCTCGAGGGAGTGGTAAACGAGTGGACCCTGGTCTTCTGTCACAGTCTCGTCGCGGGCGGGCCGTTCGTCGCGATCGTCACCCGATTGTCGCGGGGGCGACGCGTCCCACGCCCCCTCGCGGAGAGCTATCGAAGCCCGTTCCTCTGTGCCTGCCTGGGGCTTTCCTACGGTGCCCTGCTCTGGGCCACCGTCGTCGCCTACGCGGCCCCGTTCGCGTTCGGTTTCGTCACCGGCGACGCGTATCCGGTACCGTTCCACCACTGGGGGAGTTTCTACGCCCTGTTACTGTTCGGGGCCGTCTTCGGAGCGTGGTATCCGCTGCTCCGGTCGTTCTTCGCCGGGCAACGCTGAGTCGTGGTCGAAGGAGAGCCCTCTTACGCCGTGGCCGGTTCGTTACTCGGACGGCGACGTCCGATCGACGAACTCGACGATGTGCTCGGCGATCACCTCGCCCGCATCTTCTTGCAGGAAGTGTGCGGCCTCGTCGATCCAGATGTCGGGTTGCTCGGTCGCGGTCGGGATGAGCCCGCGCAGCGGATCGCGATTGTCTGACGTGATCGGATCCTCTCTGGCGAACAGGACGAACGCGGGTTTCTCCCACTCGGCGAGTCGGTCCTGCGCGTCCGCGAAGCGATCCGCGCCGGGATCGTCGGGCGACTGCGGGACGAGCCCGGGGAACGTGCGAGCGCCGGCCATGTGCCGTTCGTCGGGGAAGGGTGCGCGGTAGGCGTCGACGACTTCCTCGGAGAGGTCACGGTAACAGCCGTTCGCGACCAGTTCGCCGATATCCAGGTCCTCGGCGGTCGCGACCATCTCGGCGAACGCCTGCCACGTCTCGGTCATCTCCTGGGTCCCGTCGGGAAGACCGGTGTTCATCGGCACGAGGCGGGCGAACCGCTCGGGTTGTTCGGCCGCCAGCGAGAGTCCGAGCAGTCCGCCCCAGTCCTGGCAGACCAGCGTGATGTTCGTCAGGTCGAGTTCCTCGACGAACGTCTCGAGTGCGTCGTAGTGCATCTCGACGGAGTACTCGTCGCGGTCCTCGTACCGGTCGGAGCGCCCGCAGCCGATCAGATCCGGGACGACGACGCGGCCGCGCTCGGCTAGCGTGGGCATCATCTTCCGGTAGAGGAACGACCAGGTCGGTTCGCCGTGCAGACAGAGGAACGTCTCCTCGGCGTCGCCGCCGTCTGCGCCCCCACCGGTTTCCACGTACGCCATGTCTAGCCCGCCGACGTCGACGTACTGCGGTTCGTAGTCGAAATTCGGTACGTCCTCGAATCGCTCCTCCGGGACACTAACAACCATACCTCGTGGTACCTTACACCACTATTCAAAGGTTGGGGAACCGACGTCAACCGGTTTCTCGTTGCCCGAGGCCGGAACTCCGGTCGTAACCGCACCTCGGTGCTCCACGACGCAACCGTCGATCGAGTCGGCGTATCTCACAACCGTCGCGACTATCCAAAAATATTATACCCTCGTTAACCACGTCTATAATCGTGGTTTACGAGACTGGAAACGAGACGGTCGACGACGCACTCGAGCGGGTGCTGGCTGGCGAGCGCCTCGACCGAACCGACGGGCTGGCGCTGATCGCCCAGCCGGTCGACGCGCTCGCGGAGGCCGGCGCAGCCGTCCGCGACCGCTTCGGCGACGGCACGGTCGACGCCTGCTCGATCGTCAACGCGAAGGCGGGCAACTGCGCGGAGGACTGCGGGTTCTGCGCGCAGTCGATCCACTTCGACACCGGCATCGACACCTACGGGTTCCTCGGCCCCGAGAAGATCCTTGAGGCGGCCAAACGCGCCGAACGCGACGGCGCCCAGCGATTCGGGATCGTCGTCGCCGAAAAGGGCGTCTCGAAGGAACACCGCCCGGAGGAGTGGGCGGAAGTCCTCGAGTCGATACGGCTCGTGCGCGACGAGTGCGACCTCGAGGTCGACGCTTCGCTGGGGATCCTCACCGAGGAGGAGGCCGCGATCCTCGCCGACGAGGGGATCAATCACTACAATCACAACATCGAGACCTCCCCGAACTACTTCCCCGAGATCGTCGACTCCCACAGCTTCGAGGACCGCGTGCAAACCCTCGAGGTAGCCAAGGAGGCCGGCATGGATCTCTGTGCCGGCGTCATCCTCGGCATGGGCGAGACGCCGACCGACCGCGTCGAGGCGGCGATCGCCTTGCAGGACATCGGGATCTCGTCGCTGCCGGTCAACGTATTGAATCCCGTCGCGGGAACGCCGCTGGCCGAGCAGGGCGTCGACATCACGACTGAAGAAATCGTCAAGACGGTCGCGGTGTACAAGCTGCTCCACCCCGAGTCCCGGGTCCGGCTCACCGGCGGCCGCGAGGTCAACCTCGCGCCCAACGAGCAGCATCTGCCGCTCGAGGCCGGCGCGGACGGCATCCTCACCGGTGACTACCTCACGACCGAGGGCCAATCGCCCGGCGAAGATATCGAGATCATCGAGCGCGCGGGGCTCGAGCCCAATCGGGAGGCGAACGATTTCGATCCCGAGGCGGTCAAGGCCCGCCACAGCGGGGCCGCGGAGTCGTCGACCGAGACGGCGAGTACAGGCGTAGAACCGAGCGACGACTGACGATACGCGATTCACCACCGAACCTATGGACGACATCACGTTTGCGGTACTCGGAACCGGAGGCATCGGCCGACGAGCACTCGAAGTGAGCCAGCACAAAGACGCCCTGACGCCAGTCGCGGCGTGTGACCGCCACGGCGTCGCGTTCGACTTCGACGGCCTCGACGTTGACGAACTGCTGGCGGCGACCGAGGGTAACATCGACAGCGAGCCGCGAAGCGGCTCGGACGAGTCGAACGGCGATGAGCCGCGAGACAATGAGGTCGCGACCGATGGGGGAACGACGGCTGCCGAAGGCGGCGTCAAACAGCACGGCGAGGACAAGGGCGTCGTCGCCTCGAGCCAGGCCCGACCCAGCGACGACCCCATCCAGGAGGTCATCGACCACGGCGACCGGATCGACGCGGTCCTGCTCGCGCTGCCGAACTACGAGCACGACTTCATCCCGCGGACGGCAGACCGGTTCGCCGAGGGCGGCTACTCCGGGGTCATGATCGACGTGCTGAAACGCTCGCGCGTGATCGACATGCTCGACGACCGTAGCGAGGAGTTCGAGGAGGCCGGAATTACGTTCATCTGCGGTGCGGGCGCGACACCCGGCCTGCTGACCGGCGCGGCCGCACTCGCCGCCCAGTCGTTCGTCGAGGTCACGGACGTCGACATCCACTGGGGCGTCGGCCTCAAATCGGGTTACGAGGACAACCGCGGCACCGTCCGCGAGGACATCGCACACCTCCCCGAGTACGACATCGAGACCGCCCGGAACCTCTCCGACGAGGAGATCGAGGCGATCATCGACGACCACGACGGCGTCATCGAGTTCGAGGACATGGAACACGCAGACGACGTGCTCCTCGAGCGCGCCGGCGTCTGCGACGCCGAGGACGTTTCCGTCGGCGGGATTCTCGACGTGCGCAACGACGAGAAGCCGACGACGACCACGGTCCGGGTGACCGGCCGGACCTTCGACGGCGAGACCGCGACGAACACGTTCCAGCTCGGCGACGAAACGAGCATGGAGGCCAACGTCAACGGGCCCGCGCTGGGCTACCTGAAAGCCGGCGTCCGACGCAACCGCGCCGGAGAGTACGGTGTCTTCGGCCCCGCCGACCTCATGCCCGGCTTCTGACCGCAACGCCCGTTCGTCTTTTCAATGAACGCGAATATTTATGGAACCGATACTGCCCCCTACCGATCGTCTCGAGCCATCTCCGGGCCGAACTGTCCGAGAGAACCGAACCGTGAGAGTGAAACCGTGGCGCTGAGTCCGTCTAGCCGAATGGCCGACCGCGGGTTCGACCTCGAAGACCGACTTCGGACGCTCGAGGAGAACGACTTGAAACGCGCACTCTCGCCCGTCGATCGGGTCGCCGAGCGCGGCTACTTCGCCGAGCCCTCGGGCGGTGACCTGCCGGTGCTCGATTCGGCTGAGGCGTTGGTCTTCGCGTCGAACAACTATCTGGGATTGACTGACGACCAGCGGATACAGGACGCGGCGCGACAGGCGGCCGCCACCGTCGGCACCGGCGCGGGCGCGAGCCGACTCGTCACCGGCGACACGTTGGTCCACCGGGACTTAGAGCGTGTCCTCGCCGAAACCAAGGGAACGGAGCGTGCGCTGACCTTTTCGTCGGGCTACGCCGCGAACGTCGGGACGATCGCGGCCCTCGAGCCGGACGTCGTCTTCTCCGACGAACTCAATCACGCGAGTATCATCGACGGCTGCCGACTCGCGGACGCCGAGACCGTCGTTTACGACCACTGCGACGCGGCGAGCCTGGGTGCGAAGCTCGAGGAACAGGCGGAGCGCGCAGCGAACGAGGGGCGAGAGCCAGTCGACGAGTCCTGGCTGATCGTCACCGATTCGGTGTTCAGCATGGACGGCACCGTCGCCCCGCTCGAGACGATCTGCGACGCCGCCGAGGAGTTCGGCGCGTGGGTGATGGTCGACGAAGCCCATGCGACGGGCCTGTACGCCAACGGCGGCGGCATCGTGCAGGCGGAGGGCCTCGAAGATCGCATCCAGATACAGATGGGGACGCTCTCGAAGGCGCTGGCCAGCCAGGGCGGCTACGTCGCGGGAAGTTCGGAGCTGATCGAGTGCTTGCTCAACGACGCCCACTCGTTCGTCTTCTCGACCGGGCTCGCACCGCCGGCCGCCGCGGCCGCCAGCGAGGCGTTGCACGTCGCCCGCCACGACGACGCGCGCGAGCGGCTCTGGGAGAACGTCGCCCACCTCCGCGACGGCCTCGAGTCGATGGGATTCGAGGTCTGGGGCGACTCCCAGATCCTGCCCGTCGTCGTCGGCGACCGACGGGACGCGATCGACCTGGCCGACGGCATCCGCGAGCGCGACGTCGTCGCGCCGGCGATCCGGCCGCCGACGGTTCCGGAGGGAACCAGTCGCATCCGCGTCGTCCCGATGGCGACCCACGAGCAGGGCGATATCGTCACCTGTCTCGAGGCGTTCCGCGCCGCGGGCGAGGAGGTGGGCCTGCTGTGAGCCGACCGATCGCCGTCGTCGGCACCGGAACGGGCGTCGGGAAGACGGTCATCACGGCCGGACTGACGCGCCTGCTCCGCGAGGCCGGTCACGAGGCTCGTGCGATCAAGCCCGCACAGACGGGCCATCCGCCCGACGACGACGCCGGCTTCGTCGCAGCGGGCTGTGAGGACCCCGACGCCGCGACCTGCCCGCGCTATCTCGAGCCGGCGCTGGCTCCCCGCGTCGCGGCCGAAGTCGCCGACGAAGACCTCGCGTACGAGTCGATCCGCGCGGCCTGCGAGCGCGAGATCGAATCGACGCCGGTCCCGATCGTCGAGGGGATCGGCGGGCTGCGCGTGCCGCTAGCTGGCGACCGCGAGGTAATCGACCTCGTGGCCGACCTCGAGGCGACGGCGGTCGTCGTCACGCGATCGGGACTCGGCACGCTCAACCACACCGCGCTCTCGATCGACGCACTCGAGGCCCGCGGTATCGACGTCTGCGGGATCGTCGTCAACGAGTACGCCGGCGACACCGTCGCGGAACGGACCAATCCCGACGAACTCGAGCGGATGACCGGCTACGCGGTCGAGACGGTGCCGCCGCTGGGGGAGGAGGACGACGACGAAACCGACCCGCGCGAACTGGCTGCCGGCGTCAGCGACGCGTTCTCGCCGACGTTTCGCGAGCGACTGCCGATAGAAGACTGCTGATCGTTCGCGCCGCTTTCAGACCGACGGTGCCGGTCGCTCTTCCTCGGCCGTCGGCTGCTCGCCGTCCGACGAAACGACCGTCGACTCGGCGTCGAACTCGACGAGATAGGAGACGACTTCGGATTTCCGGTGTTCCACCTCGAGATGGATCCGGAGCCCGTTGCGGTCGTCGTACGTTTCGGTGCAAAGCGGGCAGCTATGTGGATTCGTCATTCGGCCAGTCACCATGTGATGGTCTCACCGTTCATCGACGTAATAGTGTCGATTATTCAATAAATAGATATATCGAGAGAGAATACAACTCGGTAGCGATCCGACGGTGGACGTTGGATACGGTTCTCACATGAAGTCGCTCAGTCCCGACTGATCGTCGTCAGGTTCATCGGCCGCCGAACTGTCGTCGTCCGACGCCGACTCCGAGGACTGCCCGTCGTCCGTCTCCGAGGCCACGAGCGTCTGTTGGTCGTTCCCGTCGTCACTCGCATCCGCATCGACGGTGGGTTCGTCGGTGTCGTCGCCGCTCGAGCGTTCCGCCTCGAAGAAGGCGTTGCCCGAGTGTTCGACCGCTTCTTCGGCCCTGCGTTCCTCGGCGTCTTGGACGATCGACTGGACCTTGTTGGTATCCTTCCCGCTGCCAGTGACGAACGAGACCTCGGATTCGTCGAGGTCGTAGGCGGCGGCCATGCGAACGGTGAGGTCGCGGTTCTTGCAGTGGTGAGTCATCGCCGAGAGGAACGGGAGGATCTCGCGGCGAGCGGTGGCGACGCTCGCGCCCTCGCGCTCGGCGATACGCTCGGCGATCGAGTCGCGGGTGTTCCGGGTGCCCTTCGTACGGCCGAGTTTCGACCAGTAGCTCGGCGGGCCGTAGCGAGTCCAGCCGCCCTTGTCTCCCCGCCGTGAGGCGGCGACGCCGGCGGTCATGTTGTCCGTCGCGTACCGCCAGAACGAGTAGTCCTGCGTGGCCCGCACCCGGCCGAGCCAGCGGTCGGCGTTCGAGAGGAACTCGTAGGCGTCGGCCAGTTCAGCGCCCTCGTAGTCCTTCGGCACGTTGTCCTCGATCCAGTTGAGCAGGTCGTCCGGCGTCTCGTCGACGTCGTAGGAGGCCCGCAGCGCGCCCTCGGCGTCCTCCTCCTTGATGAGTTCGTCGAGGAAGTCGAAGATCCCCTCGGTGGTGTCGCGCTCGCCGGTGACCACGTCCTCGACGGTCAGCCGTTCAGTCTCCTCGGCGACCGCCTGCAGGTCGTTGACTGCCGACCGCAGGTCGCCGCTGGTCGACTCGGCGATCTTCTCCAAGGCCTCCTCCTCGAACTCGACGCCCTCGCGGCGACAGATGTCCCGGAGGACGGGCACGATCGAGCGCTTCGAAACGTCGCGGAACTCGATGGTCTCGCAGGCGTTGCGCAGCGACTGGCTCATGTCGTAGAACTCGTTGGCCACGAGGACGATCGGCTGGTTCGCCTCCTTGACGACGCGGGTGACCTCCCGCGAGCCGCCGTAGTCGGCGTTCCCGTGGAAGTTGTCCGCCTCGTCCAGGATGACCAGCCTGCGGCCCGCCCCGCCGGCGGTGAGCGTCCCACTCTTCGCGGCCTCGCCGGCGACGCGTTCGATCACGTCGGCGCCGCGGCTGTCGCTGGCGTTGAGTTCCATCACCGGCCAGCCCATGTCCTTGGCCAACGCGTGGGCGGCGGAGGTCTTCCCGACCCCGGGACTGCCGTGGACGATCACCGATTTGCGGTGGTCGTCCCAGCTCTCGGCCCACTCCTCGAGTTGGTCGCGGGCCTTGTTGTTGCCGCGCACCTCCGACAGCGTCGTCGGGCGGTACTTCTCCGTCCAGTCAGTCATACTGTAATGATATCGTAATGGTTTTTGGTTGGAACACTGTACTGTTGTTTAGAATGGCTCTGGTCCAATTACGCGTACCTGATGAGCGCGTGGAGGCGTGGGATGAGTTTGTTGAGGACGAACCTGAATACGACGATAGGTCCGACCTTATCCGCAAGTCTGTCGAGCGTACCATCTCTACTGATACTGAGGGACCAGGGAGTAATGATGGTGTTGATGAGCAAGTAGTCCTGGAGAGATTTGACCGCTTAGAGTCTCTGATGCAGGATGTCGAGCAAGAAATCGGTCTTGTCCAAGCAGACCTCGTCAATGAGGATGAGATGAGTGATATCGTATCCAATCGGTCGTACAGAGCTGTCAAACACGCCCTTGAGACTTATGATGTAATTACTGAGGAGGGAAAAGATGACCGCGAGTAAAATTAAAGAGTGGGTCAAAAACGACGGCGAGACTCCTGACTGGGTCGCCTCACAACCAGACGACGTACAAGCTCGGTTGAAGTCGTATTTCAGAGCTACAATTGCGAATAACAAACCGAATACGCTCAAAAACCGCGCTACACCACTCAAGCAGTTCTCGCAGTGGTATCATGGGAACTTGCTTGAGGTTGACTCTAATGTTGTTGAGGATTGGCGTGATGACTTAGTCGTTCGAGATTACGGATATCGGACGGTCCGCCAGAAAATCTACGCTATTAGCTCCTTTTATTCGCGGCTGGAAGATAGAGACCATATCCAATCGAACCCTGTTGATGCAGTTGATATTGACCACTACGAAAAAACTCGTCAATCAGAGCATCTCGAACAGGAATACGTATCGAAAGACCAATTCCAAGATATGCTTGATGCGTGCGAAACAACTCGTGAGTGCGTGTGCTGTCTGATTTTTTGGGATTGTGGTCTTCGGGTTGGAGAAGCTGTGGATGTGAAATTAGGTGATATCAATCGAAGAAAGAAATCAATCGAGATTGAGACAGGTAAAACGCGCAAGATGGAAGAAGATGATGAACGTACTGTCTATTATAGTCAAAAATTCGAGAACGTGTTAACGGAATGGTTGGATAATGGGAAACGGAATTCCTATTTCGGGTCATCTGGACCGTATCTGCTCGTATCAGAGGAAGCTGAGCAGATGTATCCTGGGACAGTTAGTGACATCTTGCGTGACGTAGCAGACCGTGCTGACGTACTCAAGGAGATGTACACGGACAAGTCTAATCGAACACGTTATTGGCCACATCCACACGCCCTGCGAAAATCCTATGGAGTGTATCGGACGAAACGAGGAATGCCGATTGCATATTTGTCTACTCTGATGGGGCATTCAGATTTGCAGGTCACCCGTGATAAGTATCTCATTTTCCGAGATGACGATATTCGGGATGCAGACCGCCGATATCGACCAAACCTGTCCTAAGTTCGGCCCCTATTCTAACAGGTTTCTAGTATAGTATTTATTATACAATGGATGCTGTAATTGCATTACTCGCAATTACGATTGGAGCATTGGTTGTAATCACATATCCGTGGGTCGAACACGTCTATATGGTCACATACGACGGAGAGGAGATTGAGACGACACGTGATATCGACCGATTGGAGATATACGACAGAGAGGTAGTCGAAGTTGAGGTCGCAGAACCGTTCGACAAAACGTGGCGTTCGCAAATCCAAAACGCACGCGAGCGTGTTGTGAACAAGCTACCTGTACGCCCGCGCGTTTACTACGTATCCAGAGTGAGTGAGTGAGACCGAAGGAATGAATGGTTTTGCTCACGAGTTAGTCTCGCATGGATGAGAACCGAGTAGAGGACATGGCTCGTCGGGCAGGGATGACACCTCGTGAGTACTGTCTCTCACGTATCGCCCACTGGCAGTCAATGCTCCGAGAGGTCTCGGACGACTATCGCGGTCTCGACGACGAGGAATTCGAGGAACTGGTTGAACGTGAAGTAGACGGCTACACTAAGAACAGAAGTGAGAAAAATGACTGACGGCGAGGACCTTGATTACGAGACAGACTCGATAGCGCCCGACGAGGATATTGACCTGATGTATGATGTAGACTATCTCAGAATCGAGCGGATGAGTGACGACTCGCTCTGGTTTGCTGGATTCGCGGATGGTGAGGATGCACTTGAATGCATGTTCTGGGCGACCTGTACGGATGATGGCTTGCGCATTGATACTGAGATTCACCCTGACGGGATGTGACCATGACTATAGAATTCGAATGTGAGCAGTGTAGTGAGACGACGAGCTTGGATGACGACGTACTACGTTCTGGTCAATTTCTGGAGTGTAACAACTGCAGGAGTGAGTTCATTGTCGAGCTTACGCCGATTGACCATTCTGCAGAGCAGATGACACTCCAAGTCGCGGGCACAGATACGTACACGTGTCCTGATTGCAGCGGTCGCGTGAGAGACGGTCCTCGACGGGGAGAGGGAGGACAGATAATCGAGTGTCCTGATTGCGGGTCTCAGTTTGTCCTCAGGTCGGTCTCGTATCTAGAGAGAGCTGAATCCAATGATGGATGAAGACGATATCTTAGCTTTGCTTGACGAGCGAGACGGCGAGCTACATTGTCCAGTCTCGACTTGTGACGTGTGGTATCCTGACGGGATGCAATACGGGTTTCTAGAGCATTACGGAGAGCACGACGTGTGCTTGATTTGCGAGACGGAATTAGAGCATCCAGGTAATGAATTCCTGTGTCTCGACTGTGCAGCAGAGTAGCGTGTCGTACTTTCTTTGAACGGTCAGAAATCAGGATTTCGGGTCAATATCAATAATACGGTCAAGATATACTTCTTGTACTCCGTCGATAATAACAGTGTCTCGGTTTAGATGCATATCTGTAATGGTCCCGTGGTATGTATTTGGACCGTTAATGAGAAATCCATTATCATCACCTAGATAGGTGATACGCCGTCCTACGGCGAGTTGGTCAGTCTCGGTCGTGATATGTATGATATTGGCTGTGACTAATAATGTTACCTCTGGACTTGCGGGTTATAGTAAACGGACTGAATCCTGTCGTACTTTCCTTGATTGTTAGACAAACCTCACTCAAAGTCAGGGGTTCGAGGGACTCTGAGCGCTGTCTCGGCGTTCAGGAGAGGTTGATTATCGAGTGAGCAAAATCGTCAGCTCAAACTGTCAGTCACTTAATTCTGAAATTACTCTTGTTAATAGAAGTGGTCTAGATAGCCATATGACGTAATACTCTTCCTGTCAAGTAATTCGTGAAATGGTCATTAGAATCGACATTCTTACAAGACATCACTATAGTCCTGACTATATGGACGTTGATTTCGAACGACTGGTTGAGCAAGCAGATAGTAATAAAGTTACAGTTGATAAATTAACGGGTGGGAGAGATATTTTCCCGATGCTAGTAAGATATTCGAATGGCCACATCGAATCGATGGTGAAGTCCCTCACTACGTTGTTCTACTGACCAAAAAGGCACATTATGAACGTACAGACCCGATTACAGGTGAAGGATTTGAGAGAAAAAGAGACGAAGCAGCGCTCATTCTAACGAATCGAGCGTTGCATTTTTATGCGGGAATTGATATGGAAATCCCCTATGAGATAATAACCCGAACTAATGCAGAAATCGATGGACTGGGTACTATTACTGTATATGCTGAAGGAATTAAACATGAATTCACCTTAGCTGCCACTGGTGATGAGGAGAATGCGCGCGAAGCATATGCGTACTTGAGAGAGCAGGTATTCGAGGACTGAGTTTGTCGCATCGATGCCAAATTTTGGTATATCTTGTTCGTCAGATTATTTTTGAGGATTTGATAAGTTGTATTGTATTAAAGCAGATATTATATTGGGAGTTTACGGCGAAGAAGAAAGTACCACCAGGACGTAGTACCTGCTCGGTTTTTTGGAGATAACTCAGCCTCGAATATAGACTGGTTGCCCTCATCGGACCCGATGCTCAAATATCCTAAGCAATATTGACAGTCTGTATTCTAAACTATATCGTTTCTATTATTATCTTCAAACACTCTCCTCAGCACATATGGATAGACGAAAGTTCATGTTGGTCGCATCGACTATCACTCTTACAGGATTTGCAGGATGTACGAGTGATAGCAACCAAACAGATGACCCGAAAACGGATGGGTCTAATGACGGGTCAGAGAATAATGACTCGAACACAAATGAATCGAACTCAGATGAAAGCGGAAATGGAAGTGTAGACCTAAATGAGGTCCCGACGGCGGGCGAGAGTGACCTAAAAGACTCTGTCGATGTGCGAGATTTTGTATCCCACGCACAAAGCTCTGCGAATTGGGACGACAATGGACGCCCCATCTATGATTTCAGTGGGTATGATGAGGTAACCGTGACTGTGGGGGCTGAACACAATGGAGAGTTTGTCTTTGAGCCTGTTGCCATCAATATTGAGCCAGGAACAACAGTGAAATGGGACTGGGTTGGTGGCAGCGAACACGGTATCTTGACAGCCGATTACCCTGATTTCTCAAACGAGGAGTATCACGCTGAAGAGGGTGTGAATCAGGAACAGACGTTTAGTGGCGATGACCAGATGATGAAACAGTACAGTTGTGGAAATCACACTTCGATGGCGGGTGTCATCCTCATTGAGGGTCTGAAGGAATAGATAACACCACAATTTTTGTCGGCCCCGACTTGAAGGAGGAATTCCTGGACTCTTGGTGTACCAGTTTCGGATTCTGTTAGTAGACTCCGAAACTCAATCCTAAAATCACCCCTATATCGAACCTATATCGACCTGCATTGGGGTGTCTCAATAAATTCCGAAACTAGTTTAGTGCTAGTTCTAGATATATCTATATGACCAATGATAGCATTCACCAATACGTCGTCGAGGAACAGCTTGACGAACTCCGCGAAGCATCCTACCGACTTAACGTCGAACAGCATGGCCGTCTACTCGGTCGCCAACTCAGGGATGAGGTTATCGTGTCATTCGAATATGATACGGGTCTTCGAGTGGACGAGTTGCTGGATATCAAGCCAGATGGGATGCTGCGTCTGAACGAAGGTGAATTGGTTATCCCAGGACCTATCCAAAAGGACTATCCAAACGAGAATTCCCCGTCGACACGAACACTCACTCTCGACCGCTCAGATATCGGTTTGGTTCGACTGCTGCGACAGTACCTCAATTCCGAGTGGTATCAGAGTCAAGATACAGATTATCTGCTCCCCACTCGGCAGTCAAACCAAATGACGCCACGAGCTGTGAATCAAACAATCAAGCGACTGGCTGCGGAAGCTGATGTCCGTCCCTACAGGACAGATGGCACACGTGGAGAACCTCAGGGCCTTTCTGCTCACGACTTCAGACACTCAGTCGCGAACTGGATGCTGCAAGATGAAGAAAACCGTCTCGTCGACGTTCGAAATAGGTTGCGACACAGTAGTATTCTCACTACGGAACAAATCTACGAGCACTTCATCCGTGCTTGACGGTCTCGAATCCGAGGGTTGACGCGATTTTTAGACAATTCACGCGCGTATTATGTGCGACATAGAACTAGACAAGTCACTCCCAAGATTGTATCCCCGTTAAGTACTGGGCAGTACGATAAGGTCTACTCCGATACAGAGATTATTAACTTACTCTCGGATACACGTATGGCCACGAGCGAGGTTGCAGAAGCACTAGGCTGTCACAGGACAACTGCGCATGAGAAGTTACGAAACCTCGAAGAAGACGGGGAAATCGAATCTACTGAGGCAGGAAACACGCTCATCTGGGAGTTGGATGAGTAACAATCAGTCCTGAGACCACGTCTCAAACCGAATCCACTCATATCCACCAAATCCACTAGCTGATAGATAAAGCTCTCCTACGCGGCGGTCATTTTTTAAGTGGCTTTGATGTAGTCGCTCTCTCGGAACTTGTATACTGGGTCTGGAAGGTCAGCTTCACAACCACTACAAGTTGCATCCCACTCCTCCAAGGAGTTGAGGTCTACAATGATACCCTCACAAGAGTCGCAGTGGTTCATAGTCTCCCACTCGCTTCCAGTAACATTCTCTCGTTTAAATCGGATAGACGGGATGACGAAGTTGTCGTCACTTGCTTTTTTATGGTACTCCCGTACGCTATGAGCAATATTACGGATTTCCAATGGGGAAACCTCTGTATCACTTGGCTGCTTATTGAATCGGATGTGTGCTTTGCTTAGGCCACCCCATTCTTCTAACGCAAAGCGAACAATCCTCCAAGCACGGGTATTTGCAGCTTCTTTCGACCAACCATCTTCAGGAGAAGGAAGCTCTTCACACATCTTCATGGATGACTCAGCATAAGTGTCATCATACTTCTGCGCGTAATTGAGGTTGCTTAGCCCAGAATTGTCTCTCTGACCAATGATGAGTAGATTTCCGAGTGTATCGGTAATATCATCTAGTTCACTATCACCTTCTGCGTTCTGTGGGTGGATGTGTTCAATACTGATTCCCTCAGATTTCCAGGTTTCGAATGAAGGCATCTGAGTCATAGCATCTCGCCCAGGCTCTGTCCGTAGATGACGTTCATATCTGTATAACAGATATTGAACTACAGTCTTATCACGAACTCCAGTCCAACCGTCGTTACGGTCAGTACCGTCGAAGAGGTCGTCTCTAAGCAAACAATCCATGAAGTACGTATCTGGACAGTTGCTGCCAATCTCGGATTCGAGCCGACGACAGGTAGCAGGGATTGCCTCAGAGAGTGCGTCAAACTGTAATGCTGCCTGTCCTCCGTCGAAAATCTTGTTCGCTCTATTTCGCCGACCTGCCCACTCTATCCAGTATCCATGTCTTTGGAGAGCAGCACGTCCTGCATCAGTTCGCCGTCCTGCTACGTTATACACACGGAAAGATAGCTTCTCACAGAGACTCACAACTCGTCGGAATTCATCACCAATCCCAAACCGATTATGAGTAGCCATCAGTAGAGGAAGGAAGTTATTCGAGACAGGGAGGCGGTTCAACCCATGCAAGTCCTGAATTATCTCGTTCACTCTATCGTAATCCGACTCAATCTCCTCTGGATTCTTGATTACGAGATAGGCTTTCGAGCATGCTAAGATACTCTCTAGGTAGTCGTCAATCCAATCACGAACAGACCTCTCTCCTTGGTTCAGTGAGGCGTGTTTCTCTAGGTGCTTGATTCGTCTGTGTACTGTCGTATACTCGGAATTCGTCTGACGAGCTAGAACAAGTTCTCCTGAAAAGAGCCTCCAATGATAGCGGACGAACGTTTCAATATCAGAGTCAGTACCGCCATATTTGGTTATATTCTCAAGAACCTCCCCAATCTGTGTGTATATTTCCCGAGACATATCATTGTCATTGTATCGGGCAGAGCAGTATACCAAGTAGCTCTTTATACGGTCCAGATTGGTTAGGTCCTTACCTCGGTCATTGATGACTTCGAATAGACGACCACTTTCGGTCTCGTCCTCTACAACATACTGTGTGACCTCAAGACCAGTCCGAACTATCTTCTGCACTTCTCGTAAAAATGCATAGTAATCATCATGGCTATCTTCAGTAATATATTCCTCTCGTTTCTCTTCTAACCAAGTCCGTATTACCCGTTTTGCATTCACTAACCGCCTCTGAGAGACTGTCTCTGCAGGAATATTATCTAAATCTTGGTTCTGAACGACAAGCTTTCTGAAAATATCACTATTATTACTATCTAGTTCAATACGTTCTGTTTCTAGTTCAACAATGAAATCCTCCCTATTATCTTTATACAGTTTTTCAAGTGTTCCTGCATTATTCTCGTTCAGTTTCTCCTCATCTATATCTCTCAACTGCTCATTGAGACAATTTATGAGAATACAGATGGTCGTCATTCTTTGCTGACCATCAATCACGTCATACGCCTCAAAATCATTGCTCGCCGTTCTCTCCAGACCTTTATCCAGCATAACCAAGGTGCCGAAATAGTGCGTGAAGTCTGGCGATTCTTCAGATTGTCGCTCTTCATACGAATACTCAATATCCTCAAGAAGGTCGTAGACTTGTTGGTCTTCCCATGCATACCCTCTCTGGTATCGAGGAATTTTGAAAACCGAACTTTGGAAAAGGTCCCCCAGTTTAGTCTGACGTACGTCGGCCATATGCGAACCGAATTGTCACTCGCTCCATATAGTCCTAATGTTATGACTATGGGCTTACTTTAGATATTGATACTACTCATCTGGCGACCACGTTTCGATATCGTATCCTCTCATCTCAGCAAACTCGACCAACTGTCGGATATAGTGTTCCTGCGCCTCGGTCTGCTGCTTGAGATACCTAACCTCAGCTTGTAGCTCTGCTATCTTCCGTTCTTGCTCATCCAGAGACTCAAGCACACTTGAATTCGAATCCGAAACGGAGACCTCGTGAGCGAATTCACTGCCCTTGCTGGTGAGTGAATAGACGTTTGCAGGGTTCGCAGCCCCGCCGACGCCCTCTTGCGATATCTCTACGTACCCCGCGTCGGCGAGACCGTCGAGGTCCCGACGCAAGGTATCTGGATGTGCGTCAAAATCATCCTCAAATTCTGATATCCGTGATTCCCCATGCACGAATAATGCGATAAGCAATCTCTCCTGCCGCCGAGTGAGCCGTGGCTCTAGATTTATATTCTGTGACATATACCATGGAACTCATACCACGGTTATAAGAGTTATCCGCAGCACGCGCCGCGGACGACAAGTACACGCATAATACGCGCGTACAGGGAATTCACCAGTCCTCCCAATGCACTATCAGTGCCTCTGAATCTCGGATATCATCTGCATCTAGGAACACGGCCATGCTGTCATCATCCGAGTACACCATCTCTATCGGACCGACCGCCGAGACCTCGCCTCGAAGGTATGCCTCCTTCAGTTCGGGGAAGTCAATCACCAGTACCTCCACGAGTTCCTCTGGAACAGTCTTCAATTCGCTATCTTCAGTGAACGCCGCTCCATCAATACCACGAACATCTGCTTCATGAGGTCCATCTCTGTGTTCAAACGATTGCCAAGTATCCACGTCGACGACCGATTCCAAGTGCTGCACGACTTGTTCCTGCCTCGTTAGCGCTCTCGAATTGTTCGAATCAAAGCTCGCAGGAGCTGTCAGACCAGGCCAAGAAGTACTACTTGACGGATTTGGTCGTCGAAGTTCACAAGCAAATGCGGCGCGAGAAACTGCGAGAGAAGATTATTCGAGAAGGTTTCGGAGTTGAGGATGGGGACCTCGTAGAGATTCTCATGCAGCCAAGCGACGACAGCTACGGATTTTCCACACCTGACCACGGAACCGTGCGCTTCTTTTCCATTGACTACTGATTCGTCGTAAGTCGAGAACTGAGGTTTAAGTACGATATCGAGCCCAGCACGGGCTGTGACTCGCTACAAACTCGGCGACCGTGTGAGAATCGACATTCCAGACGAACTCGACCCTGATTTTGAGTGGCACGGAGAGCACGGACTTATTACCGATGTCATAAAAATTCCGACAGGACTAGTGTACGTCATCGGTCTCGAAGACCAGCACGTGACAATCGGCGCTCGGCCACAAGATATCCGACCTCCTATCTCCTCACAGAGATTGTAACTCTGCTGTAGAAGGGGCGTGATTAGGCACGGAATCCTCTTCATAGTCCTCCCGTGCCTGAATTTTCCCTTCCCAATCTGGTCTCGTACATTCTCTTCTTTTTGCGGATTAAAATGCATACACGGGAGAGTGTCAGACCGAGGTCGTGGAAAGGATGGCCACTGGTCGCTCGCCTGGCGGCTCGCTTCGTTACCAGACCGTGGTGAGAGCCGTTTTTTCTTTTTTCCCGTCTCAGGGTAGGGAGAAGAGAGTCTGTAGTATACGACGGGTTGAAAGAGGATACCGAGGTAGAGCGCCTACAACAACCGATTGGTTAACAGTTCGACCTCAACTCACCTTGATTCTCCTGGCGACTAAGGTATTGCTATTATTCTAACTAAGCATTTATTAGCATTATTTATAGCACTTCTTTTTCTAACTAGTGCTATAATCACCAGTAAGAATATATGGCAGTCTGAGAAATATATTAACAAATGAGTTTAATGAAAACATTGCTGCGGTCAGAGGAATCGGGTAAAACACAACCAATACTGCATGAATGGGTCTATGAACACTTACGAGATAGAGCAGGCGAACTTGCTCGTGGGTGGAGTAAGGGTACAGTCCTCTACGAGTACATCATGCTCACTACAGATGCTCACGAGGACGATATCACCCGTTATGAACAGAGGGTAGATGCGGAGCTTGTTGAGTTAGTTGGTGACACTGATATCATACCTGAACTCGGAAAAATAAAAATATCGTCTATACCGTCACAGTATGTGTCTGCCAGTGACGAGATGACGGATAACGGCGTCGAGTTATGGCTCCCAGAGAGTTTGTTAGACGACATCTCTACGTCAGAATACTGGGGTGAGCGTTACTGGGCACAGAATATAGAGGATACGGTACGTGATAGCATTGATTCGGCGTACTCTGACCGTCTGGACCGTATTCAAGCTAAGCAAGAGATAATCAATTACTTAGATTCTGGTGATGAGCCTGAGCACGAGGTGGCACAGGCTGTTGTGACTGGAGAATCAGACAATTACACTGGTTACAACCAAGCTCACGAGATACTCGAAAACCGTGAAATTGAGTTACATGAGCGTACGGAGATACCGATAGACAAGTTCCTTGAACGTGGTAGCGAGATACCGCAGAAACCGAGACGCAAGAGAGAACAAGCGTTGGAAACGGCACTCTGTACGTATTTTGAGCGAACGAACTATGGTATGTCCGAAGGTAAAGCGTATTCCTTTGCTGAGCGAGCATTTGACGACGTGCGTGAGGAGACGGCTCACGACTATGTGGACTCAATAACACTCCCCGAGAATGAGGCCGAGTCCAACCAGAAGAATGAGACCTCAGAAACGAGCACCATGGTTAACGCACAAGAGCAGGAGGTCTCTGCCTGGGAGGCATGCCAAACTGCCAAGGAGAGTGTCATAGAAATTCTGGATGAGAATGATATGGAAAAGAAGGCCCGTCGTGTTGAGCGTATGGCCGCACCACACGTGTGCTTGGTAGACCGTGATATCGTGGAGGATATTGATGATACAGCCGACTCTGAAAAAGAGGCGGAATTGATTGACCAAGTATTGGATGCTGGTACTCTGAGTAGATATTTAGTGGTTAGTCCACAAAATGAAGCTAATGATAAGCTGATGACGTACCTTCATAGCCGCAAAGAGGATTTGTTAGGGTAGGTAGGTGACTAGTTCTAGTTGTGACAGTATTTTCAGTGTTCGAACCACTAGAATAAAGTGGTACGTTATAAGCGAGCGCGCCCGTCAGTTGTGTCTGATGCTCCTTTCGGAGCCTTGCCGAATCATATCGTCTATTTTCCTTTTGCTTTTCAGAATCATGAGAACACAGCTAGAATCGATTAGATAGATGGGTAGTATTGTGAGGTGTTTAGCTCTCGCGTCGATTTGAGACACCATCTGATGATTGAGAGGATAATCTCACGCATTATGCGCGTATGTTAGGAGAGGTTAGGACAGTGACCACGCCATGAACGCCATTGGGATGACTACGAGGGAGACTGTGAAAATAATAGCTGCGAGCGGGATACCAATGATAAACAGCACTAGAGGTGACAGAATCCAGTGGATATCTTGTTTATGGTGGATGTAGGCTGTGACAATCAGACCGCCGACCAACAAGAGCATTTCAAAGGCGAGTCCGACGCTCACTGGTCGACCCTCACGTTACGCAGGTCTCGCTCAAGACGCTCGACGTGGTCTTCCAAGCGGTCTTCGTTCCAATCGAGAAACTGTCTATATTGAGTTGGAATTCGCGTCTCGTGTACGTCTTGATATCTGAAGTTCTGATTTTGCTCGACGGCCAGAGCTTCCTTCGCCCACTTCAGTTCCTCTTCAACCTCACTGTGCACGTCATAATAGAATGAGAATGTCGAACCTAGTTTTTACGATTTGATTGAGTAGCGAGTAGGTCAGCAGAGAGTGAGTTGTGTGGATATCATAATGACAGAGTTTATTATTTCTCCGTCCAGTCGGTCATTGGATACCGATTGGGGTGAGCCGCGTTTAGTGGTTGCGGAGCGTCACTCCTCGTCGACCGTTTTCAGGTCGAGGCGGGCTGTAACGTCTTCGTACGTGTCGTCGCTCGAGACGATGGTGTCGCCGTTCGATTCGACGAGGTGGAGCGCGTCGAAGGGCGTGAAACCGTGATCTTCGACGTAGGTCGCCGCGGCGACGACGGTGTCTACGTCACCCCGTACTTCGACGAGGTCGGCGGCGTTCGTGACGACTCGTTCCGTATCGCGATCCTCCGGTAGACGACCACGAGTAGTTCGATGAGCGTGAACTGTGAGTCCACAGTTCGTCTCGATGGGCGCGGTAGACGGTTTCGGCAGCATCACCGAGCCAGTCTTCGTCCTTGATGAGCGCGAGGAGAAAGTCCGTTTCCGCGTACATTCAGCGTCCTGCCTCGTCCAGTGTCGATCTGCACGCCTCGTCGCGGAGTCCGTCGGCCGTCTTTTCGACGTCGTCGAACTCGTCACGGAGCGCGTCCAGCGGATCGTCCGCGACCGGAACCAGCTCGATTCCGTCGTAAAGCTCGACGATGTGATCGCGGTCGCCGTATCGCTCTCGCAACTCCTTGGGAAGCGTCAGGCGGCCACGGTCATCGAGCGTGGCATCGGACATACCCGGACACCGGTGGGCGGAATGACGAATCTTCCCCACTATCGGAAAGATACCCACGGTCGGGCTGCCAACAACCGGCCACAGGCCGTCAGTAGATCGACCCCCGCTCGAGCCGCCGTCTACACCCCACTTCTATGCGACTGGCCCGCTTTGATCCGGTAATGGCGGATCTGGTCGACCTCGTTCACCGTTCGCTCCGCGACGAGACGTACCGCGAGTTCGACGACCGCGTCGACGAGCAGGCCTCGCGGCTCGCCAACGCCCTCCGCGACGGTCGACTCGACAGTCCAGGCTTCGGACTGGGGATCGAACTCGAGGCCTATGCGGTCGACGGGGGCGGCGAACTCGCTCGAGTGCCAGACGCCGTGCTCGAGAGCGACTGCGAAAAGGAACTCGGGCGGCAGAACGTCGAGTTCCACACCGAGCCGTCGTCGTTCGACGACGACGGAATCGCCGAGCAGGCGGCGGCGCTCCGCCGTCGCTATCGACGCGTGCAACGCGTTGCCGACCGGGAGGGGATCGAAATCGCCCTCGACGCCATGTGGACGATGCCGCCCGCGAAGGGAAGCGACGCCTACCTCGCCGATGTCACCGAACGCGAGGGCGTCACGATCGCCGCAAACATGACGCCATCGCCGCGGTACTGCGCGATCGACAACGACATTCTGGCACGAACGGGAGGTGCGGTCGCCCTCGAGGTGCCGGGAGTCGAGCAGCGCTTTCCCTCGATTCTGTTCGAATCGCTCGCCAGTTCGATCCAGCCCCACGTCCAGATCCCCGACGCCGAGGCGTTTCCGCGCTACTACAATACCGCCATCCGGACGCTCGGGCCGGTGCTCGCGCTGGCGACGAACTCGCCGCTCTTACCGCCCGATCTGTACGACGTCGACGAGCCGTCCCGCCTGCTCGAGGAGACCTACCACGAACTCCGGATTCCGGTGTTCGAGCAGTCGATCAATCGGGCGTGGGAGAAGGT
Source organism: Natrinema sp. 1APR25-10V2 (assembly GCF_031626495.1). Classification (NCBI taxonomy): domain Archaea; kingdom Methanobacteriati; phylum Methanobacteriota; class Halobacteria; order Halobacteriales; family Natrialbaceae; genus Natrinema; species Natrinema sp. 1APR25-10V2. The sequence continues at coordinate 337,333 of NZ_JAMQOJ010000002.1, forward strand.
TCGCTTCCCCGGCGACATCGAGGACGCGACCGACACCCTCGAGCGACTCGCCGCCGATCCGACGTGCGCGCCGTTTCTCCGCGAGTGGCTCGCGGACGGCGACCGCGAGGCGTTCTCGGATCGGTTCTGGGAACTCGACCACAAGCGCGGGACCTACTGGCGGTGGCTCCGGGCCGTCATCGGCGGTGAGCCGGTCGGCCGGGGCGACCGGTGGTCGATCCGCATCGAGTACCGCCCGCTGCCGACCCAGCCCACGATCGCGGAGAACATCGGTTTTCAATGTCTGGTCGCCGGCCTGCTCCGCGGATTGGACGTGACCGACCATCCGCTCGCGGATCTCGAGCACGAGGCGGCCGAACGGAGCTTCTACGCGGCGGTCGAAGACGGTCTCGAGGCTGATCTCGCGTGGCTCACCGCCGACGGCGACCGGACGACCGACTCGAGCGTGATCTACGACGAACTCTTCGCGTTCGCCCGGCGCGGTCTCCGCGAACAGGGCGTCTCCCCGGAGACGATCGAGGAGTACCTCGCGCCGCTCGAGGCGCGCTGGGCCCAGCGGACGACGCCGAGCCGGTGGAAACTCGAGCGAGTCGCCGACGGACTCGAGGCGGGGAAATCGTTCGACGAAGCGGTTCAGGAGATGCAACGGGAGTACCTCGAGCGGTCGGCGCGCGACGAGCCGATCACGCAGTGGTCTTGAACCGTTCGCGGCCGACGGTCTCGAACGCAGCCGCGTCAGTTCCGACTGTCATCAGTCGGACGTCTCATCGGCCTCGGCCTCCGGAACGGCCTCGCTGACGATCACCCGCGAGACCCGCGTCCCTTCCACCGCCTCGACGGTCACCTCGTAGCCGCCGGCCTCGACCGCGTCGCCGACCTCGGGCGGTCGACCCAGTCGGCTCAGGACCAGTCCGCCGATGGTGTCGAACGCCTCGCTCTCGAAGGCCGTCTCGAGCGTGGCGTTTACGTCCTGAAGCGAGACGCCGCCGTCCATGGCGTAGCGGCCGTCGGTCAGTTCGTCGATCGAGGGCTCCATATCGGCGACGTCGAACTCGTCTTGGATCTCGCCGATCACGACCTCGATGACGTCTTCGATCGTGAGGATCCCCTCGAACGCTCCCCACTCGTCGATGACGACCGCCAGTTGGACGTTCCGTGCGCGAAACTCCGTGAGGATCTCGTCGATCCGGCGGGTCTCGGGGACGATGAGCACGTCTCGAGCGAGGTCGCGCGCGGTCGGTTCCTCGGCCGACGATCCGTCGTCCTCGTCCGCCGTCTCGATCGCGTGGAGAACGTCCTTGGCGTGAACGAAGCCGATGACGGGTTCGTCGGCGTCCTCGTCGACGATTGGGAACCGGGTATAGCTCCCGCTCCCGGCGACGGTCCGGAGTTCCGAGAGCGGCATGTCGGCGCGGACGGTGACCACGTCCGGGCGGGGAACCATCACCTCGCGGGCGATCGTGTCACTCAGGTCGAAGACGGCCTCGATCATCTCGACTTCGTCCGTTCCGACGGCGCCCTGTTCACCGGACTGCGAGACGATGCGCACGATCTCCTCCGGACTGTGGCTCTCGTCGCGCTCCGACGCCGGCGCGACCCCGATCAGGCGCGTGAAGAAGTTCGCCGTCCCGTTGAAGACGACGATACCGGGGATGAAAATGTAGTAGAAGAACTTCATCGGCGCAGCGACCAGCAGCGCGATCCGCTCGGCCTCCGCGATGGCGAGCGTCTTCGGCGCGAGTTCGCCGAAGACGACGTGGAGGAACGTGATGACGCTGAACCCGATCGCGATGGAGACCAGGTGAAGCGTGCCAGCCGGCAGCACCGGCCCTAATACGGGCTCGAGCAACGAGGCGATGGCCGGTTCGCCGACCCACCCGAGCCCCAGCGAGGCGATCGTGATCCCCAGCTGGGTTGTCGCCAGATAGTCGTCCAAGTTCTCCTCGGCCTCCTGGACCAGCTTCGCTGACGACTTCCCCTCCTCCACGAGCGTCTGGATCTGGGTCGATCGAATCCGGACGTAGGCGAACTCCGCCGCGACGAAGAAGCCGTTCAGGAAGACCAGGAAGAGTGCGAAGAGGAGCCGACCGATCGAGAAAGCGAGGTCTACCATCGGTCCCACCTCGTCGACCGCGAGCGGTTCGTCGGCGTCGCTCTCACGGCGATTCCTCGGCGCACTCGACGACCGATCCGTCGACCCCGTTCGCTCGAGCGAACGGGCTGACGGACGACGTTCGGCGGCGAACTCGCTGTGTCCTCGCCGCCGGTAGAGACGACCATACGGGCACTTGGCACACGACTTACAAAACCGTAGCGCTGGCGATCTGCCGCAGCGGCGTCGCACAATCGTCTGAAGCCGCGGTCGACATCAACCGTCGACGGCAACGCTGATTCGTCCGATCGATAGCCGGGTCCGGAGCCGATAACTGCCTGTACCTCCAACGCCGCCCATGAACGTCGCGATCGTCACCGTCGGCGACGAGATCCTCGCGGGGTCGACCACCAACACCAACGCGTCGTGGCTGGCCGAGCGGATCACCGAACGCGGCAGCACCGTCGGTCGGATCCTGACGATCCCCGACGACTGCGACCTCATCGCCGACTACGTCGCCCGCTGGAGCGACGAGTTCGACGCCGTCATCGTCACCGGCGGCATCGGCGGCACGCCCGACGACGTGACCGTCGAAGCCGTCGCCGACGGCCTCGAGCGAGACTTCATCGTGCACGGCGAGATCCGCGAGCGCCTCCTCGAGAAGGCCGCCGCCTTCCGCGACGAGAATCCGGAGATGGTCGAGGAGTACGACCTCCAACTGGACATCGACGCGGCCGCCTCGATCCCCGAGGGTGCGACCCCGATCGTCATCGACGAGGGGTGGGCACCCGGCTGCGTCGTCGAGAACGTCTACGTCTTCGCCGGCATCCCCAACGAGATGCAGGCCATGTTCGAGCAGGTAGCCGACGAGTTTCAGGGCGACGCCGTCGCTCGGACGATCTACACGCCCGCCCCCGAAGGGTCGCTCCACGAGGCGCTCGAGGCTGTGAGCCAGCGGTTCGACGTTTCCGTCGGCAGCTATCCCCGAAGCGAGCACCGACCGGGCCGGATTCGGGTCTCGAGTACCGACCCCGAGACGGTCGACGAGGCGATAGACTGGCTTCGGGAGCGCGTCGAGACGACCGAGCAGCCGTCGGCCGATATGGACACCACGGATTGACGGATGGCAGTCCCTTCTCGAGCAGTCGAGTCCGCTATCCGCTTCCGGAGCCCACTAACCCGCGAAGTACGCGACCGGATCCGTCGTGGCTCTGGTGACAATGGCGACCCGCTGGCCACGGCGAGCGGCTGAGAACGCACCGTCGACGTGACCAATAAAAATATTTGCTGGCGAGGGTGAAATAACGTCGGCAATGCGACTGACGAGGAAGGCCGGACTCGCGACTCGCGCTGCTCTTTCGGCGTCGATCAGTGGAGCAGTGCTCGCTGGCAGCCTCGCTATCGTGCTGGCGATCGCGGTCGTCAGTGGAATGGTGTTTTCCGCGTATGCGTCCGATCTGCTCCGTTTCGCTCATATTTCTCTTCCCGACGTGGTATGGTCAGCAGTCTGGTCGCTCTGTGGTCTCTGCGCCTTCGGCTGGTTCGCTCGAGCGATTGTAAACGCCGTTCGAACTGAACGTGCCGACTCATTCCAGCGAACGACGCCGCTCTCGAAGTCAACGGTAGACGAACCGGCGAACGTCGAGTACACAGTCGGTCGTCTGGCGAGACAAACAGATGTCCCAAAACCGCCGATACGAGTCAATCCGACGGCGACGCCGCTCGCCTTCACGACCTATCGACCGGACGATCCGATTGTCAGAACCAGTCACGACGCGACGCCAGTTATCGTCGTCTCGCAAGGACTCATAGAGACGCTATCCGAGTCGGAGCTATCGGCAGTCCTCGCACACGAACTCGCCCACATTTCCAGCGACGATCTTCGACTGCTCACGGTGGTACTCGTCCCCCTTATCGCCGCTGAAACGCTTACACCGGACGAGGGGAGTACGTCGAACGTCTTCGAAGTTTGCGGGCACTACCTCAGTTTTATCGCACTGATCGGAGTCAGCGTTTTCTCCCGAGGTCGAGAACTGGCCGCCGACCGCGCCGCTGCAGAGTTGACCGGTGATCCGACTGCACTTGCGACTGCGCTCGAGAAACTCGACGACACAGCGCCTGTCAAACCGACAGCGGATCTTCGCGAGCACGCCCGATCGGCGAACGCGATCGCTATTCTTCCGACGCTCGGCAACGAACGCCCCAGTTCGGGGCTTCGTTCGACGCATCCGCCGCTCGAGACGCGTCTCGAGCGGCTTCGCTCGCTGGCAGCCAACTGATCTGCGAAACACCGTACCAGCCGAGCGTCGCTGTCGCTCCGTGTTAGAAGCTTTCCGAGGTCACGCCGAGCGGCGGTCCTCGAGGATCCGCACGCCCACCGCGGTCAGGCCGGCGACGGTGAGCACGAACCGCTCGCCGGTCGCCGCGATGGGGAAGATTCGCTCGACGCCCGTCGCGGGTTCGCCGCGCGTCGGATCGAACCCGGTTCTGTAGTGGGTGTTCTCGGTCGTCCCGCGGGCCGTCGCCTCGGCGAGTCCGCTCCCCTCGAGTTCGACGAACGTCTGGACGAGTCCGCGCTGGTCGGTGACGAGCAGCGACCCCGAGAGGTCGTAAAACCGGTCGTGCATCGGCCAGAGGAGGTTGACACCGTTGAAGAAAGCGTCGAACAGAATATGCGCGAACAGCAACGCGGCGAGCGTGGTCCACGCGACTCGAGGGGCCGCCTCGCCCCACCGCTCCCGAACCAGCGACTCCTCGCGGATCGCGCCGTCCCACAGCAGGACGGCGGCGGGGACGAGAACGATCCAGAGGTTGTGGAACGCCGCGCGGTGCGTTCCGGGGACGACGACTCCGATCAGGGTATCGAGATCGAGCAGGGCGCTCGCCCCCATCACGAGCAGGATCTTGCGGGTGTCGAATGCGTCGCCGAGCAGCGCGACGCCGAGCAGACCCGCGAACGCGACGTGGACGACGGTCGATGGCACGTCTCGCCGACTCGAACTGCGAGGGCTTGACTGTTGGGGAGCAGTCGGCGACCGCGGTCTCAGCCGCGCCGCCGACGGCGAACGTACTGGCCGAGAAAGAGGAGGCCGAACAGCGCGCTCACGGTACCGAGCGGCTCCGCGCGGAACGCGAGGACCGAGGCGGCGACGAACAGGGAGCCGGCGACGATCGCGTAGCCGACCGCCGGGTCCCCGCCGGCGGTCGGTTCGACCGGCTCGGTCCGGACGACGAGCTCGCCGCGCTCGAGCTGGCCGAAGACGGTATCGAACCGCGCCGGGGCCCGCGCCAGGACGGGTACCGACGCGCGGAGGTCGTCGCGAACGTCCTTGAGCAGGGCTTCGAATTCGCTCTCGATGAACCCGCGGTCGACGAGGAACGAGCGCGTGACCGCGATGAAGTCGAAGTCGGGGTCGAGAGTTCGGCAGACGCCCTCGCCGACCGTCCCGACCCGCACGAGCAGCATCACGTTCGGCGGGATGCGGAACGGAAACTCGTGCAGCCTCGCGAACAGCTGAGTGATGATCTGTTGCCAGGAGACGTCCGACTGGCCCTCGAGGTTCTCGATCACCAGTTCGAGCACCCGCCGCACCTCGGTCCGATCGACCGAGGGATCGAGCACCTCGAGCGCGACGAGCGCGTTCAGGAGGCCGTCGACGTCGCGGCGGACGAGGGTCCGGTAGAGGGTCGTAATGTCTTCCTGTTCCCCCGGCGTGAGCCGCTGGCTCATCCCGTAGTCGTAGATGGCGAGCCGGCCGTCGTCGGTCACCGAGAGGTTGCCGGGGTGTGGATCCGCGTGGAAGACACCGTCGACGAGGCCCATCTGCAGGTACGTGCGGGCGATCACCGTCGCCATCTCGGTCGGCTCGACGCCGGCGTCCGCGAGGGCCCGGTCGTCGGTGACCTTCCGCCCCTCGACGTACTCCATGGCCACGACGCGGTCCGAACACAGGTCGGGGTAGATGTCGGGAATGACGATCCGGTCGTCGTCCGCGAAGTTGTCCCTGATCTCCGCCATGATCGACGCTTCGCGCTCGAAGTCCAGTTCCTCGAGGACGATCTCCTCGAAGTCGTCGGCGATGTTCTCGATCGAGTACCGCTGGCGCTCGTCGGCGACGGTCGCGAGCAGCGGGACGAACCCCCGAATGACGCGGAGGTCACGCTCGATCAGCGACGCCAGCCCCGGTCGGCGGACCTTCAGGGCGATCCGTTCGCCCTCGTACTCGACGGTGTAGACGAACGCGAGCGAGCCGCCCGCGACCGGCTCGAGCGTCTCGAGGTCGAGGGCGTCGCCGAGTTCGGACTCGACAACGGTCAGCGGATCGCCGCCCGCGTCCTCGGGGACCTCGTCCTGCAGCGTCGCGAACGCCTCGACGTACGTCGGCGGGACGATGTCCGGCCGCGTCGACAGCACCTGACCGACCTTGATGAACGCGGGGCCGAGCTCGAGCATCGTCTCCGTGATCCGCTCGGCCCGCTCCCGGTGGGTAGCGGTCGAAACCCGTCTCGATGGGCCGAACAACAGGAATCGCCGACGATCCCGGAGAAACGCGATCGCGAGGGGGAGAAACCGAACGAGGACCTGCAGGTAGCGGAGATAGTAGCCCCTCATCGGTCGTCGGCGGCGTGCTCGGTCGGAAACCCGTCCATACGTCGCCTTCGAACACCGAGCACAAATACATCGGTGATCCGACGGGCGATACGGGCCGCGAACTCGGCGATCGCTCTTGGGTCGACCCGCGCGGCCGGCGTCTCGGCTCCGGTAGGTACTTGAGTCGACCGGGCGACCGACGGGTATGGGCGGGCGCGGACCGAAACGGGAACTCGCGGAGAAGATCGCCGGGGAGATCACGCTGAGCGACGATCCCGGCGCGACGCTACGGAAGTGGCGCACCGACTTCGACGTCTCGCAGACCGACCTCGCGGCCGAACTCGACGTCTCGTCGTCGGTCATCTCCGACTACGAGAGCGGCCGCCGGGAGAGCCCCGGCATCGGCGTCGTCGGTCGCCTCGTCGAGGGACTACTCGCGATCGACGAGCGCCGCGGCGGCGAGCGTATCCGCCAGTACGGCCGGGTGCTCTCGGCGGGCTTCGAGAGCGACGTGGTCTACGACCTGCGAGAGTACGCCACCTCGATCCCCCTCGCACAGCTCTACGACGACCTCGAGGCCACGGAAGTCGCTTCGAGCGGTACCGACCGCGTCAGCGGCCACACCGTCATCGACAGTATCGAGGCGATCACCCGCCTCTCGAGCGAGGAGTTCTTCCGGCTCTACGGGCAGAGCACGAACCGCGTCCTCGTCTTTACAGGCGTGACGCGGGGCGAGTCCCCGCTGGTCGCGCTGCGCGTCGTCAACCCGACGCCGAACGCGGTCATCCTCCACGGCATCGACGAGGCCGACCTCTGGGACCACGCGGCCGATCTGGCGCGGATCGACGGCTACTCGCTGGCCGTCACGAACGCGCCGCTGGACGAGATGCTCGAGCATCTCGTGACCCTCGAGTGAGGGACGATGTGAATACGCCGTAGACGACGAAGCCGAGCGGCCGAAAAGCCGTTTACGCGATCTGGTTCTCGTATTCGTCGGCGGTCAGGCAGTCCTCGAGTTCGTCGGGATCGTCGGGCTCGAGCTCGAGCATCCAGCCCTCGCCGAAGGGATCCTCGTTGACGAGTTCGGGTGCGTCGAACAGGTCGTCGTTGATCGCGACGACCTCGCCGCCGACCGGCGCGTAGAGGTCGGAGACGGCCTTGATCGACTCGACGACGCCGAACTCGGCTTCCTGTTCGAGGTCGTCGCCCGTATCGGGGAGTTCGACGAAGACCACGTCGCCGAGTTCGTCCTGTGCGAAGTCGGAGATGCCGACCCGAACGGTGCCGTCGTCCGTCTCGAGTGCCCACTCGTGCGATTCCAGATACCGTCTGTCGTCGGGAACGTCGAAGCTCATTATACTGTGTCGATGAAGGGGGTCGTTTCAACTCTTGCCTTTTTGGACTGCCCGCGGACGATCACCTGCAGCGTCGTCCCCGGTTCCGCGTATTCGACCGGAACGTAGCCCAGCCCGATCGCTCGCTCGAGCGTGGGACTCATCGTCCCGCTCGTAACGGTGCCGATGACCCGGCTCTCGACGTTCGTGATGTCGTAGCCGTGCCGGGGGACGCCGCGGTCGATCAGCTGGAAGCCGACCAATCGTTCGCCGACGCCCGTGTTCTCGATTTCGGCGAGTGCGTCCCGGCCGACGAACTCGGTCTCGAGCGCGACGGTGAAGCCGATGCCGGCCTCGTAGGGCGTCCGCGGATCGGTCTCGGGGTCGAAGTCCTGTCCGGCGAGCAACAGCCCGGCCTCGATGCGGAGCGTGTCGCGCGCGCCGAGCCCGCAGGGCTGGCAGTCGAACGCCGCCCAGATTTCCTCGGCCGCCGTCCAGGGGACGATCAGTTCGAAGCCGTCTTCGCCGGTGTAGCCCGTTCGAGCGGTCCAGCACTCGATGCCGTCGATCGTCGCGTAGCGGGCCTCGAAGCGCTCGAGGTCGTCGACGGACCCCTCGGCGGCGCTCTCGACCAGATCGACCGCGTTCGGCCCCTGTACCGCGAACATCGCGTACTCGTCGGTCCGGTTGTCGACGGTCGCCTCGAGGTCCCACTCGTTGCGGTAGCGGATCCACCGCTCGTGGGTCGCTTCGTCGGTGCCGGCGTTGGGGACGAACAGATAGGTCGGCTGGCCGTTCTCATCGGGGAGCCGGTAGACCACGGTATCGTCGAGGATGATCCCCTCCTCGTCGGTGATGGCGGCGTACTGGGAGTCGCCGACCGAGAGCCGGGAGACGTCGTTCGACGTGAGCCGTTGCATCAGTTCCGTCGCGTCCGGGCCGGAGACGTGAATCTGGCCCATGTGCGAGACGTCGAAGATACCCGCGTTCTCCCTGACGGCCGCGTGCTCGGTCTGGATCGAATCGAACTCGACCGCCATATCCCAGCCGCCAAACTCCGTGAACTTCGCCCCGCGCTCGTCGTGAATCCCACGTAACGGCGGCGTCTGAAGCGGCATACCCGGAACGTCATCCGCGGAGTAGTAATGTCTTTTCGTCGGTCGAACGCGCGGACCGTTGCCGGATTCGACGCCGATTCCCGCGGACCTCGAGTCGACTTCTCACACGTTCGGTCCGACGGATCAGGGCCGAAACCTGATGCGGTTAACAACGCAGCGAACTATCGTCTCCGGTTGCCGAAACTATTTGCCTAAAAACAACGAACAGACCCCCGTATGAGCGCACCGAAACTCGAGCCACAGGCGGAGTGGGATCGGATTTACATCAACGGCGAGTGGCGCGAGGCCGCGAGCGGTGAGACGCTTCCCGTCGAAAATCCGGCGAAACAGGAAGTGTTTACGGAAGTACCGGCCGCGACGGAAGACGACGTAGACGACGCCTACGAAGCGGCCGAGGCCGCCCAGCCGGACTGGGAAGACACGCCCCGCGAGGAGCGAAACGAGATCGTCCAGAACCTGCTGGACGAACTCAACGCCCGCTTCGAGGAGATCGCGGGTCTGCTCGCGACGGAAGCCGGCACGCCCGGCTACCGCGCGATGGGGGAGTTCGCCACCGCAACGGGCGACGTGGAGATGGCCCTGGAACTCGAGGCGCCAGACGAGGAGGTCCGTCCTTCGTCGTCGATCGACGACAAGGAAAACCACATCGTCTACGAGCCGGTCGGCGTCGTCGGCGTCATCTCGCCGTGGAACTTCCCGCTGCACCTCTCTCTGCGAGCGGTCGCGCCCGCAATCGCGTTGGGGAACACCGTCGTCCTGAAGCCGGCCACCGATACCCCGATCACGGGCGGGTTGCTGATCGCGAAGCTCTGCGAGGCCGCGGGCGTCCCCGACGGCGTCGTCAACGTCGTCACCGGTCGCGGCTCCGACATCGGCGACCGGATGACGAACCATCCGACGCCGCGGGTCATCTCCTTTACCGGCTCGACGGCCGTCGGCAAGGGCGTCGCCGAGAACGCCGGCGGGAGCCTCGCGCTGCCCGCCCTCGAACTCGGCGGCAACGCGCCGTTCATCGTCACCGACGAGGCCGACCTCGAGCGGGCCGCCCGCGCCGGCGCGTTCGGGTCGTTCTTCCACCAGGGGCAGGTCTGCATCTCGATCAACCGCCACCTCGTCCACGAGTCGCTGTACGACGAGTACGTCGACCTGCTGGTCGACCACGCCGAATCACTCATCATGGGCGACCCCTCCGAGAACGAGAACGTCACCTTCGGCCCGGTCCAGAACGAGACCCAGCGCGACGACCTGGTCGAGTTCATCGAGGAGACGGTCGACGCCGGTGCGACTCTCGAGACGGGCGGCGAGGCCGACGGCCTGTTCGTCGAGCCGACGGTGCTCTCGGACTGCACCAACGACATGCCGACGGCCTGCAACGAGCACTTCGGCCCCGTCGCACCCGTGATCCCGTTCTCGGACGACGAGGAAGCCATCGAACTGGCCAACGACACCGAGTACGGCCTCTCGGCGGCGGTCTTCTGCGAGGACGAAGACCGCGCCCGCGACCTCGCCGACCGCGTCGAAGCCGGCATGGTCCACATCAACGACCAGCCGATCAACGAGGATCACAACGCGCCCTTCGGCGGCGTCAAGCAGTCCGGCCTCGGCCGCTACCACGGCGAGTGGATCGTGCAGGAGCTGACCGAGCCCAAGTGGATCTCGGTACAGGGCGAGGAGCGCGATTACTTCATCTTCGAGTAGAGCGACGGTCGACCGGGCCGACGGCCACCGAATCGCCCGCGCTCGAGCCGTCGATTACCGCCCGCGTTCCTCGAGCTTCAACGTGTACTCACCGGACCCGCTTTTCGCGTGCACCTGTAGCCCCAGGTCCTCGCCGCCCTCGAGCGAGAGCGTGACCGACTCGGTCGTGCCCGACCCGGTCGAGGACTCGTCGTGGTTCCACCGGCTGGGTGAGCGGCCGTCGGTGGTCACGTAGAGATCGAAGTCACCGGCCGCCGGCCCCTCGAGCGAGACCGTGATCGAGCAGGGGTCGGCCGTCTGCAGCGCGTAGCCGTATCGGTCGCTCTCGCCCCACCAGCCGCTGCCGTCGAGCGAGCCACTGACGGTGGCGGTGATCGTCTCGTCGCCACAGTGGCCCGGCGAGCCCTCGTTCGCATCGCCACCGTCGGTCTCGCCGTCGCCGAACGGGTCCGTCTCGACCGCCGCAGCGGCGTCGACACGGCCGTACCCCTGCTCGGTTTCGCCGAGGCCGACGTCGACGGCGGTCTCGCGGAGGTGGCGGCGGAGTTCCGACTGCGTGAGGTCGGGGTATGCCGAGAGCGCGAGGCCAGCGACGCCGACCACGACCGGAGACGCCATCGACGTGCCCGACATCCGGGCGTAGCCGTCGCCGGTGACGCTCGAGACGAGGCGGCTGCCCGGGGCGGCGAGTTCGATCTCCGGGCCGGTGTTCGAGAAGGAAGCGAGGGAACCGTCTTCCTCGAGCGCCGAGACGGCGACGACGGTGTCCTCGGACGCGGGCGAAAAGACCCGATCCGTTCCCGAGTTGCCGGCCGCCGCGACGAGGAGGACGCCGCGGTCGGCGGCGTACTCGCAGGCCGAGCGCATGGTTTCGTAGGAGCCGTCGACGCCCAGCGAGAGGTTGACGATATCCGCGCCGACGTCGGCGGACCACTGGATCGCGTCGACGATGTCGGAGAGCGCCCCCTGGCCGGTCTCGTCTAAGGCGCGGGCCGAAAGCAGCGAGCAGTCGCTGATACCTGCGTGGCCGGTGCCGTCGTCGGTCCCGCCGGCGGCGATACCGCCGACGTGGGTACCGTGGTTCTCGTCGGCCGTCGGATAGGGGTCGCCGTCGTCGTCGGCGAAGTCCTCGCCGATTCGATCGTCGACGACCGACTCGAGCGCGGGGTGGTCGTACTGGATCCCTTGGTCGATGACGGAGATGACGACGTCCGAACTGCCGCGCGTGGTCTCCCAGGCGCGCTCGCAGCCGATCTGCTGAGGTACGTACTGGTAGTCGTAATAGGGGTCGTCGGGCGAGAGCAGCGATTGGACGGTGACGTTCGGCTCCGCGTACTCGACCGCGGGCGAGCGCGTGATCGCCTCGATGAACTCCTCGCGGGCCTGATCGGGAGCCTCAGAAGGGAAGGAGACGACGGCGTAGCGGATCGTCTCGTTCGCGTGGACGACCTCGGCGTCACCGGGGACGGCGGCCCGCGCTTCCGCGGCCACGTCGGCGTCCGGTTCGATACCGACGATGATTTCGTCTTTCTTCGGGCCGGGTTCGCGGCTGGGCGTCGCGCTCGCGACGCCGCTCGAGCCGATCAGCCCGCCGAGCGCGACCGAGCCGGCACCGGTCAGGATCGTCCGGCGGTCGTACGTTCGGTCGGGGGATTCGTCGGGGGGACCGTTCTGTGTCATGGGACGACAGTCACCATTCTCTGAAATTAGTAAACTCTTATCGAACTCAGGATTGTTTATTTCCGATCTTTCCAGGTTCGAGGGCGGAGTACGAAATCTGGCCGTGACTTAAACCGAGAATCTGTGCAGCCGGCCGCTGAAGGGGCGATTTCGAACGGAAGAAACGATGGCAGCGTTTTCGACTACAGACCCAGCGATCGGCCGTCCGCGGGTTCGAAGCGACCGCCGGGTCGATTCGCCACACCTATTTCGGGGCCGCGGCAACCCTCGGGCATGTTCGACCGCGTTCGTGCCCGTCTCGGCCGTCTCGGTGCTCCACAGCCCCCCGCGGAGCCGTCGGTGGGGCTGTTCGTCGACGGGCCGAACGTCCTCCGCGACGAGTTCGACGTGGATCTGGACGATCTACGCGACGCGGCCCGCGATCTCGGCCGGGTCGGCGTCATTCGCCTCTATCTCGACGAACACGCCACGCCCGGCCTCATTCAGGCCGCCGAGGCCCGCGGCTTCGAGGTCGTCGTCACCAGCGGCGACGTCGACGTGAAGCTCGCCGTCGACGCGACCGCACTCGCCGGCGACGGCACGATCGATCGACTCGCGATCGCCTCGCGCGATACGGACTTCAAACCCGTCCTCGAGCACGCCGGGACCCTCGGCGTCGAGACGGTCGCGATCGCACCGGGCTCGTACGGCCGCTCGGACGCGTTACGGAACGCGGCCGACGAGGCGATGACGCTCGAGGCCCAGAACTAGCCGCTGTAAGAGCTCTCGCCCACGATCTCGACCAGTTCGCCGCGGCCTGAGGCGGTCGTCTCGTCGAACTCGGTCACGCGAACCCGAACCTGTTTCTCGACCGCCTCCGGACCGGCGCCCTCGACGATCAGTTCGGTGTCGCCGATGTACGCCCGGCCGCTGGTGCCGTTGGTCTCCGCGACGAAGACGTCGATCTCGCTTCCCACTTCGAGGGTCGGACGGTTGGCTCGAAGCCGCCAGCCCTTGAGGTACTTGCCGAGAAGGCTCATACGCGAGCCACCTCCTCGCTCTCGCGATCGATGACGTACTCGCGGCCGAAGCCGGTCAGCGCCGCGACGACGAACACCGCGACGAGCAGCCAGCCCTGGAAGACGAACGGGACCACGTCGATCGGCGTGACGAGCATCGACTGGTCGAACCACTCGTACTCGCCCGGCAAGTTCTGCATCGCGCTGTAGCCGGCCAGCACGCCGCCGGACCACGGGAAGATGTAGCCCAGCGCGGCGGTCTGTCCGTCCAGAATGTTGGCGCGGCGGTAGCCGTTCAGGTTGAACCGTTCACCGATCTTCGAAATGTAGGGGCCGATCGCGACCTCGGCGGCGGTGTTGATCGTGATGATCGCGTTGATCAGCGCCGTCGAGGCGACCATGGTGAGTTCGGCGTTGCGGACGTTCGTCGCGAGGTTCTCGATCGACCACTCGAGCAAGACCTCGAAGGCTCCGCCGCGGATCATGATCTGGGCCGCGCCGATGATCAACAGGACGAGGATCGACAGCTCGAGGAACCCGGCGACGCCGGTCATGAGGCTCCCGGTGACACCGACCGCGTCGGGGTTGTCGACGACCGTGAGGAAAGGCAGGCCGGCGAGGGGCTCGGCCAGCGGAGCGTCCGGCGGCGCGTTGAACATGACCATATCCCCGATACTCGCGAGGCCGAAGGCGAGGTTGAAGACGACGGCGATGACGATCCCCCACGAGATCGCCTCGACGATGTGTCGGCCGGCGATCGCCGCGCCGATGACGGCGAGCATCGAGATCACGTGGACGAGCCCGATCGCCTCGCTGCCCGAGAGGAAGACCTCCTGGGCCTCAGCACCGATCTCGAGGCCGTCCATCGCCCCGCCGGCGACGACGTAGCCGACGAAGGCGATCACTGCAGCGATGATCACGTACTTGAATCGGGAGGCGACGACGCCGCCGATGTCGGCGTCCTGCGTGACGGCGCTGACGATCGTCGTGTCGCTGACGGGCGCGAGGTTGTCGCCGAAGATCGCGCCCGAGAGGATCGCCCCGAACAGCAGAACGGGATTCGCGCCGAGCAGGACGCCAGCCGGGAAGAAGAGACCGACGAAGGCGACGCTCGCACCGTAGCCGGTGCCGATCCCGGTCGTGAAGACGGCCGCAAGGACGAACGTGATCGCCGGGAACAGCGCCGCGCCGACGCCCGCGGTGTCGGCCAGCCAGACGAGGCCGCCGACGAAGCCGCCGTCCTGCAGGAGCTGGGCGAACATGCCTGCCCAGATCCACGCCACGATCGCCGTCACGGCGACGGGCTGAGTCATCCCCTCGAAGATCGTGTTGGCGTAGGTCCGCCAGTTTCCGCGGACGAAGAACATCCCGACGATGAGCCCGATCAGGATGCCGACGATGAGCCCGCCGGTGTCGCCGATCCGCCAGAGAGCGGTCTGGACGATGGCCCAGACGATGAAGAAGGCGATCGGGAGCGCGCTCGTTCCGCGGCCGCCATAGAACTCGACGGTC
The DNA here is from genome assembly GCF_031626495.1 of Natrinema sp. 1APR25-10V2. Lineage (NCBI taxonomy): Archaea > Methanobacteriati > Methanobacteriota > Halobacteria > Halobacteriales > Natrialbaceae > Natrinema > Natrinema sp. 1APR25-10V2. The sequence continues at coordinate 352,356 of NZ_JAMQOJ010000002.1, forward strand.
GGGCCGTCGCTGTCCGGTTGCCTGAACTGATCGGTCGGTTCGTCGCCAACGTCACTCATATTCGATCACTCATTTTTCACCACGGACGTACGCACTATACCCGACATAATAACTATTTCTGACAGTACTGTATTCTCGGTTATCATCGGTCGTTATCGGTCCTTCCTTCAATACGGACGACGCCTATCATTTGTCCATCGATTTCGACCGACGACGGGGCCGCCGTGGTCGAATATCGCCAGACGAACGTTCCGCGACGGTCGAGCGAAGCCGGTGACTTTTCGAGCGCGGCACGCCCACACCCACGTATGATCGACGATCGGCCGGTGCTGGACGACCACCTCCACCTCGATCCGGATCACCATCGGGGCATCGACGCCGTCAAAGACTTCGCCCGCGTCGGCGGCACTCACCTTCTCGTGGTGAACAAACCCTCGTGGCACCTCGGCGTCGAGGCCGAGACCGGCGAGGACTTCCGCGAGGTCTTCGAGCGGACCATCGAGATCGTCGACGACGCCTCGAGGGAACTCGAGGGCCGGGCCTGGCCCGTACTGGGCGTCCATCCGGGCCTGATCTCGCGGCTGGTCGACGACCGCGGGTTCTCACCCGAGGAGGCCCGCGATCTCATGCAGGGCGGGATCGACGTCGCGGCCGAGTACGTCGCGGCCGGCGACGCGCTGGCACTGAAATCCGGCAGACCGCATTACGAGGTCGACGACGACGTGTGGGCGGCCTCGAACGCGGTCATGCGCCGGGCGTTCGAGCACGGGGCCGACCTCGAGTGCGCCGTCCAACTCCACGCCGAGGCCAGCGAGGATATGACAGAAGTGGCAGATTGGGCCGAAGACGCCGGCATGCCCGCCCATCGCGTCGTCAAACACTACGCGGGTGGTCGCCTCGAGGGACCGACCCCGAGCGTGATGAGCGATAAGGAGCGCCTCGAGACGGCCGCCGAGCGCGGTGAGCCGTTCCTCATGGAGACCGACTACATCGACGATCCCGACCGGCCAGGGGCGGTGCTGGGGCCCAAGACGGTTCCTCGGAGAGTCCGGTGGCTACTCGAGAACGGCCACGAGGAGGCGGTCGAACTCGCCCACGTCGAGACGCCGAAGGCAGTTTACGGGATCGACACCGAGGCGACGCTCGAGTCGGAGCGATAGGACGGAAACTCGTACCGAACGCGTCTCACCGATCGGTACGCGAGGCGGGTCTCGAGAGCCGTCGACGCGCGGTCGAACTCCTGAATCGTCATTTCAGCGTCTGTTTCGCCACTGTATGGAGAATAGAACATTCAGGGAGACTGGCTCATGTAGAGAAAGGCATTTCAAGCGGCCGGTGTAGGTGTCTGTATGAGCAATCCCCCGACCGAGTTCTACTCGGAGGAACGCTGGCAGAACTGGATCGATCGCATCAAAGACGAAGACATCGATCCGGAAGACGAAGACTCGGCTCGACTCCTGCTCAATCTGCAGGACGACACGGCGATCGCCATCGCGAAGATCGTCGCCGCCTACGACGACGGGGAGCTCGATCAGGAGGAAGCGCTCGAGGAGATCAACGACGTTCGCGAGATCGTTCTCAGCGAGGTCGACATCGAAGACGAGGAGAAACTGATCCTCGTCGACGGCGTTCAGACCAGTCTCGTCTGCGTCTTCTTCGCCGCCGAAGAGTACATCGCCAACGGACCAGCAGAGGACGGCAGCGTCGCCGACTACCTCGGCGCTGCCGCCGACGCCGAAGCCGAGGAGGATCTCGACGCCGCGCTGGGCTACGCGGCCCGGGCAGGGACGCTCATCATCGACGAGGAGGAACTCGACATGACCGTCGCCGAAGACTTAGAGTACGGACTGGTCACCGAGTGGATCAACGGCCTCGACAGCCTCCAGAGCGCGATGAGCGACCCCGAAGTCGTCGAAGAGGACGAGTAAGGACCGTTTTTGGACCCGTTCCGATTTCCGTGACTCGAGAGCCATCAGACGTTTAAGCGGCGGCGACTATCCTCGCCTATGTCACGGTGGCGAGACGACCGGGCGGTGACCGTCCAGATCGGGGCGGTGCTTCTGCTCGCGATCGTCTTCGCCGCGCTCGCGCTGTATCAGGTCAACGCCGTCCCGGCGGAGAATCGGGCGATCGAGAGCGAGCACAACGGGCAGGTTCAGAACGAACTCCAGGAGTTGCGAAATGCGATCCGAAACGTCGGCACCGACGGCGGCTCCGCGTCGGTGTCCGTCACGCTCGGTACCCAGTACCCGTCGCGAACGTTTCTGACGAATCCGATCGATCCGACGGGGAGCCTCGAGACGACGGGGACGGCGAACGTGTCGCTCGAAAACGCCACCTTTGCGGGCGACTCCAGCGATTACGACGGGGACCCGTCGACTCTCGTCCAGGGCAATCACTCGACGACGTCGCTCGTCTACCACCCGGATTACAACGAGTATCGGACCGCCCCGACGACCCGGATCGAACACGGCTTCGCGTACAACGAGTTCGAGAACGCGACCGTCTCGCTGACGAAGCAGGGACTGGTCAGCGACGGGACGATCAGGCTGGTCCTCCTGAACGGCACCCTCTCGAAATCCGGGCGCGACGCCGTCTCGCTCGATCCGACGGTTCTGAGCGGTCCGAGCGATCCGGTTCCGGTCACCGGAGACGCCAGTGGAAACATCACGCTCACGATTCCGACGCGAGCACCCAGCGCGTGGAACGAGACGATCGGACCGACGTTCGATACCGGCGAATCGAACGCTCGAGTCGTCTCCCACGCCGACGGCTCGCTTCGGATCGAACTCGCCCAGCGGGGCGAACCCTACGACATGCAGATGACACGCGTCGGCATCGGCGATTCCGGTGAGCCGAGCGACGAGTTCGACGTCCACAGGCGGCAGGGTGGCAACGGGACCGGGGCGAGTCCGGCCTACTACGTCGACTGGCAGGACCCGTCGGGCCAGTCGAGCGTCGACGACGGCAACTGTAGCGCCGATTCCTGTGTCGTCAACGGCTCGTCGGTCGATCTGACGATGGCGACTGACGGCGTCGTCGACGGGGCGACCGTCGAGTACGCAGTGAGCAACCAGAGCGTCGGGACCGTATCGCCCAGTTCGGGCACGACGGCGAGCGATGGGACCAACACGACCACCTTTAGCGTCGATTCGACCGCCCAGGACGGGCACACGGTGACCGTCTACACCTCGAGCGGGAGCGACGGCGACGCGATCGACCTCACGATCTCCCGGACGGGTGGGGGCGGAGGCGGGGGTGGCTCTGGACCGTCGGTCGACTCGTTTACGACGCAGCAGCGGCCCGGTAACAACGTCGGGATTCGATACAGCTGGTCCGTCTCGTCGACGGCTTCGGAACTCGACACCGTTGTCGTGGAACTCTATCGGGACGGCACGTACGTTGACCAGAACGGAAACACGGTCAGCGGATACAGCGCCAGCAAGAACAACGCGGAGTTCAACAACCTCGGAAGCGGACAGGAGTACACGCTGGAGTTGACCGTCACGACCGTCAACGGCGACAGCACGACCGCGACTCGGACGCGGGTCGCCGGGTAACGCCGTTCGCCGGTCCGACACCCTGTCGTCTACAACACGTCCTGGCCGTAACGCGGAGGTTCGTCGATCGACGAAATGTCGAACGACAATATCATATATCAGCACCTGTATGTAGACAGTATGACTGCAGTCGGCATCGACGCCGTCGAGATCTGGACCGGAAATCTCAAACTCGATCTTCCTGGAACGTTCGCCCCACAGAAGGGCGAAGACCCGGCAAAGTACACGAAGGGGCTCGGCCTCAACGCCAGCTCGTTCCCCGACAGCTACGAGGACATCGTCACGATGGGGGCAAACGCCGCCCACCGACTGATGGAACGGAAAGGCCTCGAGCCCGACGATATCGGCCGGATCGACGTCGCGACCGAGAGCGCGTTCGACAATTCGAAACCGGTTTCGACGTACGTCGCCGGCTGCCTCGAGCAGGTCTACGACGGCGACTTCCACCACGCCAACAAGGGCGAGCGGAAGTTCGCCTGCATCGCGGGGACCCAGAGCTTAGACGACGCCTACAACTGGATCCGCGCGGGCCGCAACCGCGGCCGATCGGCACTGGTCATCGCGACCGACACCGCCCTGTACGCGCGCGGCGACGACGGCGAGGCGACCCAGGGTGCCGGTGCCGTCGCGATGCTCATCAGCGAGGATCCGAACCTGGTCGAACTCTCCGCCGAGCAGGGGTACGGCTCGGCCGACGAGACCGACTTCCTCAAACCCAACCAGCAGTTCCCCTCCGTCGACGGCAAACGCTCCGTCCAGGTCTACCTCGCACGGATGCGCGAAGCTCTCGAGGACTTCGAGAGCGTCGCAGGCGAGGTCCACGAAGACGATTTCGTCTACGCGCCGTTCCACACGCCGTTCCCGGGCATGGTCCGGAAGGCCGCGCTGCTGGCCTACCGCCACGTCATCCGCGACACGCCGATCGAAGACGACCTCGCGGAGGAGATCGGCCGCCAACCCCGTCCCGAGGCGTTCGACGACGACGGGGCCTACCGCGACGCGCTCCGGGAGTACATGGACGCGCTCAAGGACACCGACCGCTACGCCGAGTGGTACGACGCGACGATCGACCCGACGCTGACGATCTCTCGCGAGGTCGGTAACTGGTACACCGGCTCCGTTCACGTCGCCCGCGCGAGCGCGTTGAAACACGCCCTCGAGAACGGCCGCGACCTGACCGGCGAAAAGCTGCTCATCGGTTCCTATGGGAGCGGGGCGCAGGCGGAGATCCACTCGGAGACGATTCAGGAGGGCTGGGAGGACGAGATTGCGGCGCTGAACGTCGACGAACAGCTCGCGGACCGCTACGAGATGACGTGGGAGGATTACGAGGAGATCCACGACGTCCACAACCACGAGATGGACGTCGACGTCGAGGAGTTCACGACGCCCAACGCGGAGTTCGTGTTCGACGGCTGGGGCCGGATGGGCGAGCGGAAGTACCGGTACGTCGAGTAGCGGTTTTTAGTGGAGGTTTTGCGAGCGAGCGCGCCAGCGCGAGCGAGGAAAACGTCCGTCGGCGTGGGCGAGCGGAAGTACCGGTACGTCGAGTAGCGATCGTAACCGATCCCTACCGGTCGGTCGTATCAGTGGACTAATTTATCGGGCGCTCCCATGACGGAGTATGGTAGATCGCCCCAGTCCGCCGGACTGGATCGTCGAGCAGCCGGGCTTGACCACGCTCGCCCTGTTGAGCGGCATCCTCGCGCTTTTCGTCGTCCTGCCGTACCTGCAGTACGTCCTCTTCGGCGTCGTGCTCGCCTACATTCTCATGCCCGTCCAGCGGCGGCTCGAGGCGTTCGTCAGACCGACGTTCGCTGCAATCGGCGTCGTCATCGGAACGTTGCTCGTCGTCTTGCTCCCGCTCATCTACGTCGCTTTCGTCGCCTTCGAGCAGTCGCTTCGCGTCGTCCGCGCCATCAGACAGGGCGAACTCGACGTGGCGTCGATCGAAGAAGTGCTGGCGACCAACGGGTACGCCGTCGATTTCGCCGATCTGTACGCGGAGAATCAGGGGCGGATCGCGACGGGGTTGCAGGGGCTCTCGACGGGCGCGATCGATATCGTCGGCGGCCTCCCAGGGATTTTCATCGGCATGACGGTCACGCTGTTCGTCCTCTTCGCGCTGTTGCGCGACGGCGACCGGCTCGTCGCGTGGTTCCAGTGGGTGTTGCCGATCGAGGACGAGGTCCTAGAGGAACTCCGCGTCGGGCTGGATCGGCTCATGTGGGCCTCGGTCGTCGGCAACGTCGCCGTCGCGGCCGTGCAGGCGGTGATGCTCGGAGTCGGCCTGGCGATCGCTGGCGTCCCCGCCGTGACCTTCCTTACCGTGGCGACGTTCGTCCTCACGCTGCTCCCGTTGGTCGGCGCGTTCGGCGTCTGGATCCCGGTAGCGGTCTATCTCGTTGCGGTCGGTCGTCCCACCACCGCCGCGGCGTTCACCGTCTACGGGCTGGTCGTCAGCTTCTCGGACTCGTATCTCCGGCCCGCGATGATCGGCCGGACGAGCGCGTTCAACTCCGCGATCGTCGTCGTCGGTATCTTCGGCGGACTCGTCGTCTTCGGTGCCGTCGGGCTGTTCATCGGCCCCGTCGTTCTCGGCGGCGCGAAGCTCACCCTCGATTGCTTCGCGCGCGAGCGCGCCGGCGAGCCCCCAGCGGCGGCCGATGTCGAGGGGACCATGACCGAGTCCGTACCGTCGGACACACTCGAGGAGGGAGAGGGGACAGCCGAGACGGACGCTGAAGCGGGGCCGGCGACCGAGGGGGACACGGAAACGGGGACGGCCGAGGCAACCACCGAAACGGAGTCTGCGACCGACGGCGACGCGGACACCGGCACCGACTCGGACGGGTGATCGGACGCCCCGTTCGCAGCGCCGACAGCGGAGACCCGAAACGGGTGCGTTCATAATCCCCTGCCCGCTAGAGGCGTGTATCGTGTCTCGGATCGAACGCCGCGGTCGACGCGGGAGGGGATCAAACGACTCGATCGACCGGGACCACGTCTAGTCATGCACGGATCACACGCAACGGGGAGTCCGTACGCTCCCCACACGGCGGAGGACCGTACGGCGATGCTCGAGGCGGTCGGCGCGGACACCGTCGAGGAACTCTTCGACATTCCGGCCGACGTTCGGTTCGACGGCCGCTTCGAGATCGACGCGCGAACGGAGCGGGAGACGCGCCGGTTGGTACGCTCGATACTCGGCCGGAACGACGATCTGACCGAACTGCTCGGTCGCGGTCACTACGGCTACTACGTGCCGTCGGTGGTCGACCACCTCGCCGACCGCTCGGAGTTTCTCACCTCCTACACGCAGTATCAGCCCGAAATCTCGCAGGGATTCCTGCAGGCGCTGTTCGAGTACCAGTCCCTGCTGGTCGAACTGACCGGCCTCGAGGTCGCGAACTGCTCGATGTACGACGCGGCGACGGCGCTCGGCGAGGCCGCCACGCTGGCCGATCGCGTCCGCGACACCACGGGCCACCGCGTGTTAGTGCCCGATCTGCTACGCGAGGAGCGGCGGAGCACGCTGGAAAACTACGTCGCCGGCACCGACCTCGCCGTCGAAACGTATCCGATGGACGACGGCAACGTCGATCTCGAGGGTCTCGAGGAGCGCGTCGATGAGGAGGTCGTCATGTGCTACGCCGAGAACCCGACCGTCCGGGGGACGATCGAGGAGAACCTGACGGCGGTCGGTGACCTCGCCGACGACAACGACGCGCTGTTCGCGCTCGGTACCGATCCGATCGCGCTGTCGCTGCTCGAGCGGCCCGCCGACGTCGGTGCCGACGTCGTCGTCGGCGACGCGAGCGTCCTCGGATTGCCGACGAGCTACGGAATGGGGCTCGGCCTCTTCGCGACCCGCGAGGATTACCTCCGGCAGGTTCCCGGCCGGCTGGTCGGGGCCAGCGAGGACGCGACCGACCGACGCGCGTTCACGCTCACGCTCCAGACGCGCGAACAGCACATCCGCCGAGAGCGCGCGACGAGCAACATCTGTACGAATCAGGCGTGGGTCGCGCTCCGGACCGCCATGCACGCCGCTGCACTCGGGCCGAGCGGGATGGTCGACCTCGCGAACCGCGCCGTCACGCGCGCGGAAGACCTCGCCCAGCGGGTCGACGACCTCGTCGGCGTGAAAGCGCCGGTCCACGATCGTCACCACTTCCGCGAGTTCGTCGCCCGCGTCGATCAGCCCGCCGGAGCCGTCGCCGACGACCTCGAGCGCCGCGGCTTCGCGGTCCACGTCGTCGGCAACCACGAGATTCAGGTCTGCGTCGCCGGCGTCCCTGACGAGCGACTCGATCGGTTCGTCACCGTCCTCGAGGAGGTGGCGCGATGACCGACGACCGAGCCGGAGACGGCGACACGCCGCACTCGCGGTACGATCAGGCCCGCTACGTCGAGAACGGCGAGTACGAGCCGCTGCTCTCGGAGAAGGATCTGACCCAGGTCGAAATCGGCAGCGGCAGCGATGGGGGAAGCGGTGACGGCAGCGGGGACGACGGCGGCTCGCCCCTCCCCGACGACCTGACGCGCGACTCGCTCGAGCTCCCGGAGCTCTCCGAGCCCGAACTCGCGCGCCACTACACGCGGCTCTCCCAGATGATCTACGGGATCGACAGCGGCCCTTACCCGCTGGGCTCCTGCACGATGAAGTACAACCCCAAGTTCACCGAGGACGTGGCAGCGCTGCCGTCGGCGGCCGTCCATCCCGACCGCTCCGAGGAGTCGGTCCAGGGAACGCTCGATCTCCTCTACCGGCTGCAGGACTACCTCGCCCGAATCGGTGGCATGGACGCGGTGACGCTCCAGCCGCCAGCCGGTGCGGCCGGCGAGTTCGTCGGCATCCGCGTCGCCGCGGCCTACCACGAGCACAACGGCGAGGGCCACCGGGACGAGGTCATCGTCCCCGAGAGCGCCCACGGGACGAACTTCGCGACCGCCGCGCTCGGCGGCTACGACGTGGTTTCCCTCCCCAGCGACGACGAGGGCCGGGTCGACCTCGAGGCGCTCGAGGCCGCCCTCTCCGAGGACACCGCGGCGCTCATGCTGACCAACCCGAACACGCTGGGGCTGTTCGAGCGCGACATCGCGGAGATCGCGGAGATGGTCCACGACGTGGGCGGGCTGCTCTATTACGACGGGGCGAACCTGAACGCCCTGCTCGGCCGCGCGCGGCCCGGCGACATGGGCTTCGACGTGATGCATTACAACGTTCACAAGACGTTCGCCACGCCCCACGGCGGCGGCGGACCGGGGGCCGGGCCGGTCGGCGTCGTCGAGGACCTCGCTCCGTTCCTGCCTGCACCGCGCGTTCGCGAGCGCGACGCCCGGTCGAAGGCGGGTGAGCCGCTCTACGAACGGTTCGACCCCGAGCACACCATCGGCAAGGTCCACGGCTTCGACGGCAACTGGCTGGTGCTGATCAAGACCTTCGCCTACATCGCTCGGCTGGGCGACGAGGGCCTCGCGGACGCCAGCGCCTCTGCAGTGTTGAACGCGAACTACCTCGCCCAGCAGATCGAGTACGACGTGCCCTACGGCCCGTTCCACCACGAGTTCGTCGCCAGCGCCGGCGAGCAGGACGCCGCCGACGTAGCCAAGCGGATGCTCGACCACGGCGTTCACCCGCCGACGACCAAGTGGCCCGAGATCGTCCCCGAGGCCCTGATGACCGAGCCGACCGAAGTCGAGAGCAAAGCTACCCTCGATCGGCTCGCCGCCGCGTTCAACGCCGTTGCGAGCGAGGATAGCGAGACCCTCGAGACCGCGCCCGAGCGAACGACCGCACGCCGGATCGATCAGACCAGCGCCGCGCGGAACCCGCGGCTGTCGTGGCAGGCGCTCGAGGACGACTCCGGCAGTAGTTAGCGAGACGGTCGTTTTATCAGGCCCCGTTTCAACCCCCGAATCGATCGATACGTTCCGTACGGCTACGCACCGGACGGAGATCGGCAGTGAGATCCACAACGAATTTGTCGTTTCGATGAACAGTGGGTGTATGGAACGACGGACATTCCTGGTATCCGTCACCGCGTCCGGTGTTGCGACTTCGTCGGGTTGTCTCAGTTCGAACGAGTGCGGCGAATCGTCGAACCACCTGTATATCGAGAACCAGCGCCCGAACGCCAAGGAGGTCGACATCCGCGTTTTGAGAGAGTCGGACGGAATATTCAACGACGGTGACTGGGAGGATGTCTTTCTCGAGACTGTGGAGATTCCCGGTGAGGCACACAGCATCATCGAGAGCGTATACGATGCGTACGGGACGTATCGAACCGAGGCCGAATGCCAGTTCGACCATACCGTCAGATCCGATCGACAGATTTCAGAAATCGACGACTGCGACGATCAGGTCGTGACTATCGGCATCGGTGACGAGATCGTCACCATTCTCAGCGGGAGACCGGACCATCTCTCGTCCGAAAACGGATCCGATCCGGAGTCTCCCTCTCTGGTGCGTTGATCGGTCGGAGTCACCGAGCATTCCTCCGAACAAAGCGCCTGTCTCACCGACGACTACCGGGTCTATCGTCAGAGAACCGAGAAATCTGATCGTTGGGTTACGCGGCGCTCGAATCGATGACGGTTCCGTTGTCGCGGATCTGGACGAAACCGTAGTCGCAGTCGGGGCAGTGCCACTTGATCTTCTCGCCGAGGTGAAGCTCCGTGCTGGCGGCGCGGTAGAACGTCTTCTCGCCGCCGCACTCGGGACACTCGTGGTCGAGTTCCATGGCCATACGCAGAGGTAGCGAACGGAGCGAGTTTAACGTACTGATTGCGGTGGCCCCGAGATGGGGCGGGGTCGCCGTCGCCGCTGGACCGTCCGCATCTCGAGTGACGCGAAAGTTAAGTGAACGCCGTCCGTCGATTCGGCCATGTCCATCTACACCGGACGCGGCGACGAGGGCGAGACGGACCTTCGGGACATGACGCGCGTCTCGAAGGCCAGCGCTCGGATCGAGGCCTACGGCACCGTCGACGAACTCAATGCCCTCATCGGCACCGTTCGGCCGACCGACTACGACGACGTGAACGAGCGGCTGACGGAGATCCAGAACCACCTCCACGTCGTCCAGGCCGACTTCGCGAACCCCGATCCGGACGAGGACGACCCCGCGATCCGAACGGACCACGTCGAGACCGTCGAGGACTGGATCGACGAGTACGACGAGGAACTCGAGCCACTGACCTCCTTCGTTCTGCCGACCGGCAGCGAACACGGTGCGGCGCTGCACCACGCCCGAACGGTCTGCCGGCGCGCCGAACGACGCGCCGTCGCGCTCGCTCGCGAGGAGGAGATCAACGAGGACGCGGTCCAGTACCTCAACCGGCTCTCGGACGGCCTCTTCACGCTCGCGCGCGTCGTCAATGCTCGAGACGGGGAGCCCGAAGACTCACCTGAGTACTAGTTGTCAGTCTCGAGCCCCTCGACAGAGCGACCGAGCACGTCGGCGTAGCCCGACGGCGTCAGCTTCAGCGCAGGGACGCCGGGGAACGTGAGCGTCTGGACGGTCAGCAGCGGTAGCTCGACATCGACGCCGCTCTCGCGAAGCGAGTCGACGACCGCGCTTCTCGCCGTTTCGAACGTCTCGGGAGACAGCTCGGCGGCGGTCGCGGCGATCGGCGTCGCGAGGTCGGCGACGATTTCCCCGTCGCGGGCGACCGCGAACCCACCGCCCAGCGACGCGACGTGCTCGGCGGCGACGACGGCGTCGTCGGTGTCCGCCGCGACGGTCACCAGCCCGGTCGATTCCCAGGTGCCAGTCGTGGCGACGGCACCCGACTCGAGGCCGTAGCCGGTCAGAAAGCCGGTAAAGCCGCGCTCGTCGGTCGCCGGATCGCGGTCCAGCAGCGTCGCGGTGAGGGCATCGGTCTCGGGGGCGGGCCCGAGCCGCCGACCCGATTCGTCGCCGTCGTCACCGACGGTGCCGGCCTCGGCGGTCGTTTCGGTCGTCACGAGCCCGCGGCCGACGTCCATCGCGCGGACGGTACCGTCGGGTGCCGCCTCGAGCGGCGCGGTGAACCGATCGCGGTCGATCGCGACCGAGACGGTGTCGTAGACGTAGTCCGGGTAGGGATCCGTTCTGGCGTCGACCGTCGGCTCGCCGTCGGCCACGACGAGCGCGCCGTCGGACACGACGGTCTCGACGCCCATCGTCTCGAGGTCGTCGACGACGAGCAGGTCAGCCGCGGCACCGGGTGCGACGACGCCACGGTCCGCGAGCCCGAAGTGGTCGGCGGGGTTTCGCGTCGCCGCGTCGATCGCGTCTGCAGGCCGGATTCCGGCGTCGATCAGCCGACGGACGACCTCGGCCATCCCGAATCCCTCGAGGAGGTCGGCCGGCGCGACGCCGTCGGTCGACAGCGAGACGCTCCCGCGGTCGAGGTCGGGGAACGCTTCGATCAGCGCCCCGAGGTCGTCCCTGTTGGAGCCACAGCGGCCGACGACGTGGATACCGTTGTCGGCCCGCTTGCGGATTCCGTCGGCCGAAATGGCCTCGTGATCGTTGTCGACCACGGTCCCGAACGCCCGGAGCGAGTCGCCGCGACAGCCCGCGCCGTGGCCGACGATCGTCGCGTCTGCCTCGCGTGCGCGCTCGTAGAGATCCTCGATCGGCGCATCACGGCCGACGACGTGGACCCAGTCGATCTCCCCGACACCGATGACCCGCTCGCGGGCGAGCAGGTCGGAGAGCGCCTCGAGTTCGGCGGGCGATCCGGTGGCAGGCTCGAAGGTGTCGACGAACGCCTGCGGCGGGAGCGCGAGGTACGTCGAAACCGGACAGTCGGCAGTTCGCTCGAGGAACGTTTCGACGCCGCGGCTGCCGAACAGCAACCCGAGCCCGGAGCTTTCGGTGACGATCGAGGTGGTCCCGGTCGCGAGCAGTTCGGGAACCGTCCGATCGAGAATCAGTTCGATGTCGGCGTGCGTGTGGGCATCGATCAGGCCGGGGAGCACAACCTCATCCGCGGCCGAAACGACCGTCGTCTCCGGACCGATGACGGAATCGGCGTCCTCGAGCAGCGCGGCGATCCTGTCGCCGACGACTGCGACATCGCGCTCGAGGAACTCCCTGCGGTTCGAACAGTAGACGCGTCCGTCTTCGATAACCAGATCCGCGGTCGCCCCCTCGGACTCGAGGGCGATCGGCTGTAACTCGTTCATGTCCGGTGATTCACGGGCCGATACCTAAATCGATCGTGTACACGGAGCGATGGGCGTCCTCACTATTTCGCTGGCGCGAGCCGACGCGCAATTCTGACCTTCGCGAAAGAACTATATTCTCGGCCACCCTCATCTTGGGATAGAGTCCCATGAACAAACACTTCCACGACAGTCGGTACTACCTCTCGCGAGCCGTCGAACACGCTCGACTCGGCGTGACGGAGTCCCTCGAGCCCCTCGTTACCCGCGTTCGCTCGCGGGTCGGTCGAGACGCCGAGGTCGAACCGAAATCCACTCGCGTCGACCGCGTTCGCGAGGACGTGACCGCCCTCGAGAGAAGCGCGGAGACGCGCGTCCGGCAGGCGGTCGGGGCCGCGCGAGCCCGAGTCGACCGCGATGGCTCGAGCGAGGCCGACAGCGAGCGCTGAAAGGAAGCCTTAAGTTGAACGCACGGGTATCGCCTCGTGCGGGTTGGTGATCTAGTCCGGTTATGATACCTCCTTCACACGGAGGAAGTCGGCAGTTCAAATCTGCCCCAACCCATACGAACTACGTACGGATTGTAACCGTACTTCTCCTGGCGCCTCAGGCCTTGTACCGACGGGATCGGCATTTTGGGTAGGATTTCGGATTAGATGACGGGGCCGAAATCTGGCGTATCAAGGTTGGTGATGTAGAAGAATACGAACACCTTTCAATGGATATAAGTGGAAATGACAAGGGTGTAGCTGAACGATCTCTCTTCGTTCAAATCGGAAATAGAAAACTCCACAGGATAAACTCGGAAGGCGAAGTAACCCATACACTGACTCCTGAGAAAGCGTTACATGACGTTGCTGTCGATGATCACATTCTTATCTCGACCGACTCTGGAATCTACGCATTGGATTCGTTGTAGCTGTCTCTACTGTAGTGATTTGCTAGAACTGGTGGGTCTATCGCCCACTATATGAATACCAGAGCGAATCAAGAATATAGAAATAGTTTACGTTACTTTCAGATCCCTGTCCATCCAAATGTAGAATATCACCTCGATATATGACTGATTCTAATCAGTACAGGTTCCATGATGGAGAGCTAGTTTTGGATAGGCGAACCGCTGGTTCAGACGATAAAGCGGCACTCGTGGAACCAGGTGATGAAACAGGCTATCGGATTGCGGTCAAACCCGGCGCTCTCGATGCGAATGCGACACTGCGAGACATCGTTCAGGAGCAGGGTCGAACACTCGAATTCGGGACCAAATCACAAGCAGAACGCTATGCGGAGAAGTTATCAGTGATAGATGGCGGGCTGCGAGTCCAGGTGGTCGCTCCCAACGATTCGGACGAGGTCGATGCGTATCTCCTTGCAGAGCACAATCCCTCGATCAACGAACCAGCCTCAATCGGCGGAAAAACGTGGACGTTCGACATCGGTGCGAATCTCTACGGCATGCTCGGTGAAGCAATTTTGACAACAGCGCCAAAGCCGCACGCGTTGATATATTTCGTTGAGCGGGATCTGGACGTCACCGAAGCCGAATTGGAAAATGAACTGAAAGTCACCGTAGAAACGGATTGCTTTGTTTCATTCGACGCTGATTCGAGGGGTGAGCGAATTTCCTGGCATCCTGATTGCAAAATTCTGGCAAGAGATGGGTGGAACGGCGGCGTGCTCGAACGGTACTACTGTGAGATCAAAACGGGAAACGCGTCGTTCGAACGGTCGCAGCTGGCCGCGATGCGAGAACTCGCAACCGAGGAACGAGTGCTGAAAATCAGGGTACTGATCGACGAGTTGCCCGACCAGTATTCACTTCGGGTTCAGGAAGTCGAACTAACGGCCGGCGAGTAGCGGTTCAGAAGTCGATGTACTGTGATTCCCATTCTCGCCGTTCTTCCAGTTGCTCGAGGCCGTCATCTGTGATATCATAGTAGTTGGTTCGGCGGTCCAGTTGCCCTTTCTCGACTAATTCCTTGTTGACGACTGTGTCGAGATTCGGGTAGAGCCGGCCATGATTGATGTCTGATGAATAGTGTGATTCTATTTCATCTTTCACATCTTGCCCGGAAGGTTGTTCGGCGCCTGCAATGACGTACAGGAGGTCTCGCTGGAAGCCGGTCAGGTCGTCCATATGCTGTATATACTATATTGACTATTTGTTATCATGCTTGTACATTCGTTTGCCGGGTCTTATATCGGGGTATACATGTTCTATAAAGATATCCCACAGGGACTCCTATTGTGAGATCACAGAGTTTCTCATGTACCTACCGTTATCCCGACAAGAAAGCTTATACTGAGATGCTCGAGACGACGAAGTATGACTCAAGATACGACAGTTGAGAAGCAGTCCAGTGGCAGTCAACTTCCAAATCTTGTGACGATTGTTGGACGCGGTGTTCCCTCGAACTTCGAGATCACAGTTTCAGGTGAAATCGAAATGATGGCTGATGACCCCGTTGAACAGGCTGTAATCGTTTCTGGAGGAGTAGCAGAAGGTTCGATTGAAGCCGGTGTGCAGCGATTCCGGTTCTCTGGTGACTGTGCGAGTATTCGAGCTGTGGATTGGAACGGTGTTGAGGCCCCTGAGTCAGCGAGTACGCCGACCATTCACGTCACTTACGGTGCCTCTGAACGCTAAACAGACCCAGGGCTGAGGATTATTGTCTCAGAGAGGACGACTGAACAGCGATAGGATTTCTTCCGACCATCTGTTACTACGGTAGCGTAATCTGGTGAGGGCCCCAGCTCATAAGCGAGTACTCACGCATTCTCAGGCAGAAGACGCGGTGTATCTCAAACATGATCTCTCCAACCTACATCTAGAACAGTTTTCGGAGCTTACTCGTAGTGGTCGTGTCGCTTATGGACCTCACCAAAGGCCACGTTCGGGCTGACGTTGGTGATTTCGATCGTCACTCGTTCATGGACATCGGTGTCCGGGACGATGATTACGTACCCCCGTTCAACCCGGGCAACCCCGTCACCTTGTTCACCGATATTTTCGATTTCGACGGTCCGCTTCTCCCCTATCTCGACGGGCGGTTCAGGGTCTCTGGTTTCCTGACCCTGGGTTCGGTCTTTTCGTGGAGAGATCGCGGCCTGCTCCTCCGATGAGGACGATTCAGTCTGGAGGAGCGCTGCGCGATATATCTCATCTGTCATCACTTGGCCGTTCGTCACTTCCGAGGCAGGTACCTCGATAACATAGCTCCCGTCCTCCGTTTCTTCCAGGTGTGCGGTAAACAGGCAGAGCAAGTTGTCTGGGATATCCATAAGAACACCCTCTTTTCTGGATGAAGGGGTACGAGCATCTTGATTCTACCGGCGATGATTCGATCAGCGGATTGATCTCGTACTGGTCGGCTTTCAGTACTCAGAGATCGACGTATTGATCTTCCCAGTCCCGCCGAGCCTCAAGTTCACGACGACCCCGGCTTGTGGTGGCATATACGTTTGTCCGGCGATCTTTCTCACTTTTGTCGATCAACCCCTTATCAACAAGTTCGTCTAAATTGGGATACAGGCGTCCGTGATGGACTTCTTTCTCGTAGTATTCTTCCATCTCCTCTTTGATTGCGAGGCCGTGCGGTTCCTCGAGTCCGCTTACAACGTAGAGTAGATCACGCTGGAATCCAGTTAAGTCATGCATGGTATCTTATCTGTTGTCATCCATATCTATAATACCTCCACTATCTCATTCGAGAAAACCGTGAATGATGGTATAGTTCTATCAGCCACTGGGTGATGTCTGGTTATCAAACTCGGTCGGTAAGGGGGACTCAGAGACTGATCGAGTCTCTGTGACGCTCTCGTTCCCAAGCAGTACTTTTACTTCGAGGAGAACGAGTACGACGCGTACACGATTAACAACGTGACCGCAGAGCCAAACGACGGCAGTATCACGATCCACTTTGGCGGTAACCCCGACCAGCCGAACTTCCTCTACACGCCAGAGGGGGTGGAACTATACGGTCCGGTTCTACGGTCCGCGCGAGTAGATTCTCCTAATGATCAGGGCCGCTAACTGCTTCGGGCTATTCACGATCGCTTCAATTCAGTCCCTCCGCAGTTCTTCAACCAGTACATAGGCCTCAGGTGTCCCCTCAGCGTCTCGGAAGTGCTTCGCGTTCGGAGTGGTAACTGCTGTCTCGATCGTCACTGGACAACAAGGTGAGGGAGTGCCGTTTTGATAGCGCACCTCGTTGCAAGGGTATGAGAGATTCTCCAGAGGAACTCGCGGGCGTGAGTCACATGACTTGTACCGGGAAAACCGCGCTGATTACGGGTTCGACGAGCGGAATCGGGCGTGCTACTGCACTCGCGCTCGGTCGACTCGGCGCTGATGTGATCGTCCACGGGCGAGATGTGAGCGCTGGCGAGTCCGTCGTCAACGAACTGGAGACGATCGGTGCCGAGGCGACGTTCATCCCGGCTGATTTCGCGAATCGCAATGCCATTCAAGAACTCGCTATGACGGTTCGGACGGAAACCGATGGCCTCGATTTCCTGTTCAACAACGCTGGCGGGTACTTCCGCACGGGTCGGCTCACGGACCTGGGTGTTGAGTATACGTTTCACATCAACCATCTCGCACCGTATCAGCTGACCACGGACCTAATCGACCACCTCACCGACGATGCCTGCGTCGTGACGACATCTTCGGCAGCACACCGCGGCGTATCACTCGACCTAGAACGTGTCGAAACCGTCGAGTCGTATTCCTCGATGTGGGCCTACAGCCACTCGAAACTCGCGAATATTCTTTTTTCGCGGGAACTCGCACGCCGGGTAGCAGCTATGGACCAATCGATTAGATCGAATAGCGTCCATCCAGGAGCGATTCCGGGAAGCAACTTCAGCCGGTTCCTGCCACGGCCGCTTCCAGCGCTCATCTCTACGCTTGATATGGTTCCCGGTATTACATCGGTTGCCGACGGCGCTGCAGAACTGCTGTACGTCGCTCTATCGCCCGAAGCCACGACTGTCACCGGCCAATATTTTGCGAACCAGTCGTCCAGGACACCTTCGCGTCCGGCTAGGAACGACGACTCTGCACGCCGTCTTTGGGAACGAAGTGCGACCCTCCTCGACGTCGATGAACCGCTTGCGGAGTTCGGCGAGAGCATCAGCTCTCATCAGGTTGAATAGCAAACGAAATCAAATCAGGTAGATTTCACTGGTCAACAGCTGCTGCTGGATTTAGGAAGCCAGCCCCGTAGTACGTCTTATCATACTCCTCGATAGACTCAGCCGTATTTTCCAACGTCTGACGGACCTGGTTCGCGTTGAACTCCGGGTTCTGGCTCTTCACAAGCGCCGCAGCCCCCACTACCTGTGGACAAGCCATTGACGTCCCGGCAGCCCACCCATAGTCGTAGTCTGCACCCTGATAATCATCATCATCGAACATAGGTTCGGCGATAGTGTTGTAGACGAGGTCACGATACCATGGGACGCCGGTACCAATAGCCCCGAGGTCAGCGTCGCCGCCGGGCGCAGCGATGTTGATAGCGTTCGTTCCATAATTGGTGTAGACCGTTGGACTATCGAAGTCCTCTACAAGCCCCTCATCGCCCCACTGATAGCCAATTGGTCCGGTAGCACTAACGGACATGACGTTCGCCGCCTCGTTAGGAAGACTGATGGCTGAGATGCATTCGTCCGTGCCATTGTCATCGAAGTCTCCGCAGATACGCCCGTCGTGCTGGAGGTTCGCACTGTCGTTACCTGCAGCTGCGATGAGCAACGTCCCGTGGCTATTGGCGTAGGTCGTGACCCGGTTGAGAGCCATGCCGTAGAATTGGCCGAGCCTCTC
Organism: Natrinema sp. 1APR25-10V2; assembly: GCF_031626495.1. Lineage (NCBI taxonomy): Archaea > Methanobacteriati > Methanobacteriota > Halobacteria > Halobacteriales > Natrialbaceae > Natrinema > Natrinema sp. 1APR25-10V2. The sequence goes on from NZ_JAMQOJ010000002.1 coordinate 370,900, forward strand.
GCGCGAGACTGGATACGCTCCAATACTCATATTGGCGGCGTCGGCATCAATGCGGACACTGTAGACGATGGCTGCGAGAATATCTGCGAATGACGCCAGTTCGTCTGGTGAGAACACCCGGCAGTCGACGACCTCCGTCCCAGGGGCAGTACCAACGACACCCTCTTCATTCTGGTCGTTTGCGGCGATAATACCAGCGACGTGGGTACCGTGATAACCACCGTACGGACCACCAGCACCATAGTCATCAGCAGTAAAATTCCGAGACAAGTCTTCGTTCACTGTATGCGCGAGGTCCGGATGACCAGCGGCGACCCCTGTGTCAATAACGGTCACTCGAGTTCCTTCTCCGCGAGTAGTCTCGTGGGCTTCTGGGATGCTCTGGGCCTGCTTGTCCCATTGGTATCCGTATTTGGGCTCGTCAATTGCACTGGCTGTGATAGGTGTATGTTCGCTGAGAGGGCGGTTAAGTGAGTATGTACTATCAGGGGCGTACCGTGCGTTTAGCGACCTAACGTCGGCCTCAGCTCCCTCTACGACCAATAGGTCAATCTCGTCGAGGTCATGAACGATGTCAAGGTCTGCTGCTTTGACTTTTGCTCGGGGGGCTGCCTTAGTATCGACGAGGAATCTGTTGGTTGATGCAGCTACAATAACTGAACTTCCCATCGCAATTCCACCGAGCAGACTGCCACTCACCTTGAGGAACGTTCGACGTGTCCTACTTGGCATACAGCTATAACCATTAGTAACTCTGCTATTGTTATTTACAGTCTTATATTTCTATGCCGCCTGAAAGATAGTGCATGTGGAGGTTACTCAGTGACAACGGGTACGTCTGCCACTGTTCTCTTTCCTCAGGACTATTCACTGAAAGCGGGACATCGAACAATCCTTAGCGAAGTCTCAAACGTCGTCTTGGATGTTCATCACTCCCGCAACGGGTAGATCGTCCTACAATCCGATAGAGTTCTGCGAGATATGCGCCCTGTACTGGTCGACAACTATAGGTTCGACCTGACCAATTGTCGCTGAATCGTTACCCTACTCTTTTATATATTATACAGTGAACACGTCTATCGGATGGCAGCCATCGCTAACGGGAAGTGGCGTGCACTCATTCTGGTCGGGATTGCGGAGTTGTTTGCGATGACTCTGTGGTTTAGCGGGACAGCAGTCGGCCCGGAACTGGCCGAGATGTGGCATCTCTCCGCTGCCGAGACGGCGTGGCTGACCAACGCCGTCCAATTGGGCTTCGTCGTCGGTGCGTTGCTGTCGGCAACGCTCACCATCGCTGATGTCATCCTGCCGAGGTATCTTTTTGCAGGTTCTGCGCTCGCCGGTGCTGGTGCGACGGCACTCATCGCTGGGTTCGTCTCGAGCGGCCTTCCAGCTATCGTCCTCCGTTTCGCCACCGGCGTCGCCCTCGCTGGTGTGTATCCGACGGGGATGAAGATGATGGCCGCATGGTTCGACAAAGGGCGTGGCCTCGCTATCGGCGTCCTCGTCGGCGCACTCACTGTCGGTTCGGCGTCGCCACATCTCATCCGGGCTGTCGGTGGCATCGGCCGACCAGATCTCGTGCTCTACGGGACCGCAGGGCTCGCAGCTCTTGGTGGGCTTCTCGTCCTCGCCTACGAAGATGGGCCGTACCAGCCCGAGACGTCCCCATTCGACCCCAGCGCAATCCAGCGTATCGTCACCGATCGCAGTGTTATCTTAGCAAACACCGGCTATTTCGGTCACATGTGGGAGCTGTACGCGGTCTGGACATGGATACCGATCTATCTTGCAGCCAGCCTCGAAGCCAGTGGGACGGCCAACGCGGAACAACTCGCTGCAGTCTTAGCATTCGGGACGATCGCAATCGGCGGGGTAGGGGCCTGGCTTGCGGGTTCGGCTGCTGATCGGTGGGGACGGTCGCTGGTGACGAGCGTCTCAATGGGTATCTCCGGAACCGCCTGCCTTCTCGCCGGTATCGTCTTCGGCTCATCACTAGTCATCATCGTCCCATTCGTCCTTGTCTGGGGGTTCTTCATCGTCGCGGACTCCGCGCAGTTTTCCGCGGCTGTCTCGGAACTGGCCGATGAGAGTTACGTCGGCTCTGCACTAACGCTTCAGACTGCTATCGGCTTTCTCATCACCATCGCCTCCATCCAGTTGATTCCCATAGCTCAGAACATGGTTGGGTGGCGGTGGGCCTTCATCCCGCTCGTTATCGGCCCACTCGTGGGGACGAGTGCGATGCTGTGGCTGCGGTCGCTCCCCGAGGCCAACCGACTGGCAGGTGGGCGGGGATAATCCGGAACATCCCCATGTTCTACTGCCCCGAGCGCCATGCCAAGGGTGAATTCCGTGAAGGGGACCCGGACGACTGGAAAGAGACAGACGGATAAATCTGTTCTCTATACTGAGCGATTGGGCACCCCTCTGAATGGGCGTCAATCTGTGCTGCATTCGCGCCTTGTATTCAGCAGCGGCTGACTCCATCACCAGATTTCTGCCAGAAACGACCTGCTGAATACAGAGACGGTATGCAGCAGAAGAGTAGACCGCGTCACCGGTTAGCTATCGGCGCTCCGAGCAGGTACGCCGTAATCGATGTTGACTTCCGGCGTGCTCGGGGATTCCGGTGAAGGAGCACCGTTCCAATCGACGACGTGAGCGTTCGCCATTTCGCCGGAGAACTGGAACCGATCAACGCCGGTTTCGATCGCTCCCTCCGCCGTCTGCTCCGAGATGATCACTGCCTCTTCGTCCGGGTCGGCAGCAACCATCTCGATGGTACCGTCGACGCTAATTTCGTAGTTCGCTGGTACTCCCCTGCCAACGATTGTGATGAGATTTGTCAGACTACGCTCAGATGGCATACTCTGAGAACGCGATTCTGCCAGTATAAGCCTTCCTGTCGACGAAACAGTAAGGGTGGTAGACCATGCCGAGCGGACGAATACAGACCTTCTCCTTACGATTCAACGTATTGCTCCTCCCACTCCCGCCGGTCCTCAATTTCTTCCTCACCAGCATCGGTGATGGCGTAGTAGTTCGTCCGGCGATCGAGTTGTCCTTTCTCTACTAGCTCTTTGTTCACGAGCGTGTCGAGGTTGGGGTACAGCCGGCCGTGGTTGATCTCAGAACTGTAGTAGATCTCGACTTCGCCCTTCACTTCTTGGCCGGACGGCTGGTCTGAGCCTGCGATCACGTAGAGGAGGTCGCGCTGGAAGCCAGTGAGGTTATGCATCTCGCCTGAGACTTCACCGAATCTTTATTTGATGTCTTTCCCGCATCTGCGTGTATATTACCACAACAAGAACCTACCGTCTAGTGAACTCTCGCGTACTCCAATTAGATAGGATGGGGAAATATCTACTACTGGCAGTTGTCCGACCGGTAATCATCAGTGGCTCTGTTACCACTTCTTCTTCAGAGCGTGTTGGCCGCAACGTAGAGAAATTGGGCGACTGCTCTGGGATGGACAACCGATACCTGTGAAGTATTAGATCTCACACCGGGCTTCTCGTCATCCAGTAGTGTCCGGTTCTGGCCTAACACAGAATTGGCATTCGATTGAAAATTATCGGACAAAAGTGAGAGACTAGAAACGTATAGTACACATCATTTGTGAAGAGGTATGGGAAATTTCTATAATCAGGCGGCTACTATGCACCAGGATCCATTATCTTCCAACGAACGGCCATTTGTTGAGGGAACGATCGGCGCTTTTTATGCTATTTGCTAGCACACAGAAAGATGCCCCTAGGAAGGAGGGGGGACACCACAGTAAGGGAGAATGAGTGAACAAGAAATGACAAGCGATACGAGGCGGTCGTTCATGGCGAAGAGTGCCCTTGTAACGGGGGCGCTGACGCTTGGAACGGCCGCGTACGGCACGGCGACGGTCGCGGCCCAGCAAGAGCAGGTCGCGGTCTTCGCGGACAATTACTATCCCGGGGCGAACTTCGACGTCGTTGATCCGCTTCAGCAGGGGACGACGGTCGATATCCTGCAGGTCGACGACGAACCAGTTGCGGAGATTTCCCAGCCCGACGAATGGACCGGACATATCATCCGGTACGACATCGGTCAGGGAGCGGGGATCACGACGTTCCTGTTCGTGCGCGGTAGCAGACTCAGCCGCGGTGACAGCGGAACGATCGGGCCAGACGCATCGGTGCTGAGTTCCGACCTGAACCTCCTCGATACGTCACTGGGCAACGGTGGCGGAACAGGAGGCAGCCAAGCGGCCGAAGGGAACCAGGCAGCGAATGAGACACCCAATGAGAACGGGGGTGGAGAATAATGGTGCAAGACGGAGAAGAGCGCGTCCTGCTCTTCACATACGATTACGAGGCTGGTGCGACGTTCGATGTCGTCTCCCAGCTTGAGCAGGGAACGTCGGTGCGACTGCTCCAGACCATCGACGGAGAGACTGTTCCGGAGATTCCGCAACCCGACGAGTACAACGGCTACGTTGTCCGGAATCAGAGCGACAGTGGTCCGCTAGAACCGACGACTGTTCTGTTCGTCCGCGGACAGACACTCAGTGACGGTGACAGTGAAACGCTCAGTGAAGACGCGTCGATGTTCAGTTCCCAACTGAACCTCTTCTCGACGTCGCTCGGGTAATGATCTCAGAATCTATTTTTATGACACGTGCGATATGGTACACATCTACTTGGAGGACAGTCGCGGGAGCGTGAGCGGTGGCACGATGGCCAGTGCAATCGAAGTGTTTCGCGCCGCGTCGACCGACCCGCTGGCCCAGCAGACGCTTCGGAATCCCTACTCGTTGGCACCGAGAGGTGAGCGCGACGGCGTCGATCCGGGCGCACAGTCCGGACCGAAAAGGGACCTACTCCGATCGGCGAGTGCCAGATTTTGTGTATCTGGTTCTCCCACGAAGAAGTGTCTGAATTTTTCTGGCCGGTATCTACTACTCGGTTTCGTGAAATCGATCGTCTTCAGAGAGATCACCACATAGAACGAGTTCTCAAGGAGGGTGACTAATCTGAGGTGGTTTCAGATTCCGAGGGTGAAAGATTGTCCACCGACTCAAATTCCCTTGAGCCACATGGACACCCTTGGCGTCGACCGAGCGGGAGTATCGTCCCCGCTTTCGACTCCATCGCTGCGTATACCGCGCCACATGCTGAACACATGGCCATCATTCGTCTCTGTTTTCTTCCATTCTCGGTCATTGCTCTCGGAGGAGTTCTAAGGTGTTTAACCACTTCTTTAGGGTAATCGAAAGGAGCGGCGTCGATTATCACGTGCGTTGATCGTAGTGGAGAATGAGACGACCTGTATCGCGAACTTCGACAGTGTATGTATTCTCGATTGCGACTTCGAAGGAGATGACCGTGTTGCCATCTCCAGTACTGTTCGCGAGGATTGTATCGAGGGCACTCGGATCGATGTGATCGTGGAGAACAAATCCAGCCTCGGTTGGCATCTCCATCGGATCAATATCTTCAAGCACGCAGATCGCCTGAACCACGGCAAGACTTGGTGGCGTCTCAGTGTCGTACTCGTATTCAACGGCGTGTGGTGGAGCCTCTCTGGTGAGTTTGCTGAGGCGTGAGTTGGACTCGGTCATGCATCAGTCCCAACAGGTTGAACGTGCGTGGCCTAGAATACGGCTTTGCGTGGGCTAGCAAGGCCAAATCATGTAGGAGAAGAGTCTATGAATTCCACCCTCATAGGTCAGAACCTGCCGATTCTGTGGACGACTTTACTCCATATCTTGGGCTAAAATAAATCATCCTCTCAGACATGTAGCCTACTGCTTCCCTTCGAGCGGGTTGCAGAGAATGCTTAGCCAAAAATATTCGAACGAGCGGACAAGACGAATGAATTCGTTAGCATCGACTGGCTTTGTGAGATAGGCGTTCGCAGATGGCTCATGTCCCCGGAGAAAGTCTTCCTCGATATCGGACCCAGTCAATACGATCACAGGAATGTCTTCTAACCGTGAACTGTCCCTCATTTCACGGAGGACCGTTTCGCCAGTCATCTGTGGTAGCCGCTAATCAAGTAAGACGAGATCCGGTTGCGGCACATCCGTAACCTTCCCACGTTGCTGGAGAAAAGCAAGCGCTTCTCGACCACTGGTGGTGGTATGGAGCGAATTCGCTATTCGTGCAACATTGAACGCTTCTTTGATGAGTCGCGCATCGCCGGGGTTATCATCGACAAGCAAGATTTCGGCATGCTCTCTCCGAATAGAGGCTCGGGGTCTCAGCCAGCTATTAGTGCGCGCGAGAAGCGTCTAGGTCGGCGTCTAGAACTCGTTGTCTTCGGCCTTCAGTGAGAGAACCATGACAGACGAACTCGAACCACTCACCCCAGTAGAGGCCATGCAAATGTACCTTCACGAACGGAGCCGCGAACTCGAGGACACTACCATCCAGTCTCACCGGTATCGGCTCACGCAGTTCGTCCAGTGGTGTGAACAGGACGGTATCGATACTCTCAACGAATTCAGCGGACGAGACAGCCATCGCTTTCGTCTCAAACGCAGGAACGAAGATGAACTCGCAACTGTCGGCATGAAGGGACAGTTGGCAACCCTGAGAATGTTCCTCCGCTTCTAGGGGGTAATCGATACAGTGGAACCAGGGCTCAACGAGAAGATAATCCTCCCGACGACGAGCGAAGACGATGCTCGACACGCTAGCGAACCCCGTCACGACAGGGACGCTCGCCGACCTCGCATGAGCTACACGCCCTGGAGGAACCGGCCGTGGAAGCCGAAGGGTTCCGGGTGTGGGAGAACCGCCCGCGCCTGGACAGCGAGCGTCGCTGCATCAAAAATCATAAGCATCGTCCGCTCACGCTGGGAATCCAGCGCCGTCGCGAGCACGACTCCCGCATCCTCGGCGTCGGCATCGGGATGCTGGACGGGAACTGGTTCCTCGACGTAGACCGACCGCTCCCACCACTCCCTGGCGGTGCCCGTCTCACAGTCCACTTTGACCAGTCCGTTCGCCCCTGCGCGATCGGTCGCTTGGCCGTACGCGTAGCGGTGGCGTCGACCGACGACCGAACGAGCGACGCGTGGCATCTCCATCGCGCCATCGTAGAGTCGCGTTCGACTGACCGTGTTCGCATCGGGATCGATACGGTACCGCATCAGGTGAGCGTCGGGCACGGCAGGAAAGCCGTCGCTGTCGAGTTCGGACAGCGCCATCGTGTCGACGATGTCGGCGTCCGGGAACTCCACGAGGTCGAGGACGATCGTTCCGCCGTCGACATAGGCGTTGACGTGATGGAAGGTGAAGGCCGGATCGAGCGTTGGGTCGGCCACGAGGTCACCGGTATCGCGGTCGACCACGAGCACGCGCGTGTCGCGCTCCGGTTGCCAGTCGAGCATGTCGATCGCACCCTCGGTAAACGGATTCAGTGCCCGGAGTACCGAGAGGACGAGCGGCGACTCCACGATGATGACGTGGTCGGCGGTGACGCTGCAGTCGTGGATGTACGCCGGCCCGTTCGCGTCGATGGAGGCGATGACCTCCCGCGTCCGACTCCCCCGTGGGAGACGATAGAGATGATACTGTGGCGTCCGGCCGAACTGCGTAGCGAAGCCGACCAGTTCGTCCCGGTGGGGGTCGTCGACGAGATGCGCAGCCGTGATGTGCTCGGGTAGGTCGTCGTGGAATCGAAAGTGTCCACATGTCTCGAGCGTCTCGGGATCAAAGGCGATCCGGCGCGGGGCCTCCGTGAGCGCGACGTACTCGCCGTCGATGCGGGCGACGTGGACGTTCGCATTGTCTGTCGGCTCGGGGACCCCAAGCGAAGCGACCGTCTCCAGGAGACGACGCCAGCCACGCGTGTCAGTGCCGAACTGGCCGGTCAGCCGCCCGTCCATCGCCTCCTCGTAGGCATCGGTGCGGAGAAACCGGTTCGAGTAGCGGAGTCGGCCGTCGGTGAACGCGTAGCGCCGGAGCATTGCCAGCCCGTCAAACCAGTGGTTGACGCGGCGATCGCCTGTCTCGAAACGGGCGGGCCCGTTGCGAACCAGCGTGCCAGAGAGCCACTCGGGGATGGTGCCCTCGACCGTCGGGTAATGGTCGTGGACTTCGGTAGTCAGCGAGTGAAAGCCGGCGCCGGATGCTGTCACGGCCGTGTATTCGGGTGAGACAGCTATTAATCCACCGTGCCCGTCGACTCGGGCGGTCTGTACGTTGTAGACGCGTCGCCATCCTCGCACTCGTCCCGACGGTCCAGCGACGTGACCATCGACCAGCATCTCGGCCGGCGAACCTGCAAGACTGGCGGTGATTCACTCCCATCTCGTGCAGTGCTCGAGGGCGCGCAAGCCATCGAACAGACTCCGTGCCCAGTCGATGGTGCAGCAGACAGGAGCCGCTACATCCTGATTCGGTTCTTATCAGGTTCGGCTGACACTCCACCGTTCGATTAGTGAACGGATACGGTTCTCCAACGAGTGGCTGCAATAGAGGCCTGCAACCGTATCATTCGTCTGCCGATACCGGTTCGCCGTCTTCCATCTGCCATTCGAGTTCCACTTCGAACTCGGCCTCGTCGTCGGTAACCTCGTATTCGACTTCCAGTTCGAAGTGCTCTGGAACCGCCACCGCGAAGCCGTTCTCTCCTTCGATGTCGATTGTCCCGTTCTCGACACCAGCGGCGACTTCACGGATGATCTCCGCGCCGTCTGCCCGACTCATCACCCGCTCACCTTCACGTTCCGTCTCATCAGCTGCCGATTCCGCCTCAGTCTCGGATTCTTGGTTGTCGTTTCCCATATCAGGCCTACAACGATTGCCAACAAAATATCTCGGCCTTCATATCCGCCCAGTTTGATCGGCAGTAGTCACCACTTCTTTCGAGGCAGCACCGGAAAGAACCGTACTGTAGTGTGTGACACGTATCTCTCCGGTACCGATCAAAAGGGATTGAAAACTGCCAACGGCTAAGGATTTCACCTCCGCCGTCGCAAGCGACTCGATACTGGTGAATAGGTCTCGAATTGCGATCAATGCTGGTCGATCGAACGGTCCACGAAATGACTGCGGTTCCGACTGTCCGCCCGCCCTCGGTCACGGGGACACTGCAGGTTCGGTGTTCGACCGCTAGTCAGTGTCGACAAATTTCTTGGCGTTTGCGAACGCGAGGTTGCGTCGCGTGGTTTTCCATTCGCGGATGGTTTGCTCGTCGGGCTCGTCAACGCGTTCGGATCCGGTGAGCAACTCGTTCGTTCGATCAACGGTCAATTCCGCCGGAGATTCCACGCCGTATTCCTGCCGAAATGCCGCGATCTGGTCTCTCATCTCGGAAATTTGCTCTTGGAGTTCCTCCGGCGAAACCTGAGATAGAATGTCGGCTGCCTGTTTGACGACGAGGGATTCTGCTGATCGGCGGTAGAGCGTGGCACCGTTGGGCCCAGTCACAGTCGTAATGAATCCGTCATCGGCGAGCGTGGCGAGGTGTTTCCGAGCAGTTTTCGGCGACGTAGCAGCACGGTCTGCGACGGTTTCTGCGTCGATAGCGGTGTACACTCGGCTGATGACCTCTCTGATGCGTTCGTACGATGTCGTTTCCGCCACCCATTCCTCACTGACTGCCTGATTGACGTCCTCGTAGGGGTCCGGTTCAGTCGGATCAGCCCTGCGTAGAACGCATCTCTGGAGGAATATAGATCTTCGCTAGAGTAGTATATTTCCGCTCTAAGCAATCCATTTGGATCGAACGGCACTCAGTCGCGCCCAGCTATCCATAGGTAGATTGTGTCACTGGGTATGCGAAAATAGCAATCTCTTGTTCGTGCAAAGAACTGTGTTTGGTGAATGACTAACATAGCTCTATAGCCGTTGAGTTGTGGTATCACGGTCCTCGCAAATCGTTTAGTTGAGCCGCTTATAGGGACTACATCGACTTTGAAGCAATCACATACTACGCAATGGTAACATGACAAAGGTAGAAGACGTGTTGTTGTTTGGTGCGCTCGCACTTGTCTGGGGAACAGCCTTCACAGCGATCGAAATCGGGCTAGAAACACTGCCACCGCTCCTCTTCGCAGCGGCCCGGTTAGATATTGCCGCGGTCATTTTCATCGGAGCGGTGCTACTCAGCCGGCTCCGGTGGCTCCCCCGGACGAAAGCGGATCTCGCTCTCATCCTCTCGAACGGCATCCTCGTCATTGGAGCGCACTTTGCGTTCTCGTTCATCGGCCAGAGTTACGTCACGAGTGGTGTCGCTGCGATCATCCTCAGTTTCACACCGATCATCACGCCGGTCATCGCTATCCGTGTCCTCTCAACAGAACGGATCTACATCACGGATATCATTGGACTAGGTGCTGGGCTCGCTGGCGTGATCGCCATTGCAATTGCTGGTGGATCCTTCGACGGACAACTCCTCGGAATTGGGCTTCTCTTGGCGTCCGCAGTCGTCTTCGCGCTCGGCTCCGTACTCACAGAACGCTGGTCAGCGGGCCTCCCGACGATGGCACTCCACGCGTGGTCGATGGTTACCGGGGCGGTATTCCTTCACGCGACAGCGTACGCCTATTCAGGAGCAACGTTCCGAAACGTGACGTGGACGGCGTCAGCGGCCGCCGCGCTCACATACCTCGGGATTTTCGCAACAGCAGGCGGGTTCCTCCTCTATTTCACGTTGCTGAACAGAATCGGTGCAACGAATATTAGCCTCATCAACTACGCAGCACCCGTTGTGGCGACGGTTTTTGGTGCAGTCCTTCTTGGTGAGCAAATTACCATAGCGACTGTCACCGGATTCGCGCTCATCGTTGTCGGATTCGTGCTTTGCAATATCCGGCCGCTCTGGCGGCTTGTCCAGTCCACTCGGACCATAGCCGGAAGTGACCGAGTGCTTGAACGCGATGAAGTCTGCGTCCAAGGTGATGTCTACAAGACTCAGTCTGACTCACAGAACTACCTGCAGCCAGGTGATTAACCGCTCTTCTCTAGATGGCTGCACATTCATGGACAGGGGTACTGATTTTTCAGGATGTTCTGCGAGATGTACAGTATAACGCGATTGGTGTCAGCATCCGTCAACTGGACGGGTCATCGTGAACCCGACGTGGCCTGACCGACAACGACTGCGAAGAGGGAGGAGTCGCTCGAACGTACTGATCTGTTCTCCGATCGTGACGCTGTCGCTGACTCGGAATTGCCTGCGGATGCTGCGACCGAGAGACCAGGTGGTGAGTCTGCGACGCCGGCACTGGAAGCCAGCCTCGAGCAAGGGGTCGAGGCCTTGCAGGCCGTCGACGAGGCCCTCTGAGTAGTCGTTGCAGAGGAGGGGAGTCCTCCTTCGCAAGCGAGGGGGGTCGGGCCGATCACGAACTCGGCGCGTGGCCGTATCCCGGACGATCCGCGGACGCTGTTACAACGGGCATATGATGAGCGTGTGCGACGGGCCTTAGTGCGTAGCTGTGACCGAAAAACGGTGATGGACGTGTTCGGGATCTCTCGGCGGGCGACGCTGATCTCGCCGATGGCGGAGGGCAGTGACGTGATCGGCTCAGCCCGCGTCGCCGTCCGTAGACCCATCTGCCTTTGTTGAAATTCACACAGCGATAGGATTTAGGAGCCATGCTGAATACAGGGCAAGCGGTTACCGAGGCAGTTATCGATCTATCCGAAATATCCCAAAAATCGACTGCTGAGTAGAGGGGTTGATTCAGCGTTATACGCGTTGTCGGTTCACATCGAAATGGCTGGGATCGGAATAGCGGTGAGGTGACGGCAGTCGATGCTCCCCGGCAGTTCGACCAGCGCAATCGGACAGCTCTGATCGATCGGGGCCGTCGTGACCCGGAACTCGTTGTAGAATCCGAAACAGGCGAAGTGGCCCAACATGTTGGGCAAATTCCCACCCGGCAGCGCAGCAACAGGAGCACGTATGCGACGACTGCGCGAGACTGATTCGGCCGAAGAACGACAGCTGGACGGGACGGACATCCTGTCCGCAGATCGACCGGTAAGGGAAGTAGTGGCGGAGTTCTACGACAGAAACCGGTTCCTGTTCACCGTTTCTCTCTTCAACCTCGGCCTCGTGGTCATCTTCACGGTCCTGATGGTGGTGGACGGACGGATGGTCCTCGGCCGGAACGTCTGGACGAAACCATGGAAGTTCGCTGCTTCGATCGCAATCTTCACCGCGACGCTGGGCTGGCTGCTCCCCTCCCTGTCCCTAACCGACCGCGTCGAACGTCTGGCCACGTATACAATCAGCGTCGCGATGACTGTCGAGATCACCCTCATCTCGACGCAGGCGGCACGTGCGGTGCCCTCGCATTTCAATAGGGGAACCGCGCTTGACACCGCGATATTCGCTCTCATGGGGGTAACCATCACCGTCAGCACACTCGTCGTCGCGTACGTTCTTTTGCGGATCGTCCAGCACCCCCCTGACCTCGCCCCTGCGTACCTATGGGGGATTCGGCTCGGGATGTTCGTCTTCGTCGTGGCGAGTTTAGAGGGGTTCCTCATGATCTCCTACGGCGGTCACGCTGTCGGTGCGCCCGTGGGTGATCCCGGGCTCCCGCTGCTGAACTGGAGTCTCACGGGTGGCGACCTCCGTATCGCACACTTCGTCGGCTTGCACGCTCTGCAAGTCCTGCCGCTCACCGGCTACGTCGCAGCACGCTGGATCGACTCGTCGACCCGCCGGTCCCTCGGCGTCGTCGGTACAGTCGCAGTCCTCTACGGCGGTCTCGTGGGTGGTACGTTCGTCTGGGCGCTGCTCGGGAACCCGCTGCTGTCCTCCCTGCCGGTAGTCTCGATAGCCACGATCTTCAAGGCGAGCTTCCTACTGGTTGCCCCGTTCTGGGTGTTGATGATCGTCGCGCCGGAGTGGGACGTGACCGAACGGATCGTGGATTCTCCGCTCGTCGCTCTCCCAGCGGCACTGCTCTACCTCGTCTTCCTGCTCCCGCAGGCGAGTTCCGTCGCGGTGGCGGTTCTATCACCTTCACTTTCAGGGCTGGCGACGCTGCTCGCCACTGACGCCGGCGCGAAGTTCGCCTGGGCGCACTTTCTCGCGTTCGACTTGCTCGTCGGCCGCTGGATCTACCGCGATGCCAGCAGGCGGGGAATTCCGCCACTCGTCGTCTCACCCCTGCTAGTCCTGACACTGTTGTTCGGTCCCGTCGGTTATCTCAGTTACTGTGCGATCAGACCTGCAGTGACGGATAGGTAATCGCGGGGGCGGGGACAGTTATCATCCACGCCCGCCCTACTGTCTTTCACCTGAAACAGCATATGCTGACTGCCAACGGACCGCCGGTTTTACGCTGCGAGAATATATACAGCAGTATGGCCCTGTCCGAGACCGGACCACCGCGAGAGGTGTAACGATGCTCCGTGCACGCTTCCGAATGAACCTGCCTGAGGACATCTGGGTCGCCGAGGTGTCCACGCAGTTCCCGGACGCGACGTTCCGGCTACTCACCGGCGTCCCGAAGAACGACCGGGCCATAGAACTCGGCGAGATTCGAGCCGACGATCCCGAGGCCGCAGCCGCTGCGCTCCGTGACCACCCGGACACCGTCGCGTACGAGCGCTTGCTTAGCGATGATGAACGTGCCATCGTACAATACGAGGCGGTTGAACAGCGACTCTACGAGTTCCTGTGGGGTTCGTCGCTGCCGCCGGAGTTCCCGCTCATCGTCGAGAACGGGGAAATGGAGTTCGACCTGACCGTCACCCAGGAACAGTTCGATGCATTCGGCGAGGCGCTAGACGAATCGGGCCTCCAGTACGACCTCATCACGGTTGTCCACACCGGCGAGGAGGCCGCCCTCCTAACCCAGCGTCAGCAGGAGTGTCTGGCCACCGCACAACGCCTCGGCTACTTCGACGTGCCCCGGGGGTGTACGCTGGCTGAACTGGCAGACGAACTCGGCGTCGATAAATCCACGGCGAGTGAGACGATCCGACGCGGGACGAGTCGTGTCCTCGGCCAGTTCCTGCTCACCGACTGAGACTCGTCATCCGAACTCATTGACACAAGGTGTTTACCTGCGCAGACTAATCTCCCATGCAAGATACGCGCTCTGTATTCAGCACGACTCTTTGAAGAGATACGTTGATTGGGAGGAATTCCAGCGGTCAGTAAGCATATCTACGGAACGGCTGGTTCATTAGATAGGTCGTGAAACAAACGTGACCATTGTGCGGAACTCGCGCCCTGTGTCTTGCAGAGACTTTGCTGACTACCGAGTTACTGTCAGAAGCGATGTGCGAGATACAGAGGCCCTATGTGACAGACTGAGAGAACATCCCAGTACGTCTGACCGGTATAGCTAATAAACCGTAGTTTGAGTCACCACCATGTTCTCTCGGTTTTGGCGGATCGTACTGACCGTGACTGGCTGGCACATTGTCGCCAGTGTCTGCTATTATGCAATCTACGCTGGCACGCCACTCTTTCGAGACGCATTCAGCTTGTCCAGTTTCGAGGTCGGTCTCGTGATTAGTGCACTGACACTCGGCTACGCGATCTTCTTGTTACCCTTCGGCGTTGCGACCGATCGGTTTGGTGAACGCCGGACGCTAACCGCCGGCTTAGCCGGACTCGCCTCGGGTGTGCTCTTGGTCGCTGTCGCTCCCACCTACTGGCTGTTTCTGGCTGCCGTCTTTCTCCTCGGTTCGATGTATGGCAGTGCCACGCCGGGGACGAACAAGGCGATCTTCGACCAGATCGACGCGGAACGCCATCACCGTGCAATCGGGATCAAACAGATCGGTCCGACCGTCGGAAGCGCCATCGGCGCCGTTCTTATCACGGGGCTCGCCGGCCGATTCTTCTGGCAATTCGGATTCCTCGTCGCTGCGGGGGTCGGGCTGATAACCACTGTCGCATTCTTTTTCGTGTATCGTAGAGCGTCCCGGGCCGATATGACGTCGCCCGGTTTTCGAGGACTGCTATCGAATCGTGCGTATCTCGTTCTATTACCGGCAGGCATGTGTATCGGCGCTGCGTTCTACACGGCGACCGGGTACACCGTCCTCTTTATCGATGAGTCGATCGGAGCGACCGTCGCAACGGGCGGACTCGTTCTCGCGTCGGTGCAGGTCGTCAATAGCGCTGGCAAGATCGGCGTCGGTACGTTGGCGGATATCCTTCCAGGGACGCCGCGATCACGAACGAGCGCGATGTTGGTCGTCCAGGCGGCGAGTGGCGGCGTGTTGTTTTTACTGCTTCCGCTGACCACGACGCCGCTCACAGCGGGTTTGGTGTTTGCTGGCCTCGGCGTGTTCGTCCTCGGTTCAACTGGGCTGTACTACTCCTGTATCTCGATACTTGTCAGCGACGAAAAATTCGGCGCGGCTTCGGCCGCGGGCCAGTTGGCTATGACTGTCAGCGGGCTGTTCGCGCCACCGACGTTCGGATACCTCATCGACGTGAACGGGTACGGAGTCGCTTGGACGTTCTTGGCGGGTCTGTCGTTCGTGGCCGCCGGACTTATCCTATTGGTGGTTTTCGAGATCGTGTAGTGTTCTCACCCGTTCAGTAAGCAGGTCTACTGAACGGCCAGTTCATTGGCTTCTGCGTGAAACAAACGAGGGCGTTATGCTGATCTCATGCTCTGTATCGGTCACGCCAATTCTACCAGTTACTGGATAGATCGAGCGAGACGTGCTGAATACACAGCGCGTGTGTAGCGCTTTTCGAAAACGCGCGTGATGAAGGAAACGGTGATTGCGAAGTATCTGGCTGAACCCGCGCGCCTACACGGGGGCGAAGGCTATGCAGCGCGGTAATTGCTGGGTATAGGGGAGCTCCAGGAAACTTTGTGTTGCGGTCTCTCAGTGCGCCCTCCCGGTAGAATCACGTGATATGAGAACATACTGAAAGATATGGATGAGGGAATTCCGGTGCGAGTCATCACCGGAGGCGAGGAAAGAATTATCGAGGTCGAACCCGGCGCGAACCTCCGGGATTCGTTGCTCGAACACGACCTGCCGGTCTACGGAACGCTGTCACAGTATGCCAACTGCGGTGGACGGGGGCTCTGTTCGACTTGTACCGTTGAGGTCGCTCCCGCACCGGAGCCAACCCACTGGCACGACGCCGCGGCTGTTCGGTTCGGATATCCACGACTCTCCTGTTGTATCGAGGTGAAAGAATCGATGACGGTCAGGCTCTTGGACAAGCACGTCTGGGGACAAGTCTTCCCGCGCCAGCTGTCCCCAGACTAATCACAGACGGTGTTAGCTCACATCTTGTCCTGTGAGATCGCTTCTGCCCGACTTGGCGGGTCCACCATGCTAGACCCTCTATCTTGCCCGCTCCGAGCAATCACAGAGCGAAATAGCGTCCGAGAAGTAGAGTAGAGACGGGCAGACGATCGAGGAGTCGCATTCGCTATAGAGATACTCTACACCACCACTATAATACGCAGAATTTGACTTTCAAACAATCCAGTCGGTTGAATTCACCGGTAAAATATGAAGCTGAAGAGCGTTGTGACTTCAGCTACGAATCCGATGTGGCTGGACAATCCATCGTTTCCCCCTCTGCAACTGCACCTTCTGAGGTGCCCGATGTCACCTCTGCACAGTCGTCAGAATGAGGATAGAGTTTATCGTAGTGTGCAGGATTTCAGTGGGCCGTAGAGCAGTCCGGTGCATGGGGGAGAATCCACGAGGATGGGATCGAGAAGTGCATCGAGTGCTGTAAGAAAGACACCGAGATCGCTAGTGAGCGACTCGCCATCATTTACGAGAAGCAGGACCGGTATGAGGAGGCGCTCGATGTCTGTGATCAGGCGCTTGAAATCGGGCCGACAGACGGGACAAAAGGAAGGTTCGGGGGTCGGAAAGAACGGATTCGGAAGAAGATAGACTAACTCTGTCCGTAGAGTTGGCCTTGACGCCGTTATCTCTGTATGTTGTCAGTCGCCTCGAATTCGGATCGAGCGGTTCGAGATCGTCTTTGTCCGTGGTCATGATTGTCATGGATGCCCGTTAGAAGACGTCTCGCGCGCAGATCTGAAGGGGAAGAATCCCCACGTACTACGTACCTTACCTGCCCCAACCCACTCGCTCACTTCACGCTCGCGAAACAGCAGACGTGAGCCGGTTGTATTTACACATCCAACGTAACGCCGTCCCACGTTCGTGAAGCAGAATGGTCGTGATCCGTGCCGTCTTACGATTGTGGCGAGGTAGACCGAGGAAATAACACCTTCCACCCTCCAATCGTATCGCTGTCTTCGCTTTTTGGCTAATCTTTCCAGTCCGATTTGAGCCGAGTAACAACGGGAAGCCCTCGGTCCCGATCCCTATCCAATCCGAACATGATCAACGCTCAACTTAGACAACCAGTTGTTGTATAGCTCGAGAAGGCACGGTACTACTTTCCCCAGTCAGGGAACCCTTGATCGAGTGTGTACCGGTCACATCGTCGCTGGTATGCCATACGGAACTATTCAACACTACGCTGCTTACCGGTACCTCGGTGGTGCCGGGAGGGGACCGAACTCGTCCGGCCGGCGAGAGAGTCTGGGTGGATAGCGCAAACAGCTATGCTGTGCTAGGTAGTAACAAAGTATATGGAAGCGACCTGTACACTGTGTCGGCATACGATTCCGGACCGATCCCTCCAGCGGTGGTGTGCATGTGGATGGTGTATGGACCCCAACTGTGACCGCAACCATCGCTCGTTCTGCCCCGTTCACGGGAGCGATAACTGGATTGGTGCCGTCGAACTCTAACGACATTGCCGAGTGGAGAAACGGCGTCAGTCAGCCGAAACGCGCGGAGACGCCACGAGCGGACCGATCACCGCTGGCCGGCGCACTCCGCGTCGATGCGAGCACGCAGCACCGCTGGGCCGGCATCACCCACAGAGTAACCGCACCAGACGTCCTCCCACAGTCAGAGCCGTGTAAGGATGTCGACTAGCCGTCCGATAGGACCTGGGAACCGTCATTGGGGGACGTACCCTCATCTCGCCAGTGTCGTTCGGCACGGGTTTTGATTCCGAGCATCATTCCCCGTTCCATGACGAAATGTGGCAGTTCGTACGTCAGATAGCGGAGGACGTATCCGATAGCCGTTCGGTTCTTGGGCTTCCGTCCGCGGACGATGAAACGCGTCGTCTCGTCATCTAGCTGGTCGAGATGGAACGTCCACGTTCCGCCATCATGGCCCTGAAGGACGAGTGTTCGATTGGGATCGACGCGTTCGACTGTCATCGAGGTGACCGGACTTTGGAACCAATAATCCTCCCGGACCATCCGGATCGAATCTCCCGCTTCTAATTTCTGGAGTTCCGGGACGATTCGATCGACGTTGTGGATCTCTGCACCGACCAGATTTTCGAGCCAGGTGTAGCTGTAGAAACCGCCGCGTCCCTGCCCGAGTTGGACCACCCACGGCCATACCCTGTCACTTGGCGCTTCGACCGTGACCGCTCGAGTCGTTTCGTCACCCGGTTCCGGGACGAGATCGTCACCCGGAAGCTGTCGACTCACTTCAGCGTCGCTAGCACCCCACTGACGGTGGCAGGGACGAAGAAATAGATGATATACTCCTAGAAGCACGCCGGCAACGACGGCTGTAAGCCAAAAACGGTCTCTTCGTCTGCTCGATGCCCTCGTTGCATCCGGTCGGGCTTCCGTTCTCATCACTTCAGATGTTCTCCGCTCTACCCTGTGAGCATGTCACAGTACGTCAAAAGATTTGTTCCGTCCCGATTCGCGAGGGATACGAGCGACCGAAGTGAACGGACCGAACCGTTCCCACTAGTCACCAGAGCACAGTCGATTAGTAGTCATCTGTACTATTTGGCTCTGTCATCGCGAACCCCACCAGTGCCGTAATCGTTGCCCGATTCCCGACCAGTATATCTCCGAGATACCGGCCGTCCCCGCTGCGGTAACGAACACGCAAGCGATCACCAGATCCCCGATTGTCATCCACGTCGGTGCGACGTGGAGTATTCCGTTGACGACCGGGCCGGTAATGAATGCGACGAGCCACGAGAAGCCGGTTTTCGAGCGTCGGTCGGTACCGGCGGCCGGCGAGTCGATGGTTCCGTTCGCGAGTGCAACCGTGCTCTTCCCAGTTGCGCTCTCGTCTCCGGTCCCGAGGCGTTCGGCTTCGTAGGGTGTCGAGATAGCCACGCTCCACACGATATCGTCGGTCTCGGAGAGTTCGATCACACGATTTCCTTGGGAGTCAGTCACGAGCGTATGGCCACCGGGAAGCCGGTCAGCGTCGCGTGGCCACCGGAGTCGCTCGTCCTGCCATTCCCAGGTTCGAGTCCACGTGCCGTTTTCACGCTGATACTCGACGACGCGGTTATTCTCCGAGTCGGAAACGACAACCGCCGGGCCGCCACGGGCTGGCGGGATATAATCCGGATTGTGCTGCTCGTAGAGGATCCCGTAAGCGTCCTCGGCCCCGAGCGTCCAGTCACGCTGGACCCCTTCACCCGGCTCGAGAAAGACGACCCGGTCCTGGTTCCGGAGACTGACCATCACCCGACCGTCCTCGAGGAACTCGACGTCGTTGACATGAGTCCAATCACCGGGGTTCCCACCGCTGTCGGGGTCGAGAGCTCCTTCGGCGCGCCATTCCCACGTCACGTTGCCGGTGGTGGTGTTCAGCGTGAACACGCGATCCTGCGCGATATCGGCCACGAGCAATCTGTGTTCGTCGACTCTGTCGACATCGTGCCAGATATCCCAACCCGTAACAGCGGTATGAAGCCGTTCACTTGCGCCTGTGGTGAGGTTGACGCGCTCCAGTACGACCGCCGCACAGCCGTCCTCGACAGTGGCGTCGGTCTGCGCTTGAAGGGTGTCAGGGCACGGATCGTATCGGCTTCCCGCAACGTACAGGACGGTCTTCGAGCCAGGGGGATCGGGATCGACGTCGAAGTAATTGCCGTACGTGTCGTTGTGGTAGAGGGGCCGTCCGTCACCACTGAAGGCGACGATGGCTCCCAGGCCGTCGCTCCCGCCCGGTGGATCGGTCGTGATAACTGTCGCCCCGTCACGGTTCTCGACGACGGGAGTCCGCTCTGCGGGGGGTTTGTCAGTCTGATTCTGCACAGCGGCGACCGCATCCGTCGGTGCGCTGAGCCACGCGACCGTGAGGTTACCGGCGGAGACGATCAAGACGACCAGAAGCACAGCCCGAAGGATATTGCGTCGTTGCATCGTATTCACGGTTCGCTATCTATGCGGGCCTCACCGCCCGTACTCAAGAATGTGGCCAAGACTCATTCACGAGAGCCCGAAGCGGGTGTACGACGAACTGGCGGGCGACAAGGACGACGCTCAGACACCCCCCGTCGACACGACGATCAACGTGGGCAGGCTGTCGGTCGCACCGCCGCTCGAGTTCGCGTCTTCGAAACCGGCTGACAGTTCGAACCGGCCAGCTTTGCGGTTCGAAACCGCGATTTCCGGAGAGATCAACGTCGCTTCGGCCAATCAGTCACTCCACTCTCCATTTCACCGTGAGGGAACACTATAACCCTACTTCGACGCAGTCGATCGGAAGCCGGAGTGGCGGACACACCTCACTCGAGGCTCCGAAGACACCGGCGACAGAACGACGCAACGGAGTCGTTGTTCGCCGCACAGACTGAACACCGACCGTCGTCGGAGGACAGTGATCCGGATGCGGGGGCAGAGGCGAGAAGGTTTTTTCCGGGATCGGTGTACGCGTCGATGACATCGTTCCACGTGACCGTGGGGTCAGTGTCTCCGCTGCGGTTGTCGGTGTACGTGGCGAGAACCCGTCGTTGCATGTTGCAAAGCCCGTGCCAGAATCCGAGGAACAGGAGTGACGGAAGGAGGCAGAGCAGCAGAACTGCTCCGAGAAGTACGAGGGACATAGGCGACGATTCCCGCCACTGTACATAATCCTCATCGTGAACTCGTTCACGAGTGATATCCCTCGAGCCGCCACCGGACGATCGCTACCGTTTCTTCGATCGGTAGCGTGATAGCACTCTCTTCCGAGTTGATCAGTGAAGAGGTTCTTGCAACTCCGCCGCAAAGGCCACTGGCAATGTCTCCCTCGAACCGTCTCGTCACATCGCTGGTGATCGTGCTCGTCCTCCTCGCAGGGTGTAGCACGCTCGAGCACGACGGTGCGACTGGCGATGGACCCGCTGCCGATTCGGTGCTGCAGTCGGACGACGAACTCGAGGGACAGGCGTGGACCGTCACCGTTACTCGAGTGATCGACGGCGATACGGTCGAGGTCCGGTTCCCGAACGGTCAGGTCGATACCCTCCGCCTGCTGGGCGTCGATACGCCGGAAACGACGTTGAGCAGAGTCGATCCGGCGGAGTTCGAGGGGATCCCGAACACGACGGAGGGACGGGACCACCTGTACGAGTGGGGGCAGAACGCGACGAATTACACGAACGAGACGCTGGCCGGTGAAACCGTCCGCATCGTGGTCGATCCGCAGGCCGATCGGCGAGGGACGTTCGGTCGGCTGCTCGTCTACATCTATAACGACGGCGAGAACTTCAACGAGCGGCTGCTCAGCGAGGGGTACGCCCGGCTGTACGAGAGTTCGTTCTCGAAGCGGGACGCGTTCGAAACCGCGGAAGCGAACGCTCGAGCGAACGCCACCGGACTGTGGAACTTTACTGGAACACAGGGGGCCGCGCCGGAGCAGTCAGCAGCGGAGACTCGGCCGACCACGGAGCAGGGCGTCTCCCTTCCGCCGCTGCCACCGGACGGCGACTACGACTGTAGCCATTTCGACAGTCACGCGCAGGCGCAGGCGGTCCTCGAGCGGGAGGCGAGCGATCCGCACCGTCTCGACGCCGACGACGATGGTATCGCCTGTGAATCGCTGCAGTGAATGCGGCCTCGCGGTTTCTGCGGCCTCGAGTCCGTCGGCTCGGTCAGGGCGCTACTCCTCCTCGAGGCCCGCCCTGCGAGCGAGAAACGCCGACAGGATCCCCGTTTGAACCGTCCGGAGGTCCGCGTCCTGAATCGTGGCGGCGGCCTGAAAACGCTCGCGGGCGTCGGCCACCAGCCGCGGATCGGCAGCGAGGTGGGCGAGAACGAACGAATCGGGATCGACTCGCCGTGCAGCCTCGAAGTCGGCCGCGTCGTAGCAGTCGGCGAACGCCGCGACCAGCCTCGAGACGAGTTCGTCGGTCGCGTCGGCACCGGGATCGCCCGCCGGAACCGTCGACGCGGACGGATCGAAGTACTCCCCGTAATCGACGACGCCGGCCTCCTCGTACAGGAAGTCGGCGAGCGAATCGAAGACGTCCGTCGAGACGTAGACCCCGAACAGTTTGTAGTGATCGTCTCGAGTCATCACGTCGGTATTCCATGCCGGCCGCCTCAAAGGTATGGCTTCTCGGACCGGTGGCCAGAGATCGTGCCATCGGGCCAGAATAGTCGCCATACGGACAGTCACTGAAACGCTGTCGCCCGTAACCGAAATATCGTCGCTGACTCGAGCGAGCGACAACAGTCGAACCGATATTATATCTCAGCATACTATTCTAGATTCGTACACTGTTTCTGCGCAGAGGCCGTGAAGGTTGATCTATTGTCTCTTTGCCAACCGTGCGAGCAGATAAGTCCAGGAATTGTATTTTCGTCCCCTATTCACAAATGAATATTGGTGATCTGAACTCCACTCAGAGATCTATAGATACTATTTTTAATACGATTTCTCTGACCCACCATATTTGTTACCTACAGTGTGAGGGGTTTGAACGGCGATCGATAGATCGGGATTCGGTGACAGGGGAACGACCGAGGACGAACTGTCGAACGACGCGTCTAGATCTCGCCGACGTAGGTGTAGTCGTCCGAGAGCGCCTCTGCGTCTTCTCGCAACAACGCGACGACGAGACAGTCGACGTGATCCTCGAAGTAGTCGACGAGTTCGGCGATCCGGTTTGCGTCGATCGCCTCGAGCGAGTCAAGCAGCATGAACGGGACGGCCTCGTGAACGTCGTGGACTAAGTAGCCGGCGAGTGCAAAGACCAGGCCCGTGACCTCACGTTCGCTCTCCGAGAGGTGGTCGACGGTGTCCTCGTAAGAGGTCCCGTCCGCGGCCGTTCGGACGATGTGAAGGTCGAACGCGGGGCGGGTGACCTTCCGGCGGCCCTCCCGGACCGTCTTCTCGCGGCGTTCGATCCAGATCCGGTCGATGTTTCGGTACTCGAGGATCGACAGGATCGACTCCATGTGGTCGTTGAACGCGTCGACGGCGTTTTTCTCGAGTCGGTCGACGCGCGTCCGGAGGTCGGTCAACTCCGACTCGACGGTCTCGCGGCGTTCTTCGAGTTCGCTTCGCTCGGCCAGTTTCCCTTCGATCTCCTCGATTCGGGCGTCGATATCGTCGCGTTCGGCTTCGAGGTCCTCGAGTTCGAGCTCGAGGCGGTTCAGCTCCCGGTGGGTTTCGATAACGTCGTCGTAGGCTGCGTCCTCGACCGATCCGGCGTCTTTCTCGAGGTCGTCGACGCGGGCCTGCTGATCCTCGAGGTCCGCCTCGAGTTCCTCGATGCGCTGGGACCGCCGCTCGAGTTCGTCCTCGATCGCCTCGAGTCGGGTTTCGATCGCCTCGCGCCGCTCGCGTTGCTCGCGTAGTTCCTTCTGTCGGGTCGAGAGGTCGTCGATCTGTGATTGCAGGTCGCTTCGCTCCTCGAGTTTCGACTGGCGGAGCGAGCGCAGACGGTCGAGCGTCGTTTCGATCCGCTCGCGGTCGACCTCCGAACCACACGTCCAGCAGACGACATCGGCCGAGTCGGCGAGCAGTTGGTCAGTAACGTCGCCGCTGGTGTCGTCGGTACCGTCGCCGTCGACCGGACCGTCGAGATCGATATCGAAGCTGTCGTCGGCGAGCCGTTCCTCGTTGAACCGGATTACGCTCTGCAGTTCGCTCACCGTCGTATCGAGCGAGCGCTTCCGGGCGCGGAGCTCCTGAACCCGCCCCTCGAGTCTGTCGGGCGACTCCAGATCACCGTCGATCTCGTCCAAGTCCGCCTCGAGGTCGGCGCGTTCGGCCTCGAGTTCGGCGTGGCTCTCCCGTTCGGTTTCGAGGTCGTACTCGATGGACTCGAGTTCCGTCCGTGCCTCCTGGAGATCGGCGAAGGCCGATTCGATCTCCTCCTTGCGAGCGCGGCTCGCCTCGACGCCGAGGTCGAACTCCTCGAGGTCGGACTCGAGCGCGACGATTTCCTCGCTCGTCGACTCGATTTCGTCCTCGAGTGCGGTCCGTTCGGCCTCGAGATCGGGGAGGTCGTTCCCGAGCTTCGAGAGGCGGTCGAGGCGCTCGTCGAGGTCACGTTTCTCGGCCTCGAGCGTACTGATTTCGGCCTCGATCTCGTCGGTGTCGATCGGCTGCATGATGAGTTCACGGAGGTCGTCACCACGTCTGACGGCCCGGCGGGCCTCGTTGGACTCGAGCAGAAACGCGAAGAGGTCCGCGAGCTCGGGATCCTCGAGATAGGGGTCGCCTTCGAAGGCGATCTCGTCGTTTCGCCGCTCGAGCGTGCGCGTATATCGGTCGCCGTCGAACGTGAGTTCGACCCGACCGGCGTCGGCGTCCCCCTTCAGCGACGATCGATGACTTCCCAGCGCAGCCATGATCGTCTGTAGAAACGAGGTTCGGTTCGTCGCGTTCCGGCCAGTCAGAACGTTCACGCCGGGACGCAGTGTTACCTCGGTCGCATCGATTCCGCCGATGTTCTCCGCCTGGACGGTGATCGACGAGGTGACTGACTCTGGAGATGACACGACGGTTACTTCTCTCCGCTAGCTATAAAATTATTTGGTTGCGGCCGATCTCCTGCCTGCCCTCATTACGCGGCGTCTCCATCACAGTCGCAACCGCCCTGATCGAGCAGTTCGGCGATCGGGTAGTCGGCCCCACAGTTTCCACAGATCGTCCGAACATCGACGAACACCTCGTAGTTTCGGTCCGTGATTTCGCCCGCATTACTCAACTCCGAGAGCGTCGACTCGGTGACAACCTGTGTTCGGCCGGCGAGTCGCTGAACCGTCTCTTTCTTTCGGTCGACCCTCCCCTCGGTGTCTTCTTCCGGGAGGGACGCGTCGCGAACGTTCGTGAGATACGTATAGATCGTCTGATGCGTGACGAAGTCGGATCGAACGGCGTCGATATCGACGCCCGACCGCTCGAGTTCGCGCCGTTTTCGGACCGCATCGGACCGGGAGACGTCGTCGTCGGCCAGCGTCCGGTAGAGGGACTCGATATCGGTATCGAGCACGGATTCTCCCGCGTCGCGGACGGCGGCGCGAAGTACGGCCTGATTGAACTGGGTGGCGAGATCGCGGAGACTCGTCCGATCCGTCCCGTCACCAGTCCACTCGGCCTCCAAGCGATCCCCCCACTCCTCGAGTCCGTACTCGTCGATCACACGCTCGACCTTTGTTCGTCGCCCGCCGCTCGAGTCGGCTGTCATATCGGATGTCTCTGATGCCGACAGTACAAATGTTCCGATTGGACTCGGTCAAAACGCTCGCTGGCGCTACTCGAAGCCAACCGTCGGCGACTCACTCACGGACACAAATGCTCGCACATTTCAGTTACTGGTAACGGATACCAAAATTGTAATATTCCATATCAGAATCACAAATAGTGGAGCAGAACGGCGGAGGATCCCCAATAGCTGATATAAGAAATATTGGAAATAAAATATTTCCGAGAGGAACGATCTATATGTTTGTCTATAGTCATTTTTGTCGGCAGAAAATGATGGTCGGAGCGATGAGTTCGAACCTACTGTTGAGAGAAAAGGTCAGCAGTAGCCGACTCCAGCGCAAGCAAGCGGTCAGTTACACGACCATGCCTGTACACTCTCCCGAGTCACTCGTTCGACGACGTCCAGTTCGTCGACGGATGGCAGTCGGTTCGGGCCGTGAAACCGGGCAATTCGGCTACGCGCGGGGTTGGTGTTCGGCTTCGGGATCGTGGCTCGCACAGTCGCCGGGGGTGCTCCGTTTCCCATCCCCGGACCGTCTGGCAACGTCGTTTCGAGTCCGGGTTCGACGATCGGACTGCTCGAGCAATGAATCGCCGTATCCGACCTATTTCCCGCCGGTTCTCGATCGAACGCACGTCGTGACGGTTTCGAACCAACCTCGTCACTTGTCGTTCGGCGATGACGACGTCGGACGGTTCCGTCATCGGAGAGAACGTTCAAGACTAGTGCTGTTTAATCGGAGACGATGGCAGCCCAGTTCCTAACTAGCCGCTCGTATCGATGTCCGGGCTGGGAGGGAGCCCTCACGTTCGAGGAACAGTCCTGACAGCACACCGTATGCGGACACGTCCCGTTCCACGGTGCGGACTAAATCCTTTTGATATCGCGACGTGTGTTGGTTCTCAATGATAGATCAAACACGACCGTACACTTTTATCGGTCCGGAGGAGACACCCGAACACAACAATGGACGAAGACGCGCTCGAGTATCACAGGGCCGATCCACCGGGAAAGATCGAGATATCGACGACGAAACCGACGAACACGCAGCGAGACCTCTCGCTCGCGTACTCGCCGGGCGTCGCCGCGCCGTGTCTCGAGATCGACGAGGACGAGACCGACGCCTACAGATATACGGCGAAGGGAAACCTCGTGGGCGTCGTCTCGAACGGCTCGGCCGTCCTCGGCCTGGGTGACATCGGCGCGCAGGCCTCGAAACCCGTCATGGAGGGAAAGGGCGTCCTCTTCAAGCGCTTCGCCGATATCGACGTCTTCGACATCGAACTCGATCACGACGACCCGGACGCGTTCGTCGAGTCCGTCGCGGCGATGGAGTCGACCTTCGGCGGGATCAACCTCGAGGATGTCGCGGCACCCGACTGCTTCGAGATCGAGGAGCGGCTTCGCGATCGGCTGTCGATCCCCGTATTCCACGACGACCAGCACGGGACCGCGATCATCTCCGGGGCCGCGCTGCTCAACGCCGTGGAGATCTCCGGCAAAGAGCTCGGCGACCTCGAGGTCACATTTGCCGGCGCGGGTGCGGCCGCGGTCGCGACCGCGAAATTCTACGTCTCGCTGGGCGTCCCGCGCGAGAACATCACGATGTGCGATATCGACGGGATCCTGACGACTGGCCGGGCGGAAGCCGGTGATCTGAACGAGTACAACCGGGCGTTCGCTCAGGATCGCCCCGACGGAGACCTCGCGGACGCGATCGACGGAGCCGACGCGTTCGTCGGCCTCTCGGCCGGCGGCATCGTGAGCCCGGAGATGGTCCGGTCCATGGCGGACGATCCCATCATCTTCGCGATGGCCAACCCCGATCCCGAGATCGGCTACGAGGAGGCCAAGACGGCTCGCGACGACACCGTCATCATGGCGACCGGTCGCTCTGATTACCCGAACCAGGTCAACAACGTGCTCGGCTTCCCCTTCATCTTCCGCGGCGCGCTCGACGTCCGCGCCACCGAGATCAACGAGGAAATGAAAGTGGCGGCGGCCCGCGCACTGGCGAATCTCGCCAGACGGGACGTACCCGATTCTGTGGTCAAAGCCTACGGCGACGAGCCGCTGCAGTTCGGCCCCGACTACATCATCCCGAAGCCGCTGGACGCGCGCGTCCTCTTCGAGGTTGCCCCCGCCGTCGCTCGAGCGGCGATCGAGTCGGGTGCAGCCCGCGCCGAACTCGAGGTCGACGAGTACGTCGAAAGGCTCGAGGCCCGACTCGGGAAGTCTCGCGAGATGATGCGCGTCGTGATCAACAAGGCCAAGTCCGATCCCAAGCGGATCGCGCTGGCCGAGGGGACCGACGAGACCATCGTGCGGGCGGCGGCACAGATGTCCGACCGCGGAATCGCGGAACCGATCCTGATCGGCGACGAGGACGAGATCCTGACGGCGGTCACGAGCCTCGGCCTCGAGTTCGATCCCGACGTCGTCGACCCCGAGAACGGCGAGTACGAGGAGTACGCCGAACACCTCTACGAGCGACGGAGCCGCAACGGCGTCACCCGCCGCGAAGCTGCGTCGATGATCCGCGACGACACCAACTACTTCGGCAGCGTCATGGTCGACCGCGGCGACGCCGACGCGATGCTCACGGGGCTGACGAACCACTACCCGTCGGCCCTGCGACCGCCGCTGCAGGTGATCGGGACGGCCGACGACGCCGAGTACGCGGCGGGCGTCTACATGCTGACGTTCAAGAACCGCGTCGTCTTCGTCGCCGACGCGACGGTCAATCAGGCTCCCGACGAGGACGTCCTCGAGGAGGTAACCCGCCACACCGCCGAACTGGCCCGTCGGTTCGACGTCGAGCCTCGCGCCGCCCTGCTCTCGTATTCGGACTTCGGCAGCGTCGACAACGAGGGGACGCGCAAACCGCGGGAAGCGGCTCGCCGCCTGCGCGACGACCCCGACGTCGAGTTCCCCGTCGACGGCGAGATGCAGGCCGACACCGCCGTCCTCGAGGAGATGCTGACCGGCACGTACGACTTTGCCGACCTGGAGCGACCCGCGAACGTGCTGGTCTTCCCGAACCTCGAGGCCGGTAACATCGGCTACAAGCTGCTCCAGCGCCTCGGCGGCGCGGACGCCACCGGCCCGATGCTGGCCGGCATGGACGAGCCGGTCCACGTCCTCCAACGTGGCGACGAGGTCAAAGACATCGTGAACCTCGCGGCAGTCGCGACCGTCGACGCGCAGGACGACGGTTCCTGATCGGCGGAGCGGCCGGCGACCTCGAGGTACAGGCCGCTGTTGACGTTGGTGATGTCGTACGTGCCGTCCCGGTTCTGCGAGAGGGTCCACAGCTGGCAGAGACAGCCGGTGTCCGCGTACCGGCGGACGGTGTCACCGTTCGCGGTGCCGACGTTGGCGACTTCCAGCAGTTTCCCGCTGTTGACGCACACGATGTAGTAGGTGCCCTCAGCGAGGGGACCGGACACCGGGCCGCTGCAGCAGTTCGCTGCCCGGCGCCCGGGCCGTCCTGCTCGGCGTGTTGGTACACCCGACGACCGGCCAGTCGTACTCCCACGTGATCCGGTCCAGCATGAGGACGCGCCGCGGGACGCCGTCGACGAAGCCGCTCATAGTCACAGCGCTGGCCGTCGTGAGCGCGCCGATACCGATCGTCTGCAGCACTGTCCGTCGATCGAAACCGTCTTTGTGACCATTCAACATGTCGACTGGCAAGTCATCGATGTCGAACTAATAACCTTTATATAAGCAGAAAAATATAACCAAATAGTAGTGAGAAATGGAGTTTCTCGATCATTGCCGTCCCCCTGCGTCTTTCGGCGCGTCCTCGGCCTCCCGTCGCGAGTCACTCGAGTACGACCGGGCCACCTCGCTCCGCGGAGTCGTGGAGTGATTCGACGATCCGCATTGGCCTGCAGACCGTGTCGACCGTCCGGTTAGAAGTCGCCGTGGCCGGGGAGGCGGTCCGCGAAGTAGTCGTACTAATCCGTCATCTCGCGCTCAGCATTCATTACACGCATATAGCTGTAAACCAGGTCGAAACCGTGGTCGGGAGCGTCGACTGACGCTCGGCTGGCAGTGCGAGGCGACCCGCTGGGGCCGATTACCGCGACTCGACACAAGCGTAGAAAGAAGCAGAAACAGACGCAGATAATACCATTTTAGTTTTATGTATATGTATCGGATACGAGTTCTACTCGACTGTTCATCGTACCTCGGCACGTCGCATTTTTCTCGTATTACTCTATAATCCCTTCCAGTTCAACCTGCCTCCTATTATATTTATACAATTGCTGAATAGACAACTCCTGATTCCATTTTTGTACTCGGAGAGAGTATGAACTCTCATTGTTGTACATGTCTAAAATAGTATGTTAGGTAAATGCTGTCGATCGAACTGAATGAGACTCGACCCGTATACAGTCGGGGTCGGCCAGCGAACCGAGGCGTGCGTGAACGACGAACGGTGAGTTGAAGTCCACGAGGTAGAAAGAGAGGGCCAATATGGACGAACGGTGCGGCCGACGGGAACTATGAGCGGAGCGACGACGGAGACGCAGCCGTATACGTCCGGTGAGATTCGAACGATCGCGCTCGCGATCATCTCGGGGATCTTCTTCGGGGGCGTGGCGACGGGCGTCGCGTTCCCGACGCTGCCGCTGCTCGACGAGAAGCTCGTGATCAGCGCGGTGATGCTGAGCGTGATCCTCTCGGCCAACCGTATCGCGCGGCTGGTGATGAATACGCCCGCGGGGACGATCATCGATCGGATCGGTGCGCGCAAACCGATGATCTTCGGGCTGTTCACCCAGGCGCTGGCCCCTTTCGGCTACATCGTCGGACTGAAGGCACCGTCGGTCATCGTCGGCTCGCTGCCCGTCTTCGGCGAGGTATCGCTTCCGGGTGTCGTCTTCGTCCTCTCGCGGCTGTTCTGGGGCGTCGGTAGCGCGTTCGTCTTCATCGGCGCGTTCGCGACGATCTCCGCCGTTACCACCGCGGCAAATCGGGGCCGGTGGATCGGGTACATGCGCGGCGGTCAGTCGCTCGGCTTCCCGACTGGCCTCGTCCTCGGCGGTCTGCTGACCGACCTCGCCGATATGCAGACGGCCTTTCTGGTCGCCGGTGTGCTCGCGCTGATCGCCGGGACGATCGCGACGCTCGTCCTCCCTGACGTCCACGGCGGTGCCGAAACGCGGTCGGCGAGCATCCGCGAACTGCCATCGCTGCTCGCGGGTCGCCCGACTGTCCTCGTGATCGGCTTCGGAAACTTCACCGTCCAGTTCCTCTGGGGCGGGATCATCCTCTCGACGCTCGCCCGCTATGCGAGCGACTACGACCTCGAGCTCGCACTCCTCGACGCAGCGGGCGTCAGCGGCGTCGTCATGGCGCTCGGCGTGCTCACCTCCGGCGCGACGACGCTCGGGACCAGTCGGATCTCCGACCGGATGAACGACCGGACGGTGCTGACGGTGCCCGCGTTCCTGTCGATGGGTGCGGGATTCCTCCTCATCGCCACCGTCCCGACGATCGAGGCGCTGCTCGTCGCGATAGCGCTCGCCGGCGGCGGCATAGGCGTCGCAGCACCCGCGTTGATGGCGATCCTCGGTGATCTCACGCCCGGCGACGAGCTCGGTCGGATGGGCGGCGTCTATAACGTGATGGGCGACATCGGGCTCAGCCTCGGTCCGCTGGTCGCGATTCCGGCCGTCGACAGCGGTCTCGGTTACCAGTGGACCTACATCGGCTGTGCCGCACTGATCGCCAGCTGTCTGGCGATCGTCTCGCTCCCGCTACTGCGTAATCCGGCGGTCTCTACGACCGCCGTCGAAACCGACTGACCGCGGTGGGCCGGCACGTCAATCTTTTTCACCCGCGGGAGTCGACTCGAGACCGTGCCACGGACGAACCGATCGGAGGCGGCCGGAGACGGCTCCCGGCCACCGATTCGTCGGCTCGAGTGTTCGGTCGACTGGCCGCCCGGCCACGTCGCGTCGTATCTGCTTCCCGGCGACGAGCGCGTGCTCGTCGACGCCGGTGCGATCGGCGACGAAGCCGAAGAGAAGCTCCGTACCGACCTCACGGCCGCCGACTGCGAGCCGGGCGATATCGATCACCTGCTGTTGACTCACGGCCACTCCGATCACGTCGGACAGGTACAGATGATCCGCGAAGCCGGCGACGTGACGGTTTACGCGCCGGATCTGATCAGACGGCGCTGGAATCGAAGCCTCGAGGCCGTCCGCGATGCGACGCGGGCGAACCTGCGCGAGGCCGGCGTCGCGGACGACCGACTCGAGCCGTCGGTCGATCGTCTCGTCGCGGCCCACCGCTCCGTACGGGAGGCGCTGCCGCTCGAGGCGGTCGACGTCTGGATCGAACGGGGCGACCGACTCACGATCGGCGACTACGAGTTCGAGCCGATATATACTCCCGGCCACCACGTCACCCACTTCTGTTACGGGACGACCGTCGGCGACGAGCGCGTGCTGCTCTCCGGTGACGTAGCGATCGAACCGTTCCGCGCGGCGGCGATCCACGTCAACTTCGACGACGGCGTTACCGAGGGAATCGACGCCTTCCGCGACGCCCTCGAACGCCTGCAGGGATACTCGTTCGACCGGGTCTACCCCGGTCACGGCCCTGTCCACGGTCGCTTCGACGAGGCGGTCGAACGATCACGTGCGGATCTCGAGGAGCGAATCCGGCGCAGTTTCGAGGCGCTCGAGCCGGCCGGCACCACCGCCGTCGAGATCGCCGACGCACAGACGGACGGTCTGTACGAACGGGCACGAGTGCTCCCCGAAATCGTTGGCTCGCTCAGTCACCTCGAGGAGCGGGGGCGCGTCCAATCGCAACTCGACGACGGGGCGCGGATCTTCCAACCGGTCGAGTCGAACGGCGGCCACACCTGATATCTGAAACTACGTGGGAGAAACAATACCTCTTCCGGGAATTATTCCCTCTGTGGTAATACATGTCGAAAAACGGAATCTGACTTCGATTCGACCCAGATTACGACGCGCGACTGAACTACAGGGCTCGAAACGCCGAATAAATAGACTATTAACGCTTTCGTAGCGCTCGTCGATCTATCGAGACGGTCATCGTCCCGATCGGCGGCCGATAGCGGAAACCAAATGCAATCCGCCTTCAGCCTCTGAGGCATCGGGTAAGTAGTTTCTACGGAGTCAGCGGCGAAACGTGAGCTTCACAGTCGGATCACGGCCGACTGAAAATATCACTTTGCATTTGTGTATTCGAATATGGTAGTACAGCAGTATCTCTAGTTCTTTCAAGCGCTTGCACGACAACTGGATGATACGAAGATGGGACCGAATTAGCTATCCGTACATTCTCCGAATTCGACACACCGTCTGCGCGTTTTCGCGCCGAAATCAGGTAGCGGATCGAATGCACGGTAGAACCAATTCAGTGGTGAGTGGCCGATATCCAACGAAGAGAAACTCAAACAGAGTTTGTGATACATCCCAAACGTACCTCATACACTTTTATACTATCTGTCCCTACCGTTGGAATATGCGAGCAGCCGTACTCGAAGAGCATGGGGAACCGCTGGCAGTCAAAGACGTCGACTATCCGGAGCCGGGTGCCGATCAGGTCATCGTCGAAACCGAGGCGTGTGGCATCTGTCGAAGCGACTGGCACGCCTGGCAGGGCGACTGGAGCTGGATCGGCGCGGGCGTCCCGGAAGGTCAGATCCTCGGCCACGAGCCCGCCGGCGTCGTCTCGGAAGTCGGGAGTGACGTCGAGACACTCGAGGAGGGCGACCGCGTGGCGGTGCCGTTCCACCTCGGTGACGGGACCTGTCCCCACTGTCGCGAGGGGCGGGCGAACAACTGCGAGACGGTGCTCCCGCTCGGCCTCTCCGAGTTCTCCCAGGGCGCGTTCGCGGAGGCGTTCCCCGTTCGCGAAGCCGACTTCAACTGCGTGAAACTCCCCGACGACGTCGGCTTCGCCGAGATGGCCGGCCTCGGATGCCGGTTCATGACGGCCTACCACGCACTGGCCGACCGCGCCGACCTTCGGCCCGGCGACTGGGTCGCCGTCCACGGCTGTGGCGGCGTCGGCCTCTCGGCGATTCACATCGCGGACGCGCTGGGCGCCCACCCGATCGCGATCGATCTCGTCGACGACAAACTCGAGCGCGCCGAGGAACTCGGTGCCCGCGAGACGGTCAACGTGACCGAGGTCGACAGTTCGGCCCAGGCGGTCCAGGCCATCACCGACGGCGGTGCCGACGTCTCCATCGATGCGCTGGGCGTCGCCGACACCTGCAAGAACTCGGTCAACAGCCTCGGAACGCGTGGCAGCCACGTTCAGGTTGGCCTGACCACCGGCGAGGAGGAGGGACAGATCGAACTCCCCGTCGACATCATGACGATGCAGGAGATCGACTTCCACGGCTCGTTCGGGATGCCGCTGGTCCGCTACGAGGAACTGTTCAACCTGATCGCACAGGGCACCTTAGAGCCCGACAAGATCATCGGCGAGACGCTCTCGCTCGAGGAGGCTCCCGAAACGCTGGCCTCGATGGACGACTACGAAACGGTCGGGATTCCCGTCATCACCGAATTCTGAGTGCGGGCAGACGGGCGGATCCTCACACCGTTCCCGGTTTCGGCCCGAGGCGTTGGGGGCCGGACGTGGCACAGCACCGTCAGAGCCTCGCGGCAGTTCTGTCGACTCCGGACGACGTACGGAGACTGATATATCGACCGACGTAACGAACGCGTTCGCTCGCCGTGAAGCGGCGTTCGGCCGAAACACGGAACGTAAATATGATTTCCTCGCTAACTGCTGTCCATGGCCAAGGAGCCGAAACCGGACGATATCGACTGGGATTTCAAGGAGCGTGATATTAAGATCCTCCGTGAACTTGCGGCCAACCCACAGATTTCGAGCCGCGATCTCGCGGATCTCCTCGATGAGAAGTACGATATCGACATCTCGAACGTCACAGTGAGCGAAACGATCCGGAAGATGCGGGAGTCGCGGATCTTTCACGAGGCTATCCTCCCGAACGAGGAGTTCTACAACTTCGCGCTGTTCGAGTTCAAATTCTTCCCGTGGGGGTTCAGCGACAACTGGAAGGACGCGATGGAGCACATCATCGAGGACGAACACACCATGATGTACTTCATCTCGAACGGGGAGTACCAGTGGAAGACGATCATGATGTTCAGGACACGCGAGGCGGAATCGAAGTGGATTCACGACTTTTACCGGGAGTACGGCGACGTCGTTCTGAACGTCCGCAACTCCGTGGCGCACAACATGCTGAAGTTCAGAACCGACCCGAAAATCTTCGAACTGCTCGACGAGCCGTAAGCGAAGTCAGCTCGCGTCGTTGGTCAGCCAGCGCTGGATTCCGAGCCCGACGACCGGGACGACCATCGTGATCACGAGCACGAGCGTCGCGAGCACGTTCACCTTCGGCGTGATCGTCGTTCGCACCATCGAATAGATGACGACCGGAACCGTCGTCGTCTCCCGCTGTACCCAGAACTGCGAGGCGGTAAATTCGCCAAAGGAGATGACGAACGAGAGCACCATCGCCGTGACGATCGCCGGCGCGACCTGCGGGAGCGTGATCTCTCGGAACGTCACCAAACGATCCGCGCCGAGGGTCATCGCCGCGTCCTCGAGCGTTTCGTCGAAGAGGAAGAGGCGGCTGCGGATGATCAGGAACGCGTAGGGCAGCGCGAGCAACGTGTGCATGACGATCAGCCACCAGATACTTCGATCGATACCGATCTCGGTGAAGAAACTCGTCGCCGCGACGCCGACGATCACGGGCGGGACGATCATCGGGGTCAGGAGCGCGATCGAGAGCGCCTTCTTCGCGGGAAACGGCTTTCGGACGAATCCCATGGCCGTGAGCGTCCCGATCGTGCCCGCCAGTATCGCGGCTGCGATCCCGACCTGCGTGCTCACCCAGACGGCGCTGAGGAACATCTCGTCCCTGAAGAACTCGACGTACCACTCGAGTGTCAGTCCGCTCGGCGGGAACGTCGCGATTCGCTGCGCGCTAAAGGAATTGACGACGACCACGACGAGCGGGAGGATCATGCTCAGGTAGACCAGCGCGGAGACGAGTTTGATCCCGTGCCAGTTCCAGTTCGACGTGATATCGGATGCGTAGTTTCGGATGCTCATAGCTGGGTCCCCTCGAGTGCTTCCTCGATATCCGCTTTCCTGCTGAACAGGTAGAGTATCCCGACGATCAGCGCCACGTAGACGAGCGACAGCGTCGCCGCGAACGGCCAGTTGAAGTCCTGGCTGAACACGGTCTCGATGACGGGGGCGATCAGTCGGTCACCGGTACCCCCGAGTAGCTGGGGTGCGAGAAACGATCCCGCCGAGAGGATGAACGTGAACAGGATTCCGGAGACGACGCCGGGCCAGGAGAGGGGGAACGTCACCTCCCAGAACGCTCGAGCGTCGCTCGCACCCAGCGTCTTCGCCGCCTGAATGATCTCCTCGTCGATCGTGCTGACGATCGAGTACACCGGCAACACCATGAACGGCATGATGCTCACCGACAGTCCGAGAATCATCCCGCGGGTCGTATAGAGGATCTCGACCGGTTGATTGACGACGCCGAGCCACAGCAGGAAGTCGTTGAAGATTCCCTGGCGGCCGAGGATCGGAATCCACGCGTAGGTGCGGATCACGAGCGGGACCCAGAACTGGACGACGACGAGCCCCAACAGTATCGGCGTCCAGCGGCTCTTGGACCGTCCCAGGAAGTATCCGAGCGTGTAGCCGAACGGCAACACGATCAGCGTCGTCACGACGCCGACCAGCAGCGACCGAACGATCACGCGCTGGTAGACGGTTCCGTTGACGAACCGGCGATAGTTCTCGAGCGTCGGTTCGTAGATGATGGTCCCGAACTCGCCGGACCGGAAGAAGCTGAAGGCGACGATGACCGTCAACGGGAGGAACAGGAACAGCAGTACCCACAGCAGTCCGGATCCCGGCGAGAGCAGGTAGCCGACCCGTTCGCTCTCCATCAGTCGCTGCCGGATCGATTCGGCTCGATCGGGCGTCTCTGCCGTCGTCGATGCGGTTTCGCTGCTCATTGATTCACCTCAGATAAATTTCTCATGGTCGGGATGGGGGGTCCGCGAGAGTACCTCGCTGCCGCGGTCGGTTACGAGCACCATGTCTTCGAAGCGGACGCCGGCGACGCCGCGTCGGAACAGGCCCGGTTCGATCATGACGATCATGTTCTCCTCGAGTGTGGCGTCCGCGGTCGGGCCCACGTACGGCGGTTCGTGGGCGACGACGCCGATGCCGTGGCCGATGTCGCCGTCGGTCAACCACTCCTCGTAGCCGAACTCGGCGAAGACGTCGCGCGCGGCGTCGTACACCTCGCGACCGGTCGCGCCGGGTTCGACGGCGTCGATCGCGGCCTCGTGGGCCGCGAACGTCGCCTGGTACATCGATCGCTGTTCGTCGGACGGCGTGCCAGGGAACGCCATTCGGGCCAGTTCGCTGTAGTACCCCTTCCACATCGGGCCTTCGTCGAGTTGGACGAACTCGCCCCGCCGGATGCGCTTTCTGGACGGATACTCCTGGCAGCGCGACCAGCGGACGCCGGAGCTGACGATCGCCGGGAGGGCGTACGCGCCGGCCGCGCCGGCCGAGAGCATGGCGTCCATGATCGCCCCGGAGACCTCGCACTCCCGCACACCGACCTCGACGGCCTCGATCCCGGCCTCGATCGCGAGTTCGGCGATCGAGAGTCCCTCGTCGATGAGTGCTATCTCCGCGTCCGTCTTGACGGCCCTCGCCTCGAAGAGCAGATCGCCCGCGTCACGCAGCTCACAGTTCGGGAGCGACGCCTCGAGCGTCCGGGCGAACCGGTACTCCATGTGCGGATCGAGGCCGACGGCGCCGTCCGCGACGCCGCGTTCCTCGAGCACCGTCGCGAACGTCTCCGCGGCCTCGTCGTTCGTCGTCGAGAACGGGACGACATCCGGGAGCCAGTGGCGGTCGTCGAGGTCCGCGGCCAGCCGGGGCGCGGCGACGATCGTCGGCGCTCCCGACTGCGTCACGACCGCACCGTGTTCGGCCGACAGCGAGAAACTGTCGTACGGGCCGTAGCCGGTGAGATACCGGAGGTTGTCGGACCGGTTGACGATCAGAGCATCGACGTCCGCGTCGACCATCCGTTCTTGGACGAGCTCGAGGTTCTCCCGCGCGACGGGCTCGAGCACTCGGAAGAGTTCCTGGCGCTCGTAGTCCCGGTGGCTCGCCTCGCCGTGCTGGCCTCGTGTGCCGCTCATCGACCCTCCGCGGGAATCTCGGGCCGCTCCGAGCTGTCAGCCGACGCCCCCGACGCCGTGTAGATGACGTCCGACGGATCGATGCTTACCCAGACCTCGTTACCGGGCTCGAGCATGCTCGCGTTCGCGTGGTGGTTCACCTGCACCGTCGTCTCGAACGCGGGGACGGACACGAAGTAGACGGCGCCCTGTCCCTGGTAGTCCACGCTCTCGATAGTTCCCCGGAAGGCGTTCTCGACCGCGGGTCGCTCCGTGCTGAGGGACGCGAGTTCGGTCCGGACGAAGACGGCGACGTCGTCGCCGTCGTCGATCCCGTCGCGGGCCTCGACGGTCATCGTCGAGTCGCCGAACCGAACGTCGGGGGTCGATCCGAGTCGGAGCGTGCCGTCGATCCTGCTCGAGGTGCCGAGGAAGTCAGCGACGAACGGCGACGCCGGCCGTTCGTACGCCGTTTTCGGGTCGTCGTACTGCTCTAAGGTACCGTCGTTGAGCACCGCGATCCGGTCGCCCATCGAGAGCGCTTCCGTCTGGTTGTGGGTGACGTAGATCGTCGTGATCCCGGTCTCGCGCTGGATGCGTTTGAGTTCGGTTCGCATCTCTCCCCGAAGCTTCTTGTCGAGGTTGGACAGCGGCTCGTCCATCAACACGAGGTCGGGGTCGAACGCGAGCGCTCGAGCGACCGCGACTCGCTGTTGCTGTCCCCCGCTGCACTCGTGGGGATACTCGTTTTCGTACCCCTCGAGATTGATCATCGAGAGCATCTCGGAGACTTTCGCCTCGCGCTCGCGTTCGTCGGCACCGCGCATCTTCAGTCCGAAGGCGATGTTCTCCCCGACGGTTTTGTGGGGAAAGAGCGCGTAATCCTGAAAGACGACGCCGATGTCGCGTTCGTACGGCGGGAGGTCCGTGAGGTCGGTTCCCTGCAGTCGGATCGATCCGGACGTCGGCGTCTGGAGACCGGCGATGTTCAGGAGCGTCGTCGTCTTCCCACAGCCGCTCGGACCGACGACGGTGACGAACTCCCCCTCCTCGACGGAAAAGGAAATACCGTCGACGGCGACTGTCTCGCCGAACTCCTTTCGCAAGTTGTCAATATCGAGAAATTCCATGTGATGGTTGTATGTATGTCGTTAGTCAGCGGAATAACTACGACGATTGGATGCTCTCCCACTCCTGGGACCACTCGTCGGAGTGGTCCTCCTGGTAGCCGGGGTTGAGGAACGTGAGCCGCTCGCCGCCCGTCGGATCGTAGTCGCCGAGGTTCTCGATCACGTCGGAGGTCGCGCCGGTCGCCGGCGGGTAGCCGAGCGCTTCCGCGAGCGGGACCAACACGTCCTCCTCGAGCAGGAAGTCGAAGAACGCCATCGCGGTGCTTCGCTTGTCGTCGTCGATCCCGGACACCATCGCCCAGTTGTCGGACCAGCCGTACGCGCCCTCCTTCGGAATGACGTAGTCGAGGTGGTCGTGACCGTCGTCGACGGCAGCCTTGATTCGGCCGCCCCACGCTTCGCCGACGTAGGCCTCGTTTTGCGCGTACATTCGAACGTGCTCGTCGCCCGTCGACCAGTAGCTGGAGATCAGCTCCTTCTGTTCGCGGACCGAATCCCAGATCCGTCCGATGCCGTCCTCGTAGGAGCTGTCGGCGCCGATATCGTTGGGGTCCATGCCGAGGTAGAGGGCCGTCGTGAAGACGCGCACGAAGTCGGTCCCTTGCATGGTGACGTTGCCGGCGTTCGCCTGATCCCAGCACGCTTCCCACGAGTCGAGTTCGCCGAGTTCGTCGCGGTTGTACGCCATCCCGATGGTCCCGTACACCGTCGGAATGCCGTGAACGTCGTCGCCGGCGTCGTACACCGGGTTCTTGAACGTATCGGCGAGGCTATCGTAGTTGTCGAGTTCGCCTGTGTTGATCGGCGCCCAGACGCCCTCGCTTGCGCCCATATACAGCGTGTTCGCGGAGGTGATCGTCACGTGGGCGTCGGACTGCCCGGACTGGATCTGGTTGTAGCCGTCGAACTGGTCGCTAATCTGGTTGACTGCGACGTCGACGTCCTGTTCCTCTTCGAACGCAGAGAACACCTCGCTCTCGTAGGAGTCGATGTAGTTTCCGCCGGTAACCTGAACGACGAACGGATCGCTCGAGCTGCCGCCGAGACAACCGGCCAGCCCGGCGATACCGGCGGCACTGATACCGCCGATCGATCGTAAAACCCGTCGCCGTCCACGAGTTCTGTTCGTTGAACTGCCGGCGGTATCGGTCGACCCGGTGTGAGCTTCTCTCATTGTACGGGATTAGCATAGGTCAAGGTGGTAATAAAACTTGCTACATCAAAGCCGATTATTCGGAAATGGCGATTGTGTGATCTGCCCTATTCCAAATCAGAATACGACAATAACGGCGCAAGGCTTAACATCATTTGAGATAATTGGTGATCGATGGCACTGCACAGATCACCGCGATATTCGCCAACGGAGGACGAAAATGGAGCCGAATGAGCGCGTCGAGGCGGCCGCGAGCGAGCGCGTCGAGGCCGCCGTTGGGGAAATCAGCGACGACATCGTCGATTTCGCCGCCGATCTCGTCCGCGTTCGAAGCGTTCTGAACGAGGAACAACCCGCCCAGAAACTCGTTCGAGAGCGCCTCGAGGCGCTCGATCTCGAGGTCGAAGAGATCCGCGCCGACGACGTCCCCGGCATCGAGGATCACGACGAGTACGTCGAACGCGACCTGTCCTACGAGGACCGGCCGAACCTCCTCGCGACGCGCGAGGGTGCGGGTGACGGTCAATCGCTGCTGTTCAACGGACACGTCGACGTCGTCCCCGAGGGCGACCGCGACGCGTGGTCGTTCGACCCGTTCGCCGGAACCGTCGAGGACGGACGACTCCTCGGCCGGGGCGCGTCGGACATGAAAGGAGGCGTCGCCGCGATGATTTACGCGCTCGAGGCCCTCGATCGTGCGGGGATCGAGCTCCTCGGCGACCTGTCGTTCAACACCGTCATCGAGGAGGAGTACGGCGGATCCGGCGGGACGCTCGCGAGTGTTCTCGCGGGCGTCGACGCGGACGCCGTCGTGATCCCGGAGCCGACGGGCTTCGACTCGTGGATCGCGAACGACGGCGTCTCCTACTTCCGCGTGACCGTCGAGGGGAAGAGCGCTCACGCCGCGGAGACCGACGCCGGCGTGAACGCCGTCTCGAAGCTGTTGCCGATCTACCACGCGCTCGAGGACCTCCACGACGAGCGCAAGACGACGGTCCACGACGAGCTGTTCGAGGAGTGGCACGAGCACACGGTCTCGCTGAACCTCGGCACGCTGCGCGGCGGCGACTGGGTCTCGAGCGTCCCAGACGAAGCGGTGCTCGAGGCGCGAATCTCGCACGCGCCCGAAGAGACGCGCGAAGACCTCCGCGAGACGGTCGAACGGACGGTCGAGCGGGCCGCCGAGGGCGATCCGTGGCTCGCAGAGCACCCGCCCGAAATCGAGTGGTTCGGCTGGCGCGGCCGGTCCGCGAAGATCGATCCCGACGAGCCGATCGTTCGGACGGTCGAAGCCGTCGCCGAAGAGACGCTCGGCCGGGAGAGCCACGCCAAAGGGTTCCCCGGCGGGATCGACTCCCGGTTCTTCGTCAACGAGACCGGGACGCCGGCCGTCTGCTTCGGGCCGGGCGCGTACAACATCCACGGCACCGACGAGTACCTCCCCGTGGCGGAACTCGAGGAGATCACGCTCGCTCTCGCGTTGACTGCCATGTCGTGGTGTGGCTACAGGGTGACGCCGGATGAGTCGTAGCGGCGGCTCGGAAGTCCGTCGCTACGACGAACTCACGTGGCCCGAAATCGACGAGGCCGCCGAGGACGGTGCGACGGTCGTCGTCCCCGTCGGTGCGACCGAAGACCACGGCCCGCACCTCCCGCTGGACGTCGACCGTCGGATCGTCGAGGCGGTCTGCGAACCGGCCGTCGCCGATAGGAACGACGCGCTGTTGTTCCCGACGATCGACCACGGGTACCTCCCCCATCACATGGACTTTCCGGGCGGGATCACGATCGGGTGGCGCACGTTCGTCGACTACGTCGTCGACATTTGCGTCTCGCTCGCCCACCACGGGTTCGAGCGGATTCTGCTCGTCAACGGACACGGTTCGAACCACCACCTCCTCGAACTGGCCAGCCGGCAGGTACTGCTGCAGTATCCCGACATCCGCTGCGCGATGCTCTCGTGGTGGGAGATCGACGAGGTTCGCGAGACAGCGAGCGCGGTTCGCGAGGCCGGCCCGCAGGGGTCGGCCCACGCGGGCGAGATGGAGACGTCGATCTACATGCACCTCTACCCCGAGCGCGTCGATCTGGACGCCGCTCCCCGCGACATCGCCTATCCCGAGAGCCGACACTTCAACAACCTCGATCTCGCGGGCCAGACCCGCCCCGAAGACTCGACGCCCGTGACGATGTTGGGCTGGTGGTCGACGGTCTCGGAGACCGGCGTCATGGGCGACGCGACCGTCGCTACCCCGGAGACCGGCGAGTTACTGCTCGAGGCCGCGATCGAGGGGCTCGGCTCCGTCCTCGAAGAGTTCGCCGAGTACCCGATCCGGTCGATCGACGACCACCACGAACGGACCGTAACTGACCGCGAATACGACACTTTCAGACCACGATGACACACGCCGCAGACGCCATCCACACCTCCGACAGACCGGCCGAAATCGGCGACGAAACGACCGATCGGGAGAAGGTCACGGACCTCGTCTCCGCGATCGAGGAGTACGTCACCGACGGCTCGAGCATCGCCTTCGGCGGAATGGGCGGCCGCGATCCGGAAGCGGCGGCCCGCGAGATCGTCCGCCAGGAAACGACCGGGCTGACCGTCCTCGACGACGCCAGGACGACCCTATTCGACATCATGGTCGGCGCCGGCTGCGTCGACGAGTACGTCGGCTCCTGGGTCGGGACGAGCCTCATCTCGCAGGGCCACAACGTTCGAAGCGCCGTCGAGAACGACGTCCCCCATCACCTCGAGATGCGCGACGTCTCGAACTTCGGCTCCTCGTTGATGTTCCTCGCGGGAGCGATGGACCTCCCGTTCGTGCCGACGCGATCGATGCTCGACACGGACATCCCGACGCACAACGACGACCTCGAGGTGATCGAGGATCCGCTCGGGTCGGGCGATCCGCTCGTGCTCGTTCCCCCGGCGCGACCCGACGTGGCGATCATCCACGTCCAGCGGTGCGATCCGATGGGCAACGCGCAGATACTGGGCAACGTCGTCAACGATCACCTCAAGGCCCGGGCCGCCGAACACACCGTCGTCACCTGTGAGGAACTCGTCCCGACCGAGGAGATCCGGCGACGGCCCGAACTCACCCGCATCCCGTTCTACACGGTCGACGCGGTCGTCGAGGTCCCCTTCGGCTCTCACCCGTGGCACTGCTACGGGCAGTACTACGCCGATCTGCCCTTCTACCGGGAGTACGGCCTGCGGTCGCGGGACCGCGAGGAGTTCCTCGAGTGGCTCGACGAGTGGATCTGTCCCCACGAGGAGTACCTCGAGAAGGTGGGTGCCGATCGGCTGGCGACGCTCGAGCACATGGAGCGAACGATCAACGGTGCGGACTCCGCGGGGGGAACCGATGAGTGACCGATCGACGGCGGGCGAAGCCGCCGAGCCGTCCACGGAATCGGTGAACCCGGTTCGCGTCGATCGGCCCGAGGAGACGGCCGACGATTACACGACGACCGAACTGCTGGCGGTCGCCGCCGCGCGCCAGATCGACGACGGCGAGACCGCGTTCATCGGCGTCGGCATGTCGCTGATGTCGGGCATCCTCGCGAAACACACGCACGCGCCGGACTGCCAGCTCGTGACCGAGTCGGGGTACATCGGCTCCGTCCCCCCGGGCGTGGTCCAGTCGATCTCCGACACCATCCTCGGGGTCGACGCGCTCGTCGCGACCGACCAGTGCGAGATCTTCGTCGACAACCAGCGCGGGGCCTTCGACGTCGGCATCATCGGCGCGGGCCAGATCGACAGCCGCGGCAACACGAACTCGACGGCCGTGATCGGGGACGCGACGTACGACCGACCGAAAGTGCGGCTGCCCGGCTCCGGTGGGAGCAACGACATCATGACGTCCTGCGGCCGGACC
This sequence comes from Natrinema sp. 1APR25-10V2, assembly GCF_031626495.1. Taxonomy (NCBI): domain Archaea; kingdom Methanobacteriati; phylum Methanobacteriota; class Halobacteria; order Halobacteriales; family Natrialbaceae; genus Natrinema; species Natrinema sp. 1APR25-10V2. Next base: position 414,800 of record NZ_JAMQOJ010000002.1, read on the forward strand.
GTCGTCATGATGCGCCAGCAGCGCCGCGCGTTCACGACCGAGGTCGACTACGTGACCGCGCCGGGCCACCTCGAGCGGCCGGGCCGGCGCGAGGAACTCGGCTTCGTCGGCGGCGGTCCGGCCGCCGTCGTCACCGACATGGCGGTGTTCGGCTTCGACGACGACGGCGAGATGGTCCTCGAAACGACCCATCCCGGCGTCAGCGTCGACGACGTCCGCGAGGAAGTCCAGTGGGACCTCCGCGTCGCCGACGACGTCGCGACGACGCCGGAGCCGACGCGGGGCGAGGTCGCAATGTTGCGCGCCATCGACCCCGCGGACGTCGTCCTTCGGGGCACCGACTACGTCTACGAGGTCGGCTTCGAGGAGTGGAGCGACACCGTCCTCGAGCACTGGGAGCAACTGCGAACGGTTCAGAACGAGACCGACGACTGAAACACAGCTAATGACGACACACGAAACACCCCAACGACAGACGAGAGCCGGTACCGACCTCGGGGGGATGTTCCCCCGCGCGTTCGCCGACGAGTACGTCACTATCGTCCGCGGCGACGGGCCGTGGGTCTGGGACGCCGACGGGAACCGCTACCTCGACGCAATCTCCGGAAACCAGAACGTCAACATCGGCCACGGCCGCGAGGAGATCGCCGAGGCCGCGCGCGAACAGATCGACCGCCTCGAGTACGTCTCGAGCATGCTGTTCGCGAACGAACCCGCGATGGAGTACACCGAGAAGATCGCCGAGTTCACGCCCGAGGGCTTCGAGAAGACGTGGCTCGTCTCGAGCGGCTCGGAGGCGAACGAGAGCGCGATCAAGATGGCCCGCCAGTACCACTACGAGCGCGGGAACGAGGGCAAGTACAAGATGATCTCGCGCCGCCGGAGCTATCACGGCAACACCGCCGGCGCGATGGCGGTCTCCGGCTTTCCGGCCCGGAAGACGAAGATGGAGCCGCTGTTCGCGAACTTCCCGAAGGCGCCGAGCGCGACGCCGTACCGCTGTGAGCGCTGCGACGGGGACGGCGGACACGCCTGCGGCGTCGAGTGTGCGAACGACCTCGAGCGACTCATCCAGGACGAGGGGCCGGAGACGGTGTCGGCGTTCATCACCGAGCCGGTCACGGGTGCCGCGAACGCCGGCGCGTATCCCCACGACGGCTATTTCCAGCGGGTCCGCGAGATCTGCGACGAGTACGACGTGTTGTTCATCGTCGACGAGGTCATGGCCGGGTTCGGACGGACCGGCGAGAACTTCGCGATCGAACACTGGGACGTCACCCCGGACATCATCACCGGTGCGAAGGGGATGAGCGGCGGCTACTCGCCCATCGGCGGCACGATGCCCCACCGCCGCGTCGCGGAGGTCTTCGAGACCGTCGAAGACGGGTTCCAGCACGGCCACACCTTCTGTTTCAACCCGGCCTCGGCCGCGATCGGGACGGCCGTCCTCGAGTACATGGACGAACACGACCTCGTGGCGAACGCCCGCGAGGTCGGCGCGTCCCTCCGAGAGCGCTGCGAGGAGTTCTACGAGTACGATTTCGTCGGCGACGTCCGCGGGAAAGGACTGATGATCGGCGTGGAGTTCGTCGGCGACCGGGAGACGAAAGAGCCCCTTCCCGAAACCGGATCGGAGTTCCAGTCGCTCCTGTTCGAGGCGGGACTGGATAACGGGATCATCACCTACCCCGGCGGGGGCCACGTCGGCGGGGAGAACGGCGACTACACGCTCATTACGCCGCCGCTGACCATCGACGAGTCCCTCGCCGACGAGGTCGTCGACCGAATGCACGCGACGCTCGCGGACGTGGAATCGTCGCTCGGGCGGTAGTCAGCGGCCCGGTTTCGGGACGCCGCTCGAGCCGGCACGAAAGCTCGGTACGCACGGCTGTTCGATGTAGCGTCGGAAACCCGGGCGGGCGGGAACCGCCCTGGGCGTGAGAGACATGAGCGTACTCGAAGCGGGGGCGAGTCCACATCCGAGCGATCCGGGCACGAACGCACGCAATCGCCGTATGAGTTGGGCCAGGTGCGTACCCGGCGGGGCGTTACCTCCCCGCAGGTTGGCTAATGCAAGGGTCGTGTATTGTTATGCAGTCGCTTGGTCGCCGGTAGTAGCCCCACACCGACCGCAGGCGGCGTATAACACGAGGGTAGACACCCGCTACGATCGGGTCGACGTCCGAGGGGTCACGGTCTCTCGCTGCACGCTGCCCTCGCGTCTCGTGGAGTTCGTCCCGGTTTCGCTACCGCGTGCCGCTCTCACGCGAGCGTTCTGTCGACGTACTCGAGGATGTTTTCGGACTCCGCCATCGTGACGCCGCGGTCGTCGTCGACGAGGACCGGCACCGCCCGCTGACCCGAGACGCGCTTGACCTGATCGCGGCCGGAGTGTAGCGCCGGGACCTCCTCGCGCTCGTAGTCGATCCCTTCCGCGTCGAGACGGTCGGTGACGGCTTCGCAGTACGGACAGCCCTCGAGCACGTACACTGTGGGTTCAGTTGCCATACAGTCAGTTGTCGATGCGGGCAGAAAGCGCTAGGGGCTCCGGACGATCGCGGGTCGGGACGGAAACGGCGCTTGCCTGCGACGCCTCCAGAGGGATGGTGCTGGGACCCGTTCGGAACGGCATGAGCGACGCCGCTACGTCACGTCCGATTCGGATCGGTATCGTCGGTCTGGGATACATCGGCACCACCGTCGGTGGGGGTTTCCACCGCCACCCGGACGCGAGCGTTCGCGCGATATGCGATCTCGACGCCGATCGACGCGAGGCGGTAGGTCGTGACTTCGACGTTCCCGCGGATCGGCGGTACGCCGACTACGGCGCGATGCTCGAGGAGAGAGCGATCGATGCGGTCCTCGTCGGGACGCCGCACACCCTCCACTACGGTCAGGTCGTCGCCGCCCTCGAGCGGGGCTGTCACGTCTACTGTGACAAGCCGTTGACGACCGACCTCGAGCGAGCGCGGGACCTCGCGACGCGGGCCGAGCGAAGCGATCGGACCGTGATGGTCGGCTACCAGCGCCACCTGCAGACGGCGTTCCGAACGGCCCGCGAGCGGTTCGCCGACCGGGAGCCGACCTGGCTGACCGCGACGATGACGCAGGACTGGATCGACGACTCCCGGGGGACGTGGCGGCTCGATCCCGAGCTGTCGGGCGGCGGGTTCCTGTACGACACGGGCAGTCACGTCCTCGACGGCGTCCTCTGGACGACCGGCCTCGAGCCGGTCTCGGTCGCAGCGAGCATGGACTTCTACGGCGATGCGGAGCGGATCGACCGGCGGGCCCACCTCGACGTTCGGTTCGAAAACGGCGCGACTGGGACGTTCTCCTTCCACGGCGACGCGCCCTCGGTCCGCGAACACCTCCACCTGTGGGACGACGAGGGGGCAATCTATCTCGAGGGGGCCCAGTGGGGATCCCGCGAGGTCGTCGAGATCGATTCCGACGCCGGGGAGTACGCGCCGTATATCGATCCGCGCCGCGAGCAGTCGCGGGCCGATGCCTTCCTCGAGAGCGTCGCCGACGGGACGGATCCGCCGGCAACGGTCGAGGACGCACGTCGAGTAACGGCGCTGACCGAGGCGGCGTACGAGGCGGCACGGACGGGTGATCGGATCGCGGTCGAGACGTGACTCGGGGCCGACTGACCGCGAACTGTCTCCGTCTCGTCGGTGCCGCTCGAGCGTCGGTCGCGAAGCGTCTCTCCCGCTCATCGGCGGCGATAATCATTCCATTTCTCGGTTCGTGCTCCCGGAAAAGACGTGTTTTCGACGGTCGATACGGACCGCAAGCGGTCGCCGACGAAACCGATGCCGTCCCTCGATTACAAGGGAATTACTCGGGCCCTACATCGTTCGGACAGGCGGGAACGAGGGGTAAAGCAACGAACGCGTCCACCGACGACCGACCGCCGGGTAAGAGTTCCATAGTCTCTCATCCCTTTCGGTTACAAGCCGGATAACTACAGTCGGTGCTGGCTATCAAACCGATATGATCACCTGCACTAACTGCGAGACCGCCCAGTTCCTGCAGATCACGCAGAGCCGCGTCTACTTCGAGGACGGGGAGATGATCAACGAGATCTCCGAGACCTACGAGTGTACGCTCTGTGGGTCGACCGGCAAGTACATGTACGACGACGACTCCGACGAGGAGACCGTCACCGGCGAGGTCGAACACACCACCGAACGCCCGAAGTACGCCTGACCGCCGGCCCCTCTCAGGGGCACGACCCGTCGAACAGTGGCCAGCGCACCCGTCTCCTTACTCCTCCGTGTGATTCCGGTCTCGAGCATCCTCGTGTGAACTCCCGACGCCGAGTTCGGTCAGCTCATCGGGAACTGTGGTCGGATCGGGGTCGTCGTACTGTCGTCGGCTGACTGCGGCCGATCGACGAGTCGCGTCCCACTCCTCGAAGAGGCCGTACTCGGTCATCGTCTCCATGCCCGCTATCGCCGCCGTGAGCTTGATTCCCACGAGCGGAATCTCCGCGACGGAGACGATCACGTCCGCCCGGAGGATCGCGCCGTCTCTGAGCAACACGTCGAGCACGTCGACGAGCGCGTCGTCGTCCTTTCGCGGTCTCATGGCTGTGGGTTCGCGTGGTCGTTCGCCGCGGACGTTCCGTCGCCGCCACCACCCAGTTCCGGTGCGAACGTGTAGGGCGGCCACGGCCCCGTGAACCGGACCTCGAGACCGTCGTTCGCGGCCACGTCGTCGAGGATCGAGCCGATGGCCTCCTCGTCGTCCTCGTGGGCCAGCAGCGTGAGCCGACAGAGGGTCTCACCGTCGCTCGCGTCGCCGCCGGAACCGGCGGCCAGCTCGTCGGAGAGCTGCGCACTCGGTGACCGCTCGAGCGCGTGCACTTCCCGCGCTTCGGCGGCCAGCCGTTCCTCGAGGTCGGCGGTCACCGAGTCGCGGCGAGCCGCCCGCAGTTCGGTCAGCCGCTGGTCGAACCGCTTCTCGAGCAGGAACGCCGTCCCCTCCTCGGAGTCGCCGATCTGTTCGTCGAGTTCGCGCAATCGCTCGTCGTGCTCGATCAACGCCTCGTCGCTAATGGGATCGATCTCGACGACTTCGACGCGGTACTCCCAGTGGCCGGCCAGCCCAGAGAGGGCGCGCTCGAGGGTGCCTTCCTCCTCGCGGAGCCATTCGCGCACGCGGTCGTCGTCGCCCCGGAGGATCGTGTCGAACTGGAACGGGATCGGCGTGCCGAAGGCCCGTCCGGCCTCGTCGACGACCGTCTGATGGCGGACGAGCCAGCGTCGGATCTGGGCGAGATTCGCCGAGTCGTAGATGCCGTCACAGGCGTGAACGACGGCTCCGATTCCGTCTTCGACGACGATCGAGACGGGTTCGCCGTCGACGCCGCTCGTCTCGAACTCGGCGTCCTCGTCGGCTCGCACGAGACAGTAGAGGTATCGACCCTCGTCGATCTCTGGCGTCTCGGCCGGATCCGGGGTCGCGTCTCCCTCGAGCGCTTCCATCCGTTCCGTCGGACTACTGGACCCGTTTTCGCTCATTCGCCCTCACCTCCGAACACCGAGTAGCCGGGTTTGCGAGCGGCGGTCGGCTCGCCGTGAAGCTGTTCGATCGCGTCGTTGACCAGCCCGTCCAGATCGCCGCGGAGGTCGTCGACGCCGTCTTCGATCCCCTCGTCGTCTTTGAGCCGCTCGATCTCGGCCTCGATCGTCGCGAGCTGGCTCCCGAGTCGTTCGATCTCCTCGTCCGAGAGGTTCCCCGACTCCATGCGGCGGACCGCCTCCCGCTCGAGCGCCTCGATCAGGAGTTCGACGACGGTGACGATCAGCGTCATCAGCCCATCGCGTGCGTCCTCGCCGTCGCCTACATCGATCGCCGTCACGACTCGTCCCCCTCAGATTCCGTCTTCGCCTCCGGGGCGGCGTCCTCGGTTTCGGACTCAGACTCCTCGTCTGACTCGGCCGCTTCCGTCTCGCTGTCATCCGCGTCGGAATCGTCGTCGCTGAGCAGGTCGAAGCCGCCGCTGGTCGGCCGCTCGGGGTCCGGTCTGGCACCGAGGCGCTGGCTCACCAGGTCCTCGTCGTCGCGAGCCTGTTGGCTCTCGTCGGCAGGCTCGCCGTCGTCGTCGCTCCGGTCGGGATCCGTATCCGATTCCGCGGTGGCGTTGACGCCTCGAGTCGGATCGATCACCGGATTCGGCCGCTCTGCCTCCGCGATTTCGGGATCGTCGACCGCTTCGGCGACCCGCTGCATGTCCGTCCCTTCGGGGAACTCGAGGCCGTACTTCGCCGCGGTCTCGAAGGAGGCGATCGCGGCCCGGAGCTGGACGCCGAGCAGTTGCGTGTCGCCGATCGAGACGGCGATGTCGGCGTTGATGACGATGCCCTTGTCGAGCAGCATCTCGACGACTTCGGCGAGGTCGGCCTTCTGTCGGCTGGGCTGGAACTCATCGACCATCTCCGTCACCTCCGTGACAGCGTGGCCGCTGGTCGGTTATCGGTCCCTCACAGCCGCTCGGTCGCCGCAGTGGTGGATCAGTCATTGGATTCCCTCCGTCGTCGTTCCCGCTCGAGTTCGAAGCGGCGGCCGTAGATCCGTTTCCGCGTGGGTGCCGTCGAGAGCTTGACCTCCCGTGGCACCGTCGAGTAGCGCGCGCCGCCGCCGAGATCGGCTCTGTCGGTCGAGATCGTCGACGCCGCCGTCGGATTCCGCGAGTTCGTACTCGTGTCCTGGCGGCGCATCTTCTCGCGATTGAACTCGTACAGCCGCTCGAATTTCGCGTGCGTCTCGAGCAGCGCCGCGCGGAAGGCGTCGATGCCTTCGATGGCCTGCTGCTGGATGGCCGCCTGATACGCTTCGGGGTCGTCAGCGACGTCTATGTCGCCGAGCGCTTGCGTCGCGGCCTCCGTCGTGTCCATATCTGTCTCGAGCAGTTCGCCATCTTCACCGAACAGGCGCTCGTCGCTGGCCGCGATCTCCGAAACGGCCTTTTCGACCGTGCCGGCGTCGGCGCTGTCCTCGAGGTCATCGAGGGCGTCGTCAAGTTCGCGCTTCTCCTCCCAGAGCCCGGTCAGGTCCGCGGCGTTCCAGGTCTCGAGCAGGTCGATCGCGTCGAACAGCTCCCTGAACGCCACCAGCTCGGTCGCGTCCGTGTCCTCGTCGGCCAAAACGGCGGGGAGCTTGCCGACCTCGATCGCGTCGAGGAGCTCCTCTTCCTCGACCGCCTCCGGAAGTTCGGAGAGGTCCATCTCTTCGAGCAGTTCACCGACCTCCGCGGCGACCCGCGCGAGAGCGTCGATATCGCCGATCAGCGACTCGACGACGTCGTCGTCGAGGTCATCGATCGCGTCGGCGTCGGCGAGGGCCGTATCGAGCCGCTGGAGGCCCTCGGTCGCGTCCGCGAGCAGCGCGGCAAACTCGTCGTCGGACTCGGCGTCGCTCATTCGTCGTCCCCCGGCCGGACTGCGACCGTGAGCACGCCGTTTTTGATCGTCGCTTCCGACGAGGTCTCGTCCCAGGGAACGTCGATACGATCGAGTTCGCTCCCCTCGACGGCGATCACGAGCGTCGAATCGTCGAAGCCGACCGTCACGTCCTCCGGATCGGCACCGGCGATATCTGCGGTCACGAGCAGTTCGCCCTCGTAACTCCGAGCCGTCACGTTGTGATCGCTCGAGGGCCCCGACGACCGAATTCGTCGCTTTCGCGACCGACCGGCGTCGTCGGTTCGGTCCTCGTCGTCGGTCGGCCGTCTACCGAGCGGCGAATCGTCCGCCGAGAGCCCGTCGCCCTTTCGGATCGAGATGTCGTAGTCGAAGACGGTCCGATCGCCGCGGCGGCGACCCGACCGCGACGTCGTGCCGTCGTCGAGCGATTCCAGCGCGGAGAGCAGGCTCGAGAGCCAGTGATCGTTCTCGTCGGTCTGACTCTCGTCGGATCGGTGGTCGTCGGTCGATTCGTCGCGGTCGTCGTCCGGAACTCTGTCGCTCATTATCGTTTCACCTCTACGCGACCGCTCGAGAGCCGCTCGTGAACGTCGCGGGCGGTCTCGAGTTCGGCCTCGAGTTCGTCCTTGCGTCGTCGGTACTCCGCCTCGGATCGTTCGCCGAGTTCGTACAGCAACTGATTCTCCTTGAGTTCGTCCTGGATGGCCTCTACGTCGTACATCTCGTCGAGCGCGATGGAGTGGAGCGCGTTGACGATGCCCATGAAGGGCCGGAACAGGAGGTCATCGAGGACGAACATGGTTACTGTTTGGCTCCGATTTTCACGTCGACGAAGCTGTAGGGTGCGAACGGCCCGGTGTACTGGACTAGCAGTTCCTCGTGGTCGTCTTCGAAGTCGGCGACCGCTTCGTCGAACGCCTCGCGCTCGTCTTCGTCGACGAGGTACGAGCGGTTGAGCACGAGACGGTCGCTGAACAGGCCGTTTTCGACCGACTGATCCGCGATCGAATCGAATCGATCCGCGACCTCGTCTTCGATCTCGTCGGGATCGACGTCGGCGTCTTCCTCGCGCACGAGTTTGAGACCGAGTTCGATCTTCCCCTCGATATCGTTCATCGCGCGTCTGAACGCCGGTCGTGCGCCGCGCAGGACGTTCTTGAGTTCTCGTTCGCCCTCGAAGGCCATCCCGAACTGCATCGGGACGACAGTGGTGCCGCCGTCGTAGTCCATGATCTCTCTGAGGACCTCGTCGTGAATCTGGGCGTCCTCGTCGGTCTCCTCGGGGTCGGTGGTGTCGATGTCCGAGACGACGGCTCCGAATCGCCGATGGGAAACCGTGTGGACGCGCTCCGCGCCGGCGACGGCTTCGGTCTCGAACTCGACGTCGTCGCCCTCGACGATGCCGTATACGTACGGATGGCTCATCTACGGATCACTCGCTGAACCTTCATCGAGTCCCTCGTACTGGATCTGAAGACATTACTTGCGGCCCGTTACGGATCCGTAACCGAACCCCACGGCTCGATAAGCGCGTGCGTAATCCGTCGAATCGGCCGATCGTGGGGCGGTTGAGTGACATTGAATCGATAATCGTACCCTCTAACGCCAGCGTGACGGCGTGGAGTATCGTCACGGACGGTACGCCGCCACGGCGGGTTACGGTAGTGCTTGCAGTCGCAGCCGTTCTCGTTCCGATTTCGCCTTACTGTTGACATATCGGACAGCAGCGTGTGCATCGCTAACAGGATCAGACGGTCGAGACTTGCAAACGCAGCGCGAGCCGTGTTACGCTCTCCACCTCTACGTTCGCTGTATATGGCACAACGAACACCGAACTCATCCAGTCTCGCCGAAGTACTCGACCGCGTACTCGACAAGGGCGTCGTCATCGACGTCTGGGCGCGTATCTCCGTGGTCGGGATCGAGCTACTGACGGTCGAGGCTCGCGTCGTCGTCGCCTCGGTCGACACCTTCCTGCACTACGCGGAGGAGATCGCGAAAATTGAGCAGGCCACCGCCGAGGGCGACGTCGAGGAACTCGAGGAACTCGAGGTAGAGCCGCAGGCCGAAACGACGACGACGCAGTAACCCCTATGGCGAACCACACGTCGCGCAAGCGCAAGGTCCGCGGTCGAAAGATCACGGCCGATCGCGAGCAGAAGGAGGGTCGGAAGTCGAAGAAAGAGCTTGCGCGAAAGACGTCGAACGCCGGCGAACGCGACGGCGACAGCCCACTCTCCGATCCAGAGACGGTCGTCCCCGAACCGTTCGTCGAGACGGACGCCGTCGAGTCCCTCCAGGGGCGGATCACGGGCTGGCTCGAGGCCGACCAGCCGGTCCACCTGATCGGGCCGACGGGGTCGGGTAAGACGGCGCTCGCGCTGTCGGCCGCCGCCGAGCGCGGTCGGCCGGTCGTCTGGCTCAACGGCGACGAGGCGATCGATACGGCCGCGCTCGTCGGCGCCCACGCCGGCGGCGAACGCTACGAGGAGAACGACCAGTTCGTCAGCGGCGTCAGCAAGAAGACGGAGATCGTCCGCGAACGCTGGGTCGACAATCCCCTCTCGGTCGCCGTCCGCGAAGGCGCGACGCTCGTCTACAACGAGTTCTCGCGCAGCGATCCCGCCGCCCACAACGTCCTGCTCTCGGTCTTCGAGGAGGGCGTTCTGGAGCGGCCGGGCAAGCGCGGCGAGGACCGAACGATCGACGTCCACCCCGAGTTTCGGGCGATTCTCACGTCCAACGACGTGGAGTACGCCGGCGTCCACGAACAGCAGGACGCGCTACTCGACCGCTTCATCGGCGTTCACATCGACTACTACGACGAGGAGACCGAACGCCAGATCGTCGCGGCTCACGTCGACCTTTCGGAAGACGCCGTCGACACCGTCGTCGCGACGACGCGAGCGCTCCGCGACGAACTCGAGATCGTCGTCGGCACGCGCGCGGCGATCACGGCCGCGAAGGGCCTCACCGTCTTCGACGGCCACACCGACGACGGCGAGTTCGACGACGAGACGCTATCGAACGTCTTCACCGACGTTCTCGCGCCGAAAGTCGCAGGCGACGACGAGGACGACGTCGACGAACTGCGATCGAAGATCACCGAAGCGATCTGACCGACAGGAGGCGACCGATCGACCCGTACGAACCACATAACGAACCGAATCCAGACCAATGGCCGAAGCCGACGTGCAATCACGAGAGCAGTGCAAGGCCATAACCGAGGACGGCGAGCGCTGCTCACGGCAAGCCCGGGACGACGGCTTCTGCTACCAGCACGACGAGAGTGATCCAACAGTGAGCGACAGTCAGGCAACTCAAGAGGAGGAACGGGCCGAACGAACGGACGAGACGGCCGAACGCGAACGCGAGACGCGGAAATCGGAATCTCGCGAGGCGGTCGACATGACCGCCGAGGAGAAGACCGACCCCGAGGAGACGAACGCGGACGCCGACACCGAACAGGAGGAGATCGCCGGCATCCTCGCGATCCGAAAGGCCGTTCAGTCGACCGCGGGCGAACTCATCGGCCACGAGTTCGACGGCGTCAGCGAGATCACCCCCACCGACGACGGCTGGCGTGCCGTCGTCGAAGTCGTCGAGCGTCGCGCCGTCCCCGATACCCAGGACATCATCGGCCGCTACGAGATCGAACTCGACACCGACGCCACCGTCCACGGCTACCGACGGCTCGACCGCTACCGGCGCGGCGACACCGCCGAGTTCGAGTGACGCTCGAGCGCAGGTTCGAATCGCGGGTCGGCCCGCCTGAGTAGAAACGCTGTCCGTCGTCTCTTCTCGCCAACGGAGCATGCCGACGACGATCTCGAGTTCGTCGCGAAGCGCCCGTCGCGATCGTCGCGGCTCGAGAAAACGGGGCCGGGACCGGTCAGCCGACACGTCTCTTTTCACACCGCCAACGTGCCGTCCGTTCGTGCCCGTCCGAACGTGAGTGCTCGAAACCGTTGCTCGCCTTTCGGTCAACTCGCCGTCGTCAGCTTAGTCCGCGTTCTCGGACGGGGAAACGCGTTGGGCATCCGCGTCGTCCACCGGCACGAGTTTGACCTGATCGAGGCGGATATCGTTCTCCTGGAACTTGCGCACCAGTCGGTCGTCGACGTCGTCGATTACGCCCTCGATGCTGATCCGGATCTCGTTCTCCTCGGGACAGGCTTCGGCTCCCCAGACGAGTCGATCCCAGTCGTTCTTCATTGAATTCACCTCTGTTTCCCGGTTGGAACGTGCCGTTGATAAACCCGAACGGCGTTTGCAGACCCTGCAAACGGGGCCCCGCAAGGTAAAGTGGTGGCAAACAATAGCACGGGACAGTCGAATGGATATCGATCCCCAGGAGATCATCGAGGCGATCGACAGTGAATCGTCGCGACGAATTCTCGCAGCGGCGAGCCGCGAGCCGATGACTGCCGACGAACTCGAACAGGCGCTCGACGTTTCGCTCACGACGGTCTACAGGCGTACGGACGACCTGGTCGAAGTCTCGTTTCTCGAGGAAGAGACCGAAATATCTCCGAAAGGGGACAATTACGATAGTTTCAAGACTGCGATCAGACGCGTCGAGTTCACCATCGAACGCGGGGAATTCCGCATCGACGTCGAGTTCAGAAACGATACGGTCGACCGGTTCGGTCAGCTGTGGCGATCGCTGGGAGGATAGGACCGAACGGCCGAGATCCATATGAGGAAGTTCTGATGACCCAATCGCCGAGTTCGTGGCTGTTCCTGCTCTCGAACGTCATTACGTTCGGTCTGGGAACGATACTCACCGTTATCGCTTACAAGGCGTACAAGCGCGAGGGCCTCTCCTCCCTCCTGATCGTGACCGTCGGTTTCGCGGTTCTCACGCTGGGAACCGTCACGGAAGCGCTGTACGAGTTCGGCGTCAAAGGGGGAGTTATGGCGTTCGGACGAGAGCTCTATCTCCTCCGAACCGCGGAAACGATATTTATCGCGGTCGGATTGGTTCTCATTATCTACTCGGTTCGCCACGTCTCGTAAACCCGGTAGCGGCCGATTCAGCAGCTAGCAACACGGCGCGCTCTGTGCTCCGCGGATCGTCCGGAGGCACAGGTAAACGACCGGTAGCGCTTCGGACAAACGCGACTCGAGGCGATGGGCGAGGCCGCGGTCGACGACCCAGCCTCGAGACGATCCAGCACCGTGGCTTCCGGACCTGCCCTCGTCATAGAGTGTTCTCCCAACGTGCCGGCCCTCGAGCGGTTCGTGGGCCCTATCGCTTCCCGGACCGCAACACCGAAGCATCCTCCGGCCGTCGGTCCGCGCGTGCAATCGATCGGGGGACAGACCGTCCACGGCGTCGACGTCGGTCCGGAAACGCGGTGTGCCCACTACCACACTGACCGCGACGTCGTCGCGTTCAAATTCGCCTGCTGTGAGCGCTACTATCCGTGTTTTCGCTGTCACGAGGAACGGGCCAGCCACGAGGCCGTCCCGTGGCCTCGAGCGCGGTTCGACGAGCCGTCCGTCCTCTGTGGCACCTGCGGGACCGAACTCACCGTTCCGGAGTATCTCGAGGCCGACTACACGTGTCCGGCCTGCGACGCCGCGTTCAACCCCGGCTGTGCGAAACACGCGGAACTGTACTTCGAGACGGCAGCCGACCGGGAAGCACGATAGGCGTCGGTGAACGCAGGACGAGACCCCGGTAGCGCGGCATCAGTCGTCGGCCGGCGCTGGATGCGAGCCGGCGTCCGAGACGGGGTCGTCGACCAGTGCCGCTTCGACCCGCGGCGGAAGCTCGTTGACGACCGAGCGGCCGTCCTTCTCGCGGACGACCAGTTCGTCCTCGGCGAGCGCCGAGAGGTGGTGAGAAACCGTGCTGGGGTCACGCTCGAGTTCGTCCGCGAGCCGACCGTTGTGAGCGCGGCCGAGGTCGGCGAGCGTCTCGAGGACTTCGCGCTTTGCCGACTCCGCCAGGGCGGCCCGCAGTTCGGCGTCGGCGGCGTCGAGGAAGTACCGTCGCTTACCGTTGACCTTCAGCCCGGTCACCAGGTCCTCGTCCTCGAGGATTCGGACGTGGTGGCGAACCGTCGAGAGGGGGATGTCGGTCCGATCGCTGACCCGGGACAGGTAACAGCCGGGTTCGCGCTCGATGACCTCGTAGACGGCCCGGCGACGGTCGTGCTCGAGGGGATCCGAATCGTCGTACTTGCTGTATCGAAACAGCGGCAGGATCTTCCACGGGAGGCTCGAGCCGGCCCGCTGCAGGTCGCCGACGGTCCGGATCTGGCGCAGCCAACCGGCCGTCGCGGTGCTCGCGCTTCCGGCCGCCCCCGACCCGCTGGCGGTACCCGCCGCAGCGCCAGATGCCGTGATCGCGCCGAGCAATCCGACCAGCGCCGCGTCGGCCGCCGTCTCGGCCGGGCTCGGGGTCTCCGACGAACCCGTCTCGTCCCCGCTGCTACCGTCGCCGCGGTTCGAAGGACTGGCCGTTTCCGCGTCGCTCGAGCCGTCGTCGCCACTCGTGGTCCGACCGCCGATCCCAGCCTCGGCACCGACTGACGCGTTGATCGCCGTTCCGTTGACAGTCCCGTTCACGGCTGCGACCGTCGCGTCGACGGTCTCGGTCGTGGTCGAGACGGTGTCGTCGACGACGGCGGTCGTCTCGTTGACGGCCGTCTCCACCGAGTCGTTCGAACCGGATAGCTCGTCGGTCGTGTTCTCGAGGCCGTCGGTCGTCTCGTTGGTCGTGTTCTGGATCGACTCGGACGTCCCGTCGGTGGTGTTGAGGGTGTCGTCGATCGAGCGGGCCGCCGAGTCCGCCAGCGCGGGGCCCCCGCTCGAGACCCCCGCAGCGAGACCCGAGAAGCCGCCGCCGAGGAGCATCATCACGACGAGAACTATGAACGCGCTCACCGTGACCGACGAGGTCGATTCCATACTGATCGTCCGGCCATGCGTGATCGAGCGTAATACGCTTTTTCCGTTCCGTGACAGTCAGGGCCACCGATAGATGCTGTCGTCTCCGCGACGGGGCCGGATCCAGCAAGGTATTTCCGCGTTGGGCGGCCGAATTCGGGTATGGATCCGGCGCTTGGCCCGCCCGAGGCGATGGCCGAGAAACGCGACGAGCTGACGCCCATGATGGCGCAGTACCACGACCTCTGTGCGCGCTACGACGACGCGATCGTCCTCTTCCAGGTGGGGGACTTCTACGAAACCTTCTGCGGCGCGGCCGAACGCACCGCGCGGCTGCTCGAGATCGCCCTGACCAGCCGCGAGGACTCCACCGGCGAGTATCCGATGGCCGGCATCCCGATCGACAACGCCGAGTCGTACATCGAGGAGCTGTTAGAGGCCGGCTACCGGGTCGCCGTCGCCGATCAAGTCGAAGAGCCCGGTGAAACGTCGGGTGTCGTCGAGCGCGCCGTGACCCGCGTCATCACTCCGGGGACGCTCACCGAGGACGAACTGCTCGCGAGCGACGACAACAACTTCGTCGCGGCGATCGCCAGCGACCCCGGATCGAGCCCCGGAGAGAACGACCTCGCGCTCGCCCTGCTCGACGTCTCGACGGGCGACTTCCTCGCGACGAGTTCGACCTCGCGGGAGTCGATCGCCGACGAGATCGGTCGGTTCGATCCCGCCGAAGCCGTCGTCGGTCCCGACGCGCCCGCCGACCTCTTTCCCGAGGACTGCATGGTCACGCCCTACAACCAGTCGGCGTTCGACCGCGGGCGGGCCGGCGAGAAGCTCTCGGCGTACTTCCGCAACCCCGATGCCCTGCTCGCCAGCGACGTCGAAATCCGGGCGTGCGGCGCGCTCCTCTTCTACGCCGAGTACGTCCGCGGCGGCGCACACGAGGGCGAGCGCGGCGAGACGAACGACGGCGACGCGAACGAGAGCGGTGACGGTCCCGGCCCCGCCGAGGGCGACGATAACCGCCTCGAGTATCTCACTCACCTCACGCGGTACGACCCGCGCGAGTACCTGCTACTGGACGCGGTGGCCCTCCGGAGCCTCGAGCTGTTCGAACCGCGCGCGGTCCACGGCCGGGACGACGCGACGCTGGTCGGCGTCCTGGACGAGACCGCGAGTGCGCTGGGCGGACGCAAGCTCAGAGACTGGCTCCGGCGGCCGCTGCTCGAACCCGACCGGATCGAGGCGCGACTCGACGCCGTCGAGGAACTCACGAGCGCGGTCCAGACCCGCGAGCGGCTCCACGACCGGCTGCGGGAGGTCTACGACCTCGAGCGGCTGATCGGTCGGATCTCCCGCGAGCGGGCGAACGCACGGGACCTGCGCTCGCTGCGGGATACCCTCGCCGTCGTCCCCGAGGTCCGCGACGAACTCGCGAACGCGAACTGCGACCGCTTGCAGCGGTTGTACGAGGGCCTCGACCCGCTGACGGACGTTCGCGAACTGATCGAGGACGCGATCGTCTCGGACCCGCCGATCGAGATCACCGAGGGCGATATCATCGCCGAGGGGTACGACGCGGATCTGGACGACCTGCGCGGGACCGCCCGCGACGGCAAGCAGTGGATCGACGACCTGGAGGAGCGCGAGCGAGAGCGAACCGGGATCGACTCGCTGAAGGTCGGCTACAACTCGGTCCACGGTTACTACATCGAGGTGACGAACCCGAACCTCGAGTCGGTGCCCGAGAACTACCAGCGCCGACAGACGCTCAAAAACTCCGAGCGGTTCGTCACGTCGGAACTCAAAGAGCGCGAGGACCAGATCGTCGGCGCGGAGGAACGCGCGGACGAGCGGGAGTACGAACTCTTCTGCGAGGTTCGCCGCGAAATTGCCGACGAAGTCGAGCGCGTCCAGGGGATCGCCGAGGCGCTCGCGACGCTGGACGCACTCGTTTCGCTCGCGACGGCCGCCGCGCAGTACGACTACTGCCGACCCGAGATCCTCGAGCGAGACGGAGAGCGGACGCTCGAGATCGAGGGCGGCCGCCATCCGGTCGTCGAGCGCACTCAGGAGTCGTTCGTCCCGAACGACGCGCGCTTCTCGCGCGACCGACGGCTGGCGGTGATCACGGGGCCGAACATGTCGGGAAAGTCGACGTACATGCGGCAGGTCGCCCAGATCGTTCTGCTCGCCCAGGTCGGTAGTTTCGTCCCCGCCAGCGCTGCTCGACTCACGCCCGTCGACCGCATCTTCACCCGCGTCGGAGCCAGCGACGACATCGCCGGCGGCCGCTCGACGTTCATGGTCGAGATGGACGAACTGGCGACCATCCTCGAGGAGGCCGACGAGCGCTCGCTCGTGTTGTTAGACGAGGTCGGTCGCGGCACCTCCACGGCCGACGGGATGGCCATCGCGCAGGCGATCACCGAACACCTCCACGACGCGGTCGGCGCGACGACGCTGTTCGCGACCCACCACCACCCGCTGACCGAACTCGCCGACGACCTCGCGGACGCCTTCACGCTCCACTTCGAGGTCGACCAGCAGGACGGCGAGGTCGTCTTCCACCACGAGATCGCTCCCGGCGCGGCTACGGGCTCCTACGGGGTCGAGGTCGCGACCGCCGCGGGAGTCCCCGACTCCGTCGTGGATCGGGCACGGACGCTGGTCGCGGACGCGGACGACGAACTCGAGACGAGCGACGAGACCGAAACGGGTGCCGAGACGGACGAGCGGCCGGCGCTCGCGTCGGACGAGAACGCCGCGTCGACGGCCACTGCAGACGGAGGCGACGTACCGACCGACGTGGCCGCGGAACTCCGCGCGCTCGATCTGGCCCACCTCACCCCCGTCGAGGCGCTGACGGAACTCGACCGACTGAAGCGGTTGCTCGAGGAGTGACCCCTCCGGCGGCCATTACTCCCCGGCGAGTGATTTTCGATAGACAAGTATCTCGAACGGATCGCCGAATCCATCGATTCGTTCGCGATGCACCGCTTCGAAACCCTGCGACTCGTACAGCCCGCGGGCCGCGGTCTGTTTCACCATCGTATCGAGGACGATTTCGTCGCTTCCCGTCGACCGAACACGGCGCTCGATACCGTCGAATCGTCAGTGCTGGAGCCACGGTCGAACGTCCGATGCGACGAGTGAAAAATACACTCGAGTGACAGGTGGACAGATTGCGAGGACCTGCAGAACACACAACTGCATCGATAGCGACATACCCGTATGACATATCGAACGACGATCGGCTGGTCGCTCATCTCGTCGGGCATCGTCACGCTGCTGCTGGCGTATCTGCCGGGCAAATCGTGGTGGTGGGGCGTCGGACTCCTCATTCTGGGAATCGCGATCTTCACCGTTCGCCGGTAACGACCCGCCAACCCGGACCGTTCGATCCCGCGACTGACGCGGGGTACGGACGTCGCTCAGTCGACTGCAAGTTTCTTCACCAGCGACGGTGAACGGCCGACGTGACGGCGAACGGAGGTGATCACCGTGACAGAACTCAGACTCGAGAGTCCGGCATTCGACGACGGCGAACGGATCCCCGAGGAGTACGGCTACGCGGAGACGAACGTCAACCCGCCGCTCGAGATCGATGGCGTCCCCGACGACGCCGAATCGCTCGCGCTGATCGTAGACGATCCCGACGCGCGCGAGCCCGCCGGAAAAGTGTGGGACCACTGGATCGTCTGGAATATTCCGCCAGAGACGACGACGATCTCCGACGGATGGACCCCGGACGACGCGACCGAGGGGACGAACGACTTCGGGGAACGCGGCTACGGCGGCCCGAACCCGCCGGATAGGGAACACACCTACCGGTTCCGGCTGTTCGCCCTCGACACGACCCTCGATCTCGGCTCCGACACCGACGCCGATAGCCTCGAGTCGGCGATCGAGGGCCACGTCCTCGAAGCGGCGCATCTCGAGGGGACGTATCCGGCGTAGGAATATGCGTCGGGCAGTGCCAAGACCAATCTTTATCAACACTCGAAGAAACGACCGAAATAACCGAGAACGATGACGACGGGATCGGCCGATACGCTTCTCGTCGGCGAACCAGCGGTCCTCGAGACGGTCGCGGACGACCTTCGAACCGTCGACGCCCGGATCGAGGTTCGGACCGCCGAGACCGTCGACGGCGCGCTCGAGGCGGTCGACGACCGCCTCGACTGCGTCGTCACCGCGTACGAACTGCCCGACGGAGACGGCCTGTCGGTACTGTCGGGGGTCCGCGAGCGCCGGCCCGGTATCCCCGTCATCCTGTACGCCGGCGACGGCAGCGAGGAGGTCGCCAGCGAGGCGATTTCGGCGGACGTGAGCGATTACGTTCCGACCGAGTTGACCGCCGAACGCCCCGACGTGTTGACCAACCGAATCGAGAACGCCGTCACGCACCACCGGACCGAAACCGAACTCGCCGAGCGGGAGCGCCAGCTCTCGACGCTAATCGGCAACCTCCCGGGGGTCGTCTACCGGTCCCGGACTGGCTCGGGCTGGGCAATGGAGGTCCTCCGGGGCGAGTGCGAGGAACTGGTCGGCTACGACTCCGATGCGTTCGTCGACGGGGACGTCTCGTGGGGCGAAGACGTCGTCCATCCCGACGACCGCGAGGACGCGCTCGAGTCGATCCGCCGGCAGCTCACCGAGGGCGACCGCTTCAAGGTGACCTACCGGGTTCGAACGAAGCACGGCGCGCACAAGTGGGTCGAAGAACGCGGCGCGGCCGTCTACGCGACCACCGACGGTGGTGCCGGCGTGAGCGACGAGCCCGGCGTCGGAAACGCCGACTGGATCGACGAGGACGACGGAGATCTGGTCGCCTTCGAGGGGTTCGTCATGGACGTCACCGAACGCGAGCACCGCGAGCGGGAACTCGAGCGCTACGAGACGCTCCTCGAGACGATCCCTGACGGAGCGTACGTCCTCGACGACGCCTACTGTTTCCGGCTGGTCAACGACGCCCTCGTATCGATGACCGGCCGGGACCGAGGGGAACTGCTCGGGTCACATATCTCGACGATCGATACCGAAGCCACGAGCGACATCGAACGGCTGCGCTCGGAACTCGAGGTCGGCACCCGCGACGTTGCGACGATGGAAACCCGAATTCGGCACGGGGACGGCGAAACGTTCCCCGCGGAGGTCCGGTTCACGACGCTGCCGCCCGGCGAAGCCGACCACGGCAAGGGCGGCAGCGATGACCAGTTCACCGGGACCGCCGGCGTGATTCGGGACACGAGCGAGCGCAAGGCCCGCAAACGCCAGCTCGAGCGCCAGCGCGAACAGCTCGCGACGATCAACCACCTTCACTGGGTACAGGAGGACATCACGCGATCGGTGATCGAACTCTCGGCGCGCGAGGAGATGGAACGGCGAGTCTGCGAGCGCCTCGTCGAGACCGACGCCTACCAGTTCGCGTGGATCGGCGGCATCGACCGCGGCTCGAAGACGGTCGAACCGCGAGCGTCCGCCGGGGCCGGCGACGGCTACCTCGAGGAGATTACGATCACGGTCGACGACAGCGACACCGGTCAGGGGCCGGCCGGCGAAGCCGTCCGGACCGGCGAGGTACAGGTCCAGACGGACATCCCGACCGCCCCCGCGTTCGAGCCCTGGCGCGAGCCGGCGCTCGAGCGCGGGTATCGCGCCGTCGCCGCCGTTCCGATCACGTACGGCGGTGCGACCTACGGCGTCCTCGGCGTCTACACCGACCGCGAGGACGCGTTCGAGGGCCGCGAACGGGAGATTCTCGCGGGACTGGGCGAGATTCTCGGCCACGCGATCAGTGCCCGCCAGCGAAAGAAGACGCTGGTGAGCGACGCGGTCCGCGAGATACAGTTCCGGGCAAGCGAGATCGAGTCGCCGCTCGTCTCGGCCTCGGCCGGACACGACTGTACGATCGAGATCGAACGAATGGTACCGGCCGACGAGGACGCGTTCGTTCACTTCCTGTCGGTCGAAGGGATCGACCCCGACGAGTTCGAGGACGCCCTCGCGGCCGCGGCCGGCGTCACGGACGTGACGGCGATCACGCCGACCGGCGACGCGTACCTGTTCGAGGCCACCATCCGCGACCCACCGCTGACGGGGCTGTTCGCCGAACGCGGTGGCCGGCTCCGGTCGGTTCACATCGATGACGGTGACCTCCACTGCGTCGCCGAACTCCCGGCTGACGTCGACGTTCGTGCCACGATCGAGACGATCCGGGAGACGCACCCGGACCTCGAGGTGGTCGCCCAGCGAACCCGTCAGACCGAGGATCGATCCGTCGCGGAGGTTCGCACGCGCGTTCTCGAGTCGCTGACCGACAAGCAACGCCGCGCGCTCGAAACGGCGTACAGTGCCGGGTTCTTCGACTGGCCGCGGGAGCAAAGTGGCGAGGACGTCGCCGAGATGCTCGATATCGCGCCGGCGACCTTCTCCCAGCACCTCCGTGCGGGCCAGCGCAAAGTCATGGAGACGTTGCTCGCGGAGGATTCGGACGGCGACGGCTGATCCGCGCCGCTGCGAGGACTCACTCGGCCGGCGGCTCGAGCGCGACGAACTCGAGGCCGTGGTCGGAGAGCAATCGCCCGGCGCGGTCGGTCACAGACGGCGCGACCAGAATCCCGCGGACGGCGGCGTCGGCGTGCAAGTCCCGCTCGAGGGCGTCGACGTAGCGCCGGAGCTGACTCACCGCGTCGGGGCCGACCCGGCGGCGCTTCAGTTCGACCACGACGGCCCGGCCGGCGTCGTCCTCGCCGTAGATGTCGACGGCACCCGCCGGCGTGTCCCGTTCGGTGGCCAGCGGCGTGAAACCGGCCTCGAGCAGTGCCGGTTCCTCGAGGATCCGCTGGCGAAGGTCCTCTTCCGTGCCGACGAGAGCGAGTTCCGTCTCGTCCGAACCGGAGAACGACGACACCTGCAGCACCTCCCCGAAGCTGACTCGGAGACGCTCGTCCGGCGTCGACCGCAGGCTCTCGATGACGAGCGTGCCGTCGTCGCAGAACGCCTCGTGGTCACAGCCCGGCGGCTGCCAGTTGACCGGCTGCTGACCCTCGTCGGTGTGGACCAGCGCTGCCCCGTCGGGTTTGAGCATGACGTGGCGATCCCCCGCCTCCAGAAAGCTCGTCGCTCGACCGTCGTAGTCGACGGTACAGCGCCCGTAGACGGTGACGATCGCATCGCGGTCGATTCCGCGGACGATCACGTCGCGTGCGGCCGCCGGCGTCGGGTTCTGGAGGGTCTCCGTCCGCTGTTCGTACGCTGAATCGCTCACTGAAACCGGCTACGAGCGGGACGGATAAAAGGTGTCCGTCGGCGGGCGGCTGCGACCGATCGTCGTTCGAGCCGACGCAGAAGGTTCTTCCGCACTCGTCCCCGCGCACGACACGATGTCGAATCTTCCGACCCGTCGCGGTTTCCTCGCGCTGACCGGTACCGGCGCGGCCACGTCGCTCGCCGGTTGTTCGCAACTCGATTCGATCACGGGGAGCGGCTCCGACTCCGGCGAGGCGCTGACCGTCACGGTTCAGCCCGACCAAGAGCAGCTGTCGGCCCTTGAGGAAGAACTCCGGGCCGGCCTCGAGAGCGGAAACGTCAGCCAGCAAGAGGCCCAGCAGCGGTTCCAGGACGCACAGCGAAGCCTGACAGAGGAAGCGGCGGCGACGTTCGAGGAAACCGCCGCGAGCAGCGACGACCTGTCGATCGTCGAGTCCGCCCCGTCCTACGGCTTCTTCCTCGTCGACGGATCGGAAAGGGAGATCGTCGACGCGCTCCGCCGCGGCGAGATCGCCGCGATCTATCCCCGCACCCAGTACGAACAGTTCGCTCAGCGACGGGAGCAACTCGAGCAACAGCGCGAAGCGATGCGCGGTCAGGGAGAGGGTAACACGACGACCGGCGGAAACGAGTCTCCGACGAACGAGTCCAACGATACCGAATCCGAGACGTAGTCGGCTCGAGTGGTCGGTTCTCCGCCACACGACCTGCCTCTCACTCGACGGCGAACGGGCTGTCGCGCTCGACCCAGTCCCAGCCCGGCAGTCGCTCCTGAAAGCCGGCGGCCAGTGCGGCCTCGCAGTCGTCGACGCCGGCGTTTTCGCTCTCACCGCCGTGGTGGTTTACGTCGACGTAGTGGAAGGTGGCCTCGCCGAGCGTCCGCAGGGGCTGGGTGCCGGCGATCGTCGCGGCCAGTTCGCGGCCGAGGAGTTCGTCGACGACGAACCCCGGATAGTCTCCGTCGACGTCGAGGTCTCTGAGAATCGCGACCATCGCGGCGACGTTGACGGCCAGATCACCGTCCGCGAAGACGGCGTCGACCTCTCTGCGATACTGCGCTTCGGTGACCGCGTCAACGTCGGTATCGAAGCGCTCGCCGAGGTCGTCGCGGACCTCGTTGACGAGGGGGACGATCGTCTCGGCTCGAGCGGCGACCCAGTTCCGTTCCTCCCGAACGCGGGCTGGCGTGAGACGCATGTTCGGTGACGACGGATCTGTCCGACAAAACGTTTTACGCGCCGATCGCGGAACGATGATCGAACGATCGCTGACTGTCGCCTGACAGTATCCGCCCGATAGCCCCGATTTTTGCGAAGGCTTTTATACCACGCAAAGAATAGCGTCGAGTAAGCGGGTTCTCCCTGGAATTGTCCCGCACGGACCAGGATAACCGATCCGGGAGCGTGTTCGTCAGGCACGGAGTAGGATACGATGATCCGGACACCGAGACGGAGTGTGAGCTACGTTGTCATCCGTTGGCGACGATACTCACGACCGGTTCCGACGCGATGGCCGCCGAACGGCGGCCGCCACGGGATCGCGTTCCGCTCTCTGTCACCGATCGATAACGCTTCGCCTGCCGCCGCGTGCGGCCCCGGACGACGAGTTCACGCAAGCCACATTGGCGACCTATGAGTACTGTAGAGCAGCAACTCGACGATTTGAAAGCACAGATCACGAGCGAGTTACCGAGCGATATCTCGGTCTCCTCGGTGAAATACGAGGGCCCCGAACTGGTGGTCTACACTCGCGATCCGAAGAAATTCGCCCAGCAGGGCGATCTCATCCGCCAGCTCGCGAGCAAGCTCCGCAAGCGGATCACCGTCCGACCGGACCCCAGCGTCCTCTCGCGGCCCGAACAGGCCCGCGAGGAGATCATGGACGTCATCCCCGAAGACGCGGGCGTAACCGATCTCGACTTCCACGCCGACACCGGCGAGGTCGTCATCGAGGCCGAAAAGCCCGGCATGGTGATCGGCCGGCACGGCTCGACGCTTCGCGAGATCACCAAGAACGTCGGCTGGACGCCCGAAGTCGTCCGCACGCCGCCGATCGAGTCCTCGACCGTCTCGAACGTCCGCAGCTTTCTCAAGCAAGAGCGCGACGATCGACGCGACATTCTCGAGAAAGTCGGCCGACAGATCCACCGCGAGGAGATGTCCGACGACGAGTACGTCCGCATCACGACGCTGGGCTGCTGTCGCGAGGTCGGCCGCGCCTCCTTTATCCTCTCGACGCCCGAGACGCGGATCCTCATCGACTGCGGCGACAAACCCGGTGCCGAAGACGAGGTGCCGTATCTCCACGCACCCGAGGCCCTCGGCGCGGGCCCACAGACCATCGACGCGGTGGTGCTAACCCACGCCCACCTCGACCACTCCGCGCTGATCCCGCTCCTGTTCAAATACGGCTACGACGGCCCGATCTACTGTACCGAACCGACACGGGACATGATGGGGCTGCTGACGCTGGACTATCTCGACGTCGCCGCCAAAGAAGGTCGCGCCCCGCCCTACGAGAGCGAGCAGGTCCGCGAGGCGATCAAACACTGCATCCCGCTCGAGTACGGCGACGTCACCGACATCGCGCCCGACGTCAAACTCACCTTCCACAACGCAGGTCACATCCTCGGCTCGGCCGTCTCGCACTTCCACATCGGGGACGGCCTCTACAACGTCGCCTTCTCCGGCGACATCCACTACGAGGACACCCGCCTGTTCAACGGCGCGGTCAACGACTTCCCGCGCGTCGAGACGCTGGTGCTCGAGTCGACCTACGGCGGCCGCAACGACTACCAGACCGATCAGGAGGACTCCGAGCGCAATCTCAAGGAGATCATCAACGACACCTACGACGAGGGCGGGAAGGTCGTCATCCCCGCGTTCGCGGTCGGCCGCTCCCAGGAGATCATGCTCGTCTTAGAGGAGGCGATGCGAAACGGCGACATCCCCTCGATGCCGGTCCATCTCGACGGGATGATCTGGGAGGCGACGGCGATCCACACCACCTACCCCGAGTACCTCCGCGACGACCTGCGAGATCGGATCTTCCACGAGGACGAGAACCCGTTCCTCGCCGAGGAGTTCAACCACATCGACGCCGGCGAAGAGGAACGTCAGGAGGTCGCCGACGGCGACTCCTGCATCATCCTCTCGACCTCCGGGATGGTCACCGGCGGCCCGATCATGTCTTGGCTCTCCCATATCGGCCCGGACCCGGACTCGACGCTCGTCTTCGTCGGCTACCAGGCCCAGGGAACCCTCGGGCGGCGCATCCAGAACGGCTGGGACGAGATCCCCACCAGCGAAGTCGGCGCCATGGGCAACGGCGGCGGCCGCGGCACCCTCTCGCTGAACATGGACGTCGAGACCGTCGACGGCTTCTCCGGCCACGCCGACCGCGCCGGCCTCGAGAACTTCGTCAAGACGATGAACCCGCGTCCCGAGAAGGTGCTCTGTGTCCACGGCGACGAGCGCTCCACGCAGGACCTCTCCAGCGCGCTCTATCACAACTACGACATGCGCACCTTCGCGCCGAAGAACTTGGAGACGTTCCGCTTCCTCTGAACAGTTCGGAGGACCACAAATCGCGTCGTGATTTTTGAGTTCCCACGCGCTCGCTCCGTGGCTTCGCCGTCTTCTCGCGGACGTTGGCCGCTCGAATGGCCGTAAAGCGTTGCGCCACGGGATTTCGATTCGAGGTCGGGGAGCGACCTCACACCGCTTCCCCGTGTCGTGGCTACCGGAGCGTCCGCGGCGTTCCGGTCACCCGAAAATCTTCGATTTCCGCAGGCCGCCAGGCCCGTACGGTCGGCCTGCCCTCTCCCGTGACGCGAACGTCGACGGTCATTCCCGGAGCGCCTCTGGACACTCCTGTCGGGCCCCGGCTTTCGGGAGTTCGACGACGAAGGCCGTGCCACCTTCCTCGGCAGTTTCGACCCATACGTCGCCGCCGTAGCCCTCGACGAGGGTATCGACCAGGTAGAGGCCGATACCGGTGCCCTCGCTCTCGAGGCCTTTCTGACCGCGTCCGAAGATTTCGTCCCGTTGCTCCTCGGGCACACCGGGGCCGTTGTCCGCGACGCGGATCGAGACGGTTTCGTCTCGTTCCGCGATCGAAAGCACCACGCGTGGGGAGTCCGCGTCGTTGTGTAGCACGGCGTTGTTGAGGAGGTTCGTGAACACGGACGACAACATCTCGTTGGCCCGGACCGTGACGTCGGTCGGCAGTTCATCATCGATACGGAACGCCGCGTCAGGGTAGCTGGTTCGCGCTTTCTCGAGTTGGTTCCAGACGACGGGCATCAAGTGAACGGGTTTGAGGTCCAGATCGCCGTCGGTGGTCAGCGTTTCCACGAGATCACCGACGACCTGCGTGAGGTTGACGACGTGATCGCTACTCTCGAGCATCAACTCGAGGTGTTCCTCGCCGTCGGGGTCGACGTAGTCAGCGAGGAGTTCACCACGACCGATGACCACGTTCATCTCGTTTCGAATGTCGTGGCGAACGATCCGATTGAGGACGGTCAGTTCCCGTTCCCGGTTTTTCAGTTGTGTAATGTCCCGGAGGACAATCAACTGGCCGGTCTGTCTCCCTCGGGAGTCCGTTAGTGGCGACAGCTGGATGGCGAAGTGTCTAGTCTCGCCGTCGATTTCGACCGTCCATTCTGTTGGGGCGTCGGCCGTGTCGTCAAGCCCGGAAAACGGGGATGAGGGGAACGCCGCCGCGAGCGAGTCTCCGATCGATATCTCGTTGCCGGCGAGTCGTTTGGCCGAGGGATTCGCGTCGACGATCCGATTCGCCGCGTTGACGACGAAGACGGCGTCTTGCATGTTGTCGATCACTTTCGTCCGCGCGACGGGGACGATATCGAGGAGCTGTAATCGGTCCACTGCGACGTAGAAGCCGACGACTTTCACCGTGCTCGTCAGGGCGAGCGTATCGACGGGAACGAACCCGCGCCACCAGACGAGCAGTCCGACCGTGACGAACAGTATCGTCGCAATGAGGACGCCCGCTTGCTTTTCGAACCCCGGGAGCGAGTGGAGCAGTCGGATCAGGAGGTAGACTGCGAGACCGAGATACGCAATCATGGTCACGGCGTAAATCCAGTACAGCGGTTCGAACGTGGGAACGAGGAGTCCGGTCACCGGGTCGATCGATGCGGTGTACACCCACTCGTGACGATAGTTCGTCCACGCCGCAAACTGGACCAGGACCGGAACGACGGCGAGTGCCGCCCCGTTTCGATACGTTATATACTCCTCGTTGTTGGTGTACTCGACCGCCATGAGCAGATAGCCGATCCCCATAAACGATCCCGCGACGAACCGCCAGTTCCACCAGAAGAGTTTCGTCGACTCCGCCGTCGCGAACAACTGAAGCGACACCGTCACGGAGAGGATGATCACTCCAGCGATGTCCAGAAGGAACCCTTTCGCACCCCGCCGGTGACGGTGTTGCCAGATCGTACTCAACAGCACGGTACAGACGACCGCCGCGGTAATATACGGGAGCGCTATTGGCGTGAATTCGTACGTCATGTTCGGGTAGAAACCCTATGTATGTCAGTTTCGCCCCCTCGAGCAGCCGACAACTGTCGCGCCTCTTTGTCGACCGGTTGGTAGCGCTGGCCGTTCGTGCACGAACATACTCGCGGTGTGCCGGCCGAAATAGGAGACATTAAACACAGCGTTTTTCGTTTGACACCGAGTATCACCTTCCGAATTGCATTAACGTTGTGGCAGTGAAGGAGCTCCACCGGACATTCGGGGAGAATCGATTCCGACTGTCGTCCACACCGTCGGCGTCTCGGCGGGCACTCTTTCGTCCGCCATCCACCGCCAGACGGCGACTACCGTGGCTGCGATTCGGATCGGGAACGCGACCACGAGCCGCGACCGCTGTCAGCGCTACGCTCGCGAGCAGCGAAGCATCCCATAACGGTATTCTATCGCCTTTTGACTAATTGTTTTCCAGATACCTTCTGAGGCCATCGATAGTCGTACAGCGGGCTCTTCATAGCCAACGTACCAACGGTCCTTGTCCGTGAACT
The DNA here is from genome assembly GCF_031626495.1 of Natrinema sp. 1APR25-10V2. Taxonomy (NCBI): domain Archaea; kingdom Methanobacteriati; phylum Methanobacteriota; class Halobacteria; order Halobacteriales; family Natrialbaceae; genus Natrinema; species Natrinema sp. 1APR25-10V2. The sequence continues at coordinate 442,466 of NZ_JAMQOJ010000002.1, forward strand.
CCCCCGTCACACGCCGGGTGTTTTCCTCCATCGATTATTGGCCCCGCCGTTCGGGATGAGCGGTCGGAAGACTTGCGCTTAACCGGCAAGTGAAATAGTCTTCTTCGCACCCATGTTGAATGATATCATGGGGCAAGGTTTTGGTGTTACAGGCTGTAGCATCCACTTGCTCTACGATGTAGAGCGAGAGGTGAAAGTCCATGCCACGACACCCAGACCGGCGAACCGTCTTGCAAACGACCGGGGGGCTCCTCGCTGGGGCGACGGTGTTTACTGGCACCAGTGGTGCACTTCCAGACAGGCCGTTTCGAATAGACATCAGACAGGAATCGCTAAACCCCAACAAGAAGGGTGTCGTCCCCATCGAAGTGGCGTTTCCCCGGGACACCTTCTCCGGGGACGTCTCCTTCTCGGAGGAGACCTTCGTTGGGGTTCACGACGACAACGACGTCCCCGAGGAGAAGGCATTCCAAGAGGAAGGCGAAGAGGTGATTATCGCCAACGACGAGGCCGTAGCCACCCCGGAAAAGGTGAACGACTTCGGGAACCCGCACGACCCGACGCGGCGGTATGTGATGACGTTCGACAACGAGGAAATCCTCTACCCCGAGGGCACTTTGGACGATGGCCTGGTCACGCTGGGACTCGGCGTGTTCTCAGATGGTACTGCTGTCCCGGACGTTAGCTGGGCCACCGCTTCCTGTCCCGGGCATCGCGACTACTGAACCTGACCGAAGAACGGTGAGCGCCTATGCCACGACACACCGGGGCGCAGTCACAGCCCATGTTACCGGCGGCTGATGCGTGGGGGGACTACAACAGTCCGTCCGACGGCACATTCTGTGTATAGCGAGATTTTCATATATTGGGGTACGGTTTGACAAACACTCTCCAGCTACCTCGCGCTTAACGGGCAAGTAAAATAGTCTTCTTCGTACCTATGTTGGATGATAACATGGGTCAAGGATTGATGTTGCAGGTTGGAGCATCCACTTGCGCTACCATGTAGAGCGAGAGGTGAACACCCATGCCCCGATATACCGACGGGCGGACCGTACTGAAAACGACCGGGGCGTTTCGTCGCCAGGCAGGCCTAAAGTTTAATTGATGGAAACGCCCGACCTCGCACCCCAATATTGGTAACATATATTACATTATGGACAACGGTCTGACCAAGATTATCCGGCTATCCGGGTGGGCCGTCTTCGTGGTGCCCTGGGTTCGTGCGTTTAAAAAACGGCATTCAGCCCAGCGTCCTGGATTACTCCTCGTCGTTTGATACTGTTTCTGCAGGGTCAACGACGGTCCCGGATTCGATGTCGACCCCGACCCTGTCACAGAGGTCGAAGAGCGGACACGCCTCCGGCCCTTCGAGACAGGCCGGTTTCCTCGCCGTACAGTACTCCCGGCCGAATTGAATCGTCGCAGTATGGCCGAAACCGCATTTCTCGGGAGGCACACCACCATGGGCAAAGGTAATCTCCTCTCCATCAACTACGTAGGTACCTCCGTTGTGGAACTCGTGTTCATCTGACTGGCAATCCCCGTTATAACGTTTTGCTATCTCTTGTCGTCCGAAGCCGCACTCGGCCGCGGGCACGTCGCGCTCGAGGACAGCACGAACCCCCTCGTGGTCTGCTGCGGGTGGCGCGATCCCCATGCGCCGGTAGATCCGGTGGACGTGCGTATCGACGGGGAAGACACCGCCGCGGCCACCCGAAAAGAGCAGCACGCAGTCGGCCGTTTTCGGGCCGACGCCGCGGACTTCGAGGAGCGTGTCGCGAACCGTTTCGGGGTCCTCGTCCGTGACGAATGCGTCGAAGGCAGCGGCAGAGCCGAACCGCTCGAGGACCCACGCTGCGGTGTCGATGATGATCTCCGACTTCTGGTTGTAGAGCCCGGCGGAGCTGATCGTCTCGGCGAGCGTCGACTGCTCGGCGTTCGCGAGCGATTCCGCGAGATCGACATCGTTCGCTCGCGGTTGCCCGCCCGCACCGTGTGCGTCGCCGTGCGAATCGCTTTCCGTGTAGCGCTCGAGCAACGCGTCGTGGGCTGGTTGGCTCGCCTTGTCGCTGGTGTTCTGACTCAGAATCGTTCGGACGAGACAGATGAAGGCGTCCTGTCCGCCGTAGGTCTTCTGCCAGTAATCACGCTGCGAGTCGATATCCGTTATCGAAGTATCCTGCTCGGGAGCGACCCCGATGTTTTCGCTCGGACACGGCGAGTACGTCTCGGCGTACAAGTCCCAGAGACGATCGACGACCCGTTCCGCTCGCGTCATACTCGGTCAGTAGAGTCCGTGCAAAATAGCTCCCACGATAGCCTTAAAACTCGTTTCCGACACCGAATGTAATGGATCGCCACTGTGCGAAAAAATGCCACGACGACTTTTTCCCTGCCGCTCTTCACCATTCGCTGTATGATCGAACCACCACTACTGCCGACCGGGTCTGCGAGTGCAGATGGGCAGGCAGTCTCTTCCTCTCTCAGTTACGATCTATTTCTCGATCACGGTCATTCGAGTACCGGACGCTCTGGTTCGAGAGTTGGGATGAGATATGAGTAAAAACGCCTCCACGAACGAAATATCGGGCGAGTCAGGACCCCTCACGAGCGCGTTCGAGGCTCTCCAGTCGAGCCCGGAGTTCCGTGGGCCGGTCGAACCCCTCGAGGACCACGAGCATGCCCATGCGAACGACCACTTCGCGCTGATCTACGAGTCCCAAGAGGAACAGTTCGCCACCGCGATTCCGTTTCTCCGACAAGGACTTGAGCGCAACGAGCGGTGTCTGTATATCACCTACGAGAATTCCCGTGAGGAAATCCTCGAAGCGATGCGAGACTACGGGATCGATGTCGATACCGCCCTCCGTTCGGGCCAACTCTCCATTCACGACGAGGAGGAAACCTACCTCCGGAACGAGACGTTCGACGCCGACGAGACGGTCGATTTCATCGACGCCGCCATCGAGGAAGCTACTGCGGAGTACGAGGCGCTCCGTCTGACCGGCGAAATGAGCAGCGTCTTACAGGAAGATCCCGAGGGGACGGAACTCGTCAAATGCGAAGCCAAGGCCAATTACCTCTTCGACGATGCGGACGGCATCGCGCTCTGCCAGTACAATCGGAACCGATTCCCGTCGGACGTCATCCACGACGTCATCAGCACCCATCCGCTTCTCATCCACGACGAGCGAGTCAGCTACAACGTCTACTACACACCACCCGGGGAGTTCTTCGGTCCCGAGAAGACTACCCGCGAGGTCGACCGCCAACTCGGGGCGCTTCGAGACCAGACCGACACGAAAGTCAGAGTCCAGCAGCGCGAGCGCTTCCTCCGAGAAAGTCACGAGATCACCGCTGAGCCAGAACTCGACTTCGAAGAGAAACTCGGGAAACTTCTCAATCTCGTGCGTGAACGGCTGGATCTCGATGCGGCCGGACTGACTCATCTCCCGTCGTGGAACGACAAATTCCTCAACGAGTATACCATCAGGTACGGGGACGAGTCGGGCGAGGTATGGACCGATCCCGGAGAGGGATGTTACTGCAGGGAGGTCATCGAGAGCGACGAACCAGTCGGAATGGCGGACGTCCGCGGGACCGACTGGGAGGACGACGAGATCTACCGAGAGCACGGTCTCACGTGTTATCTCGGGACGAAAGTGATGAACGGTGCCACGCCGTACGGAACGCTGTGGGTCGGGAGTACGGAGCCGCGCGACAGCGAGTTCACGGAGACCGAGCGGATGTTCCTCAAATTGATCGGGCAGTGGGTGAGCTACGAGGTCGAACGAGAGGAGCGAGAACAGTCGCTCAAAGAATCGAACGAACGACTCGAGCAGTTCGCGTACGCCGCCTCTCACGACTTACAGGAACCGCTGCGAATGGTCTCGAGCTACCTGCAACTCATCGAAAACCGGTACGGTAACGCCTTCGACGAGGACGGCGAGGAGTTCCTCGCGTTCGCCGTCGATGGTGCCGACCGAATGCGTGAGATGATCGACGGCCTGCTCGCGTACTCGCGGATCGAAACGCAGGGCGAGCCGTTCGAACTGGTCGAGTTCGAGACCGTTCTCGACGACGTGCTCGATGATCTCCAACTACAGATAGAGGAGACCGACGCAGAGATCACGGCTGACGAACTTCCTCGCGTAAAGGGCGACGGCAATCAACTCCGCCAGGTCCTTCAAAACCTCTTGGACAACGCGATCACCTACAGCGGCAGTTCGTCCCCCCGCATTCATATCGATGCGAAACGGCGAGAGCAGGAGTGGGTGATCTCGGTCCACGACAACGGGATTGGTATCGAATCGGCTAATCAGGACCGTATCTTCGATATTTTTGATCGATTACACACTCGTGACGAGTGCGACGGAGCGGGAATCGGACTGGCGCTCTGTCAGCGGATCATCGAGCGTCACGATGGTGAGATGTGGGTCGAGTCCGAGCCCGACGAGGGGTCGACCTTCTCGTTCACGCTCCCCGCGATGTGATCGGAAGTACAGTCTGATCACTATCTTCCTTGTCTACGATTGCTGCCAGTACAGTTCGCCCAGTCGGTCGACGACCAGTTCCGCGCGGGTATCCGCGGTCGACGAATCGAACTCGGCCGCCGCACCGCCGCTGCTGTTCTCGGCTCACTCCGGATCGTCACGTTGGATCGTAGACGGTAAAACAACGGCGGACCCGTCGGCGACTCGAGCCGGGAAGCGCCCACTACTGCTGTCGACAGCGCTCACTCGACAGAAATCGTCACCGTCGCCTCGGCGCCGTCGGCCAGCGCCGCGACGAGGTCGCGATCGAACCCCTCGGCTGCGAACTCGGCTCCGACTACGATCGTCCGATCGTCGACGTAGTCGCTTGTCCGACCGACCGCGCTGCGCTCGTTGGTGAACTCGAGGGCGGGATCGCCCCGACCGGTCACGGATTCGCGGTGGCCGTCGGCCTCGATCTCGACCGCGATCGTCGCGTCTCGGTCCTGACAGGCCGCGACGAACTCGGGATCGAAGTCTGCCGGGGCGCGATCGGCGTCGATCGCGAGGATGCAGTCGCCGGCGGGGGTGAGGAAGTCGTCGGTCGTCACCTCGAAGGTGCTCGCGTGCTCGGCCGAGACGTGCTCGTGGCCGCGGGCGTGGATCACTTCTTCCATGCGTGGCGGTTCGGTGCCGGCCGGAAAACGGAATCGAATCGGGTCGCTCCCGTGACGGCTCACGAGGTCGACTGATAGCCGGCACGGAACTCGCGAACGCCCGCACCGAGGGCGTTTCCGAGGACGAGGACGAGGACGAGGAGAATCGCGACGATTCCGCCGCTCCACTCCGCGTTCGGGGATCCCGTCGCGACGCCACCGATCAGGACGACCGCCCCACCGGCGACCGCGAGGCCGGCCAGGCCCAGTTGCAGCCTCGAGCTGCTGCGACGCGAGAGCAGGTACTGGGGGAGGCCGACGCCGACGGTCAGGTAGATGGCGATCCCGACGGGCGTGACGCCGAGAACGGCCGGACTGGCGGTGATCGCACTGACGATGCCGGCGAACAGGACCGACAGCGTGAGACAGCCGCCGACGAAGAGGCCGTTTCTCATCGTGCGTCGTTCACGAGCGCTGAAAATAAATCCGGCGACGGCGAGGACGGATCGGCAGTGGCGACTAGACCAGACTCGCGCCGTCGAACTCGCTGCGGCCGTAGTCGATGTCCATCAGCTCGAGGATCGTCGGCGTGATATCGAACAGGTCGGCGTTCTCGATCGTTGCGTCGGGGCTGTCGATGTACAGCGACGTGTTGTCGAAACTGTGCATCCCGTTTCGCGGTCCGGTGTCGAAGATTTCGGCGTCGCCCTTGAATCCGGACTTGAGGTCGAAGCCCTTGTTCGGAATCGCGACCAGATCGGGTGCGATGTCGTCGTGATCGCCGCGGAAGGCTGCCTCCTTCTCGACGACCCGGTCGACCACCTTGTTACCGTTCGGCCCCTCGAGCGCCTCGAGGTCGGCCTTGAGCTCGTCGCGAACGGCGTCGTACTCGTCCTCGGGGACGGAGCCGCGGGGTTCCCGGCCCTCGAGGTTGATGTAGAAGCGGCCGGGAATGAAGGAGTAGGCCTTGGTGTCGTCGGAAATATCGCCGAGTTCCTCGGGATCGTCCGTCCGGAAGGAGAGCCACCCCTCCTCTCGGAGCCACTCGTTGAAGTGGACCTCGTAGTCGAGGCTGGTGAAGCCGTGGTCGGAGGCGACGATCATGGTGACGTCCTCGGGCAACGCCTCGCGTAGTCGGCCGATGTAGTCGTCGACCTTCCGATAGAACTCGATGAACTCGTCCTTGTACTCGCCGTCTCGCTCGTAGTCTTTGAACAGGAAGTGGTTGACACGGTCGGTCGTCATGAAGACGCCGAAGAACAGGTCCCAGTCGTCCTCCTCGATGTAGTGTTTGAAGGCCTCGAACCGGGCGTCGACGGTGGCGTGGGCGTCCTCGATGAACTCGGACTTGTCGTCCTGATGGCCGAGTTTCGGGTTGACGTCGATTCGGTAGTCGAGCGTCTCCAGGTACTCGCGAACCTCGTCGGGGTAGGCGGCCTTCTCGAGGCCGGGGGAGAGGAAGCCCGAAACCATCCGCTGGACGTTGCGCTGGGGCGGGAAAGTGACGGGAACGTTCAGCACGGTGGCCTTGCGGCCCTCCTCCTGAACGCGGTCCCAGACGCGGTCGGCCTGGACTTCCCGGCCCATCGGGACGTAGGTGTCGTACGTTCCGACTTCGCGGTCCTGAAAGCCGTAGACACCGGTTTCACCGGGGTTGACGCCAGTCGTCAGCGACGGCCAGCAGGCGCTGGATTCGGGCGGGACGATGCTCGAAATCTCGCTCGCCGTTCCCTCGTCGGCGATCGCGGCGAAGTTGGGAAACAGTTCCTCGTTCTCCGACAGGAGACTATACGGCACGCCGTCGACCCCAATAAATGCGACCCGGGGATCGCCGTCGCCCCGCAATCGATCGAACAGACCCATAGACGGACGTAGTCCGACCGCATACAAGAAGGTTCGTTTCGAGATAGTGTTTTGCGAATTGCTGACATGCCTTGGCATGCCAACCGGCGGCCGTCGATCCCGTCGGGAACCGCGGCCGTTAGACTGTCGGGAGGTCGGTTACTCGTCCCGTCCGCTGGAGTTCTCGGGATCGAAGTTGGTTGGCACGACCGTGAGGTGGGCCATACCGACGCCGTCGTCGGTCGTATCGTCGGCGGGCGGTGACGTTCGTGGGGACGAGTCGGATGCTGCCATACAGGCAACAGTACGGCAGGAGCGGTCATAAAATTACCCATGCTCATAATGCATGCGCCGAACGGGCCGGAATAACTCTCGGGAATCTATCGTGGAAGCGGTACAGAAAAACCGCGTTACGGCCGCGAGTCGCTACTGGAAGTTCTCTTCGTAGAGTTCCTGGGCGTGCTCGATCGCGTCGTAGGCGGCCTGCTTGTCCTCCCAGCCCTGCGTCTCGACTTCTTTTCCTTCTTCCAAGTTCTTGTACGTCGCGAAGAACTCGTCGATCTCGTCGAGTTCTTGCTGGGGGATGTCCTCGAGGTCCTCGATGTGATCGTAGCGCGGATCTTCGGAGGGGACCGCGATGACTTTGTCGTCTTGCTCGCCGTCGTCGTCCATCTTCATCAGCGCGACGGGGCGGGCCTCGATGACGCAGCCGGGGAACGTCTGATCCTCGACGAGGACGAGGACGTCGAAGGGGTCCTCGTCGTCGTAGTACGACTGCGGGATGAAGCCGTAGTCGCTAGGGTAGTGGACATTACTGTGGAGCACACGATCGAGGACGACGCCCGGAACGTCCTTGTCGTACTCGTACTTGTTCCGCTCGCCCTTGAGACACTCCACGACGGCGTAGATCTCTTCGGGTGGGTTCGGTCCGGTCTCGAGGTCTTCCCAGAGGTTGACCATGTACCGGAAACTCCACCGTCGATCAAAAAGTACTTTCGTAATCGAGTGTCACTACCCAAGTGACGGTTGCCAGATCCCCGACAGACACGAATCGGACACGTTCCACCAGTGTCCGGCCGCATAGCGGTCAGTAGCGGGCTGTCTGACCGGCTGATACGAAGGAATAGTTGACAAGTCTTAAATAGTCTGGTGACATTTACACACGTATGTCAGAGGCACAATCAATCACCGGCGAACAGAGCATCGCACGCGAACTCACCGCCTTCCAGAACAACATCCTCGTCATCCTCGCCAAAGAGCCCATGTACGGGCTCGCGATCAAGCGCGAACTCGAGGACTACTACGGCACGGAAGTAAACCACGGCCGACTCTACCCGAACCTCGACGAACTCGTCGATCTGGGACTGGTCGAGAAGAGCGAACTCGACAAGCGGACGAACCAGTACTCGCTGACCGACGACGGCTACGACGCCGTCCTCGACGGCATCCAGTGGACCCTCTCGAAGGTCGTTACCGGCGACGACCGCGCCGAGGAGATCACGGATATCGTCGAGAACAGCTACTGAACGTCCGGATTCGGCTCTCCGGCCACTTCGAAAACGAGCTCGATCGACTCCTCGATCATCTCCTGTTGTTTTTCCGACGGCCAGGCGTTCCGCACGAAGTACTCGGTCCGAAACTCCGCGAGCTCCTCGCTCGTCAGCGACGCGATCGGCTTCGCGTAGTGGTTGCCAGCGAAATCGGCGAGCAGCGCCGCGTTGTCTCCGTGAACGTCGCCGTGGTCCGCTCTGACGGCTTCGACGAGGTCCCGGTTACGTGCGTCGACCGTCTCCCAGTCGTCCGGATCGCTCGTCCCCTCGAGCGGAATCTCGACTGCGCGGTCGATGTCGTCGATGCGGTCGGTCCGGATGACGCCGTCCTCGTGCCACTCCGCGGGATGGAGGACGAGTACGTCGTCGCCGTCGTCGTCGCGGATCCGCGACGTAAAGTCGTGCTCGTCGAGCAGGTCGTCACGTCGCGCGTCGTAGGCGTCGGCCTCGTTCTCGTCGACTGCAGTGCGCTCGAGGCGGGTTATCCGCTCGACCTCGTCGACGACACCTCGAGGGAGTTCGCCGCTGTCGAGTTCGTCGACATCGTCGTCCGGACGCTCGTCGTCGTCCATCGCGTTCTGGTCCGTCATGAGCGATCGTACGTGCTCGAGCGGTTTTCCCATTGCCGATCCGGTCTCGTGGTGTCCCGGGAAGCTGGTTCCTACTTCGGCCACAGCGCCTCTTTTTGCGAACACACTGGGAGAAGTGAAGGCGTACTAGACGGTGTGTTCGGGCGGAGATGTGCCTTGCTCTGGCCGAGTGGCGCTCGCTCGATCACTCCTGCGGTGTCGTCGGCCAAAACGAGCGTCGTTACATCAGGTCGACCGGACTGACGCGATCCGGGGATCGACGAAGCGAGCCTACGCCTGATCCAGCGCCTCGTTCACCAGGCCGTCGGCGCGGTCGTTGACCTCGCGGGGGACGTACTCGAGCGTCCACTCGTCGAACTCGCGAAGCAGTTCGTGGACGGTTACGCGCTTCTCGCGGAGTTCCGGATTGTTCGTGTCGTACTCGCCGCGGACCTGCTTGACGATGAGTTCGGAGTCGCCGCGAACGTGGACCTCGTCGTAGCCGTAGTCGCTGGCGGCCTCGAGACCCGCGATCAGCGCTTCGTACTCGGCCTGATTGTTCGTCGCCGTCCCGATCGGTTCGCCGTCTTCGGCGACGATGCCGTCACCGGTGACGATCACCCAGCCGATCGCGGCCGGGCCGGGGTTTCCGCGGGAGCCGCCGTCGAAGTAGACGTGGGCGCGGCCGCCGCCCTCGCGGAGCAGTGCCTCGAGGTCCCGCGGGTCGGCTCCCTGAATCACGACTTTGTCGTCGTAGGCGACGGCGGTCGCGTCGCCGCGGCTCGCGCGCCAGCGTTCGTGGTCGGTGTTGCCCGACTCGACGGCAACGTTTGCCGCCTCGAGTCGCTCACGAGCGGTCTCGACGTCGCACTCGATAACCGGCATTCGTCTCCGAAATCCGGGGGAATCGGATAAAGGCTTTCCGGTTCCAAAGCGTAAATCTCGTACCTGAATCCCCGTACAGCCTGTTTTCGGCCGATACGGCTCTGGTGGGGAAAACGCTTACCGAATCTTTATATAGTATGGTGATACTACTATAAAAGTGCGATGACACGGTCCACCCGCCAGCGGGAGCGAACGCGCGAGACGGACGAGACCGAGGATCAAGAGGGGGTACGTGCCTGCCCCGAGTGTGAATCGGATAATCTCGTTAAGGACTCCGACCGGGGAGAGCTCATCTGTGAAGACTGTGGGCTCGTCGTGGAGGAGGAACAGATCGACCCCGGCCCGGAGTGGCGGGCGTTCAATCACCAAGAACGGCAGGAAAAGTCCCGCGTCGGCGCGCCGACGACCCAGACGATGCACGACAAGGGACTGACGACGACGATCGACTGGAAGGACAAGGACGCCTACGGACGCTCTATTTCCTCGAAAAAGCGCAGTCAGATGCACCGACTGCGCAAGTGGCAGGAACGGATTCGTACCAAAGACGCCGGCGAGCGGAATCTTCAGTTCGCGCTCAGCGAGATCGATCGAATGGCATCCGCACTGGGCGTCCCGCGCTCGGTCCGCGAAGTCGCCTCGGTGATCTACCGGCGCGCGCTCAAGGAAGACCTCATCCGCGGCCGCTCGATCGAGGGCGTCGCGACATCCGCGCTGTACGCCGCCTGTCGAAAGGAGGGTATCCCGCGAAGCCTCGAGGAAATCTCGGAAGTCTCCCGCGTCGAACGCAAAGAGATCGGTCGCACGTATCGATACATCTCGCAGGAACTCGGCCTCGAGATGCGTCCCGTCGACCCGAAAAAATACGTCCCCCGCTTCTGTTCTGAACTCGAACTCTCCGAAGAGGTCCAGACCAAAGCCAACGAAATCATCGAGAAGACGGCCGAGGAAGGGCTGCTTTCCGGAAAATCGCCCACGGGCTACGCCGCCGCCGCGATCTACGCCGCCTCGCTGCTGTGTAACGAGAAGAAGACCCAGCGCGAGGTCGCCGACGTCGCACAGGTGACCGAGGTGACGATCCGGAATCGGTATCAGGAGCAGATCGAAGCGATGGGCATTCACGGCTAATCGAGATCCGTCTCGAACCCCGATTTTTATCGCAGCAAAACGTGACCGTCAGCGACCGTACAGCGCCGCTGGCCGTGTCGACCGCCCCGACAGCCGCGTTACTCGTCTTTGCCGACGCTGATGACCTGTAACAGCGAGTAGACGGGGACGCCCTCGAGTTCCTCGAGGCCCTGCTTGTCCGCGAGGACGACGCAAGCCAGGGGTTTGCCGCCCTCTGCGCGGATCGCTTCGATCGTCTCTCGCATGGTGGTACCGCTGGTGATGGTGTCGTCGACGATGTAACACTCCCGGTCGCGGATGCCGGCGAAGTTCCGCGAGAAGGTACCGCCCAGTTCCTCGATGTCGCCTTCCTCCCACTGGTGTTTCGCTGGGGTGTAGGTCCCGAGATCGGTCTCGAGTTCGCGGGCGACGAGGGTGGCGATGGGACCGCCGGCCTTCTCGATACCGATCGTCAGATCGACGTCCTCGCCGTGTTTGGCGAGCATGTCGGCCATCGCCGAGGCGACGTCGCTCATCCGCTTGCTGTCCCGGCCGATCGCCGACCAGTCGACGTGGATATCCTGTGGCCCGCTCCCGCCGTTGTCCGGTCGCTGGGATGGCTGCTCGGTTGTCTGCGGGGTCGTCCCGCTGCGCTCGACGAGCCAGCTCGCGGTCTCCCGCGAGACGTTCAGTTCGTCCGCGATCTCGCCCTTCGAGAGCCCGCGAGCCGCGAGCTCGGCCGCGCTCTCGATCAGGTCGTCGACGTTCTTCATATAGCGTCGAATTCGACCGCTGTTTTTATAGGCGTGTCGTCATCCGGAGCCGTCGTCGTCCCGTGTCCGGCCGGGACGCTCGCAGTCGCCTTCGGGAACGCCCGATCGACCGAATCGAGGCCGTAGATTCCCGTCACGATCGCCTCGAGGACCCCGTCGGGAAGCGCTGCGAGCGTATCGATGGCCGCCTCGAAGTGGTCGCGGTTCGAGTTGACGCTACCGACGATCGCCTTGTTGTGGAGGACGAGTTCGCGGTGGAGGCGGCCGCCGTCGACCTCGAACGACCAGTCCTCTGGAACGCCGAGTAAGGCGGCGACGCCGTTGGGGGCGAGCGCGTCGACCGATTCGAAGGCGTGTTTCGCGTAGCCGGTCGCCTCGTAGACGACGTCCATCGGCTCGTAGGCGGCCGGAATCTCCGCGAGCGGCGTCTCGCGGGAGTCGATGTACGTCGCGCCCAGCCGCTCGATGATGTCGATCGACGGGTCGGGCCGGTCGCGCCGACCGAGGCAGTAGACCCGCTCGTAGCCGAGCGTCGTCGTGAACATCGCGACGGTCAGCAACCCGAGCGAGCCGTTCCCGAGGACGAGTGCGGACTCGGGCCGCCAGTCGAACGCCGAGCGAGTCGCGTAGGCGTGCTCGAGCGCCTTCTCGGTGATACTGATCGGTTCGACGAGGAAGCCCCACTCCGCGAGTTCGGCGGGGATCGGGACGAGGTAGTCGGCCGGGCTCGTGATGTATTCGGCCATGAATCCGTGAGCCCCGGCGATGCCGCGTTCGACGTATTCGCCCTCGGGGGCCATGTCGGGTTCGCCGCGCTCGAAGTAGTCGTTCGTCTCGACGCCCGCAGGCGGTCGACGGACCGTCGGGACGACGTACTGCCCCTCCTCGAGGGCCGTTCCGTTCGCGTCTTCGACGACGCCGACGGCTTCGTGGCCGAGGACGAGTCGGTCGTCGCCGGCGGGGACGCCGCCGTGGCTCCCCTCGATGACCTCGTAGTCGGTGCCGTCGACGCCGACGCGACGGATTCGAACGAGCGCCTCGCCGGGGGCTGGTTCTGGAACGGGCCGCTCGACGATTTCGGGGACACCCGCTCCGGGCTGGACTGCGATAGCTTTCATGCTAGCACAGGAGGAACCGTGATGTTAAATATTTATTCCTACTCGAGTAAATTCCTGTACTATCGGTTCGGCTGATCGTCGGTCGCGATTTCGGGTCGATGCGCGCCTCGACGTAGCGGCCGACTCGGCCACACTGCAAACGATTATCCGGCTTCCCATGCCTGTTCCCTACATGGAACGGTACGACCTCGTCTATCAGCTCTACGACGAGTACGATACGAAGACGTTGCGCGAGTACCAGGAGTTCGTCGACGTGTTCCCTGCCGTCGACTCCCGGGTCGCCCTCGAGCACTGGCAGGGCGCGACGGAGGAACTCGAGGAGCGCAAAGACGAGATCCGCTCGTCGTTCGCGGCCGGCGAAACGTTCGCGGAGATCGCCGCCCGCGCGACCCGCGACCAGGCCTTCACCGCGCTGGACCTCGAGGCGAAGTACGGCCGGGCGGTGAACGTCCTCGTGCTCGACGTCGACGAGACGCTGCGCTCGGCCGGCGGAACCGACAACGAGATTCCCCGGGACACGCTGCATCTGTTGACCGAGTTCCACGAGGCCGGCGTCCCGATCGTCATCTGTACGGGCCAGACCCTGGAGAACGTCAAGGGGTTCGCGATCCAGGGGCTCGGCAGCGAGATCGTCCACTCGGGGGACCTCTCGATCGTCTACGAGGCGGGGACGGGCGTGTTCACGCCGGGCCACGGCGCGGACACGAAACAACTGCTCTACGAGGACTTAGAAGAGGAGATACGGGCGATCTTCGACGACGTGCGCTCGCGGGTGCTGCCCGAAGCACCGGAGGAGCTCCGTCGGGGCTGTCACCTCCAGGGCAACGAGTTCAACGTCACGATGAAACCCAACTACGAGACCGGGTCGACGAACGCCCGCGAGATCATCGACGAGGCGCTGGTCTACCTCATCGATCTGCTCGCCGAGGCCGTCGGCGCGACGTTCGAGGGTGATACCAGCGGTGACGGCCGATCCGACGCCGCACCGGACGACGGCGAAACGACCCTGTCCGGCGAGACGATCGCCGACTGGACGCGCGCCTTCTACGCCGCTCAGGATCCCGAGATCAGGGCCGTCCTCGAGGGCGAAGGGGCCTACCCCAACCTCGAAGCCGACGCGATCCCGGCGTCGCTCGCGGCGACCCTGGACCGCATCGACGTCGCCTACTACGAGGCCGACGCGGCCGAGATCGGCAGCCTCGAGTTGAACAAGGTCGTCGGGGTCGAGCGCGCGCTGGACGTTCTGGGCGTCGAGGACCCGTTCGCGCTCGTGATGGGCGACTCCAAGAGCGATCTGCGCGTAATGGAGTGGGTCGACGAGAACGACGCCGGCATCGCGGCCGCACCGGAACACGCCTCACAGGACACGTTAGAGCACGTCCTCGAGACGGACGAACTCGTCTTCGACCGCGGGAAGAGCGTCGACGTGCTCCGGACGGTGTACGCGCTCAACCGGCTGGCTCGGTTAGGGTGAGCGGGGCCGCCGGGCGAAACCGTCATCGCCGTTCCGTCACGTGATTCTGACCGTCGCGAGGGGTGACGTGCGCTCATAAAGGACCTGAAGGGGAAAGCCCGCTCATCAAACGTCTCGGAGTCTTCCCTTCTATCAGACGATCCGGGCGAACGCGGTCGTCAGCGGCGGTCTCGCGACCGTTGTGGCGGCCCGCTTCGGATGCGACGAGCGGATCGGCTTGGTGCTTATGAGACGAATCGAGTCCCACTACCCACACGACAGCGACGTTGTTCGCCGATCGGACTCGAGCCAGCGATACGAGGTGACCTTCCAATGACGACCATCGCAGAACTTTCGCTTTCGACCGACGGGTTCGCGCTCGCAGAGACTTTTCAGCAACTACCGGCCCTCGAGGTCCGCGTCGAAAGCGTCGTCGCGGAAGGGCCGGTCCGGACGACGCCGCTCGTCTGGTTCTCCAACGTCGACCACGGCGATCTCAAGAGCGCCCTCGGATCGGATCCGACGGTCGCCGAGTACAGCCAACTGTTAGAGGACACCGAGGACGGCGAACTGTTCTACCGCCTCGAGTACACCGAGGAAGTCGGCTCGATCTGCCGCTGTGTCTACACCCACGGCGGGACGGTCCTCGACGCCCACGTCACGGACGGTCAGTGGACGCTCAGACTGCTCTTTCCGCACCGTGAGGAGCTCTCGAGCGCCGTCTCCGACATCGAGGACCGCGGCGTCCGGATCGACGTCAAGCGCATGGTCGAAGCCGGCCAGGACGAGGACCTCGAGACGACGGCGGCGGCGCTGACCGAACCCCAGCAGGAGGCCATCGCCGAGGCCTACCGACAGGGGTACTACGACGTTCCCCGCGAGATCTCGCTCGAGGAACTCGCGAACGAACTCGACATCTCTCATCAAGCGCTCTCCGAGCGGCTTCGCCGTGCGAATCGGGTCCTCGCTGGCGAACAACTCGACGAGCCGGCGGGCGAGATGGCGACGCCGGAGTAGACCACGGGACGACCGCTCCAGTTCCGTTCGTACACAGCGGGCGTTTTTTTACCGTTCCCGGCGGACGGTCGTTTATGTCGCACCACGATCCCGGCACTGCCGACCCGCTGTCGCTGCACGGTGTCGTACCGCCGACCGTCACCGCGTTTCAGGAGGACGAGTCCGTCGATTACGAGGCGACGGCCGCACACGCTCGATTCGTCGTCGAACGGGGCGCACACGGCGTCTTTCCGCTCGGCACCAACGGGGAGTTCCCGCTGCTCTCGGACGCGGAACGCGACCGCGTCGTCGAAGCCGTCGTCGAGGAAGTCGGCAACGAGGTCCCGGTCATCGCCGGCGTCGGCGCGCCGAGCACCTACCGAACCGTCGCCCGCGCCGAACACGCCGAATCGGTCGGCGCTGACGGCATCGTCGTCGTGACTCCCTACTACTACCCGCTGGACCACGAGGGCGCGCTCGAACACTATCGTCGGGTCGCCACGGCCGTCGATCTGCCGGTCTACATCTACCACATCCCGAGCAAGACCGGCAACGAACTCTCTCTCGAGACACTCGCTGACCTCGCCGAGATCGACAATCTCGCGGGCGTCAAGGACTCGAGCAAGGACGTCCCCTGGCTCGCGCAGGCGATCGACGCCCATCCCGACCTGACCTTCCTCGCCGGCTCGGACTCGCTGATCTTCACCGGGCTCGAGGTCGGCTGCTCGGGCGCGGTCAGCGCCGTCGCGAACGTCTTCCCGGAGCTCGTGGTCGACTGTTACGAGGCCTACGACGACGGCGACGAGGACCGCGCTCGCGAACTACAGAGCAAGATCTTTCGAGTGCGAGACGCGTTCAAGACCGGCGGCGCGTACATGTCCGGCGTCAAGACCGCGCTCCGGATGCGGGAGTTCGACGCCGGCCCGCTGCGGAGCCCGCTCCGACGGAAGGACGACGAGTCGGCCGCCGAGATGCGGGAACAGCTCCGAGAGCTGGAACTCGAAGGGGTCTGAACCCGAGAGACGTCCCGACGCGGAGACTTTTGTCGCGGCCGTCGAATGGCCGGCATGGAACTCACCGCGGAACAGGAGGCGGTCCGCGAGACCGTCCGGGAGTTCGCCAGCGAGGAGATCAGGCCGACCGCGCTCGAGGCCGACAGGGACGGGGCGTTCCCGGAGGCGGTCTGGGACGGCCTCGCCGACCTCGATCTGACCGGGTTGACAGTCCCCGAGGAGTACGGCGGCTACGACGCCGATCCCGTCACCGCGGCCGTCGTCAACGAGGAGGTGGCCTACGGGATGTTGGCCGTCGCGACGGCGCTGTCGGTCCACTCGCTCGCGACTTCCTGTATCGCGGAGTTCGGCAGCGAGGCCCAGCAGGAGCGCTGGCTACCGGAGATGGCCGAGGGGCGACCGGTGGGTGCGTTCGCGCTTTCGGAACCGCACGCAGGGTCGAACCCCGCGGAGATGACCGCCGAAGCGAGGAGGGAAGGCGACGAGTACGTTATAAACGGCGAGAAGCAGTGGATCACGAACGGCGAGCGGGCTGGCGTTTACATCCTCTTCGCGAAGACCGACCGCGACGATCCCTCGACGGTCACGCAGTTTCTCGTCCCCGGCGACGTCGCCGGGCTGACCGTCGGGGAGCCGGAGGAAAAGCTCGGTCTCCGTGCGAGCGACACGACGAGTCTTTCGTTCGACAACGTTCGGATCCCCGCCGAGAACCGGCTGACAGAGGAGGGCGCGGGGCTATCGGCCGCGTTCCACATCCTCACCGGCGGCCGGATCGCCATCGCCGCGCAGTCGGTCGGACTCGCGCAGTGTGCCCTCGACGAGGCCATAGCGTACAGTCAGGAACGCGATCAGTTCGGCGGCCCCATCGCTGACATCCAGACGATCCGTCACAAACTCGCGGAGATGGCGACCAAGGTTCGGGCCGCGCGATTGCTGACCCGGGACGCCGCCCGGAAGCGAGGAGACGGCTCGAGCCCCGGCGACGCGGCGCTCGAGGCCAGCATGGCGAAGTACTTCGCGAGCGAGGCGGCGACGTTCGTCACGAACGAGGCCGTACAGATCCACGGCGGCTACGGCTACGTCACCGAAGGCGAGGTCGAACGGCTCTACCGCGACGCCAAGATTACGGAAATCTACGAGGGAACGACCGAGATTCAGAAGACGGTCATCGCGCGGGAACTGCTCGAGTGACCGATCGGCCGCGAGCGAACGGCCGGCCGAATCGGGAACGGTGAGGCAGCGATCAGTATATTCCGCGTCCGAACGTACGGTGGGACGTGAACGGATACGACGCCATCGTCTACGATCTGGACGGGACCCTCGTCGATCTCGACGTCGACTGGAACGCCGTCGCCGTCGACGTCCGCGAGGTGTACCGCGACGCGAACGTCGAGCCGCCGGGCGACGGGCTCTGGGGGATGCTCGAGACGGCGAGCGATGCCGGGCTGGCCGCCGAAGTAGAGTCGGCCATCGCGACCCACGAACACGACGGCGCGCGAACGTCGGATCGACTCGCCCACGCCGACGAGTTGCTCGAGCGGACGGTTCCGGCCGGCGTCTGCTCGCTGAACTGCGAGCGGGCCTGCCGGATCGCGCTCGAGGAACACGCGCTCGAGACGGCGGTCGATGCGGTCGTCGGCCGCGACACGGTCGGAACGTGGAAACCGGATCCGGAGCCGTTGCTCGCGACCGTCAGCAGACTCGACGCCGACCCCGAGCGGACGCTGTTCGTCGGGGACTCTACGCGTGATCGAAAAACCGCGGAACGGGCGGGCGTTGCGTTCGAATTCGTCGGTGACGGCCCGTCCGGGCTCTGAACGTCGGCCTCGAGGAGGGGCAGCGGTTACTCTTGATCGTGCTTGCGCTTTGCGTACGCGAAAACCGTAATCGCCGTGAGCAACCAGACGAGGGCTCCGACGCGGATCGCGAACTCGGCGCGCGAGCTCCACGTCGGAAGGGTGGCGGTCGTCGACAGGCCGGCCACGACGGGTGCACCGATCACGATGGTAGCGACGAACGTCGTCTGCATCACCCAGCCGTAATCGACGCCGTCGGGCGAGGTCGTTTCGACGCGTTCTGGCACGCTTGGAACTGACGACCCGGTCCTCTTAAGCGTCGCGGGTGGGGCCGACGGACCGAACCCGACTGGTTCCGTGTTGTTCGGCTGAGCGCACGCCGTCGCTCGAAGAACAACGACGTTTAATCGTGGGAGGGTAACCTATGCGTATGCCTACCGTGCGGGACGTACGAGCGAAGGCGGGCGAGGAGCCGATCACGATGCTGACGGCCTACGACGCGCCGACGGCGGCGATCGTCGACGAGGCCGGCGTCGACATCATTCTCGTCGGGGACAGCCTCGGGAACACGAGCATGGGCTACGAGACGACGCTTCCGGTGACCGTCGACGACATGGCGCGTCACACCGGCGCGGTCGCGCGCGCGACCGAGGACGCCCTCGTCGTCGCCGACATGCCCTTCCTCTCGGTCGGCGTCGACGAGGCGGCCAGCCTCGAGAACGCCGGTCGCATGCTTCAGGAGGAAGACGCCCACGCGGTCAAGCTCGAGTGTGGCCCTCACACCGTCGAACTGACCGAAAAGATGGTTCAGCTGGGGATACCCGTAATGGCTCATCTCGGGCTGACGCCCCAGCACGTCAATCAGTACGGCGGCTATCCTCGGCAGGGAACCGACCAGGAGGCGGCGGAGCGAATCCTCGAACTGGCCGAGGCCCACGAGGAGGCGGGAGCGTTCTCGCTCGTCCTCGAACACGTACCGTCGAACCTCGCGGGGGAAGTGACCGAAGCGATCGACATCCCGACGATCGGGATCGGAGCCGGTCCCGACTGCGACGGGCAGGTGCTCGTCGTCGACGACGCCGTCGGGTTGAGCGAGTGGACGCCCTCGTTCTCGAAGCAGTTCGGGAACGTCCGCGCGGAAATGGAGTCGGCGATCGGCGCGTACGTATCGGCCGTCGAATCCGGCGAGTTCCCCGCCGAGAAACACGGCCACGAGGAGAGTACGCTCGACGATCTCTACTGACGTCTTCGACGCGCTCGGCTGACAGAAAGACGACCTGTTCAGCCGGGAACGGTACACCGCGTGGCCACAGCACCCGTTCACGTTCTCGCCGCGACGCTACGCCCGAGTGCCATCGTCGATACTAGGGTGATAATATAACATATAGGCTAGGAGCCCGTTTAGGGGCAGTGTTTATATATCGCCATCACATAAGCTGAGTTACATCACGGAGGACGGAAACCATGACAGAGTCAACGAGGGCGACGCCCGTTGGAGATGGGTCGGAGGCCGACGATCGGTCGGAATTGCAGCATGTCACCGTGGAGCGAGATGACGTCGCGGTCTGTACGATGTTCCCGCGAGAGATCGGAGAGGAGGCGATGTCGGAGCAGTGGATCACCGCGACGACCGATTCGTTCGTTTCGCTCGCACAGCAGCGATAACGCGCGGAGCCCCGTCGACTCCGCACTCGCGTCGGTCGGGGGGCACCCGCTTTCACCCAACCGTTTTCCTTCTCTTACGTATCGGCCGCTGTGAGAAACTCGTCGACGACTGCGTTGAACGCCGTCGGCTGCTCGAGCATCGCCAGATGGCCCGCGTCCTCTATTTCCGCCAATTCGCCGCGTTCGATTTCGTCGGCGAGGTACTCGTGGAACCACGGCGGGGTCAGCTGATCGTGTTCGCCGTACGCGGCGAGCGCGGGCGTCTCGATTTCACCGAGCCGATCACGAACGTCGAACTCGTGGCTGGTCAGGAAGTCCCGGCGCGTCACCGCCTGTCCACAGTCGTACATCCGTTCCATCGACTCCGCTCGCAGGTCGGGGTCGGGGTCGTGAAAGAGCCGATCCGGTCCGTGGAGGAACTCGACCGCTCGCTCGAAGTCGGACTCGAGCCACTCGAGGAGGTCGTCGAGGACGCCGAGTCGAGCACCGGTACCCGTCAGGACGACCGCGTCGGGGTCGAACGAGCGCTCGAGCAATATGTGCAGGGCGATGGCACCGCCGAGGGAGTTGCCGAGCAGAACGCTGGCGTCGGTCGCCTCGACGACGGCCAGTACGTCGTCGGCGTAGGCCGACAGTGCCGTGTAGCCGGCGCTCGCGTCGGCGTCGTCCGAATCACCGTGGCCGCTGAGATCGACCGCGACGATCGGATATCGATCCGCGAGTGGATGCTGCCCGGTCCAGACATCGCGCGCACCGCCGCTCCCGTGGAGACAGCAGATCGGTGGCCCGTCACCGCCTCGATCGACGACCTCGTAGGCCGTCGTTCGATCGTTGTGTGATACCGTTTCCATACGTAGTAGAACGGGCGGAACCGATATAAATTCACGAGACAGGACGACCGGCGAGCGCCAGCAGCGGGGCTATATTCGTACCAGTCGAAATGGACGTGACACCTTCGGCCGACCGGACCGGAGCACATCCTCGCTGTGAACTACGAACAATCACTTTTCGACGGATCGCATTACAGTACCGTGGTTCTCTACGGAAGATTTATATACTTCTGGTGCTTACCTTGGGTTAGTTGAACCATGACTCTCGAACAATTCACCCGTGAAGAGGGGCAGTTAGCCCGTCGGTACGACTACGACGACAGTACGGTGCTCGCCGTCGATTTCGGTACCGACGAGGCTGACGCCTCCGTCGATTTCGTCGATGATACCGTCATCGTCGTCGTCGACGACGAGCAGTACGAGATCGATCTCCCCGCGGAGGTCGGCGACGCGCACACGTTTATCAAAAACGGAGTCCTCACTGTCGAACTGGAGGAGGAACTATGAAGCTCACCGTCAAACCCCTGAAACAGAAGGACGCGGGCCGCGGACTGGCCGCTATCGACCGTGTCTCGATGAACGAACTCGATCTCGAGAACGGTGACTACATTGTCATCGATGGCAAAGGCGACGGGCAGGCCGTCGCACGCGTCTGGCCCGGTTACCCCGAGGACGAAGGCCGTGGAATCGTCCGGATCGACGGCCGCCTCCGTCAGGAGGCCAACGTCGGGATCGACGACAACGTCACCATCGAAGCGGCCGACGTCAAGCCCGCGAAGTCCGTCACCGTGGCGCTGCCACAGAACTTGCGGATCCGGGGCGACATCGGGCCGCTCGTGCGCGACAAGCTGAGCGGTCAGGCCGTGACCGAAGGCCAGACGGTACCGTTCTCGCTGTCGTTCGGGCCGATGGCCAGCTCCGGCCAGTCGGTGCCGCTGAAGATCGCGAGCACCTCGCCGTCCGGAACGGTCGTCATCACCGACTCGACGAACATCGACATCTCCGAGACGCCGGCCGAACAGGTCAGCTCGGGAAGCGGCGCGTCCGCCGAAGGCGTCCCCAACGTCACCTACGAGGACATCGGCGGCTTAGACGACGAGCTCGACCAGGTCCGCGAGATGATCGAGCTCCCGATGCGCCACCCCGAGCTGTTCCAACAGCTAGGGATCGAGCCGCCGAAGGGCGTCCTGCTGCACGGCCCGCCGGGCACCGGGAAGACCCTGATGGCTAAGGCCGTCGCCAACGAGATCGACGCCCACTTCGAGACGATCTCCGGGCCGGAGATCATGTCGAAGTACTACGGCGAGAGCGAGGAGCAGCTCCGCGAGGTCTTCGAGGAAGCCGAGGAGAACGCGCCCGCGATCGTCTTCATCGACGAACTCGACTCGATCGCCGCCAAGCGCGAGGAGGCCGGCGGTGACGTGGAACGCCGCGTCGTCGCCCAGCTACTCAGCCTGATGGACGGCCTCGAGGAACGCGGCCGCGTCACGGTCATCGCCGCGACCAACCGCGTCGACGCCATCGACCCCGCGCTCCGCCGTGGCGGTCGCTTCGACCGCGAGATCGAGATCGGCGTCCCCGACAAGGAGGGTCGCAAGGAGATCCTGCAGGTCCACACCCGCGGGATGCCCCTCGACGAGGGAATCGATCTCGAGCACTACGCCGACAACACCCACGGCTTCGTCGGGGCCGACCTCGAGTCGCTGGCCCGTGAGAGCGCGATGAACGCGCTCCGGCGCATCCGCCCCGAACTCGACTTGGAGTCCGAGGAGATCGACGCCGACGTCCTCGAGTCGCTCGAGGTCAACGAGCGCGACGTCAAGGAGGCACTCAAGGGCATCCAGCCCTCCGCGCTCCGCGAGGTCTTCGTCGAGGTCCCCGACGTCACGTGGAACGACGTCGGCGGCCTCGGTGACACCAAAGAGCGCCTGCGCGAGACGATCCAGTGGCCCCTCGACTACCCCGAAGTGTTCGAGGCCATGGACATGCAGGCCGCCAAGGGCGTCCTCATGTACGGCCCGCCGGGCACTGGGAAGACGCTGCTCGCGAAGGCCGTCGCCAACGAGGCCCAGTCGAACTTCATCTCGATCAAGGGCCCCGAGCTGCTGAACAAGTACGTCGGAGAGTCCGAGAAGGGCGTCCGCGAGGTCTTCGAGAAGGCCCGCGAGAATGCCCCGACCGTGATCTTCTTCGACGAGATCGACTCGATCGCGGGCGAACGCGGCCAGCGCCAGGGTGACTCCGGCGTCGGCGAACGCGTCGTCTCCCAGCTCCTGACCGAGCTGGACGGCCTCGAGGAACTCGAGGACGTCGTCGTGATCGCCACGACCAACCGGCCGGACCTGATCGACAACGCCCTGCTCCGTCCCGGACGGCTCGACCGCCACGTCCACGTGCCGGTCCCCGACGAGGACGGTCGCAAGAAGATCTTCGAGGTCCACACCCGCAGCAAGCCCCTGGCCGACGCGGTCGACCTCGAGTGGCTCGCCAGCGAGACGGAGGGCTACGTCGGTGCCGACATCGAGGCGGTCTGCCGCGAGGCGTCGATGGCCGCCAGCCGCGAGTTCATCAACTCGGTCGACCCCGAGGAGATGGACGACACCATCGGCAACGTCCGCATCAGCCGAGAGCACTTCGAGCACGCCCTCGAGGAGGTCAACGCGAGCGTGACCCCCGAAACGCGGGAGCAGTACGAGGAGCTCGAAGAGGAGTTCCAGCAGGCCGAGCCCGGACAGGAAGAACAGGTCGGACGGACCTTCCAGTAAGGTCGCCGATCGCGGCCCGGTTTACAGCGATTCATTCTTCGCACGTTTCACACTCGGCAGTGGCATCGCAGCGGTGCGGTCCGTCGTCGGTGACGAACTCGAGGCGCGTCAGTCGCCACTCGAGGACGTACCGGAACCAGCCGACGAGCCCGTGACCCCGTTCGCTGGCCCAGAATCCCGTCTCCGTCCGTTGATCCGGTACGAGACCGGTCGTCAACGCGCTCAGCACGACCGTCACCCGATCGACGAGCAGTAGCCGGCCGAGCGGTCGCTCGACCCGGACGTGCGAATCGAACGCGAAGTCGGAGACGGCGACTTCGGCCGTCGGCACCTCGTTGTGAACGCGTCGCCGGTCGGCCTCGGAAGGGACTTCGACGAACACGGCGACGTTCCGGTCCCGCGCCGCCCCGAGCCACTCGAGCAGCGAAGGACTCAGCACGCTCCCGTCGCCCGCGAGGAGATAGATTTCGCTCGTCGCTTCCTCGAGCGCCGTCCGCGTCCGGTTGTCGACGTCCCGCTGGCCCGCGACCTGCCAGACGCCATCCTCGTCGACCGTCCGCTGCTCGAGGTCCTGTAAGTGGGCCGTCGCAGTCTCGAGGTGATCGCGGTACTCCTGTCGGAGTCGTTCTCGAGCGACGTCGACGGGGACGACGGCGTACCGCCGGGGGTCGGATTCCTGGACGTCGACGAGTCCGCGCCGGTGGAGGCGGTCGACGACGTCGTAGACTCGCGACTGCGGAACGTCGGCGACCTGACTGATCTCCGTTGCCGTCCCCTCCGAGAGCTGCGTCAGTGCAACGAAACACCGCGCTTCGTATTTCCGAAGGCCGAGCTCCTCCAGCGCTTCGACGGCGTCCGCTTTAGACATGATCGACCTTCCCGTTCGGCGAGAGACTCATACGCTACAGGAAATATTTGCACGGGACAGGGAAAAGCTGATCCAGATCTTCAGCCCGATAGAACGGAACGGGAAGCCACCCCCGCCACGGTAGGGAGCGACTGTCGACTCTCGAGTAGAGTTCGATCGACGCACCGACCCTGGTACGTCCATCGAACTCTCTTATTCAAGCCGAAGCTTCGTAGGCAATAGTCCAGTAGCACCCGGTGATGGACGGAACACCGATCGGTTGGGGTCCGGGTGGCGCTGTTCGAGCGTACTACAGCGGAGGGCGTCGCGGATGACGGATTCCGCTCGTGATCCTACGGACGATCGGCCGATACTCGTCGAGCGGACGTACGACGAAACGACGCCAGCGAGTATGGCTGCTGTCTATGCGCTCGCAACTGCACTCGATACCGATCCGATCCGCTGTTCGACCGACCTCGGATTCACGCTGTACGATCACGTCGACCC
The DNA here is from genome assembly GCF_031626495.1 of Natrinema sp. 1APR25-10V2. Lineage (NCBI taxonomy): Archaea > Methanobacteriati > Methanobacteriota > Halobacteria > Halobacteriales > Natrialbaceae > Natrinema > Natrinema sp. 1APR25-10V2. Next base: position 467,310 of record NZ_JAMQOJ010000002.1, read on the forward strand.
CGAAGCCCTCGATGCACTGGTCACGCACGGCCACCGCGAGGGCACCGTCACTATCGAGCTATCGCTCGAGGAGTATCTACTCCAGGTCACGGACACGGGCCGCGTCCGCGTGCTGGGGGCTACCGACTCGTCCACGGAATCGGACCGGTAAGCAGAGTCCCGTAGAGCTGATCTCAGTGGGCGATATCGACCGGCTCGAGGTCGGCGAGGACCTCGTCTGCGTGGCCGTCGGGCGAGACGCCCTCGTAAACCGCCTCGATCCGACCGTCCGGTCCGACGAGGTACGTGTTTCGGAAGACGCCGTCGAAGGTGTTGCCGAACATCCGTTTTTCGCCGTAGGACTCGTAGAGGGTCGCGACTTCACCGAACTCGTCGGAGAGGAGATCGAACTCGAGGTCGTAGTCGGCCGCGAAGTCGGCGAGATCGTCGACGGGATCGTCGCTGATGCCGACGACCGCAGCGTCGAGGTCCGCGAACCGAGAGAGCGCGTCGTTGAACTCGCGCGCTTCGGTCGTACAGCCGTCGGTGTTCGCGCGCGGATAGAAGTAGACGACCAGCCGCTGGCCGTCGAAATCCGATCGGCGGACGGTCTCGCCGTGTTGGTTTTGCAGTTCGAATTCTGGCGCTTCGTCGCCAACGTCGAGCATGCACGGGAGTTAGCGAGTGTTGTTGTATACGTTACGGTTTCTCACGGGAATATGTCTCAATACGAACGTCTCCCGAGAACTCGGTAGGTGCGTGAATCTGTCAGCCGCCGCACGGCGGTCACTCGAGGCGTTCGGCCGCCTCTCGGTCGACGAGCGGGGCTGCGTTTTCCTCCGGCAGCGTGACTACGTCGTCGCTCGTCAGCGTATACTCACGGTCGTCGACGCCGAGGATAGAGCCGATGTCGCTGGTGATCCGGACGGTCGTTCGATCGACGGCCGCGGGAGCGGACTCGGTCGATTCGTCCGAGCCCGCATCTCCACTCCCGTCGGTTGGGCCGGCTGTATCGGAACCCGTGTTGGGGCTGTGATCGGTGTCGGGTTCGCGAGCAGCGTCCGCTGCTCGTTCGCTGGTATCGGCTCCGTTTCGCTGGCCAGCTGGCTGCGCCGACGGCCCGTCTCCACCCATGACGTCCGCGGCAGAGACGCCGCTCGAGTCGGCCGCCTCCGACTCCGATCGCGCCTGGGTCCCCGGATCGACCTCCGTCGGCGGTTCCTCCGGCGGAACGGGTGGCGTGTCGTCCGCCGTCGCGCGGTCGGGAGCCGGATCGGTCGATGCGGACTGCGGATCGCTCGGCTCCCCGGCCCGGGTCGGGTCGGGGTCAGCCGCCGCGTCGGGGGCATCGTCGGAGTCGACCGTCGACGCCTCGACGCCCTCGAGAACGTCCAGTACGCGAGACTTGTTCGACCCGATCCGGTCGACGAGATCGTCGAACAGGTCGGCTTCCTCGGCGGTCAGGCCCTCGTCGTCGGCCGGCATCCCAGCCGCGGCGAGGCTGGCCTGCTTGACGAGTTTCCCCATCCGGCGCTCGTAGATCGCCTCGACGACGTCCTTTGCGGTCTCGATCTCGTCGGTCAGGCGGCCCACTTCGGGCGACGAAAAGGGGTCGTCGGCCCGATCGGCGACGCGGTCGCGTTCGTCCTCGAGATCGGCGATGTACTCGCCGACCTCCTGGTAGAACGAGGGGCGCAGGTTCTGGAGGCTGTCTTTCTGACGCTCCTTGCTCTGCACCGAGCGCAACTCGTCTAGATTCATTCTTTCTCCTTCTCGGCTCGGCCGCGTGCCATCAGGAACACGGCGACGTACTCCGGTAGTGACTGGTCGCCTTCCTGGACCGTAAAGCTATCTCCTCCCAACTCGACCTCGCCGCCCTCGGTCACGTCGACGGCGATCTCGTGGCCCGTGAACGTCTCGGGGACGGCGTCGACGAGCGGGTCGAAATCAGCGATGTCGTCTCGCCCGAGGCGCACCGTCTTCAGACCGCTGCCTCCGTGGAGACTGCCCGGCAAGCGGATGAGCCGGTTCGTGTCCGTGGTGACCGGCTCGTCGATCGGCGCGTTGTCCCGCTCGACGGCCGTCTCGGCGAATCGTTCGGCCAACTGGGCGACCGCGGTGTGGACGGTGACGTTGCCCGCCTCGAGTTGCTCGCGGTTGTTTCGAGCCGCGTTCAGCGTGGCCTCGGCTTTGCCCTCGCCGATGCCGTCGAACGCCTGCAAGCGCTCGAGGGCCGCGTCGTCGTCCAGCGCGAGCAACTCGTCCACGAAGTCCATGAAGTGCTCGTGCGTTCTGGCCCCCCAGCCGCCCTCGATCTGGAGTGTGCGGCGCTCGGTCGGCGTCTTCCGCCCTAGCCCCGCGACGGTCTCGGTCTCGATCAACTCGTCGTACTCGAGCCCGATGCCGCGGACGTAGTCGACGATCTCGCGGCGGTGTTCCCGCTCCAGGTGCAGGACGTTCTCGTCGCGGACGTGGACGTGATAGCCGCGTCCGCCCGAGAAGACGATCTCGAGGTCGTCGAAGGCGAAGTCGTCCTCGAGGAACTCGAGCAGCCGAAAGAGGGCGTCCTTGCACTTCGCGAGCATCTCGGCGTAGCTGTCCTCGCCGAGAGTGACGCTCGGCAGGTGGTCGGCGTCGAGGTCGAAGACGAGGTCGGCTGACTGCCAGTCTTTGGCGTGCATCGAACTCGCGCCGGGGTCGCGAAAGCGTCCCGCGGAGAAGTAGACGTGTCGCGGACGCTTCCGGACGAGAAACTCCGAGAGATCGCCCAGTTCGAGGAGCGACCGGTGGCGGACCATCGTCGTATCGGGTCCCTCGGTCCAGGGGATGAAGCCCCACTCGCGTTCGTTCGCGGCGGGCGGCGGCGTGATCTCCGTCCGTCGGTAGTGATCGCGGAATCGCCCCCGAAGATAGGCCCTCGTTCGCTCCTCCATACGACTCGAGTAGTCGTGGGTGGGGGCGTATAATCCTGCCGAAAGGCGCGAACTCGATACGCCGGGATACCGGCGGCTGCTACGGGTCGCCGTCTCTCGGAACGGGACGAATGTGGGCGCCTTACTCCCTCGAGGCGAAGGCGCCGGATTACGCTCGTTTTCCCGCGTGAGAGTTCACGGCGTCCGACGGTCGACGCTTCGAGCTCGGGTCACACGGAAGCAGCCGTTAAGATAGATCGGGTCCGAGGATCGTACGTATGCGCGAAGCCTGGGTCGACCTCGAGTGTCCCGACTGCGCAGAACAGTGGGAACGCAACCGGACCGAGCTGCCCGCGCCGGGAAACGAATTTCGGTGCGACCACTGTGACGCCGAGCGCCCGATCGCCGAGTTTGTGAAGACCCAGCGCGGGCTCGAGATCCACGAGCAGTTCCACGAGAGCGCCGTTTGATCGGCGACTGGACCGTCGGCAAGCTACGGTCGGAGAGTCGAGGTGGGACGCGAGCGGCGTCGATCGCTACCGGCGAATCAGTTCCGAAATCCGGTCGGTGATCCCGACGTCGGACCCGAGCTTCAGGTAGTAGGCGTCGCCGCCGTCCTCGTAGTAGTTGTCGATCCGGCGTTTGATCTCGAAGCCGAGGTGTTCGTAGAACTGGAGGGCGTTTTCGTTGCTGGTGCGGGCGTGACACGTGATCGTATCGTGGTCGTCGGCCACGTGGGCGACGAGTCGTTTGCCAATTCCTTCGCCGCGATACTCGGATGAAACCGCCAGAAAGAGAATGTATCCGTCGCGGCGAACGGCAGCGAACCCGATTAGCTCACCGTCCTGGATGTAACAGTGTACCTTCGACCGGCGATACGCGTCGGTGAAGAAGTCGTATCGCTGTTTGAGCACACCTTCCTGACGGTTGATCGTCTCTTTCAGCTGCCAGGCTTCGTCGACGAAATCGCCGCTCCCCGGGGCGACGACGCGACTGTCGATGTTGACGCTCACTACCACACACTACCAGCGTCGTCAATATAATTCCACCGGCAGTCGATCCTCTGGAACGTCAGACAGCGGCGACATGTTCGCAACGATTCGTGTTCGCTCGACCCCATCAAAAGGCGACGCGTCCGAAACGACGGACATAGGATCCCGGCCGACGAAGCGAGGCTCGAATGGGGTTCGAACTGCGCGATCACACGGCCGACGTCGCGGTAGCGGCGACCGGCGAGTCGCTGGAGGCGGTCTTCGGAGCGGTGGCCGACGGCCTCGCGGCCGCGTCGTGCGACGAAATCCCGGCCGAGAACGGCGAACGGTTTTCGCTCTCGGTGACCGCCGAGAACCGTGAGGCGCTGCTGTTCGACTATCTCGACGAACTGATCTATCTCCGTGACGTTCGGGCGGAACTCCCGGTCGACCACCGTGTCGACTCGATCACGAGCAGCGAGGCGGCCGACGGATCGGCAGCGTGGAACCTCGAGGCCAGCGCCCGCGGCGTCCCGCTCGCCGGCGTCGACGCGCGCGAGGTGAAGGCGGTGACGTACTCCGAGATGCGACTCGAGCGCACCGATGGCGGCTGGGAGGCGTACGTCGTCTTCGACGTTTGAGCGAGTGGCCCCGGTTCGAGACCGCCGACGAGCGGTCCGACCGCGAGCCGAGAGACGAACATCTTTCTTCGCCGCCGTCCGACTCTCGTGTATGACCACGTTCGACGCCGATGGCATCACGCTCGAGCGAGTACGCGAGTACGTCTGGGAGATCCCACAGACGAACGGCATGCGCACACCTGCACGCGTACTGGCCAGCGAAGCGCTGCTCGAGGAGATCGAGGAGGACAAGACGCTCGAACAGATCTCGAATACGACGCACCTGCCGGGAATCACGAAGCACGCGATCTGTATGCCCGACGGCCATCAGGGGTACGGCTTCCCGGTCGGCGGGGTCGGCGCACTCGACGCCGAAAACGGCTGTATTTCGCCGGGAGCGGTCGGCTACGACATCAACTGCGGCGTCAGAATGATGCGGACGAACCTGACCTACGACGAGCTCCGGGGTCGAGAAGAGGAGCTTGTCGACTCGCTGTTTGCCAACATTCCGACAGGTCTGGGCGGCGGCGGCGTCGTCGAAGCCGGCGTCGACACCGTCGACGAAATCCTCGCCCGCGGCGTCGACTGGGCGCTCGAGAACGGCCACGCCGTAGAGGACGACCTGTTACACTGCGAGGACGAGGGGATGCGCGAGGGCGCAGACCCCGACAAGGTCAGCCAGAAAGCCAAGGACCGCGGGAAGAACCAGATCGGCTCGCTGGGGTCGGGGAACCACTTCCTCGAGGTCCAGCGCGTGACCGATATCTTCGACGACGGTGTGGGCGAGGCCTACGGGCTCGAGGAGGACCAGATCGTCGTTCTGATCCACTGCGGTTCGCGTGGGCTGGGTCACCAGACCTGTAACGATTACCTGCGAAAGATCGAGCAGCAACATCAGGGCCTGTTGAATCAGTTGCCGGACAAGGAACTCGCGGCTGCGCCCGCCGGATCGCAACTCGCCGAGGACTACTACGGCGCGATGAACGCCGCGATCAACTTCGCGTGGGTCAACCGCCAACTGATCATGCACCGCACGCGGCAGGTTTTCGAGCGCGTCTTCGATCGGTCCTGGGAGTCCATGGACATGCACCTGCTGTACGACGTGGCCCACAACATCGCGAAGAAAGAGACGCATACCGTAGACGGCGAGGAGCGCGAACTCTACGTTCACCGCAAGGGTGCGACGCGGGCGTTCCCCGCTGGTCACCCCGAGGTGCCGGCGGCCTATCGCGACGTGGGACAACCCGTCATCATCCCCGGAAGCATGGGCGCGGGCAGCTACGTCCTCCGGGGCGGCGAAAACTCGATGGACCTCACGTTCGGCTCCACTGCTCACGGCGCGGGTCGACTGATGAGTCGCACACAGGCGAAGAACGAGTACTGGGGTGGCGACGTCCAACAACAGCTACAGGAGCAGAACCAGATCTACGTCAAGGCCCAGTCGGGCGCGACGGTCGCCGAAGAAGCGCCGGGCGTCTACAAGGACGTCGACGAGGTCGTCCGCGTCTCCGACGAACTCGGCATCGGTGACAAGGTCGCGCGGACGTTCCCGGTCTGTAACATCAAGGGGTGACTCGGAAAGTACGACCTCCTTCCCCACAATCCGTCTCATCTTTCCGTCAGGTCGGTATCGGCGGAAGAACAATACGATTTTGGAGCGTAGTCGTCGGTATGCGCGTCAGTACCGACGACGGTCGGATCTATCTCCCGAAATCCCTCCGGAAGGAATTCGGCGAGGAGTTCGAACTCATCGATCGAGGCGATCGGCTCGTACTCGTTCCAGTACCTGACGACCCGCTCGAAGCCCTTCGTGAAGAGGCACGGAAGAGCGCCAGGTCCGCTGAAGAACTCAAAGAGAGCGCGTTAGACGAAGCGCTCGAGGAAGCAGGCCGATAACGTACGCCGAAACCGACTTCTTGCTCGCGTTAATCAAAGACGACGATTGGCTTCAGGAGGCAGCCGAACGGGTTTACGAGAGACGGAAAGACGAACTCTGGATAGAGCGAACGACGCTGATCGAGCTGATGTTGGTCTCGTATCGAGAGGGGTGGAACGTGCTTCGGACGGTGACCGCCGCCCGATCACTCGTCGAGATTCGGGACGATACGGAAGACATCCTCGCTGCTGCGAGTTACGTCCAGGACGACGGTTTCACGCCGCTCGACGCGCTTCATCTCGTAACCTCTGGAGACGATCCGATCGTTTCGAGCGAGTCGGACTACGACGGTCACTCCGAGCGAGTCAAACTCGAGGACCGATAGTAGCCCCTGAAAATCACTGCACACCCGATCGCACGACGGAAGCGCGGATCGGCGCGAGCAGCGAGCGCGAGACCCGCGGACAGTACGATCGGGGTGTCTATCGGTTCAGTTGGTACTATAGTCTAACCTTCGTCTGCGGCTACTTCACACGGAACGGGCTCTCGTCGTCCTCACCGTCGCCGTCGTCGTCCTCGCTCTCGTAGGGCTTCCGGGCAGTGATCGTGACGGTCGCCTCGGGGTCGTCCTCGTCGGCCCACGGGCTGTCGTAGGCCGAGAGCTCGAGATCGGTCACGTCCCAGCCTTCCGCCTCGATCAGTTCCACGAGGCGACGCTGATCGGCGAGCATATCCTCGTCCATACGGCCCCGTTCGAGCGTCGGCGGGGTAGGTCTTCTGCCGCTCGGTGCGATCGACGACGCCAATCACGCACCCTCGTCGGGCTCGCCGATATCGACCACCTCCTCGACGAGCGTCCGGTGAGCCCGCCGGAGGCGCTCGGAGAGCGCCTGATGAGAGATGTCGAGTTCGTCCGACAGCGCTTCCATATCCATCTCGCGGGGGATCCCGTAGTAGCCACGCTCGAGGGCCGCGACTAGCGTTTCGTACTGCGCGTCGGTGAGTCCGATCCGGCCCTGGCGGTTCTCTTCTAACTGGTGAATCTTCTGGATCTCGATCTGTCGGCCCTGTTCGGTCGCGAACTCGTACGTTCGGGAGAGTGCATCACGCTCGGGAAAGAGGACCCTGAGTCGCCACCGTTCGTTCTCGGTCCGTGCCTCCAGGACCGTGGCCCGCTCCTCGGTCAGTAGATGGAGCATCACGGTGACGTCGTCGACCCAGTGCATTCGGTAGAGTCGCTCGCCGTCGAGGTCCGTGAGCCGCTCGGCCTCGTCGACGCTCGGGTCGTCCCGGAGCGCGTCGCCGAGGCCCGCGAGCGTGGACTCGTCGCTCGCAAACCAGACGTACGGCATCACGTGGTCGGGATCGTACGCGACGACGCGTTCGATCTCCACGTCGAGGCCGTCGGTCACCTCGAGCGTATGTCGCAGCGCGAACTCCGCGGCGGGGATCGTCAGTTCCGCGATGGTACTCATGGCCGCGTTCACCACGCCGACGACCAAGAGACCCTGACCACGTCCGTCGGCAGCGGTCGCCGACGGATCCGATCGTCGTTTACCGTTGACACCAAACGAAACCGAAACCCGTTACGGAACGCCGAAATCCCCGGCGCGTTTAAGCAGGTCCGACTGTAACTCGGTAGCATGCTCACCGACGAGTTCGGGCGCGAGGTGACCGGGGTGCGCGTCTCGCTCACCGATCGGTGTAATTTCGATTGCGTCTACTGTCACAACGAGGGGTTAGGCGACACCCGCGGGCCGATGGACCCGCAGGACGACGAGATGTCGACCGACGACGTCGTTCGCTTTCTCGAGGTCGCCGCCGAGTTCGACGTCGACGCGGTGAAGTTCACCGGCGGCGAGCCGATGCTCCGGGACGATCTCGAGGAGATCATCGCACGCACGCCCGACGAAATGGAAGTCTCCCTGACGACCAACGGTACGTTCCTCCCCGGCCGTGCCGAGGGCCTGGTCGACGCCGGTCTCGAGCGGGTCAACGTCTCGCAGGACGCGCTCGATCCGGCTGATTTCGCCGAGATCACCAAGAGCGGAGCCTACGAGAAGGTCATCGAAGGGGTCGACGCGGCGCTCGAGGCGGGCCTCGACCCGGTCAAGCTCAACATGGTGGTCTTCGAGCACACGGCGGGCTACGTCCCGGAGATGGTCGATCACGTCGCGGAAAACGACGGGCTCCAGCTCCAGTTGATCGAGTACATGCCCGAACTGACCGGCAAACCGGAGTGGAACGTCGAAATCGAACGCGTCCACGACTGGCTTGCCGAACAGGCCGTGGAGATCGAACACCGGGAGATGCACGACCGGAAGCGCTACTGGATCGGCGGGACAGCGGACGACGGAGGGGGGATGGTCGAAATCGTCGACCCCGTCGAGAACCCGACGTTCTGCGCGAACTGCCACCGCGTTCGAGTCACTCACGAAGGCTATCTGAAGGGGTGTCTCAACCGCAACGACGACCTCAAACCGATGGGCGAGATGACCAAACCCGAGATCCGAGAGGCCTTCCGCGACGTCGTCGCAAATCGGGTGCCCTACTACGGCGAATACATGGTCCGAAACGACGAGGGGGAGTGGGAGGTCAACGACAAGTACATCGAGGAGTTCGTCGGCGCGTAGCGCCGGCCGATCGGACGCGCTCGATCGCCCGTCTCCGTCGCCGAACTCGAGCGCAGTCCCTCGATTCGATGCGGCTCGGTAACAGGCCTACTACTGCCGGGCGGTCGCCACCTTTCGTTGCGCTTAAGTAGTCGACGGGGGTAGGTCCGGGTGCGATACGTGTAGGGGAGTGATCCCCGAGTCCGCGAGGGCGACGATAGATAGACCGTGTTGTGGTAGCCAAGCGGCCCAAGGCGCATGGTTGCTAACCATGTGGCGTCAAGCCTCCGGGGTTCGAATCCCCGCCACAACGTCGGATACTCAGCTGGCGTTTTCCCGCCAGTCGATTTGCAACGCACGCAGACCAGACACAGATACACGACACATGAGCGCGGAAGAACCTCAAGAACAACAGGACGACGAAGATCTCCAGTACTTCGTCCGCATCGGGCAGACCGACCTCGATGGGACGAAGTCCGTCGAGCGCTCGCTCTCGGAGATGAACGGGATCGGCCGCCGAACCGCCCGTCTCATCGCCGAGGAAGCGGGCGTCGACCGAACGGCGACGTTCGGTCGACTCGACGACGACGTCATCGACGAGGTCGTCGAGGTCGTCGAGAACTACGCCGACCAAGTCCCCGACTGGCTCAACAACCGTCAGGAGGACTTCTACACCGGCGAGACGACTCACGAGATCGGCAACGATCTCCAGTTGACCCGTCAGCACGACATCAACCGGATGAAGATGATCGACTCCTACAAGGGCGTTCGCCACAAGCGCGGCCAGAAGGTCCGCGGCCAGCGAACCAAGTCCACCGGTCGAACGGAGGGCACCATCGGAGTCAACGTCGAAGAGATCCGCGAAGAACAGGCCGAAGAGGCCGCCGCCGAGGAGGACGAGGGTGAATAATGCCACTCGGAACTGATACTAAGCAGTACGAGACGCCGAACCACCCCTACCAGGGTGAACGCATCGCTTCCGAGCACTCCCTCGTCGACCGCTACGGACTCAAGAACAAAGAAGAGCTCTGGCGCGCCCAGTCCGAGCTTCGCTCCTACCGACGCGAGGCCCGCGAACTGCTCGGCCAGCCGCAGGGCGACGAGACCGTCGTCCGACGCTCCGAGGAGTTCCTCGGGCGACTCAAGCGCGTCGGCATCTTGGACGAGACCGACGAACTCGGCGACATCCTGTCGCTCGAGATCGAGGACATCCTCGAGCGCCGACTGCAGACGGTCGTCTACCGGAACGGGCTGGCGAACACGACCCAGCAGGCCCGCCAGTTCATCACGCACGGACACGTCGTGATCGGCGACCAGCGCCACCGAGTCCCCTCCTACGTCGTCGACGTCGACGAGGAGGATCTGGTGGCCTTCGACGAGAACAGCCCGCTCGCGGACGAACTCCACCCCGAACGCGCGGAGGGTCAGTAACATGAGCCAAGACGACGAGAAATGGGGCATCGCCCACGTGCACGCATCGTTCAACAACACCGTCATGACCGTGACCGACCTCACGGGCGCGGAGACGATCGCGAAGTCGTCCGGCGGAACGGCGGTCAAGCAGAACCGCGACGAGGCGTCGCCGTACGCGGCCATGCAGATGGCCGAGTCCGTCGCCGAGGAGGTCAAAGCGGCCGGCATCACGGGCCTGCACGTTCGCGTGCGCGGCCCCGGCGGCAACCTCCAGAAGTCCCCCGGTCCCGGCGCGCAGGCGACGATCCGCGCGCTCGCCCGCTCGGGCATCGAGATCGGGCGCATCGAGGACGTCACGCCGATCCCGCACGACGGATCGCGCGCTCCGAAAGGCAAGGGCGGCTACTAGATCATGTCTGCAGAGTACGACGTCGAGTTCGTCGAACGCGAGGATCGCGAAGCGCGGTTCCTCGTTCGCGGCGTGACGCCCGCGTTCGCCAACGGCATCCGTCGCGCGATGGTCGCCGACGTGCCCACGATGGCGATCGACACCGTCCGGTTCGTCGAGAACTCGTCGGTCATGTTCGACGAGCAACTCGCCTTGCGGCTCGGGCTCGTCCCGCTGACGACGCCGCCGGTCGGCGAGTTCGGCGAGGACGATACCGTCACGCTCTCGATCGACGTCGAAGGGCCGGCCACCGCTTACTCCGGCGACCTCGTCACCAGCGACGACCTCGTCCGACCGGCGGACGAGAACGTCCCGATCATCGAACTCAAAGACGGCCAGCGCCTCGAGGCCGAGGCCGACGCGGTCATCGACCGCGGCAAGGACCACGCCAAACATCAGGGCGGGGTCGCGGTCGGCTACCGACACCTCCAGCGCGTGGAGGTCGACGGTGATCTCCCCGAGTTCGAGGACGAGGAACCCCGGATCATCCGCGGTGTCGTAGAAGACGACGGCGAACTCGTTCCCACGAGCGAGTTCGATCACGACCTCTCGAACCGCTACCCTGGCAAGCAGGTCCGGGTCGAGGACGTACCCAACGCCTTCGTCTTCCACGTGGAGACGGACGGCTCCTTTACCGTCGAGGAACTGGTCACGCGGGCCGCGGAGACGATCGCGGCGCGCGCGACCGAACTCGAAGAAGCAGTACAGCTATAGCAATGAACCGACGCCCCCGACCCGAACAGGGCACGCCGCTCGCCGACGCCGTGAGCGACGAGATCGGCGATCGCGTGTCCACCGGAATCGAAAGGGGTTTGAAGGGGCGACGGATAGACGGAAGTGCGAGCAGGGATAGCCAAGTCAGGCCAACGGCGCAGCGTTCAGGGCGCTGTCTCGTAGGAGTCCGCAGGTTCAAATCCTGCTCCCTGCATCACTTCTCACAGATCGATTCCGACCACGCCCGCGGAGACGCTTCCTCGTCTCCCCGGGCCGTTGCAGTATTTGGAGGAAACCAATGAGTAGCAAGACTAATCCGAGGCTCAACGATCTCATCGCCGAGCTGAAGTCGACGTCCCGCGAGACGGACGCCGACGTCTGGCGAGACGTCGCGGATCGACTCGAGAAGCCCCGGCGCACCCACGCAGAGGTGAACCTGGGCCGCATCGAGCGGTACGCACGTGAAGAAGAGACTGTCGTCGTTCCCGGCAAAGTGCTGGGCTCCGGCGCACTACAGAAAAACGTCACCGTCGCCGCCGTCAACTTCTCTTCGTCCGCCGAGACGAAGATCGAACAGGTCGGCGAGCCGGTCTCGCTCGAGCAGGCGCTCGAAGCGAACCCCGACGGATCCGATGTCCGGGTGATTCGATGAGTCTCGCGGAATTCGACGCAGATCTCGTCGTCGATGCCCAGGACTGCATCCTCGGTCGCGTCGCCAGCGAAGTCGCCCAGCGCGCGCTGGACGGCGAGCGCGTCGCGATCGTCAACGCCGAGGACGCAGTCATCACCGGCGACAAGGAAGACATCTTCGAGACGTACCGCACGCGGCTGCAGATGGGTTCGGACAGCGGACCCTACTACCCCAAGCGACCGGACACGATCTTCAAGCGGTCCGTTCGCGGGATGCTGCCGTACAAGAAACCGCGCGGCCGCGAGGCGCTCGACAGCGTTCGCGTCTACGTCGGCAACCCCTACGAGAACGACGACGACACCGAGTCCGAGGTACTCGAGGGGACGTCGCTGGATCGCCTGTCGAACATCCGCTTCGTCCACCTGCACGAAGTGTCCGAACAGTTAGGTGCTAACGTCACATGGTAACCAACACGAGTGGCAAGAAGAAGACGGCCGTCGCCCGCGCCACGGTGCGCGAGGGTGAGGGTCGCGTTCGAATCAACTCCCAGCCCGTCGAACTGGTCGAACCGGAGATGTCCCGGCTCAAGATGCTCGAGCCGTTCCGCATCGTCGGCGAGGACCTGCGCGGCGAGATGGATATCGACGTCCGCGTCGAGGGCGGCGGTATCAGCGGGCAGGCCGACGCCGTCCGCACCGCCATCGCACGCGGCATCGTCCAGCACACCAACGACGCCGAACTCCGCGACGCGTTCATGGAGTTCGACCGCTCGCTGCTGGTCAACGACGTCCGCCAGTCCGAACCGAAGAAGTGGGGCGGCCCGGGCGCTCGGGCGCGCTACCAGAAGTCCTACCGCTAAGGTGATCCAATCATGATGGTACCGGTCCGGTGTTTCACCTGTGGCAACGTCGTCGCCGAACACTGGGAAGAGTTCGACGAGCGGGCGAACGAGGGCGACGAGGACCCGGAGAAGGTCCTCGACGAACTCGGCGTCGACCGCTACTGCTGCCGGCGCATGCTCGTCAGCCACACCGACCTCGTCGACATCGTCTCCCCGTACCAGTAACCAATGCAACAGCAACAACACAACCGCTACGAGAAAGCACGCATCCTCGGCGCGCGAGCGCTGCAGGTCTCCTACGGCGCACCGGTGCTGATCGAGACCGACCAGACGCAGCCGATCCTCATCGCCGCCGAGGAGTACGACGCGGGCGTGCTTCCGTTCACGGTCAAACGGGGGTACGACCGCAAATGACGCTCATCACTGACGTTCGGCTGCGCCGAATTCTCGACTCGCGGGGCAATCCGACGGTCGAAGCCGACGTCGTCACCGAGAGCGGCGGTTTCGGCCGTGCTGCTGCCCCCAGCGGTGCCAGCACCGGCGAGTACGAGGCCGTCGAGCGGCCGCCGTCCGAGGCGATCGCCGCGGCTCGAGAACGCGCCGTCCCCCGGCTCGTCGGCGAAGTCTACGCGGGCAACCAGCGCGACGTCGACGCGGCGCTCCACGCCGCCGACGGCACCGACGACTTCTCGGAGATCGGTGCGAACAGCGCGGTCGCCATCTCGATGGCCGCCGCGAAGGCCGGTGCCGACGTGCTCGGTGCCCCGCTGTTCCAGCATCTCGGCGGGACGTTCCGCGGCGAGAACTTTCCGGTCCCGCTCGGCAACGTCGTCGGCGGCGGCGAACACGCCGCCGACGCGACCGACATTCAGGAGTTCCTCGCAGCACCCGTCGGCACACCCAGCGTCGAAGACGCCGTCTTCGCCAACGCGGCCGTCCACGCTGCCGTCGCCGATCTGCTCGAGGAACGCGGCGTTCCCTGCGGCAAGGGCGACGAGGGCGCGTGGGCACCGTCGATCGACGACGGCGAGGCCTTCGAGATCGTCGCCGAGGCCGTCTCGATGGTCGAAGCGGAAGTCGGCTTCAACATCGGCTTCGGTCTCGACGTCGCCGGCGCGGAGCTGTACGACGCCGACTCCGGCACGTACGAGTACAGCGACCGAAGCCGCGACACCGACGAACAGATCGCGTACATCGCGGAGTTGGTCGAGGAGTACGACCTCGTCTACGTCGAGGATCCGCTCGACGAGGACGACTACGACGCGTTCGCCGACCTCACCGACGAGGTCGGCGATCAGACGCTGATCTGTGGCGACGACCTGTTCGTCACCAACACAGACCGTCTCATCGAGGGGATCGATCGCGGCGCGGCAAACAGTATCCTGATCAAGCCAAATCAGATCGGGACGCTGTCGGACGCGTTCGACGCGATCGAACTCGCGACCGAGAACGGCTACGACTCGGTCGTTTCCCACCGGTCGGGCGAAACCGAAGACGCGACGATCGCACACCTCGCCGTGGCGACCGACGCACCCTTCATCAAGACGGGTGCCGTCGGCGGCGAGCGAACCGCTAAGCTCAACGAGCTCATTCGAATCGCAGACGACGCGACATGACAGAAAACGACGCAACCCAGGAAGGGCTCGACGCCGCCGAGGAAAACATCGACGAGGAGCCAGCCGAAGGGGCTGGCCCCGCCGCCGAGGAGGACGTCGAGCCAGTAGACGAACAGCCCGCAGACGCCGAGGGAGCGCCCGCGGCCGACGCCGAACCAGCCGACGACGACGCCGAGGCCGAGGACGCCGGTCCGACCCTCGACGACGACGTCATGTCCGACGAGGAAGCGGACCTGCTGATCCCCGTCGAGGACTACCTCGGCGCTGGCGTCCACATCGGGACCCAGCAGAAGACCGCGGACATGGAGCGGTTCATCCACCGCGTCCGAACCGACGGTCTCTACGTGCTCGACGTCTCGAAGACCGACGGCCGTATCCGGACGGCCGCGGACTTCCTGGCCAACTACGACCCCGAGCAGATTCTGGTCACCTCGAGCCGCCAGTACGGTCGGTTCCCGGCGGAGAAGTTCGCCGAGGCCGTGGGCGCACGCGCCCGCACCGGCCGCTTCATCCCGGGCACGCTGACCAACCCGAAGTACGACGGCTACATCGAGCCGGACGTGCTGGTCGTCACCGACCCGATCGGCGACGCCCAGGCCGTCAAGGAGGCGATCACGGTCGGCATCCCGGTCATCGCGATGTGCGACTCGAACAACCAGCTCAGTAACGTCGACCTCGTCGTCCCGACGAACAACAAGGGTCGCAAGGCCCTCTCGGTCGTCTACTGGCTGCTCGCAAACGAGGTCCTCGACCGCCGCGGTGCCGAGCCGTCCTACTCGCTCGAGGACTTCGAGAGCACGGTCTGACGCGTTCGATTTCGACGCTGCGCTGTTCGTTTTCTCGCTGCCGCCAGCCGCCAGAGCGGTCGCTCTCGAGTGGGCACGGATGGGATCGCAGCGAACTACGTCGGCTCGTTCTCGAGACAGCGCTCGTAGACACCACGCAGGCGTTCCCCCATGTCGGCGACGGTGTAGCCGGAAATTCGATCTCTCCCGTCCGCGGGCTCGCCGGTCGCGAGGACGTCGGCCAGTCGCGCTCGGAGGGCGCGTTCGTCGTCGGCGACGTAGGAGTTCGAGACGTCCTCGAGGACGTCTCGAGCGAAGCCGACGTCGCGCGAGACGACCGGGACGTTACAGGCGGTGGCTTCCTTGACCGTCATCGGGCCGCTCTCGAATCGGGACGTGATCAGGACGGCATCGGCGGCGTTCAGGTAGTACGGCACGTCCTCGTAGGGCTGGTTGGCGACGGCCCGAAGGGTGGCATCCAGTTCGAGGCCGTCGACGGTGCGTTTCGCCAGTGGGAAGTTCTTTTCCGTACGCGAGGGTGCGTACGGGAAGAGGACGATCCGTTCGCCGGGGTCCCAGCCGATATACCTGCGCGCTTCCTCCGTTGGAATCGGACGGAACAGCGCCGTGTCGACCGGAAACGGAATCACGTCACACGGACGGCCGATACGGTCGACCATGACGTTCGAGGGAACGACGATACGGTCCGCACGCGACACGAACGGTTTCATGACCGGTGTGTATCGGTTGCCGACGTATTCGCCGCCCCAGAGCGTACAGACGACCGGCAACTGGGTCGTCGGGAGCGCCGACGCCGCGGCGGCAAACGGCGCGGTGAGTCCGTAGTTCGCGTGGACGAGATCGTAGCCGGTGCCCGCTTCGCGGAGTACGTTCGGGAGGTACCTGAGGTAGTCGACCGGGGTTCTCCGTCGAACGTCGTCGGCGACCGCCCGATGATCGCCGGGAACCGAGAGCGTCGTCACCTCGATACCCGCGGACTCGAGCGCCGCGACCTGGGTTTCGTAGAAACTCCGCCACTCGGTCGTTGTGAGGCTCAGGACGCGGCGGGAAGTCATGGGTTCGGAATCGGCTCGTCGGACTGTCGGCCATCGGTCGACTCGGCGGGCCGTCGCTCGCGCGTGATCGGTTCGGACGCCGCCCCGGACAGTTCCTCGAGGGCCGCCGCATCGAGGAGTTCTTCGAGAACGAACCGGGTGACATCGATCTTGTTCTCGAGGAGCCGTTCTCGCCGTTCCGCCCAGACCGCGGTCGTAGCGGGGTCACGGTAGAGCCGTTCGACGCTTTCGATCGCCTCGGCTTCGCGGTCCACCGGGAACGATTTGACGAGGCCGTACTCCTCGAGCTCGAGGAACTTCCCCATATCCGAGTCGCCAGCGAACGGGCTGATCCGAACGGTAGGCGTTCCGAGGACGCCTGCTTCCATCGTCGTCGTGGCGACGTCGCCGACGACGAGATCGGCGAACGCGAGCAACTGGTGGAAGTCCGCCGGCTCGACGGGGATCGGCCGAGCGTTTTCCGGGAGCGGCCGATCGCTCTCGTCGGACACGTACACCGTTCCGTCCCGCGCGAGTTCGTCGACGATTCGCTGACACCCCGCCGTGGAAATCCCGCTCTTGCCGATATCGTGGTTGCTGTCGAACGCGCCGCGACGAACGACGGCGTACCGATCGTCGGGGTCGACACCGTTTCGACGAAGGAGTGATGGATCCGGGTCGAATCGGTCGGGATGGAGGTACGCGAGTTCGTGGTACCCGGGGTATCGTACGTGGCCGTCGCCGAGATCTTCGTTGAAACTCGAGGGAGTGTAGACGCGATCCGCGAACGGAATCGTGAGGGCGTTTCCGTGGTTGATACTCGACTCGGTGTCGATGTAGATGTGGCTCTCCGCGCCGACGAGCGTCGCGACGTGAGAGGCAGCGATACCGTGGCTACTGACGATGTAGTCCGGATCGATCGCACGCGCTCGCCTGAGGATCCGCGCCTCGTATCGTAACTGCGTCAGTCCGGAACCGAGCAGCGTAGTGGGCTCTCCACAGAGGAGTTCGTGGTCGATGTCGGCGGACTCTAACAGGGAGCCGACTACTTCGGACTCTCGAGCGAAGACGTGAACATCGTGGTCGGCGGTCCGGAGCGTTCGTATGAGGTGTTCGAAGAAGTGAACGTTCCCGCCGTGCTGTATCGTGACGATGATCGCCATCGTCGGAATCGAACGAGCGCACGTACTTTATTACCGATTTTGTAATAGGAAACGGCTTTCACCGGGTCCGTTATTCTCGGGGCACGTTCGGCGGTAAAGGATACCGACAGGAGAGGTAATCGGACCGCCAGTCGCCGATAGTGGCAACACGTACAATCGTTTCAGCCCGGCCGGCGGTCGGTTTGCAGGTCTGCAAGTCCCGTTCGACGGACGGAATCGCGCTCGCTGTGGCCGCTCGCGTGGAGTTTTTCCTCGAACCGAACGCAGACACCGTGCTCTTCGGCGGAACACTCGTAGTCGAGGCTCGAGGTTCCGACGGACGAGCTCACCGATCGGTGCGGCGGCGCTTCGAGACCAGCGTCTCGACCAGGTCCGCGGCGTCGGCTGCCGTCGAACCGAAGACGTACGTCGCGGGTTCGATCCCGAACGCGCCGCGGTGGTAGGCGAGCCGGGGGACTGCTCCGCGTTCCTCGAACCGGGTTCGGAGGTGGTCGGCGCGGTCCTCGTACTCGGCGTCGAACTCGAGGGGATCGATACCCGTCGACCGTGCGGCCGCGAGCAGGTCGTCGTCGGTGGCGATGTTCGTCGCACCGCGAACGGTCGAATCGACGGCGTTGGCCGAGAGAACCGCGGTCGCGACGTGTTTCGACGCGCCAAACTCCGGGTTGGCCGGTATCTCGATTCGACCGCCCATCGCGTAGATTCGACCGGGTACCGCGGCCACGTCGGTTTCGTCGTTCGGATCGGGCAGACACATCCCGACGTTGGTGCCGACGTTCGGGATTGCCGCGGCCATGCCGGGGGTCGAGGCGAGCGTCCGCGCAGCAGTGCGGACGTTCGCGAGCACGTCCCGTTCGGCGCGGACGTCGGGATCTAACCCGCGAACGCAGAGGTCACAGCCGAGCCCCCGTAGCTCGGGCATCACTTCCTCGTGGAGTTCGCAGATCGGTCCGCGGTCCTCGAGGCTGCGGACGAGCGAGAGGAGTTCCGCGAGCGCGTCGTAGCCGTCCATCTCGCCGCCGGCCAGCCCGTCGGCGATGCGATCGACGGTCGCGACGGTCTCGGGGTCGTCGCGAAAGCGGTCGTCGCCGCCGCCCTCGCCGGCGACGTACTTGCTGACGGCGGCCTGCGTAACGCCGAGTTCCGTTGCGATCTCCTGCTGGGTCAGTCCCCGGTCGGCGAGTCGGGTCGCCAGCATCGCCCGCACCGTGGGGAGGAACCGATCGACGACGAGCTCACTCGGTAAGACGAGCGACATACGACCGACGTTCGAGCGCAACGCCTTAAATTCCGACTACGGTGAGGCCGGACGACGGCGAGCGCCAGCGGCGACACAGACAGCTATTAATCGTCGTCGTTCGAACGGCCGGTCATGACAGTCTCGAGCGCTCCCGGCAAGGTGTACCTGTTCGGGGAGCACGCGGTGGTCTACGGCGAACCCGCCGTCCCGTGTGCGATAGAACGACGTGCGCGCGTCGAGGTACAGCGACGGGACGACGGCAAACTCCGCGTCCACGCCGAAGACCTCAGTCTGGACGGCTTCACGGTCGAGTACGACGGGGTAACGGGGAACGGCCCGGACGTCGACGTCTCGGAATCGCTGATCAGCGCCGCGATGGGCTACGTCGACGGCGCGATCGAGCAGGTTCGCGAGGTCACCGGCGCGGACGAGGCCGGCTTCGACGTCACGATCGAGAGCGACATCCCGCTAGGTGCGGGCCTGGGATCGTCCGCGGCGGTCGTCGTCGCCGCCATCGACGCCGCCGCCCGCGAACTCGGCGTCACCCTCGAGACGGACGAACTCGCCGATCGGGCCTATCGGACGGAGCATCAGGTTCAGGAGGGACAGGCGTCGCGGGCGGACACGTTCTGCTCGGCGACCGGCGGCGCGGTCCGCGTCGAGGGCGACGACTGTCGCTCGATCGAGGCCCCCGATCTGCCGATCGTGATCGGGTTCGACGGCGGCGCGGGCGACACCGGCCGACTCGTCGCGGGCGTGCGCGACCTGCGCGAGGAGTACGACTTCGCTGCGAGCACGGTCGAGGCGATCGGCGACGTGGTTCGAAACGGCGAGGACGCGCTCGCGGACGGTGACATCGACGAGCTAGGTCGGCTGATGGATTTCAACCACGGCCTGCTGTCGGCGCTGGGCGTCTCCTCGCGCTCGCTCGATACGATGGTCTGGGCTGCCCGCGACGCGGGCGCGTGTGGTGCGAAGCTGACCGGGGCGGGCGGGGGCGGCTGTATCGTCGCGCTGGACCCGACCGAGGAGACCGAAACGGCCCTCTCCTTCACGCCGGGTTGTGAGGACACCTTCCGCGCGGAGCTCGCCGAGGAGGGGGTGCGTCGGCTCGAATGATCGTCCTCAAACTCGGCGGCAGCGTCATCACCGAGAAGGATCGCGCGGAGACGCTCGACGGCGACGCCCTCGAACGGGCGACCGACGCCATCGCGGCTGCGCTCGAGGCCGGGCTCGAGGACCTCGTCGTCGTCCACGGCGGCGGCAGCTTCGGCCACCACAACGCCAGCGAACACGGCGTCAGCACGACCGCGGGAACGCACGACGCGAGCGCTGTACTGGAGATCCACGGCGCGATGAAGACGCTGAACCGGTTCGTGCTGAGCCGACTGCTCGAGCGCGACGTGGCGGCTGTGCCGGTCCATCCGTTTTCGGCGGCCCACCGCGACAGCGAGGGCCGACTCGAGTTGCCGACCGGTCAGGTCGAGACGATGCTCGCGGAGGGATTCGTCCCCGTCCTGCACGGAGATCTGATCGCTCACGCCGGCGCGGGCGCGACCGTCGTCAGCGGCGACGAACTCGTGACGTCGCTCGCCGGCGATCTCGAGGCGGACCGGGTCGGCCTCTGCTCGACCGTCCCGGGCGTGCTGGACGGCGAGGACGCGGTGATCGATCGGATCGACGAGTTCGACGCCGTCGCGGACGTGCTGGGGGCCAGCGACGCGACCGACGTGACCGGCGGAATGGCCGGCAAGGTGCAGACGCTGCTCGACCTCGAGGCAGAGGCGTCGATCTTCGGGCTCGAGGCGCTGGAGTCGTTCCTCGAGGGTGCGGAGCCGGGAACGACGATCGACTGAGTCTCCCAGCGCCCCTCTCAGCGGGTCCAGAACCCGCCGGTGAACAGGACGAGGACGGGAATGATCTCGAGGCGGCCGATCCACATGAGGAAAATCATCAGGAGTTTCGAGGGGATCGGGAAGTCCGTGTAACTGCCGAAGGGACCGAGGTGACCGAATCCGGGGCCGATGTTACCGATCGTCGCCAGGCTCGCGCTGAACGCCTCGAGCGGCGTGAAACCGGCGATCGCGTTGGCCCGGCTGACGTCGAGCGCGATGACGAGCGTCGCGAGGGCGAAGATAATCAGGTACATGAACGAGAACCCGAGCACGCCGCGAATGGCGTCCTCGTCGACGATATTGCCGCCGAGCCGGATCGGTCGGACGACCTCTGGATGAGACGCCGTGAACAGCTCCCGGCGCAGCACCTTGAAGATGATCAGCCAGCGGACGACTTTGACGCCGCCACCGGTCGATCCGGCACAGCCGCCGACGAGCATCGCGAAGAGGAGCACGATCTTGCCCGTCTCGGTCCACTCGGCGAAGTTACTGGTCGCGTACCCGGTCGAGGTCAACAGCGACGCGATCTGGAACGCGCTCTGTCGCAGCGAGTTCTCGAAGACCCCCTCCGTCACGCCGCCGAGGTCGCCGAGCGCCGGCGCGGCGCCGACGTAGAGGATCCCCGCGAGCAGCACCGTCAGCGCGGCGATCGCACCGACGTACGCGCGAAACTCGGAGTTCCGGACGAAGCGGTGTCCCTCGCCGCTGAAGACGTGCCAGAACAGGGCGAAGTTCGTTCCTGCGATGATCATGAAGGGGACGGCGGTCCACTGAACGACCGCGGAAAAGGCCGCGACGCTGTCGGCCTCCGGCGAGAACCCGCCGGTCGGCAGCGTCGTGAACCCGTGTGCGATGGCGTTGTACAGCCCCATCTCGGGAGCCATTCCCGCGAGATGGAATCCGTAGAGGATCGCGATGTAGACGAGAGTAAACGCGAAGTAGACGAGCCAGAGGATGCGCGCCGTTTCGGCGATCCGCGGTGTGAGCTTCTGTAACTCCGGCCCCGGCGCTTCCGACTCGACGAGCTGTGCGCCGCTGACGGCGATCTCCGGCAGGATCGCGACCATCAGCACGATGATCCCCATCCCGCCGAGCCACTGCGTGAGCTGTCGCCACATCATCACGGCGTGGGAGTGGCGCTCGAGCGAGATTTCGCCGAGGACGGTCGCCCCGGTCGTCGTGAAGCCGGACATCGACTCGAAGAGGGCGTTGACTGGATTGGCGAGCATCGATTCGGTTCCCCAGCCGGCGATGACGTACGGGATCGCGCCGACGATCGCTACAGCGAGCCACGAGACCGCGACGAAGAGCATCGCCTCGCGGATCCGGAGATCCGGTTCGGGGTCGAGTCGCTCGAGGCCGTAGCCGACGGCGATCGTGAGCGCGATCGTCGCGACGAACGGGAGTAAGGGATCGCCGTAAATGAGTGCGACGACGATCGGGACCACGAGCGGGACGGCGAGATACTTCAGAAGGGTACCGATGAGCGCGAAGCTAGCGCGCCAGTCAGTTCGAAGCCGCATATAAACACCCCGTCAGCGGATTACGTCTGGACACGGTATCTAACGGCATTTCGGCTCGGTCGTATTAATCCATCGTAAGACGCTGTCACGACGGAGGCTGCAGTTTCCAGACAGTCGAAAGTGGACGCACCGTGGCCCGGTCGAAGGAGATCGCACCGGTCGCACCGCCGAGACGAGGATCTATATACGAACTTCCCGTAGTGACATCTATGAACGTCCGATTACCGAGCGTTCGGCACCCGCACTCGTTCTACGACGTGTTCAGCGTCGTCGCGATTGCGGTGGCGATCGTGGCCCTCGTCCTCACCGTTCGATACGGGGAGGTGATCCGGCTCGAGATGGTCGCCTTCATGGCGATCGTCTTCCTGTGGGCCGGCTGGGCGATCGAACGGATTCTGGCCGAATCCGAAGATCGTTCGAAGCGGCGCCGACGGCGGGAGCCGCCCTGGGACTGAGCCCACCACGTTCTCGTCCGTCGTCTTCCTCGGTCGCGGGGAAACGGCCGAGATAGCTCAGCCCTACCCTCGAAACCACGAGGCAGGGTCCAAGTTACGAAAGCGATATGTTTTCAACGGTTACGCAAGAATACCGGCGTAAATGTATATCGTCATCGTCGGTGCAGGCGATATCGGGATGCCGCTGATCGATATCGCAACCCGCTCGGGAAACGAAGTCGTCGTACTGGAGAACGACCCCGAACGAGCGGACCGGGTCGCCGGCGTGTACGACTGTCTGGTTCTCAACGACGATGCGACGGACAACGAGGCGCTGCGGGACGCGGGTATCGATAACGCGGATGCCCTGATCAGTACGACCGACCGGGACCCGACCAACATCATGGTCTGTCTGCTCGCCCAGGAACACGAGGTCCCGAACATCGTCTCGGTCGTCCACGATCCCGAGCACATGAGTGTGTTCCGTCAGATCGGCGTCAACACGATGGAGAACCCGCAGGAACTCATCGCGGAGTACCTCTACCGGGCGGTCGCCCGCCCGGCGATCGTCGACTATATGCGGATCGGGGAGCAGGCGGAGGTGTTCGAGATTCGCGTCACCGAGGGCGCGCCGATCGACGGAAAGACGCTCATCGAGGCGGCGGACGAGGACCTCCTCGACGAAGACGTGTTGATCGTCGCGATCGAACGCGAAGGAGAAGACCCGCCGATTACGCCGCGAGGGAACACGCGAATCGAAGCCGACGACTTGCTCACCGTCTATTCGGGGTTCGGTGCCGAACCGAGGCTCACCGACGTGTTCGGTCACGAGGAAGATCGGGAACGATGACGGCCGAACGCTGCCGATCGCGAGTCTGCGACGGGCGGCGGTTGCGGGTACGCTCTCGACGGTTCGACGCGTCTCCGGGTCCGAACCGGAACGGAGGTGAGGTATGAACGAGGCGATGGAAACGATCGGCCGGGACCTCGGGCGGATACTCGAGGCGCTGTCGGGGTTGCTGTTCGTCTCGCTGCTCGTCCCGCTCGTCTGGGGCGAGTTCTGGGCGATTCCGGCGCTGATCGTCTCCGGGCTGGTCCCGTTCGCTATCGGCTACTATCTGACCTCGCGGTTCCGCGAGGCGACCCAGCCCGGGAAGTTACACGGGATGATCATCGCCGCGACGGGCTGGCTTCTCGTCGCCATCTTCGGCTCGTTGCCGTTCCTCCTCATCGCCTGGACGGTCGAACTCGGCCTCCCGCTGGTCGAGACGCCGGCGCAGACCGAGACGCTCGCGGCGTTTACCGAGCCGCTGAACGCGCTCTTCGAGAGTATGAGCGGTTTCACCGGAACCGGGCTGACGATGACCGACAACGAGGAAGTCCTGCCTCGGACGCTGCAGTGGTGGCGGTCGTTCATCGAGTGGATCGGCGGCGTCGGCGTGATCGTCCTCACGACGGCGATCCTCGCCCGCCCCGGCAGCGGATCGTTGACCCTCTACGAGAGCGAGGCCCGCTCCGAGCGCATCCATCCGAGCGTCGTCTCGACGGTCCAGACCATCTGGTGGATCTTCATCCTCTTCACGTTCGTCTCGATCCTGCTGCTCTGGGTCGCCGGCATGCCGATCTGGGGCGCGATCAATCACGGGATGACCGGCCTCTCGACCGGGGGGTTCTCGATCACCGACAACTCCATCGCGACCTACGACAGCGCCGCCATCGACTTCGCGCTCCTCCCGATCATGCTGCTCGGCAGCATCGCGTTCCCGATCCACTACCTCATTCTACAGGGCGACCTGCGGAACTTCTACGCGGACCTCCAGACGCGATGGGTGTTCATCTACATGAGCGCCGGGACGCTCGCGCTCACCGCGTTCGTGTACGTCGGCGACACGTACGACTCCCTGTTCGCGGCGTTCCGATACGGTTCGTTCCAGTTCGTCTCGGCGGCGACCTGCGCCGGCTTCCAGACCGCCGTCGACGCGACGAACGTCGCGCTGGGCCGGTGGCCGGCTCAGGCACAGCTCACCGTGACGATCGGGATGATCGTCGGCGGCGCGGCCGGGTCGACGGTCGGCGGGATCAAACTCATCCGGGCGCTCACGCTACTGAAGGGGATCCGATTCCGGATCGCGGACGTCTTCTACCCCGAAACGGCCGTCCGCCGACTGCGGATCAACGGCCGCCGCCTCGACGAGCGCGAGGTGCGCCAGGAATTCGAGGAAGCGGCGATCATCGCCGTCCTCTGGATGCTGTTTCTCGCCGTCGGCACGTTCGTTCTCCTCGTGATACTGCCACCGGGCGAGTACACCCTCGAGAACGTCGTCTTCGAGATCGCGAGCGCGCAGGGCAACGTCGGCCTCTCGACGGGCATCACCGGCCCGGACACCCTGCCAACGCTCGGCAAGATCACGTTCCTCTTCAACATGTGGATCGGCCGTCTCGAGATCATCCCCATTCTGGTGACGCTTCGGACGATCTTCAGTCGCGGAGGGCTGTACCGATGAACCTGAGCGACGTCCCGATCGTTGGCGACCTCCTCGAAGCAGGAGCCGAGGACCGCGTCTTCGATTCGCTCCTGCTCGTCGGCCCGCTGCTCATCGCCGTCATCGCGGTCGTCGGCCGCTCGCCGCTCACGACCGCGATCGCGTCCGCGTACCTGCTCTTTTTCGTCTCGTACGTCCTGTATCGCGGCGTTCGTCACGGGGCGTGACGGCCGCTCGTACTGCCTCGAGAATCAAATCAGTTCGACGACCTCGTCGAGCACCGCCGCGTCGACGAAGACGATCACGTGATCGCCGGGTTCGACGACGGTCGAGCCGCGGGGCGTGATGTGATCGCCGCCGCGGGAGATCGCGCCGATGACGACGCCCGCCGGGAGGTCGTTCGTCGCGGCCGCGATGTTCTGCCCGACCAGAACGCTTTCGGGCCCGATCTCGATCTCGATGACCTCCGCGCGGTCGTGCTCGAGCATCGCGACCTTCTCGGTGTTGTCGGTCCGGGTAAAGCGGATGATCTCCTCGGCGGTCTCCTCGCGGGGATTGATGGCGACGTCGATCCCGACGGTCTCGAAGAGGTCGGCGTACTCGGGGTTCTCGATGATCGCGACGGTTCGGTCGACGCCGATTCGGTCGGCCAGCAGGGAGACGAGCAGGTTCTTCTCGTCGCTGTCGAGGGCGGCGACGACGACGTCGGCCTCGCCGACGTGTTCGCGCGCCAGGAACTCGGAGTTAGTCGCGTCGCTCTCCATGACCATCGTGTTCGGCAGCGATTCGGCGACCTCGCGGGCCCGCTCGTGGTCCCGTTCGATCAGTCGCGGCCGGAAGCCGTGGTCCTCGAACTCGCGGGCCGCCTGATAGCCGATCTCGCTGGCCCCGACGATGACGACCTCCTCGGCCTCGTCGGGCTCGGTCGCGACCTCGTCGGCGAACTCGTTGATCGAGTCGGGGCTGCCGATCACGACGACCCGGTCTCCGCCCCGAATGACAGTGTCGCCGCGGGTCACGATCATCTCGTCGTCCCGGAAGAGCGCGGCGAAGGTGAGCGAATCGTAGTAGTCGGCCTCGCTGACGGTTCGATCCGCGATCGGGCTATCGACTGGGATATCGAACTCCGCCATCCGGACGAGCCCGCCGGCGAAGGTATCGACGTCGTGTGCGCTCGGAAGCCCCGAGATCCGGAAGATCGTCTGCGCGGTCAGCAGATCGGTACAGACCATGAAATCGACGCCGAACGCGCCCTGTGACCCTTGCCAGGTCTCGAGCAGCGTTCTGCGTCGCACCCGCGCGATAGTGAAGACCTCGGCCGTGGCTTTCGCCGCACCGCAAACGACCGCGTTCGTCTCGTCGTTGTCCGTACAGGCGATGACCAGTCCGGCTTGCTCGAGCCCGGCCTCGCGCAGCACCTCGAGGTCGGTCCCGTCGCCGTGAATCGTCAGCACGTCCAGCGAGTAGGTGAGTTCCTCGGCCACGTCGGCGTCGCGGTCGATGATGACGACGTCGTGGGCGTCTTCCAGGTTGGCGGCGATCGATCGGCCGACCTCGCCGGCCCCGACGATGATTACGTACATGACGATCCCTCGGAGAGCATGGTTGCTGCACACCGTTTTCGAGGCGACCGGCAAATGGATTTCGATGCCGAAAACGGTCGTCGAACGAGCGAGCCCCCTCGTCTCAGACGGGAGCAGTTCCGAGGCGAGTTCGGCGCGCCGACGACCCAACCCGCTGCGTTTTTAACACCCGGCCGTGTACATCGAGCTAGCGAAACCCGCGGGCAAGTGCGTTCGGGCCCCACGATGTCGTGAGGCGTCGACGGACCGGCCGTCGACCGGACGCATAGCGGGATGGCCGACGAGCTGTAAGACGCCGGGGCCGTACAACCGGGAGTCCGCGGACCGTTTCGATGAGAGTCCACGACGCGGCTTTCAGTGCTACGAACCATGGAAATCGAAATCGCAACCATTGGCGGCTACGAAGAAGTCGGACGGCAGATGACTGCCGTCCGCGCCGGCGACGACGTCGTTATCTTCGACATGGGTCTGAACCTCTCACAGGTCCTGATCCACGACAACGTCGAAACCGAGCGGATGCACAGCCTCGACCTGATCGACATGGGCGCTATCCCCGACGACCGGGTCATGAGCGACCTCGAGGGCGACGTGAAAGCGATCGTCCCCACCCACGGTCACCTGGACCACATCGGTGCAATCAGCAAGCTGGCCCACCGGTACAACGCGCCGATCGTCGCGACGCCGTTTACGATCGAACTCGTCAAACAGCAGATCGAGGGCGAACAGAAGTTCGGCGTCGAGAACGACCTGATCAAGATGGATGCCGGCGAGACGATGTCGCTGGGCGACTCCGGCAAGGTCGACCTCGAGTTCGTCAACGTCACCCACTCGATCATCGACGCGATCAACCCGGTCCTCCACACGCCCGAAGGCGCGATCGTCTACGGGCTGGACAAGCGCATGGACCACACGCCGGTCATCGGCGACCCGATCGACATGGAGCGGTTCCGCGAGATCGGGCGCGAGGGCAACGGCGTCCTCTGTTACATCGAGGACTGTACTAACGCGAACAAGAAGGGGCGGACGCCCTCCGAGAACGTCGCCCGCGAACACCTCCGCGACGTCCTCTACAGCATGGAGGACTACGACGGCGGCATCGTCGCGACCACCTTCTCGAGTCATATCGCCCGCGTGAAGTCGCTCGTCGAGTTCGCCGACGACATCGGCCGCCAGCCCGTCCTGCTCGGCCGCTCGATGGAGAAGTACTCTGGCACCGCAGAGCGACTGGACTTCATCGACTTCCCCACCGACCTGGGGATGTTCGGCCACCGCAAGTCCGTCGACCGCACGTTCAAACGGATCATGAACGAGGGTAAGGAAGACTACCTGCCCGTCGTCACCGGCCACCAGGGCGAGCCCCGCGCGATGCTCACCCGAATGGCCCGCGGCGAGACCCCCTACGAACTGGACGACGGCGACAAGGTCGTCTTCTCCGCCCGCGTCATTCCGGAGCCGACCAACGAGGGCCAGCGCTACCAGGCCGAGAAACTGCTCGGCATGCAGGGCGCCCGGGTCTACGACGACATCCACGTTTCCGGCCACCTCAACCAGGAGGGCCACTACGAGATGCTCGACGCGCTGCAGCCCCAGCACGTCATTCCGGCCCACCAGGACATGAGCGGCTTCTCGAGCTACGTCAACCTCTGCGAGAGCGAGGGCTACAAGATGGGGCGCGACCTCCACGTCACGCGAAACGGGAACCTCATCCAACTCGTCGACTGATATGACGAGCCCCGAGGCACGCGAAGAGGCGGTGCTCGAGGCGGTCCGACAGCGCCGCGAGCAGGTCAACGAAGCGATTCCCGAGGAGTTGCCGATCCAGCGGCCCGAACGCCTCTACGAGGCGTCCCGGTACCTGCTCGACGCGGGCGGCAAGCGGCTTCGACCCGCCGTCTTGCTGACGACCGCGGAAGCCCTGACAGACGTCGAGCCGCTCTCGGCGGAGTACAGGTCGTTCACGCCGCTCGACGGCGGACACACGGTCGACGTGATGGCCGCCGCCGTCAGCGTCGAGGTCATCCAGTCGTTCACCCTGATCCACGACGACATCATGGACGACGACGACCTCCGGCGCGGCGTCCCCGCCGTCCACGAGGCGTACGACCTCGAGACGGCGATCCTCGCCGGCGACACGCTCTACTCGAAAGCGTTCGAGATCATGCTCGAGACGGGCGCCGAGTCCGACCGGATCGTCGACGCGCTCGACGTCCTCGCGACGACCTGCACGAAGATCTGCGAGGGGCAGTCGCTCGACGTCACCTTCGAGGAGCGCACCGACGTCTCGCCCGACGAGTACCTCGAGATGGTCGAACAGAAAACCGCCGTCCTGTACGCCGCCTCCGCGTGTCTCCCCGCGATCTTGCTGGGTGCCGACGACGAGACGATCGACGCGCTCTACGGCTACGGCCTCGACATCGGCCGCGCGTTCCAGATCCAGGACGACGTCCTCGATCTGACGGTCCCCAGCGAACAACTCGGCAAGCAGCGAGGGAGCGACCTCGTCGAGAACAAACAGACGCTGATCACGGTCCACGCTCGCGAACAGGGCGTCGACGTCGACAGTCTGGTCGACACCGACGACGTGGACGCGGTCACCGAGGCCGAGATCGACGACGCGGTCGCCGAACTCGAGGCGGCCGGTTCGATCTCGTACGCCAACGACACCGCCAGCGAACTCGTCGAACAGGGGAAAGAGCGACTCGAGGTCCTGCCGGACAACGACGCCCGCGACCTCCTCTGTGAGATCGCTCACTACCTGATCGAGCGCGGCTACTGACGCGTCCGGGGCTTGCAATCGTTTTTCGCGGAACGGTCCTCGAGCGGCGGCCGAACTCACCGTTCGATATCGTCCGGGTCTTTTTGCCGATACCGTCCCGATCGACGGACGTGACTGACGACGCCTCCAGCGGCCCGGAGACCGGCCGCTCCCGCCGCCGATTTCTCAGCACGGCCGCCGCAGCCGGCTCGGTCGCGACCGCCGGCTGTACGGGATCGCTGCTCGGAACCTCGAAATCGAACGAGATCGAACCCGAAGAACCGAGCCAGCCGCGCGAGGGGACGCCCGGCGAGTTCTACACGCTCGTCGAGCGAAACGACATTCCGGTCGAGTCGCTCCGGTGGGACGGCTCCGATCTGGTACTGCGATACCGCTCGAGTGCGACGACCGAGTCCGACTCGAGGACCGAAATCGAGATCATCACGACGGTGTAAAACGAGAACCTCGTGAAAAACGACGCCGATGTCGGCATGCTCTACGCGGAAATCGCGAACCCATTCGACGGTCAGGCCCGCGGCTGGGGCGTCAAGACCGAGTGGTGCGAGCGGTACAACGAAGCCGTCGCTGGCAGCTCGGGTGACAGCGACTCGGGCGACGGCAGTTCGGGTGACGGCGACAACGAGACGACCGCGACGGGCGGCGGTAACGGTACCGAAGGGGGCAACAGCACCAACGAATCGGAGGGGATGTCCGCGGCGGACTCGGCTGCGATGATCCTCATGAGCAACGTCCTCAACACGCGGGTCTACGAGGAGGACCTCGAGGACTGACGCGTCGGGAGAGGCCGCGAATCGCGAGGGTTTTGGGCCGGGCGCGAATACCGCTCGGTAATGAACGACGAGTTACGCGAGCGCGTCGAGCGCGAGGCGGAGAAGCACGCGCTGCTGAACGCCGTGAAACACGAGAGCGACGCCGACGTCGGCGCGATCATGGGGCCGCTGATGGGCGACAACCCCGACTTCCGCGAGCACGGCGACGAGATTCCGGGCATCGCCGGCGGCGTCATCGGCCGGGTCAACGACCTCTCGTACGAAGACAAGCGCGCCCGCCTCGAGGAGATCGCACCCGAGGAGCTCGCCGAAATCGAGGCCGAGGACGAGGAAGACGAACACGACCTGCCGGACCTTCCCAACGCAGACGAGTACGACGAGGTCCGGATGCGGTGTGCCCCCAATCCCAACGGCCCGTGGCACGTCGGCCACGCCCGGATGCCCGCCGTCATCGGCACCTATCGCGAGCGCTACGATGGCTGGTTCTGCGTCCGGTTCGACGACACCGACCCCGAAACCAAGCGGCCCGATCTCGAGGCCTACGACGCGATTCTCGAGGATCTGGACTACCTCGGCTTCGAACCCGACGCGATCTACAAGGCGAGCGACCGCCTCGAGACCTACTACGACCACGCCCGCGACTTGATCGAGTTGGGCGGGGCCTACACCTGCTCGTGTTCAGGCGAGGAGTTCTCCGAACTGAAGAACTCGGGCGAGCCCTGTCCGCACCGCGACAAGGACGCGGACACGGTGCTCGAGGAGTTCGAGGCCATGATCGACGGCGAGTACAGCAGCGGCGAGCTGGTCCTGCGGGTCAAGACCGACATCGAACACAAGAATCCCGCGCTGCGGGACTGGGTCGCCTTCCGGATGATCGACACGCCCCACCCCCGCGAGGAAGCGAGCGACTACCGCTGCTGGCCGATGCTCGACTTCCAGTCGGGTGTCGACGACCACCTGCTCGAGATCTCCCACATCATCCGCGGGATCGACCTGCAGGACTCCGCGAAGCGCCAGCGCTTCGTCTACGACTACTTCGACTGGGAGTACCCGGAAGTGATCCACTGGGGCCACGTCCAGCTCGACGACTACGACGTGAAAATGAGTACGTCGACCATTTCCGAACTGATCGCGGCCGGCGAACTCGACGGCTGGGACGACCCCCGAGCGCCGACGCTGAAGAGCCTGCGCCGGCGCGGCATCCGCGGCGAGGCTATCGTCGATGCGATGACCGGCCTCGGCACTTCGACCAGCGACGTCGACCTCGCGATGAGTTCGATCTACGCGAACAACCGCGACCTGATCGACGAGGAGACCGACCGGCGCTTCCTGGTCCGCGACGGCAACCAGATTCCCCTCGGCGGGAGCCCACCCGACGAGGCGAACCCGCCGCTGCACCCCAACCACGAAGAGCGCGGCGTCCGCGAGATTCCCGTCGGCGACTCGGTCCTGCTCGAGTCCGAGGATCTCCCCGGGCGCGAGGAGCGTATTTGGCTCAAGGGGCTGGGCTGTTTCCAGTTCACGCGCGATACCCTCCAGTACACGGGCGAGGACATCGACGTCGTCCGCGAAGGCGACGTGGATGTCGTCCACTGGGTGCCCGCCAGCGAGAGCGTTCCCGTCCGCATGCGGACGATGGACGGCGACGTGACTGGACGAGCTGAACCGGGGGTCGGCGACCTCGAGCCGGACGAAATGGTCCAGTTCGAGCGCGTCGGCTTCGCGAGAATTGATCGTCACGAGGACGACGAGAAGACGGTCGCGTACTACGCGCATCCCTGATTTGACGAGTCGCGATATTCGAGATCGTTGCCCCCTCAGATCGTGAACTCGGACCGCCTCGAGGACCGCCGCGACCGCAACCCGACCGTGAGCGTGTACGCGCCGAACTCGAGGGCCAGCGCATAGCGTCCCGTCCCGTCTCGTCGGTTGAGACTGGATCCCGGTCGCCGACGGTCACGGTCGCGTCTTCGAACGGCACGCCGAAGTAACGCACCGTGGCTCGAATCGCGCGCCGGGGGAGGTACCGGCATCGCCTCGAGTGGCGGTGGTTCCTGTCGTGGCCCCGATCAATCCCGATCCGAGAAGTGCCTACTCGCGGCTGAAAGACGGGTAACCCTGAGTATCGAGTGACGGCCCGGTCGGTGCGCCGCAGCGCCGATCGGCTCACTCGAGCAACTCCTCACCCGAATCCGGATCCGGGTCAGCCACGACCCCGTCCTGTCGGCCCAGCACGCGAGCGTGGGCGGCGCAGACGAGCCGATTCTCGTCCCAGGGGATATGCAACTCGACCGCGGCGGGGCGATCGCAGTCGGCCTCGGAACACTCCATCGTCCGTGCCAACGACACCCACGACTTCAGCGTTTCCCTCAGAGCAGGAAGACACCGACGACGAACCCGAAGAGGACCGACGTGGTCAGCAGGACCTGGACCGCCGTCGACGCGAGGGTACCGACCGTCGTGTAGAGGGCCGACCGCACGCTCCCCTCGAGTTCTCCCTCTCGGACGAACTCGAGGGCGAAGACCGTGCCGAAGAGGCCGACGAGCAGCCCGAGCGGGCCGGTGACGAGCATGAGGGCGATACCGACGACGGCCGCGGCGGCGGAGGTCAGCCAGGACGCGCCGCCGGCTTTCGCGGCGATCGAGCCGCCGAAGAACTCGACGAGCATCGTCACGAAGGCGATGAGGGCGAGCACGAAGAACGTGAGGGCACTCAGTTCGGCGAACCCGGCTCCCCACCAGTAGAGGCCGAGTCCGGCGAGCGAGAGGAGGCCGCTGGGAACCATCGGGACGGCCGCCCCGACGATCGCGCCGAGGAGCACGGCGATCGCGAGGACGGTAACGATGTCGACCATACCCGTCCAGACGGCCGACGACGGCAAAACCGTACTGCCTTCAGTACTGTTAGGTATCAGGCACCGAACGTGTGGGTATGACCCAACAGCGCGGAGCGATCATCGTCGGCGCGTCGTCGGGTATCGGCGAGGCGCTGGCCCGCCGGCTCGCCGACGACGGCTACGAGATCGGCATGGCGGCCCGGCGAACCGAACGGATGCGACAGATCGGTTCGGAGCTACCGACGAAGACGTACGTCGCGACGATCGACGTCACCGACACCGACGACGCCCGCGAGGGCTTTTTCGAACTCGCCGCGGCCATGTCCTCGGTCGACGTCGTCGTCATCAGCTCCGGCGTCGCCCACGTCAACCGCGACCTCGAGTGGGAACCCGAACGCGAGACGATCGACGTCAACGTCCGCGGCTTCACCGCCATCGCGACGGCGGCGATGGAGTACTTCGAGGGCACGCCCGACCACGCCAGCGCGACCGACGGCCACCTCGTGGGAATCTCCTCGGTCGCGGCCCACTTCGGAACCGGCAACGTGCAGGCGTACAACGCCTCGAAGGCCTACGTCTCGACGTACCTAGAGGGACTGCGCAGCCGACAGGCCCAGCGGGACGCGGACGTGACGATCACGACCATCGAGCCGGGGTTCGTCGACACCAAGCTCTCGCTTGGTGGGTTCTGGGAGTGTTCACCCGAGACGGCTGCGGATCAGATCGCTCGAGCGATCCGGAAACAACGAAATCACGCCTACGTGACGCGACGCTGGCGGCTGATCGCGGGGTTCCTCGATCTGGCACCGGAGTGGCTGCTGCGGCGACTGTTCTGAGCGTGAATCTCCCTATTCGATGTGCGGTATTCCTGTACCGCGAGTACTGTACTCGAAAACTCGATGTGAGGCAGAGCGGTGATCTCGAGCGTGCAATAAGTACAGCTGCTTATTGACCCCTGGGATTCCTGCCAACCAGCGTATCTCTTCAAAGAGTCGTGCTGAATGCAGAGCGCGTAATAATCATCTGTGACGAACTAAACAAGTCGAGAAATTACGTGCGGTGTTTATTATGATCGATGATGGAGAATGCTCCGTAATGTCCGACCCAACTGATCGCGAACACGTCAGAGAACTTGGGATCGAATTCGGCCCCCTCGCCCACCAGCTTGATCAGCACGAGTATCCGACGACGTGCGAAGAACTGGTCGAGGCATACGGAAGTGCGGTCCTCGGGTTCCAAAACGGCGAACAGACGCTTGCGGAGGTGCTGAGCCCGGTGCCTGAGGAGCAGTTCAATTCGGCTACGGAAGCCCGTGCAGCCATCTTCAGCAACGTCCCTGAAGGCGCCATTGGACGCAAAGGCTACAGTGATCGCACGCCGCCAGCACTCGGTGAGCAAAGCGAGGAACCGGACGAATCGTTCTGAGTACCCCTGAAAGACACACCCTCTGTATTCAGCACGTTTTCTTAGCAGTGACCCGAGAATTCTTTCAGGTATTGTTGGATACAGAGCGCGTATTTAGGACTGAGATCACTCCATTATAGAGTCGTGAATTGCCGTACACCCTTGATCGATAGGCTCTCTTCTGGCCGGTATCACACGGCTGTTCGTTACGGATGGTGAATACAGATGGACACTATTTCTAAATACTAGGTTGACGAACTTCTTCATGTGGTTGGGTGACTCCGACAGCGACTGGTGACTGAACCTGCTGAACAGTCACGGACTATCAGCGAGCAAACGGATTCGAAAGCAATTCCCCCAGACGACACTTTTCCGGCTGGGCCGGTGGGTCTATGGTGGGATACTCTTGCTGGTCGGCAGTGTCGGGATCATTCTCTGGCGAGGGTGGGACCTCGCCACGAGTGCCGTGGTGACGTTCTTTCTGGGTGTGACCCCGCCAATGCATAACTTCTGGGCCGTTGATGACCCCGAACAGAAACAACGGGAAATGTTCCACTTGCTCAAGAACACGGCGCTTCTCGGTACAGCACTGTTATTACTTGGAATCGCCGAACGGGAGGATTCGCTGGAGAAACAATCCAGATAACTACCAATCTATGACTGGCCGGCCTACAGGAACCAGCAAGCTGTTATGCTGATTCCAGCCTCTAGATTCAGCAGGCGGCTTTTGGCATAGTTCGGATAGATCGATTGCCGCTTCGGTAACTGCTTGCTCTGTACTGAACGTTCCAAGAGGGCTGCGTGAAAAATCGCTCCGCCGTCGCGGCAACGAGGGGTGGCTGCATCCCCTCCACCCGATTCCTCGTTACTCGTCGGCGAGTCGATCGCGGACCTCGAGCGCGGCGTCTCCGCCGTAGCGGTCCACGAGCGGACGGAAGGCGTCGCCGAGCGCCCGCATACACTGGCCGGCGGAGGGATACGCGAGGCGGTCGGCGACGGTGTCCCAGTCCCGCGCCTGCAACGCTCGCAGGACGAGCAGCCGCTCCTCGCGATCGGTCAGGTTGACGCTGGCGGGATCGTCCACAAAGTATCGAACGACGAGTTCGCGGAACGGGCCGGGATCGACGTCGAACAGCCCGGGTCCGTAGGCGGCGCCCGCGACGACGCGCCACTCGTGATCCGAGAGTTCGAGCGGCGGCCCCGACTCGTCACCGACGCTTCGAAGCACCGCGCGGGCCACGTCGGGCTCGAGGTCGTCGAGCGCGTCGGAACAGAGTGCAGCGAACCGGCGTGCGAACCAGTCCGCGTGGCGATCGTGGAGCGCCCGCCCCGCCTCGCTCGTCGGCGCGAGCATGAGCGCGGAGTACTCCCCGCTGGCGTCGTTGCGGGTCGTCGAGACGTGGACCGTCCGATAGTCGTTCGCCCGCCAGAACTCGAGGAGGCCGGGCGTCGCGCCGAAGCCGGTGCCGAGCCAGTCGATCTCGGATCCGAACTCGTCGCGGACGCACTCGAGCAGGCGCGAGCCCAGCCCGCGCGACCGCGCGGCGTGGTGGGTCGCGATGCGAACGACGCGGAGCCCGGCCGGCTCGCCCGCCGCCTCGTCGCGCAGTTGGCTCGTCAGCACGTCCGGGAGCATGTTCCCGCGGACGCGGCCGCCCTCGTACATCATCGAACGGGTCTCGGCCGAGAGGTTCCCCTCCCGGGCGAGCAGGGCGACGCTGACGACGTGGCCGTCGTGGACCAGCGCGCGTGCCTCGAGGTTCGGCGCGTCGAGCAGCCGAGCGAGGTCGTTGGGCTCGGTCCGGTAGTGGGCGAGGACGAGCAGGCCGAAGGCCTCGCGGAGCAGAATCTCGTCCTCGAGAAGGTCGTCGGGCTCGAGGGATCGATACGCGACCGTTTCGGGCGCAGCGTCGGTCACGAGCGGCTCGACCGGGGGATTGGCGTCGAGCAGTAGCGCGCGGAAGGCCCACGCTTCGACGGGGTCGCCGGCCGCGTACCGGATCGGCTCGACGAGCGTGCGATCGGTCACCTCGTGATCGCTCTCGGCGAGTCGGTCCCGAAATCGGACGGAAAAGCCGCGTCCGGCCCCCTCGTAGCCGTGGATCGTCGTCGCGAACGCGACGCGGTCGGCCGAAAGGAGCGCCTCGAGTGTCGCGACCGGAAGCGCGGCGGCCTCGTCGACGATGACAATATCTGCCGCTTCACACGCGTCGACGGCGGCAGTGGGCTCGAGGAATCGAACGGAGCCGCCGGCAGCGGTGTCGATTCGTCGGGGATCGATCGTCGGCCCGCGGTCGTCGTGCTCGTCGGCGAGCGTCCGGCAGAGTTCGCCCGCTCGGTCGAACAGCTCGCTCGCGTTCCGCGCGGCGGGTGCCGTCACGAGAACGTCCTCACCTGCAGCTGCGAACGCGCCCGCCGCCAGCCCCGCCGCGCTGGACTTGCCTCGCCCACGATCGGCCTCGAGGACGACGACTCGATCGGTCTCGAATAGCGTCTCGATGGCTCCGACGGCGTCGGCCTGATCGCTCGTCAGGCAGGCTCCGTAGGCGGCGGCCGGAAACCGATGATCCGGAGGCGCCGTCGGCGACTCCGTCGCCAGCCTCGGAGCCGGCTCGGTGAGTCCGTCGGCCTCGAGTCGGTCGCGCTCGAGGTCGACGATGGCGATCCCGCGGTGTGCCCGCATCGCGTCGACGAGGCGACGGCGGAAGCGGCCGGTCACGTCCTCGAGTTCGAACGGGGGAACGGCCAGCGAAGCGTCGAACCCGTCGCGGCGGTCCGGCCACGACTCGAGCGCTGGCGTCAGGAGAACCAGCAGGCCGCCACCGTCGACCGCTCCGACGAGTTTTCCGAGCGCGTTGGGCCGGAGTTCGTCGTGGGCGTCGATTACGACCAGTTCCCGGGTCGTCCCGAGGATTTCCCCCGCGTTGGCCTGCGGGAGCTGCTCACAGCGCAACCGATCGTCGGGACCGACCAGCGTGGTCTCGGTGATAGGAACGGGAAGGGCGTCGAGGATCGACTCGAGGGCGTCGTACCCGCGCTCGCGAGGACCGGCGAGAATCAGCAGGCGGCGCTCGTTCGCTCGCTCGGCTTCCTCGCGGAGCGATTCGGCGAGACCGACGACGTCGACGTCCATGCGTTCGGATTGGCGTCGCGAAGGTAATATGCACCTCGAACCGGTGGCAGCGTGGGCGGCTCGACGGGCGCTGTCGCTGGTCGATCGAGCGGACGACGGAGAAGACGAGTCTTACGCGAGCGTCTCGCCGAGCGCCTCGAGGGCTGCCTCGCGCACCGCATCGCGTTCGCCGGGCAGGAATTCGACGTGCCCGTCCTGTCCGCCGACGACGCTGACACCGGCGTTAGGCACGGCTTCGGCGATCGCGTCGCCGAGGTCGCGCACGTTCACGGGTTCGGTCGCGCGGACGTGGAGTTCGTCGTCGCCGACGCCGAGCGTGACGTACGGCGGGTCCGTCCGGTCGCGTTCGCCGCGGTGGAGCGCGTCCAGCAGCAGGATCGTCGTCGGGAAGTTGTATCGGTGCGTGAAGGCGTCCGTGTCGAGCACGGAGACGGTAACGCCGTTGATCCCTCGCACGGAGAGGTTCTCGCGCGCCGTCTCGAGTTCGGTCTCGAGCTTGTCGCGGAACTGCTCGGAGACGTGGGCGGCCAGGTCGCCGTTTCGTGGTCGGTCGGACTCGTCGTCGCCGAACAGCAGGTCGATGACGAGTTCGCGCTTGTCCTTGTAGGACTGATAGTAGGCCTCGAGCGCGACGGCCTCGCGGCGCTCGGAGATGCCGGTCTCGTCGTAGCCGGCCTCGCTAGCGAGTTCGAGGTACGCGTCGGGAGTGTTCTCCCAGTAGCTGACCGCGGGGAGGTGCTCGAGGTCGGCGCGGACGTCGTCGTTGACGTGGGCGGCGACGTTCGCTGCGAGCGCGGCCGAGGTCACGTCGTCGACATCGACGCCGGCCAGCGACGGTGCGACGGCGACGTCGACCGCGTCGGTGATCTGTTCGTCCGCGCGACTGTCGTCGATGACGAGCGCGTCGGCGTCGTACAGCGAGAGCAGTTCGTAGCCGTCGATGGACTCGATGGTCGAGCCGGCGTCGACCAGCACGACGAGCGGAAGCTGCTCGCCGTGACGGTCGCGGGCCTCGAGCATCGAGGTGACGTCGCTGGTGGCGGCGTCCATGTCGTAGACGCGGCCGTCGAGCGGGCGGCGCTCGAAGTAGTGATACTCCGCGTCGTCGCGGGTGTGTTTCTCGCGGATCAGCGGCAGGACGGCGCGCTCGATGGCGGCCCCGGCGACGTAGCCGTCGGCGGTCGCACCGTGGCGGACGACGATCGGGCGCGCCTCCATGACGGCCCGGCGGATCGCGGTCGCCGCATCTGCGATACTGTCCTCGACGGCCGCGACGGCCTCGTGGTCGGCCAGCGGGGCGACGTCTGCCGGACGGGCCTCCTCCTCGATCGCGCTCTCGAGGCGGTCGACGACCGTCTCTCGGTCCTCGCCTTCGAGGATGTCGAGAGTCTCGGTCTCGACCTGCAGGTCGCCGTGGTGGTGTTCGACCTCGCCCTCGAGGGCGACGACGTCGTCGATCTCGACCTGGGGATAGGCGCGAACGCCGGCCTCCTCGAAGGCCGCACATTCGACGGTGCCGGTCTCGTCGCTGAGTTCGAAGACCGTCGGGCCGCTGGTCTGGCGGACGCCGGTGATCTCGCCCTCGAGGCGGACGACGCTGCCGACCTGGTTCTCGATGGCGTCGATGGTCGTCCGGTTGAGCGCGGGCTCCGGCTCGGACTCGGTGTCGGCGTCTGCCGCGTCCTCGGCCGTCGGCGTCGAGGCGGCGGCGGACTCGGTCGCGACGGAACCGCTGCTCGCGACGGTGCCGGCCGTTTCGGCGGCCGCGGGTTGGCCGTCGTCGACGGAGTCGGCGTTCGGTTCCGGTTCGGAATCGGTCTCCGACTCCTCGGCGGCCGCCTGCAACTCGCCGGCCGACGCATCGCTTTCGTCGGCCGATTCGAGTTCGCTCTCGGTGGTCGTCTCGGTCGACGACTCCTCGGTCTCGCTCTCGTCCTCTGGCTGGTACTCGTCGTCGGCCGTCTCGATCAGCTTCCCGCGGAACTCGCGTTCGCGCTGGCGGATCGACCAGCCGAGGTCGACGTTACCATTGTCCCGGACGTCGAGAACCTGGACGAAGACGTCGTCGCCGGGTTCCCAGTCGAGACTCTCGAGTCGTCGGTCGAGTTCGCTTCTGTGCAACAGGCCGGTGACGTGATCTCCGATGTCGACGAAGACACCGAAGTCGGCGTACCCATCGACGGTTCCCCGGTAGTAGCGGCCGGGGGTGAGCTGTGAGGCGGCGGTGCCGCGGAATTCGAACACGGCATCCTCCTCGTGACTCTCGCAGATCTCGCCGTCAACGGGAGTGCCGCAGATGATACAGTTACCCATCTACTCGGACCAAGCAGTTTCGCCCTAAAACGGTTGTCGAAATGCGTTCGTACCGCGAGCGACGGTCGCGGCGGCGGCACCGCGCCGCAGTCAGTCGAAAACGGCCGATTCGTCCTCGAGTGCCTCGATATCGTCGGCGAGCGCCCGAACGTCTTCCGGGAACAGCGAGACCTGAATCTCGTTGTCGTCCTCGTCCTCGAAAACGAGTTTGACGCGCTTGTCGCCGAACTCGCGGGCCTCGGTCGACTCGACGTCGAACAGTTTTACCGTGGCCGCCTTGTTGTTGGGACCGACGTTCTTGATCGCGCCGTCGTTTAACTCTACCATGAACTCCTCGAGCGTCAGTGCGAGCATAGTCGCCGTACGGGCCCCGGATAAAAAACGACACGGCATTGCGGTTCGTGCTCGATCGAGGCGAAACCGCGACGTTCGCGGCCGAAAAATTGGCCGACAGGGGCCGTCGTCGCGAACGGTCGAACGGTACTACCGAGACGGCGAGAGCGGTGAGGTGGTCGACCGGGATACGATCCCGGACCGCATGCGTGGTGTGTCAGTTCGCGTGCGGCTTTC
This sequence comes from Natrinema sp. 1APR25-10V2, assembly GCF_031626495.1. Taxonomy (NCBI): domain Archaea; kingdom Methanobacteriati; phylum Methanobacteriota; class Halobacteria; order Halobacteriales; family Natrialbaceae; genus Natrinema; species Natrinema sp. 1APR25-10V2. Next base: position 507,907 of record NZ_JAMQOJ010000002.1, read on the forward strand.
TATCATGCCCCCAGGCAACGTATAAACATTGGTGATAGTACACGGCTATCTCGAGCGATCAATTGCTCATTGAGGGCAGTGGTGGCGACGAAGCCGCGCCGGACGATCGGTGGCCGGCGTCCACGTTGCCGGCCCCGGCCGTTTTAAGTTGTTTTCGACCGAACCGTGGGACTGCTATGGAACTCACCTGGCACGGCCACTCGACGTGGCACGTCACCGTAGGCGAGACGTCGCTGTTGATGGATCCGTTCTTCGACAATCCGAAGACCGACCTCGAGCCCGACGACCTCGAGACGCCCGACTACGTATTGTTGACCCACGGCCACGCCGACCACATCGCCGACGCCGGTGCGTTCTCCGACGCGACGCTGGTCGCGACGCCGGAGCTCACGTCGTACTGTCAGGAGGAGTTCGGCTTCGAGGACGCCGTCGGCGGCATGGGGATGAACCTCGGCGGCACCGTCGAATGTGGCGACGCCTACGTCACCATGGTCCGGGCCGACCACACGAACGGGATCATGACCGAAAACGACGCGAGCGGCGGGATGCCCGCCGGCTTCGTCGTCTCCGATACCAAGCCGACGCAGGTCAGCGACGAGGAGTCGACGACGTTCTACAACGCCGGCGACACCAGCCTCATGACCGAGATGCGCGAGGTCGTCGGCCCGTATCTCGAGCCCGACGCCGCGACGGTGCCGATCGGGGATCACTTCACGATGGGCCCGTGGCAGGCCGCCGTCGCCGTCGACTGGCTCGACGTCGACCACGCCTTCCCGGAGCACTACGACACCTTCCCGCCGATCGAGCAGGACCCCGAGGAGTTCGAAAGCGAGGTCAAAGCGACGGGCAGCGACGCCGAGGTCCACGCACTCGAGGCCGACGAACCGTTCGAACTCGAGTCTTGATCGCCGCCGAGCGTCGCGATTCGACCGGCTGTTTTTTCGCTTCCGAGAAATCCGCGACCAGCGACCGGAAGCGACGAAACCCCTTACTCGAACTGGTCGCCTGCTGCCCGTCGCGTGGTATCGCTGTCGCCCCCCGTTCGGTTCCCGATCCGATAGCGCGTATCGAGCGGATAGCTCCTGTATCGGGCGAGTACCAGGTGGAGACCGATGGCGACGGCGATCAGGCCGAAGTTCCAGATCGGCGAATCGTAGTAGATGACGTCGACGATGATCGGCTCGCGATAGAACGGCCAGAGCGGCTCGAGCGGGGCCGCGATGTCCGGCGCGGAGAGTATATCGGCGAACAGGTGACTCGTTCCGCCGACGACCAGCCCCGTCGTCGCGAAGATGAAGACCGTCTCGGCCGCGATCTCGGTACTTCGGATCCAGCGGTGAGCGTTGAGCCACGCGGTGAGCCACCTCGCGGCGAACACGCCGGCGAGGATGCTCATCATCACGACGAACACCACGGTGTGAGTCACGCCGTGATGGGTCACCGGAAGGAAGCCCTGAAGGATCAGGTCGGTGTCGGGGAGCATCGCCGTCAGGAGGGCGAACCCCGTGAACCCGAGCGCTGCTCGTCGGCCCCAGACGATCCACGCCGGCGCGGCGAACAGCAGGGCCATCCCGAGATGGCCAGTTACGTCGACCATGCGATCACTCGAGTCACCGGAGCCGCCGAGCGAGTCGGAGAACCAGGGACGTGATCGTGCCGATGCCGGGAACTCGAGACGAGAGCGCGGCCGCCCCGAGGAGCAAGAGGCCGCTCTTCGGACGCCCGCGTCGGAACGCCAGTACGCTGTCGATGAGCGTCGAGGCGATGCTGAGTTTGTTCGCCGATCGCGCGTTGAAGCCACTCATATTCCGTTTCTCGCATTCGAGCGCGGGGGGGAAACCGACTCCCGCTGCAAACGCAGGGTCCATCGCTGCGGGCACGACGGCCGACAGTGCTGGTCTCTGAGACCGCAGCCAGTCGCCGGCGGGCCACCGCGGGCGCGACGATCGATCCCGATTTCGACCGACCGCCGGGCACCACCAACGTTTACAGCGCCGCTCGTGGACCGCTCGATTGCATGACGAAACAGGTCACTACCGTCTCCGGCGAGGGGTACAGCGCGACTAACGAGATCCGCGACTTCGAGACGACGATCGACGCGAACGGCGAGGACGCCCCCGATACGCTCGAGTCGCTGCTGGCGGCCTACGGCTCCTGTTACGTCCCGGCGCTGCGGGTCGGCGGGCAACAGCGCGGGGCCGACGACCTCGGACGGATCGAGATCGAGACGACCGGCGAACTCAACGACGACGACAAACTCGAGTCGGTTCGGTTCGATATCAGCGTCGAAGCCGACGTGGACGACGATACCGGCGCAGAGATCGTCGAGCGCGCGTTCGAACTCTGCAAGGTCCACGACGCGCTCAAGGAGAGCCTGCACGCGGAGACGAGCTTCGAGGGCGACGCGTTCTGAGGCCGCGGCAGTGTGGCTGCTGATCGGTGTGGACGGCCGAAGACCCGGTAGCGGGGAGCGAAAGGGGGGATACCGAACCGAAGTGGTTCGGGGGGATGACACGGCGACACGCTGCGGTCCGTGCGGACAGCACCCTGCCGCCATATACCGGGTTGCACGCTCCGCGCATTAGTCCTAGTGCCGAATTGTATTGGCATTGGAAATAGATGTATGCAGAGTAACACCGATGCCGGAAGACCGTCCCCGATGGTCAGCTTCAAGACGGCGCTCGAGACAGACACGAGCATGCTCCGATCATTCGACGGGACGGAACCGCAGGTGGCCGACTCCGCGCACGTCGACGAGGCCGCGGTCGTCATCGGCGACGTCGTCATCGAGGACGAAGCCAGCGTCTGGCCGAACACCACGCTTCGGGGCGATCACGGGACGATCGTCGTCGGCGAGGGCGCGAACGTTCAGGACAACGCCGTCCTCCACGAGGAGGCCGAACTCGAGCCCTACTCGACCGTCGGCCACAGCGCTATCGTCCACGACGCGACCGTCGCCGAGCGCGCGCTGGTCGGGATGAACGCGGTCGTCCTCGACGGCGCCCACGTCGGCGAGGGGGCGGTCGTCGCAGCCGGCAGCGTCGTCACCGAGGGAACCGAGATCCCACCGTCGACGCTCGTCGCCGGTACGCCCGCAGAACCGAAGACGGAGATCGACGATCCGCACCTCGGAGCGACGGCCGACCGGTACGTCGAACTATCGCGGGCGCACGCCGAAACGTCCGAACGACTCGACTGAGCGTCAGTCGTTGCGCTCGCCGTCGCCGCCGACTCCGTAGACGACCTCCCGAACGTCGTCGACGCCGGCCCGGCGAACCACGGCCCGAACCGGGTCCCGCGCTCCAGCGAGATTGTCCGAGTCACCGTCGAGCACCAGCAGTCGCGCCTCTCGGCCCGGCTCGAGGAGGCCGTACTCGAGGTCGGCGATCTCAGCCCCGTTGAGTGTCGCCATCCGGAGGATTTCGTCGGCCGGCAGCGCGGACAGTTTCGCGAGGAACTCCATCTCGCGGAACATCGACGGCGAGTTGAGCATCACGTTGTCGGTGCCGAGAGCGAGCGTCGTCCGCTCTGCGAGTTCCGCGTAGGGGGAGAGCCCGACGTCGGTGACGAGGTTCGAGCGCGGACAGACGACGATCGGTACCTCCTGGTCGGCGATCCGCTCGAGGTGGCGCGGTTCGGGGTGGACCATGTGGACGAGGAAGTCGGGCTCGAGGTCCAGCGCGGGATCGATGTCGCTTTCGTCGACCTCGCCGGCGTGGATGCCGAACGGCTTCCCCGCCTCGCGGGTCGCCGCCCGCTCGTCGCCGAACTCGGAATCGTTGGCCCCGCTCGCGCCGAAGCCGTCGCCCGCGCGCATCGCGTCGACGGAGCCCCGCGCGAACGAGAGCGCGTCGACCTCGAGGCCGTCCGCGGCGTCCTCGAGCATCCGAACGCCCTCGACGTCGCCCTCGCGGAAGTCCAGACAGGCCGCGGTCCCCGCCTGCTCCATGAACGACAGCGACCGCCGCATCGCGCTCACGAGTTCGTCGCGGTCGGCCGCCCGGAGCAGCCGGTGTTTCAGCCCGTCCGGGGGCGCGACCAGTTCCTCGAGCGAGAGGCCGCCGCCGGCCTCCTTGGCGATCGAGTCGCCGATATGGGTGTGGGCGTTGACGAACGCCGGCAGGATGATGTCGTCGCTCTCGACGGACTCCTCCTCGATGGCCGCGATGCGTCCCTCGTCGTCGACGACGACGCGTCCCTCGATGGGGTCGAACTCGGGGCCGCGGAGGATCGTTCCCGTTCGTTCCATACGAAACCGTTCGCGGTCAGTCCCTTCAACGGTTCGCCGTGGGATCGCTCGAGTGGTGGCGAGCCATCGATCAGAAGAACGCGGTCGTGCTGACGACCACGAGGCCGAGTACACCGGCGATCGATCCGAAGACGCCGGCAACGGTGTGTCCAATTTCGGCCGCCGCTACCCGTGGCGCTACGTCCGACCCGATTTCGCCCTCCGATCGTTGCTCGGTCGAACTCGGACGACAGCTGTCGGCTTTCCAGACTTGATTTATCCCGTTCATTTCACTCATCGGGTCCGGGGCCGTCCTCGCCGACGGCTCCGCAAGCCGGCCTCGAGATCCGGTCAGTCGACAAACTCGTCCAGCGTCGTGTCGAGTCCGTCTCGGACTTCGCTGACCAGCGCGCCGTCGATGTCGAGCCCGAGGACCTCGACCGCGGCCCGGCCGACCCGATCGCGCAGCGCCGGCGGCGAGTAGACGCCGAGCCGCCACTGCGAGTACTGGGCCGCCCGCAGCGCCTCGACCAGCGGCGACTGCTGGCCGAGCCGACGAACGTCGCCGTTGACCATCACGCGCGTCGTCGACTCGGTCATCGACGGCCGACTCGGCACGTCGAGGATAGCGTGTGCCGGATCGACGTCCGCCCGATCGGCGATCTCCCGCTCGAACTCGCGGATCGTCCCGTGGTCGGCCTCGATGATCCCGCCAGGGACGTCGTCGATCTCGGCCCACACCGCCCGCTTGAAGAGGTCGCGCTGATCCAGCCGCCGGGAGAACTCGCCGGTCGCCGCACACGAGCGGAGAGCCGCGATCAGATCGTGATCGTCCATCCGCTGGAGGATCTCGGCGTCGACGTCGGCGTCCGGCGAGTCCAGCAGCCGTTCCCCGGCGCGGCGGAGCATCGCCTTGCTGATCCGGGCGACGCCGTGGCTGTAGACGGTCGGGTTCATCAGCGCCCGGGCGACCAGCAGGCTCTCGGCGGTCTGGACGTTCCCCTCGTCGAGCACGAGTTCGCCGTCGACGAAGGTCAGCTCCCGGACCAGCCGGCCGTGATCGATCGTTCCGTAGGGAACACCCGTGTGGTGGGCGTCCCGCACCAGGTAGTCCATCCGGTCGACGTCGAGCTCTCCCGACACTAACTGGCCGAACCGACCCTCGCCGGCGACCAGATCCGCTACTCGGTCCGGCTCGAGGTCGTGCTCGCGCAGTACGTCCCCGACGACGCCGTCCGCGAGCAACCCGTGGACGTCGTCGTGATACCGGCCCGTTCGCCGGTGGGTGAGCGACTCGAGGTTGTGGCTGAACGGCCCGTGGCCCACGTCGTGGAGGATGGCCGCGGCGCGGATCCGCTCGGCTCGCCGTCCGTCGACCGCGAGGTGCTCGAGTGCCTCGCAGGCGAGGTGGTAGACGCCGAGGCTGTGTTCGAAACGGGTGTGGTTGGCAGAGGGATAGACCAGGGAGACGGTGCCGAGCTGGCTGATCGACCGGAGGCGCTGTAGTTCCGGCGCGTCCAGCAGGTCGCGAGCGACGCCGTCGACCTGAATGTGGTCGTGGACGCTGTCCTTGATCGTCTTCATCGATCCCTTTTGGGCCGGTTCCTACAAAAACGGTCGTCCGATCGCGGGCTCGAGTTGCGAATTCCGGCTGAAGGGCTACCCCCGTTGGGGTGGTACCGACCACGCGCTATGACCGACCTGACCATCCCACCGGACGCCGACGAGCGACGAGCCGCGGAGTTAGTGCAGAGCCACGTCGAAATCGGCGACACAGTCGAGATCCGGAACGCGGAACGGACCGAGGACCACCAGCTCGACGTCACCGGCGAAGTGACCGGCTTCGAACCGGAGTACGTCGAACTCGATGGCCAGTCGCTCGATGACAAGGGCGTCCGGTACGACGAGATCCACACGGTCAGCCGGATCGAGTCCTGAGCGGCCGGCAGCGAACCGGCGACGCCGATCGGAACGGCAGGCGGCTCGCTACTCGAGCAGTTCGCCGGCCTCGCGGTCCGACAGGAGGCCCTCCCGGAGCGATTCGGGAATCGACATCGACTCGTTTTCGCCGTCGAGGACGACCGCGACGGTGGTGAGCGTCGCGGCGACGCGGTCGCCGTCGCGGATCTCGTAGGTCAGCGTGAAGCTCGTTTCGCCGACATCGGCCACGTCGATGCCGACCGTAATCGGCGTCAGCGACCGAAGCTGGCCCTCGTAGTCGATCTCGAGGTGGACGACCGCGTGCGAGAGATCCTCGAGTCCGCAGCCGTGGCGCTCGGCGAGGTACCGGTCGCGAGCGAGGTCGGAGTACGCGACGAACTTGGCGTTGTTGACGTGGCCGCTCCGACCGAGGTCGTCGGTGCGAACGTCGATCGTCGTCTCGTAGACTGCCATCGTCCAGGGAGAGACGGATCGCGGGCGAATACGTTACGAAACGCCGCGCGAGACCGCAAGCGACGCTCGCGGGCAGGCCCCGTGTCCTCCCGCTGTTACTCTCGCTCCTGTTCGTATTCGCGTTCGTCGGAACCCTCGGGGGCAGTCGAATCGCCGACGAGTTCGTCGGGTAGGTCGTCGACCGCCACCAGTCGCTCGAGGCGGCGCTCGAACTCCGCATCGTCGATCTCTCCTGCCGCGTACCGACGCTTCAGTTCGTCGAGCGGGTCGGCCTCGGCTTCCGGCTCGTCGGTCGTCGCCGCGGGAGCGTCGTCCTCGAGGGTCGTCGCGATCTCCTCACCCCAGAACAGGAAGATCGGCGTGAACAGGAACCAGCCGACGATCTAAATCGCCGCTGCAAGGCCTCCGAACCCGAAAATTGCAGCGATACTCGTCAGTGCGAGAGTGACGATCGCGATCAGCAGCCAGCAATCCTTGGCGACGAACCGCTGCAGCCGACCAGACATTCAGTTGTCACTTCGTGCCGGTCGTACAAATGTGTTCTCACGAGCGGTCAGCGCGGGTGCTGCGGCCGATCACGAGGCCGCGTCGATACGCTCGTTCTCACTCGAGTGTAACCCACTCGCGACGGTCGTCGCTCTCCTCGATCGCATCGAGTACCTGCTGGGCGGCGAGTCCGTCCGCGAAACTGGGTGCGAACTCGCGGCCGTCCGCGACGGCGCTCAAGAACTCGTAGTTCTCGTGGACGAAGGTATGTTCCCAGCCGAGGACGTGGCCCGGCGGCCACCAGTGGTCGACGTACGGATCGTCCTCGTCGGTGACCAGGATCGTCTCGTAGCCCCGGTTCCCGTCGCGGAGCACCTCGAGTTCGTTCAGCCGCTCGAGCGAGAACTTCAGGCTCCCCTCGGAGCCGTGGACCTCGACGGTGTGGTCGTTCTTGTGGCCCGTCGCGAACCGCGACCCCTCCAAGGTGCCCATCGCGCCGTTCTCGAACTCGAGTTGCGCGGTGTAGGCGTCGTCGACGGTGACCGATCGGCGCTCGTCACCGCCTTCGACCGGGCGCTCGTCGACGAACGTCTGCAGGTGGCCGCTGACCCGCTCGATCTCACCGGCGAGGTCGTCCGACCCGACCAGGTATCGCAGGAGGTCGACCGAGTGCGAACCGAGATCACCGAGCGCGCCCGACCCCGCCAACTCCGCGTCGTTGCGCCACGACCACGGGGCCTCGGAATCGACCAGCCAGTCCTGCAGGTAGCGCCCGCGGACGTGGTGAATCTCGCCCAGTTCGCCCGCCTCGAGCAGCGCCTTCGCGTACCGGATCGCGGGCACGAACCGATAGTTGAAGGCACAGCCGGCGGGCACGTCGTCGCCGGCGTCGCGGGCTGTTTCGGCCATCACGTCCGCCGTCTCGAGCGTCGGCGCGAGCGGCTTCTCGCAGAAGACCGGCGTCCCCGCCTCGAGCGCGGCGATCGACGGTTCGGGATGGACGTGGTTCGGCCCGAGGTTGTAGAAGACGTCCACGTCGTCGACGACGTCGGCCCAATCGGTCGCGATCGATTCGAACCCGAGTCTGTCGGCGGCCTCTTCCAGCGCCGTCTCGTCGCGACCGACGAGGACGCTGCGTTCGATCTCCGGCGCGTCCGGGAAGAACATCGGAAGCCGCGCCATCGCGTTCGCGTGCGCTTTGCCCATGAACCGATAGCCGAGAACGCCGACCTCGAGGGTCATGGACGACCGTTCACTGCCCCGGTAGTTATCGCTTTGCCGTGGGAGAGCAACCGCAGCCGCCGGACTCGTGTGTTTCAATTGCGCGACACACGACACAGTTTCACGGCCGCCGACCGTACCAGCCCGTGAATTGCCTATGAGCCTCACAGTCGATTTCAGCGAGAACGAGAACGTCACGCTCACTGATAGCACGATCGAGGTAGAGTCGTCCGACCGACTCGATATCTCCGTCGAAGGGCGACTGGCGATGTCCGAGGCGCTGCTCGCCCAGTTCGAAGGGGCCACGCTGGGTCCCGTCGCGGTAACCGTCTCGAGCGACGATTCGGGGGCCGCCACGATCGACTTGACGGGGCCGGCAACGCTCCGCCTCGAGACCGTCGACGTCGGCGCCGCGACGGTCGACAGAGACGAGATCCCGACCGGAGTCGACGAGCTTCGATCGTCGACGGACGGCGGACCCGGCGCCGTCGACTCGCCGCCGGACGTGCTCGCATTTACCGTCGAGGGGACGATTCGGGAGATTCCGGAACCGACGTTCGAGGAAACCGAGGGCGACCCGCCGCAACTCGAGTCGCTGACGTTCGCAGTCGACGAGACGGTCAGAAGCGACGGCGGGTCGGGAGACGACGTCGTCGTCGAACTCACTCTGTTCGGCTACGGCATCGTCGTCCGTCGCGACGGCTCCATCGTCGTCGGCAGCGCTGACGGGCTGGATAGCATCGATCTGCCCTGACGGCCGCGCTCGTTGAGCGGCGACCGGAAAATCCGACGGCGGACTGCGCGGACGGGATCGTCAGTCGTCGGCCGGTGTCGGCGCGCCGCGCTCGATATCGATGTTACCTGCGTCGAGGTCCGCCTCGACGTTCCGGGCCGCCTGCACCATGTTCTCCATCTTGCCGTATGCGACCTCGCGGGGCAGCAGCTTCACGCCGCAGTCCGGCGAGACGACGAGCTGTTCCGGCGGGACGACCTCGAGGCCCTTCTTGATGTTCTCCTCGATCTGCTCGACGGACTCGACCTCGGCGACGTGGGCGTCGCAAACACCGAGCGCCAGGTCCTTCGTGAATTCGGGGTCTTTGAAGACGTCGAGCTGCTCGTAGTCGCCGTTGGCGAGTTCGAGGTCGAACTCGTCGACCGGGAACTCGAGGATCTCGGGGTAGATCCGGGAGTAGTCGCCGTAACAGACGTGGAGGCCGATGCGGACCTCCTCGGGGATGTCGGCGACGATGTGCTCTAAGGCCTCGCCGACGATCGCGTGGTCGTCGGGCGTGGTCGCGAGCGCGGGCTCGTCGATCTGGATGTAGCGCGCGCCGGCGTCGACCAGCTTCTCGATCTCCTCGTTGACGAGGTCGGCGAGCTCGAGGGTGAGTTCGTCGTCGTCCTCGTAGGCCTCGTTGAAAGACCAGTTCGCGAGGGTGTAGGGGCCGGTGATCGGGACCTTGACCGGCCGGTCGCTGGCGGCCGCGGTGAACTCGTACTCGTCGACGAGCCAGCTGTCCTCGTACTCGACCTCCGAGACCACGGAGGGTTTGTCGAAGTAGTTGTGCCCCCAGACCTTGACGGGGCCGTTGAACTCGTAGCCCTCGATGCGGTGGGCGAAGAACTCGACCATCTCGGTGCGCCGCATCTCGCCGTCGACGACGACGTCGAGGCCGGCGCGCTCGTGCTCGTCCGTGATCACGCGCGCGGCGTCGTCTTTCGCCTCCTGCCAGTTCTCCTCGTCGAAGTCGGCCTCGTCGTCCTCGTAGAGCTCCTTCGCGCGGTTGAGCCACTTGGGCTTGGGGTAGGAGCCGACGACGGTCGTCAGCAGGAAGTGGTCGTGCTCGTGGTCGGGCTGTCGGAACTGATCTTTGTTCTCGTTCGTGCTCATGCTGTTTGCACCTCCGCGAGATCCGCGGCCTCCGCAAGGACCTCGAGTTTCTCCACGTACTTGCCGAAGGGCAGGTAGAACGTCTCGGTGTTGGTCGTCAGGTAGATCGTCTCGAACTCGGTGACGCCGAGCTGGCCCTCGACCCAGTCGACCCGGTCGCGGATCGCTTCGGGGTCCTCGACGAGCGTGTTCTGCCCGTCGGCGAGCCCGAGGGCGACGTCGTCGGTCGCGCCGTACTCCTGTATGTTGTAGAGGTTGTCGTCCTGATTCGCGACGAAATCGAAGCCGACCGCGTCGATGTCGGCGTCGAGTAAGTGCGCGTAGACCTTCTCCTCCAACGCGCCCCAGTAGGGCTGGACGACGACGTCGGCGTCCGTCGCCGCTGCGACCCGGTCTATCGCCTCGCTCGCGCGTTCGTCCTCGCCGTCGTCGGGCGCGTTCTCGACCAGCGAGGGCTCGAGCAGGAACAGCGTCTCGTGGTCGGGGAAGGCGTCGACCTCGCCCGCGAGGAAGTCGGCGATTGCCGAGAGGAACTCCGCCTCGTCGCCGTAGTGCTCGTCGGTCGCGAGGTCGGCGAGCGAGTACGGACCGGGGAGGACAGCCTGCAGATCGTCTCCCGCAGCGAGTTCGGCGGCCGTCTCGAGCTCCGAGGCGACGTCGCCCGAGAAGTCGAGGTCGCCGCCGACGACGGGGTCCCGGTAGAAGTTGTTGTTGTCGTAGTAGCGGACGATGCCCTGCGTCTCGACGGCGTCGTGGACGGCGAGCGGATGGGCGAGCATGTCGTCCCACCGCAGTTGTCCCTCGACGATGCGGTCGAGACCGGCGTCCTGCTGTACCTCGATCACTTCCTCGCGGGCCGCCTCGTAGGCAGCGGTGATCTCCTCGCCCTCGTCGCCGCTGACGAGGTCGTGTTTCTGGTGGCCTTTGAGGTCCGAGAGGTCGTCTTTCGCCCAGTCCGGGAGCGGATACAGCCCCGGCGTGGTCGACACGTACTCAGTCATCGTAGGCCCGGCTAGGCTATACCGACGCTTAATATTTTCCATCCTTTCTAATACGCGGTAGTAATTGTCGCGGCGCTCGAGCGGCGAGACGGCCGACTCGAGATGTGTGGTAACACAAATCACAGTCCGGTGCTGTCGAGTGACGCACCGAGGGAATCACTCGAGCGCCAGGAGCGCGTAGGTCTCCGATTCGACTTCCGCGACCACGTAAATCGTCCCGTCATCGAGGACCGGGCCCGGACCCACGCGGCCCGCGAACTCCCGCTCGAATCGGACCGCCGGCCCGCCGTCCGGGCTGTCGCCGGGGGTCGGATCCAGCGCTCGGAGGCGGTCGCCGCCGACGAAGACGGTGTCACGACCGTACGCCGGCGCGGTGTGTCGCCAATCCCCGATTCCGTGTGTCCAATAGCGCTGGCCGGATTCGGCGTCGATGGCGGACAGTTCCCACCCGTTCGCGATAAGTACGAGGCCGTCGGCGACGGCGAGACCGGGATCGCCCCATCCGGTATCGGCCGTCCAGTTGATGGTCCGGTCGGAGAGGCCGTCGTCCATCAGCGCGTACGTCGTCTCGTTCTCGCAGTTCACGTAGATCGAATCCGTATCGGCGCTCGGCGGACACATCGGCCGCGCCGGTAGTTGCCACCGTCGCCAGCCGGTCCCGTCCTCGCCGAGCAGGTAGACCAGCCCGGCCTCGGTAGCGACGACGATCCCACGTCCCACGAAAAACGCCGCGTGGTCGAGTACCTGCCCGAAGACGTCGCGTCGCCATCGAACGGCCCCGTCTGCCGGCTCGAGCGCGATGACCTCCTCGCCGACCCCGCAGACCAGTTGTCGCCCCGCGTACGTCGCCGGCGTCGTCACGCGCCCCCGCGAGTCGAACTTGCGGTTCCACAACTCATCGCCGGTCCCGGCCTCGAGCGCGTAAATCGCAGTTCCCGTCGACACGTAGGCGACGCCGTCTCGGACCAGCGGCGGCGTCTCGGCTTCCGAGTGCGTCCACAGCTCCGCGCCGTCGGCGGCGTCGAGAGTCCGAAGCGTTCCGCCGTCGATCTGGTACACTCGATCCCCCGCGACGACTGGGGCCTGATACGAGAGCTGTGCGACGTCGACCCGCCAGCGCTCGGTGACGCCGTCGACCGGGGCCTTTCCGTCGGCGACTTCGCGTGTATTGGCGGCGTTACAGCCGAACGACGACCAGTCGCCGGTCGCGCCGGCGACGTGCCGATCCGTCTCTGGCGGTTCGTCGATCCCGGACGGGGGCGGCTCATCGGGCGCGGGTGATCCAACGCTCGAGAACATCGAACAGCCGGCGAGCGCCGCGGTAGCGGCGCCAGCACCCGCCAAGAGCGCTCGTCGCGTGGGGACCATTGACCGACAGCTTCACAGGCTGGCGGAAAGTATCTTCGGATGATAATTATCGCTATCGAAGCAACTTGAGCACCGTCAGTGTCTCGAAGGGGAACGACTCGTCGGCGATGGCAACGGCGCTGAAGCCCTCCTCGCCGGCCCGTTCGACGACCGCGTCGACGCCGGTGAGACTGCTGACGAGCAGGTAGACGACCCCGTCGGGCGCGAGGACCCGGCCGACGGACGCGAGGAACGGATCGATGACGGCGCGGCCGTCCTCGCCGCCCGACAGCGCGCGCTCCATCCAGTCGTCCCACTCGTTTTCGGGGTCGGTCGGCAGGTACGGCGGGTTGAAGACGACAGCGTCGAACGCGCCGTCGCGAAACGGAGAGACCAGATCGGCCCGCACCGTCTCGACGCCCTCGGACCTGGCCTGACGGACGGCGTGGGGGTTCAGATCCGACGCGATCACGCGAGCGCCCGTCTCGTCGGCGATCCGGCCTGCAACGTAGCCCGAGCCGGTGCCGACCTCGAGGACGAGATCACCGCCCTCGATGCGCTCGCAAGCGGCCTCGGCGAGCAGGTGGGAGTCCTCGGCAGGCTGGTAGACGTCCGGTTCGTCGTCGCGGCGATCCTCGAGTCCCATCAGTTCTCCTCCGGCGTCGTCATTCGGTGTTCCTGTGCGGTTCCGTCGCCGGCCTGCTTCGTCGGCTCGGTCGGTTGCTCGTCGGCGATGCGAAAGCCGCCGGTCTCGGCCCGCCCGGAGAGTTCCCGCTGCGGGAACGGGATCTTGACGTCCTCGGCCTCGAAGGCCTCTTTGATCGCGTTGATTGCGGCCGTGCGCGCCCGCCAGTAGCGCCTGGCGCTCGGCTTGTCGATCCAGAACCGGACGGAGAGCACGACCGCCGAATCGCCGAACGACTTGGCGACGACCTGCGGAGACGGTGCGGACAGCGTCTCGTCGATATTCTCGACCGCCTCGGTCGCGAGGTCGATCGCGCGGTCGACGTCGGTCCCGTAATCGACGCCGACATCGACCTCGAGGCGCAGGCGCCCGCGCTTCGAGCGGTTGGTCACGGTGCTCGAGGCGATGACGTCGTTGGGGATCATGATGTACTCGCCGTCGAACGACCGGACGCGAGTGTTGACGATCGAGATGTCGGTGACGATCCCCTCGTCGTCCTCGACCTCGATCCAGTCGCCGATCTCGAACGGGCGGGCGAACATCAGGACGAAGCCGGCGAGCATCGTTCCGAGCGTCTGGCGGGCGGCCATCCCGACGATGATCCCGAGGAAGCCGGCCCCAACGAGGAGGCTCCCCAGATCGTCGATCCAGACGCCGAGGACGACGACCAGCGAAACGGTCCAGATGACTACCTGCGAGAGCCGGTGCGTGACCTTGCGCTGGTGGGCCGTTACCGCCGAGGACGAACCGACGACCTCCTCGATGACTCGGCTGACGAACCGGGTGACGATGACCGTCACGACTAGCAGCAGGAAGGAGAAGATGGCCTTGGCGACGGCGTCACCTCCCAGTCCGGTGGTCGCGTACAGGTTTCGGACCTCATCTCCCCGGCCCCAGACGCCCGTCACGACGGCGAGACTCGTCAAACAGGCTCCGATGAGCAGCGACGTGGACGCGATATCAGCGTACACTGGGCGCGCCCGCTCGGCGATCAGCGCGTGGAGCCGTCGATAGGAGAGGATGACAGCGACGACGAGTCCGACCGCCGCGAACGAGACCGCGAGTTTGAGCTCGGTCGTCCGAACCGTCTCCGACAACCAGTCGAGCCCCGTCAGTAGTCCGGACATGCGTTCGTCTCTCCGATCTGTCGTCCGCGCAGCTTTGAGTATCCGTTGGTTAAGTCACTCCCGCGTGACGCAAGCAATCCGATCGACTCGAGGCGCGAGTCGCACTCACTACTCGGGCTCGCCCACGTCCATCGCGATCTGAGCCAGGGCGGCGAACTCCGCCGGAGCCATCGCCCCTGCCCGCTTCCGAAGCACGTCCTCCTCGGCCGCGTCGACGACCGCTTCGGGCTCCGCGAGCCCGGAAATGTGGGCCGTGTTGCGGATCGCGTTCCGAATCGTCTTCCGGCGCTGGGTGAACAGCGCCTTGACGAACCGCAGGAAGAAGTCCTCGTCGTCGACCTCGTAGTCGGGTTCCCGCGGCACCGCCCGCACCACCGCGCTCTGGACCGCCGGCGGCGGCGAGAAGGCCTCCTTCGAGATCGACTCGACGAGTTCCACGTCGGCGAAGTGCTGACTCGAGACCGAGAGCCGGCCGTACTCGCTCGTGCCGGCGTCGGCGACCATCCGCTCGGCGAACTCCTGCTGGAACATCAGGACCAGGGGCCGCTTCTCGGGAAAGAGCCGAAAGGCAATCTCGCTCGAGACGCCGTAGGGAAGGTTCGAGACCGACGCGGTGAACTCGGGCAGGTCGACCTGCAGGGCGTCGCCCTCGACGACGGTCAGGTCGCCAGCGTCGATCTCGTCGGCGAACTCCTCGCGCAGAAATTCGGCGAGTTCGCGGTCGCGCTCGACGACGGTCACCTCGTCGCCGACCGCGAGCAGCCGGTCCGTCAACGCGCCCGTGCCGCCGCCGATCTCGAGCAGGTGGCTCGTGTCGGCGTCGATCTCCTCGAGGTAGGTTGGCAACCGGTCCAGCACTCGATCGTCGACGAGAAAGTGCTGGTCGCGGTCCGGATCGCCGCGGACCCCCGCCCGGGCGATCAGTCCGTCTGGATCTCTCATTGCCGACGCTTCGGCTGGGGTGCGTGTAAACGCACCGTCTCGCGGGCTCGGTCCCGTTCGTCGGGACAGCTGCTACCGCGCTTCAGAGCCCCTTTTCGATGACGTACCCCCACTGATCGAACTCCAGCTCATCATAGTACTCGTGGACGTCCGTCTTCGCCAGTGGCGACGCGAGCGCGACGGACTCGCAGTCGCGCTCTCGAGCCCACGCCTCGACGAATTCGACGAGTTCGGTCCCGTAGCCCTCGCTCCGCTGTGACTCGTCGACGACGAGATCGTAGAGCCAGGCGTGGCGCGCGTGGTGGAGAACGCTTCGAACGAGTACGCCCGCGACGGCCACGAGTTCGCCGTCGACGAACCCACCGAACAGGTGGTAGTCGTCCTCGCCGGTCCAGGCGAGTATCTCGTCCGAATCGGCGTCACTCCACAGCTGTCGCAGAATCGGGACCGCTTCGCGTCGCGCGTCCCGCTCGACTACCTCGCGGATCTCCATACGGCGGACGGCGGAGTCGGAAACAATACTGTTTTCTATCCGAGTTCTACGACGCGAAAACGATATCTTCGCTCGTTACTGGTTCTGTTCCTGCTCGCGCCGGCCCACGAACGTCTGGTATTTGAGGTCGTCGTCGCGCAGTTCCTCGAGGATCCGGTCGACGAGGATCTGATCGGGATCGTGCAGACCGGAGACCCGCTCGGACAGCTCCTCGAAGCTCTCGAAGGGTTTGCGCTTTCGTTCGTCGAGGATGCTGTTCCGGAGTTTCTTCCCGATCCCCGGCAGCAGGTTCAGCTGGTGGAGCCGCAGCGTGATCGGCTGGGCGTCGTTGTAGAAGTCGACGAACCGCTCTTCGTTCTCCTCGACGAGATCGGCGACGACGTACTCGAGTTCCGACTGTGCGCCCGAGGAGAGGTCCTCGTACTCGACGCGGTGGGCCTCGGTGACGACGTCGCGTTCGGCGGGCGGTTCGACGACGACCTCGCTGCCGATCGTGAGCCGCTCGTCCTCGTCGAAGGCGACCTGGTAGAGCTGAAAGTCCTCGATTCCGACGGCGTAGCCTGCCGGAGACTTGGCGTACTGCGGTCGGCCGTCGTCCGAAAGCCCGTGTGCGAGGTAGTCCAACACGACCGCCCGACGAACGTCCATCTCATCGCGATCAGCTTCGCTCATTGGTTTACGGTACGGCGAGGCCGTACTTAAAGAGTCGGCCCGCTTTCAAGACGACGCTTGAGGGAAGCACGACTGAAGGTGCGAAGTCGGATTCGGTTCACGGTTCGTCGCCGTCGCGATCAGTCGATGACGCCGAACCACAGTACGACCCCACCGACGACGGCCAGAGTGCCGAGCGCCAAACTCGTCAGTTCGACGCTCGCCAGCAGCGCGAGGTTCGAGCCGATCGCGAGCAGCGGCACCCACGGCACACCCGGTACTCGGAACTGCCGCTCGCGGTCGGGCTCCTTCCGGCGGGACCGAATCAACGCGACGTTGACGAACACCAGCCCGCCGAGGAGCATGACGTCCGCGAAGTGAGCCAGCGACTCGAGGCCGAGCAGGGGACGAGCACCGCCGCCCTCGCCCGGAGACGCCCCGAAGACGACGCCGAACAGCAGGAAGAAAAAGAGGATGAGACAGCCGGTCAGCACCACCGCGGCCGTCGGGACGCCGGACTGCGGGTCGATCCGCCGGACCCGCTCCGGGAGGTGATCGCGTCTGGCCATCGCCAGTTTCACTCGAGAGCCGGCCAGCACGGTCGCGTTGGCGGCCGAAATCATCGACAGCAGCGCACCGACGATGAAGACGTAGAAGCCGGCGTCGCCAAGGTAGTACTGGGCCGCCCGCGCCATCGCCACCTCACCGCGTTCGGCGACGAACCCCGTGGCAGCGCCGGGCGACGACAGCCCCGCCCGCTCGGCGAGGAACGAGAGGAAGCCGCCGTCGTTGATCGCCAGCACCACGACGACGACCACTAGTACGTAGAGGACGGTCACGACGGCGATACTCAGGAATATCGCCCGGGGAACGGTCCGCTCGGGCGCTTCGATCTCGCCCTCGCTCGTGGCGATCGCCTCGAACCCGAAGAACGTGATGAACACGAGCGCCGAGGTCAGGGCGATGTCGTCGAACTGTGTGGCGTTAGCCGTGAACGACGACGCCACGACATCCGCATCGAACGCGCGGAGGCCGCCGACCAGAAACAGCCCGATGAGCGCGATCTTCAGCCCGGTCACGACGATCTGGAATCGGCCGGTCTCCTCGGCACCGGCGAGGTTGACTCCGACGAGAATCGCGAGGACGACGACCCCCGGGATCCAGTACGGGAGCGCCTCTGGGAGCGCTATCTCGGGCCGTACGAACCGAGCGAACCAGTCAGCGAAACTCGCGAGGTAGAAGGCCGCGCTCGCGGGGTAGCCCAGAATCAGCAGCCAGCCGACTACGTACGACCAATCGGAATCGAACACTTCGGCCACGTAGGCGTAGCCGCCACCGTCGACCGTGTAGATGGTCGCGAATTCGGCGTACGTCAGCGCGGTGAACGAAGCCACGATCGCCGCCAGCCCGAACGAGACGATCGCCGCCGCGCCGACGTTTGCGACGGCGAGTCCCGAGAGAACGAAGATGCCACCGGCGATCATCGTCCCCGTCCCGATCGCCGTGGCTCCGAGGAGGCCGATATCCCGCTCGAGCGAGTCGGTTCCGTGCGTATCCATCGGTCCGGTCTCCGTCTCGGCGCTGTCCACGACCGACACCACCTACCGGATCCCTCGTCCCCGTTACAAAGAAAGACGGCGGGAAATACCAGGTGGCGGCGGTGACAGGAGAATTGAAAGGGACTCGGAAACGCGGCCTCGAGCGCCGGTGCTAGTCTCGATCGTCGAACGCCGATCGCCGCTTGCGAGAACGCTCCGAACGGAAGCTGCGAACCGCGTTCAGGCGTACTGTGCGACGACGTTGAGAATCTCGTCGAGCTCGTCTCCCGACAGCGAGTAGCGCTGCTGTGCGTAGACCGACCGGAGTTCGTCTCTGTCCCGCGGCAGGAGGTTCGCGATCTTGTAGGCCGTCGGTTCGTCGACCTTCTCGAGTTCCCGCAGGTCGTCGACGAGCGCTTGCGCCTCCTCGGGCTCCAAGACGGCGAACCGGTTCGCGTGTTCGATCGCCCGTGCGAGCTCGTAGCGCAGCTCGCGCTCCTCGTCCATCGCGCGTTCGGCTTCGATGTCGGCGAGCAGCTCCTTCGTTTCCGAGACCGTCAGGAACTCCTCGTCGACGATCTCTTTGAAGATCGTCATCCTGCGGTTAGATTCGGCTCTTCTCCTGGTTCTGTGCGCGCAGGTGGGCCGCGGTGACGAGCAGCGTCTTGTCCTTACCGCCGTCGTTGATCTGGACCTTGAACGCGCTGCCCTGTTTCCCGACGACTTCGCCGGTGCGACCGTCGAACCGCGGGTGGAAGCGACCGTCCGGGACGCTGGGGTCGATCTTCAGGTGGACCTTTTCGCCTGTTTCGTACTCCTGGATCGCGCGCTGTGGCGGCGACGTACCGCGATCTCGGGGGTCGTTCGCGAGCTTTCGCCGGGTTCCCTGACGAGGGCCATTAGACTTCGGCATAGTCGTACGACCGGATTGTCCGGTGACGGTTATAAAACACACGTATTACGCCCACCTTTTTCCTCCTCGGGATTCCTCGCTACGCGAGGAACCGCTCGGAGCAAAAATCTGTACCAAAAAGGCCGCGCTCGCTCCGCTCGCGCGGTACTACCGCTCTGACTCCGCACTCCCCCTCGCCGTCTGTGGTCTCCCCAACAGTGATCCGACCGCGGGCCGCCCGTTTCGGTATGGACGACCACGACAAACGGATCGAGACCAGATCCATCCACGCCGGTCAGGAGCCCGACCCCGAGACCGGCGCGCTGATGACACCCATCCACGCCAACTCGACCTACGAGCAGAACGCGCCGGGCGACCACCGCGGCTACGAGTACTCCCGAACCGGAAACCCGACCCGGACGGACCTCGAGGAGAACCTCGCGAGCCTCGAGAACGCCGCCCACGGCCGGGCGTTCGCCAGCGGGATGGCCTCGATCAACACCGTCCTCAACCTCCTCGAGGCCGGCGACCACGTCGTCACCGGCAACGACGTCTACGGCGGCACCCACCGCATCTTTACACAGGTCTACGAGGACTACGACCTCGACTTTTCGTTCGTCGACATGACCGATCTCGACGAGATCGCGGCCGCGTTCCGCGAGGAGACGGAACTGCTCTGGCTCGAGACCCCGACCAACCCGCTCATGTCGATCGTCGATATCGAGGGGGCGGCCGAGATCGCTCACGAGAACGACGCGCACTGTGCGATCGACAACACGTTCGCGACGCCGTACCTCCAGCGCCCGCTCGACCTGGGTGCGGACATCGTCTCGCACTCGCTGACCAAGTACCTCGGCGGTCACTCCGACGTCGTCGGCGGTGCGCTGGTGACGAACGACGCGGAACTGGACGAGCGACTCGGATTCTATCAGAACTCGGTCGGCGCGACGCCCGGTCCGTTCGAGTCGTTCCTCGTCCTTCGGGGGACGAAGACCCTCCCCGTTCGCATGGACCGCCACTGCGAGAACGCGCGGACCATCGCCGCGTGGCTCGAGGACCACCCCGACGTCGACCGCGTCTACTACCCCGGCCTCGAGTCCCATCCCGGCCACGAGATCGCCGCCGCGCAGATGGACGACTTCGGCGGGATGTTGAGCTTCGAACTCGACGCGAGTTTGGAGGCGGCGAGCGAGGTCGTCTCGAACACGGAGGTGTTCACGCTCGCGGAGAGCCTCGGCGGCGTCGAGAGCCTGATCGAACAGCCCGCGCCGATGACTCACGCGGCCATTCCTCGGGAGGAGCGGCTCGCGGCCGGACTCTCGGACAGCCTGATCCGCGCGAGCGTCGGCATCGAACACGTCGACGACCTGATCGCGGATCTCGAGTCGGCGATCGACGCGGCCCTCTCGACGTAGCGCGGTCGTCGATCGGTCGCGACCTCGAGACGCGACCCCCTCACTTGTGACCCTCGCTCGCGATGTGATAGCCCAGAATTCGCTCGAACCCCTCGAGGTAGGCCTCGAGATCGACGCTGTCGACTTCCGATTCGAACTGTGTCGCTTTCTGGTACTCGGCACGCCAGCGCGCCAGGAAGTGGTCTTCGACGTCGGCCTCGTCGATCGCTTCGATGACCGAGGAGACGACCGCATCGGCGGGATCGCGTCGTATCTCTCGAATTCGATCCCGCGACACGATATCGTTCTCGAGCGCGTGGACGACGACGCCCGAACTGCAGTCACCTTCGGCGAGTTCTCGCTTCCAGGTCGAAACCCAGTTGCCGATGCGGGCCATCCGCTGGGTTCGATCGCAGACCTGCCGTAGCAGCGATAGCTCGTCGGAATCGAACGACGGCGCGCTCGCGAGGTCGATATCCGCGTACACGTATATCATCATGTTGTGGACGTCGTGTGCCCAGAGTTCGCGTTCGGAGACGAGACCCGGCGTTTCGTTCGCGAGATACGAGTATTCGACCGCTCGAACGACCTGCTCGAGATCGAATCGGAGGAGTTCCGCGAACTCTGCGGAGCGTGGGCTGGCGTCGTACAGTCTCGAGAACTCGCCCCAGACCTCCGTCACCAACCGGACGACGTCACCGTCGACGTCGCGACGCGACGGATCGGGGCGTCGGTCGTCGAAGGGGACCTTCACCAGCTCGTCGAACGTCGCCCTGTCGCCGTGTTGTTCGGCGACATCGTCCGCGACGACGGCGAAGATCGTCGCGACTAACTTCGCGTCGCGGACGGCGTGCGCGCGGTCGTCGTCGACACACGAGAGCCGAAACGTCGGAAAGAGTTGATAGAGCCAGCGCCAGAGAAAGCGGTCTCTGTCGGCGGCGATATCGTCGTACGAATCGATCAGCGGGAGCACAGTGTCGGGAAGTCCCTGTCGTCGAACGGCTGCAACTGGATCCTCGTCGGTAGTGGGGGTGGGGATGTCGAACTCGTTCCGCATTGCAGACGTGATGTTATTCGAATGTAATAAATCCATATATTTAGACATATGCTGTCCGAATGCGGCGCTCGCGGTCCGATCCGAGCGTGACCGCCAACTGAGGACACCCACACCTATCGTGCTGGCTCCGAATGCGGATCGTATGACGGAAAACCCCGGTATCCACGCACTGCCAATCACGGTCGAGTACGGTGGCCGATCGATTACGATCACCCCCGCAATCGTCGAGACCGATCGCGGCCTCGTGCTACTCGATGTCGGGCCCGAGGGGGCCGTCGATTCGCTCGCGACCCACCTGACGAGCCTGGGGTACGAGCTCACCGACATCTGGCTGGTCGTCCTCACACACCACGACGGGGACCACGCCGGCGGCCTCGCGGGACTGCTCGAGCGGGTCGACGCAGTCGTGGCGACCCACCGTGATGAAGCGCCGTACGTCTCGGGCGAGCGCGAGCCGATCAAGGGCGATGGAGACCGCTATCCGCCGGTCGACGTCGACCTCGAGCTCGCCGATGGGGTCCGAATCCCGACGCTCGGTGGCCCGATGGACGTCATCGCGACGCCCGGCCACGCGCCGGGTCACGTGTCGCTGTACTTCCCAGAGTCGAACCTCCTGATCGCCGGCGACGCCCTCGTGGCGGACGGCGACGAACCGCTCGACGGGCCGAAACCCCACTTCACCCCCGACATGGATCGTGCCACGGAGTCCGTCGGCGCGTTGGCCGCACTCGAGATCGACCACACGCTGTGTTATCACGGCGGTTACGTCGATCGGGGGACCGAGCGGATTCGGGAGATCTACGAACAGCGTCGGGAGTGAGCCGCGAGGACGACCGAAGCGGAATTCTCATCGGTTTCGAACACCAATCGACGGGCAATGCGTCTCGAACTTCGCGTCTGTCAGCACTGTCTCGACGGCGACCACGGCAACGAACAGCGAACGGCCCTCCTCAACGATATGGTCAACTGCGCCGAGCAGATCAAAAAGCACAAAGAGGTCATCGATCTCGACGAGGTTCACATTCGCCGCGTCCGAGACGACGAACCCGGAAAGCCGGCGGCGCTCCCGGTCGTCTCGGCGACGATTCAGAACGACCAGGTCGTCCTCAACGACACGCAGCTCGTCGCGGAAGGACAGGACGGGAACATGCTCCTCTACGCGAATCCCGACGACGTGCTGACGGTACTCGCCGGTAACTTAGACGAGATCAGCAAGGCCGTCACCGAGGACGTGACCGTCGATCTCTCGTCGATCGGTGCCGAGATCGTCTCCGAGGCCGACCTGGGTGCGAATCGGGAGCAAGAGCCGCGGTAACTGCGCTCTCCGATCTTCAGTTATCTCGCAGGTCGGTGAATCACGTTGTAGTGGTCCCCGAGCACCTCGATCGCCGTCAGCGCGAACCCGATGAGCAGCGGGCCGAGGAACAGGCCGACCGGTCCGAGGAGGTAGGTGCCGCCCAGAATTCCGACGAAGATCACTGCCGAGTGGAGCTCCGAGCCGCGATCGATCACCATCGCTCGCAAGTAGTCGTCCGTCACGGCGACCGTGGTCAATCCCCAGACGACGACGAACGCCGCCGACAGGAGCCGACCGTTGATGAAAAGGTAGATCACTGCGCCGCCGAGGATCGGCGCCACTCCGACGACCGGGACGAGCGCCAGAACCATCATCGCGATCGTCAGGATCGCGGCCTCCGGCACGCCGGTAACGAAGAGGGCGACGCCCGCGACGCCCCCCTGAACGAACGCGACGAGGACGTGACCCTTGAGGATCGCCCACATCATGTCGTCGGTCGAAGTGACCAGTTCCTCGTTCACGCCCGGCGGGAGCGGCGTTATCCGCCGTATCCACTCGACGGCTCTATCGCCGTCCTTGAGGAGGTAGTAGAGGACGAACACGAACAGCAGAAAGCCCAAGAACGCGTGCATGCCGCTGCTCAGAACGGACGACGCGCTGCCGCTCGCGTAGGCCGTCGCCCGGTCGGTCGCGCGCTGTGCGAGCACTCGGACCGGAACGTTCACCCCGAGTCGCTGCTCGAGAACCCGGTCTACCTGCCCGAGGATTCGAGCCCGGGAGACGCCCTCGAGCAGCGTGACGCTCCGCTCGATCACCACGGTCGCGCCGAGCACCAGCGAGCCGACGGTGACGGCGACGACCAGCAGCGAGAGTACGCCGGCGGAGACGCGCGTTCCGACGTGGTCTTCGAG
Organism: Natrinema sp. 1APR25-10V2; assembly: GCF_031626495.1. Lineage (NCBI taxonomy): Archaea > Methanobacteriati > Methanobacteriota > Halobacteria > Halobacteriales > Natrialbaceae > Natrinema > Natrinema sp. 1APR25-10V2. The sequence goes on from NZ_JAMQOJ010000002.1 coordinate 531,462, forward strand.
TCGCCGGTGGACGGGCATGAGAACGAACGCGAGCAGTCCCGTCACGAGCAGCCACGAGAGAAACGGCTGGACGAACAGCCAGAGGATCACGACCGACACGGCCACCAGCACCCAGGCGAACACCGTTCGGGCGTCCATCACTCGTCTCGAGTGCACCGGCGCCGAAAGGCGTTCGGGATGGTAATGCCGGAGTCGGGACCAGCGGCTCGTCACGGAGTCGAGTCGGCGGAAAAGGGCGTCGCCGTTAGATCCGGCCGACGTTCTCGACGCCGACGCTTTCGACGCCGTCGACGTCAGCGAAGTTCTCTTCGACGGTCTCCGTGCCGCCCGCACCGTCGGGGACGATCACGGTCGGGTAGAGGGCGACGAGGCCGAACGCGACCTCGTCGCGCTCGACGCCGTTGATCTTCGCACCCTCGGGGAGAGCGCTCTCGAGGCGCTCCTGCAGCGCGTCGAGATCGATATCGGGGCTGTCCGGCATGACCTTGATTTTGGCAGCGACTTTTCCCATGGTGAAGCTTATGGACCGGTAAATCCGCAGTCGGGACACTCGTAGAGGTTGCTCTGCTTGCGGCATTTGGCACAGCGGTAGATCTGCTGGCCGCAGTCGGGACACTTGAACGCGGCGGCGTTCGTGCCCGCGATGTTGAGGCCACAGGAGACGCAGGAGCGCGCCTCTCGGTCGTCGGTCGTACTCATACACCTCCCTTCCCGCCCGCCGTTTTTAACGGTTGTCTTTCGACGGCTGTTCCGTCGGCGGGCAGCCACGGGGGTACGAAACGACCGGTGTCATCGCGTACCGGGCCGCTATCACAGCGTTTTCAGAGTCGGAAAACGCGCTGCTGGGTACTTATTACTCGGCTCCAACCGTAGAAACGAGGTTCGGTGGTCGACGCCCGACCGAACCTCTGCCTCTGACATCCTTCGCGGAACTCAACATTCAACACCGTGCCGTCCCTATCTCGAGTGAATGCGCCTCGACGACTACATCGAGGAGTTAGAGCCCGACGAGGAGGCCGAACGCCGCCGCCTCGCCAAGGAAAAATCCTACGCGATCACGGACCATCTCGAGGAGTTCGAGCAACGGTTCGACGACGCGCTGAGCGGCGACACCCTCGTCGGCTCGACCTCGCCGTCGATCTTCGTCGGGCGGTCGAACTACCCCGACATCCCCGTGGGGCTGCTCTCTCCGGTCGGCGACGAGGGCGCCGCCGAAGAGTACGTCACCGACGGCGACTGGTACCGGCAGGGGTACGCCATCGACGACGTGCTCCAGCGCCGGACCGGCCTCCTGAACTCGAGCAAGCGCGCGAACGTCGACTCGCCCTCCATCGCGAGCCGATTGACCCCAAACGTCCACGACGCCTGGGACGGCTTCGTCGGCGTCCAGCGCGAGGTCGCCATCGCCGACCGACCGGTCGACCTCGAGATCGGCCTGGACGACACGCCCGACCTCGGCCTCGATACCGGTACCGACGTGGCGACGCCGCGCGGTCCCCGCGCCAACGCGCGCAACGCGGAGCTTCGCGAGAACCCGTACGTCCCGCGGCCGGTAAAGAAGACCTTAGAGGACGACGACTGGCAGGCCGAGGGGGCGATGACCTACCTCTACCGGCGCGGGTTCGACGTCTACGAGATCAACTCGATCCTCTCCGCCGGCGCGCTCGGGCAGACGAAACAGCGCCGCCTCGTTCCGACGCGGTGGTCGATCACGGCCGTCGACGACACCGTCGGAAAGTACCTGCGCGGGCGCATCCGAAACGCGCCCAGCATCGACCAAGTGCAGGTCTGGGCCAACGAGTACGTCGGGAATCGCTACTGGATCGTCCTCGCACCCGGCAACTGGGAGTTCGAACTCGTCGAGATGAAAGCGCCGGGCAGCATCTGGAACCCCGACCCCGAGGACAACGTCTGGATGGCCAGCGCCTCGGAGGGGTACGAGGGGCGCTCGAGCTACGTCGAGGAGACTGCGGGGGCCTACTACGCCGCCCGATTGGGGGTCTTAGAGTACCTCGAGTCGATCGGCCGACAGGCGAAGTGTCTCGTCCTGCGCGAAGTGAGCGACGACTACTGGGCACCCGTCGGCGTCTGGCAGGTCCGCGAGAGTGTCCGCAACGCCTTCGAGGGGGAACACGGTGAAGCGGAGACGTTCCACGAAGCCGTCGCGGAGGTCGCGACGCAGCTTCCGGTCTCGTACGCGCGACTCCGGCGGAAGTCGGAGCTCGCGGCCGGGTTGCAGTCGAACCTGAACGCGTTCTCGAGTTCGAACTGAGTCGCGGGCATCGATCCCTCGCGACGCTGCCAGCCAGATCCGCCGATTCAACCCGGTCTGGGCTACCGCTCGACGAGTGCCGAGACCAATCAGTCGAATCGACAGTATCGCGAGCCTGAATGTGAACACCGGTACCGGATGGCATACACTTTGGTAATACTACGTGCGATTTTTATGCCCCAAGTTCATACCGCAGACGATGACAGTCGACTTCACGCCGACGACGGTCGACGACCTCGAGCCCGAGCGACGGCCCTCCGTCACCCTCGCGCTCGTGCCGGTGCTCGCGGTCGTCGCCTTCCTCGGGATCGGATCGGCCGTGCTCGGTCTCGATCCGCACGTTCCGTTGCTCTGGAGTATCGTCTTCGTCGCCGCGTTCGGTCGGTACCTCGGCTACGGCTGGCCCGACCTCTACGACGGGATCGCCGATGGTCTTCTGATGGGGCTACAGGCGCTGCTGATCCTCTTCACGATCTACGCGCTGATCGCGACTTGGGTCGACGCCGGGACGATTCCGGCGATGATGTACTACGGCCTCGAGCTGCTGAACCCGACGGTGTTCCTGCCCGTCGCGGCGCTTTTGGCCGCTGTCGTCGCGTTCTCGATTGGGTCCTCGTGGACGACGGTCGGAACGCTCGGCGTTGCGTTCGTCGGGATCGGCGCGGGACTCGGCGTTCCCGCGCCGATGACCGTCGGGGCGGTCATCTCGGGGGCCTACGCCGGCGACAAGCAGTCGCCGCTGTCTGATACGACCAACCTCGCGGCCGGCGTGACGAACACACCGCTGTACGACCACATCCACCGCATGCGGACGGGCACGGCCGTCGCCTTCGGCCTCGCGGTGGTCGTCTTCGCCGCCCTCGGCCTGCGGACGGGCGGCCAGATTCCGGTCGGCCGCGTCGCCGAGATCCAGACCGCACTCGCGGGCACGTACGACCTCTCTCTGCTCGTCTTTGTGCCGCTCGTCGTCACCTTCGGCCTCGCGATCTACGGCTATCCCGCTCTCCCGACGCTCGTCGCCGGCGTCTTCGCCGGCGTCGGAACCTCGATACTCGTTCAGGGAACCGGCTTCGTCCCGGCCTGGGAAGTCTTCATGAGCGGTACCGCGCCCGAGACCGGTGCAGACCTCGTGAACGAACTCCTCGCGACCGGCGGGCTCACCGGCTCCGCCTGGACGATCACTGTCGTCGTCGCGGCGCTCGCGCTCGGGGGTCTCCTCGAGTACACCGGCGTACTGGCAGTGCTCGCCCACCGGCTCTCGCAGGGCGTCCGAAGCTCCGGCGGTCTGGTCGCTGGCACCGGGGCGTCCGCGATTCTCATCAACGCGCTCACAGCCCAGCAGTACATGAGCATCGTCCTGCCCGGGCTGACGCTCCGAAACCTCTACGATGAGTTCGGCCTCGACAGCGACGAACTCTCGCGAGCCGTCGAAGCCGCAGGCACGCCCACCGGCGCGCTCATCCCGTGGCACGCCGGCGGCGTCTTCATGGCCTCCGCGACCGGCGTCCCGACCCTCGAGTACGCCCCGTTCTACCTGTTCGGACTCCTGTCGCCGCTCGTGCTGTTCGCGATGGCGCTGTCCGGCCGCGGCGTCCCGGCGAGGGACAGAGCGACCGAACGGGCACAGTACGCCGACTGAGCGGCGTTACTTCCGAACGAGCTGCGGCCGGTCTCGATTCTCGTCCGCCACCCCGGTCTGCTCGAGTTCGTTCGCGACCGTCAGCACCGCCTTGAAACACGCGAGAACGACGGGGCCGACGAACAGTCCCGTAATACCGAACAGATAGATACCGCCGATGACGCCGAGCAGGGCGATCGCCGGATGGAGTCCGGACCCCCGATCGACGAGGATCGCCCGCAGGTAGTTGTCGACGACCATCAAAACGACGAGCCCGTATCCCAGCAGGATCGACCCGCGAACGAGTCCGCTCGAGGCCGTGTGGGCGACCGTGACCGGTCCCCAGACCAGCCAGACGCCGATCGTCGGGAGGAAGGAAACGAGAACGAGAATCGCCGCCAGCGTCGTCGCGTACGGAACGTTCAGCAGCGCCAGCCCGACGCCGCCGAGTACCCCCTGAACGACTGCGACGAGGAGGTGACTACGGAGGACTGCTCGGGTTACGGTGTGGACCTCCGCGACCAGCTCGTCGAACACGCGACGCTCGAGGGGCGCGACCCGTCGGAGCCAGTCGAGGACGGCCGGTCCGTCGACGAGCAGGTAGTAGAGCAGAAAGACGAAGACGATCACGCCGACGGCCGCGTCGATGCCCGCCGACGCGATTCCGACGGTTCGACCAAGCGTCAGTTCGGCGGCGCTCGAGAACGCGCCCTCGAGTTCCGACCGCACGACGGCCTCGAGCGCGGCGACGGATTCCTCGCCCAGACCGAGTTCGGTCCGCGCGACCTCGCGGCCGTACGCGGTGATCCGCTCGCCGTCGAACGCTTCGACGGTCGAGGTCGTCGTCCGGAGCACGACCAGCGAAACGAGCAGCAGTGGAACGACGCCGGCGACGACGGCGAATCCGGTCAGCGCGAGGCCGGCGGCCCGCGAGCCGACGTGTGGGACCAGACGCTCGTGGGCCGGCCGGAGGACGACCGCGAGCAGGCACGCCGCCAGTACGCACTCGAGCAGCGGCAGGACCACCAGTCCGGCGAGCACGCCGAGCACGCAGACGAGGAGGGCGAAAACCGCCGTCCGCGCGTCCATATGTCATCGTCTCTATTCGAACGCATAAGTGTTGATATGCGTGACTATACGCTCGACTGAACGAACCCGACCTCCACGTCAACACCGGCGAGGTCGGGCGGGCACTGCGCGAAGCGGCCCCGATTCGCACTAAAGGTTCTCGTACGCTTCCGTGACCAACGCGCCGGTTTCGTCGACGATCTCCTGCCAGTTCTCGTCGTCGGGCGCGATGCCGAGCAGCCGCGCGATCTTCATGATCGAGACGTGGTAGACGACCTGTCGACCGGGCGCTTCCTCCCAGATGACGACGTTGCAGGGAAACAGCGCCCCCATCTCGTCGGTCACGTCGAGCACCCGATCAGCGATCGCCGGATTGCACGCGCCGAGGACGTAGTAGGGGTCACGGTCGGCGTCGACCTTCTCGTTGAGCAGTTCGGAAGGCGAGAACTCGGCCGGCACGCCGAAGCCGACATCAGTGAATGCTTCGCGCGTGTGCTCGATCGCCTCTTCGTGGTCCATTTCGAGGACCGCGCGGTGTTCGCCGTAGTCTTCTGGATCGATCTGCGTCGGATCGATGGGTAGCGTCATAGGCGACGGTTGGTCGTCTCGTTCCTTATATGTCGTTGCTGGACGGCGGCCCGACCGCGCGTGGGATCCGTTAGAGGGGGATCGGCAGCCACTCGAGGTACCGCAAGAAAGCCGTCGGATCGAACAGCGGTTCGTGTAACACGAGCCAGTCGAGGAGGACGAGGCCGCCGCCGTGAGCCAACACCGACGGAAGGATGGAGCCGGATTTGTAGTCGACGGCTCCGAACAGGACGTCGGTCGGTCCCGATAGCAGGAACTCGATCGGCGGCTTCGAGGAGTGGTGCAGCATGTAGACGACGGGGCTGATGAACACCGCGCCGAAGCCGAGTTCCCTGACGCCGACACAGAGCAGTCCGCGGTAGTACGTCTCGGCGGCCAGCGCGAGCGCCATCAGTTTGAGCGCGTGCGGGATGAACGCCGCCGGTGCGGCGGCGGTCTCCCAGATCGGATAGTACGCGCGAATCGTCGGGAACGTCGAACCGACGAGGTAGAACGGGAGCACGAACAGCGCGAGCAGGATCGTGTTCCGAAGAGCAAGCCGATCGACTCGCCAGCCGATGCGCCGGCCGTGGGAGAATCCGAGCGCGAGCGGCCCGCCGATCAACAACACGCTATCGATGAGAACCCGCCGGTTGAACTCGGTCGGGACGAACTGAGTCCAGATCAGCGCGATGATGGCTCCCAGGAGTAGCGACTTCTGCACCCAGGTCAGCCCCGGCAGACGACGATACCAGCGGCTGTCGCGATGATCCGACTCGGAGGCCACGGTGTTACTCGCTCGCCGTCGGAACCGGCCCGGTACCGATCACGTCGCGAACGTGACGCTCGAACTCTTGGTGGCGCTGGAAGTACGTCTCGTCGACCGACTCGAGGACGTTCGACAGTTCGCGGGGGCCGTCGGGCGTCCGGATGACGGAATCGCCCTCGAGGCGGTCGACTTCGCTCTTCTCTTTGGGCCAGGTCAGTCGCGAACTCACGCGGGCGAGCGGCGCGCCCTCGACAGGGGTGTGCTCTCCGAGTGCAACCGCCGGCTCCGCTTCGTCGTCCTCGTCGCTCATGGATCATCGTTTGCAAGGGCGGCGATTCAAGCTTTCGTTTCGACGGATCGCCTGGTCGTTTCTCTCGGCTCTCGAGGACGCTTTGCGCCCGCTCGTCCGGCAGCGTTCATCTCCGACATTTGAAACGTGTCTGACGTATCGTTTTGTGGTGGGCCGCCGAACGGCTCCGTATGACAAGCCTGACGGAGGTATACGACGGGACCGCACGGGGGGTGACGAGTCGTCGACTGTACGCGGGAACGGCGCTCGTCCTGCTCGGCGCGCTCCTGGCCGTCGTGGCCGTGCTCGTCGCCACGACCGACCTCTTCAGCGGCTATGCGGTCGAGTTCTCGGGAGACATGGCCGCCCAGTTCGCGACGGTCCGCGCCGCGGGGGTTCTGGCCGGACTCAGCGTCCCGACGCTTCTCGTCGGCGTTTTCGTCGTCCTGCCGGCCGGCCGTCGGGTCCGGGCCGCTGCCGCGATCAGTGCGAGCCTCTGCCTGTTCGGGGTCGCCCTCTTCTGGCACGCCTACCCCCACCAGTGGCGATACGGCAGCGACCAACTGACTCTCGAGGTCTCCGCGGTCTACCTGCTCGGCCTCCTGGCCGCGATCTGGTGTCTGTTCACCGCCATCGCGACGTTCAAGCGGCGCAACGACCCCGGTGGCAACCTCAAAATGAACGTCACCCGACACAACAAAACCGTCCTCGAGGTCGACGACTCGAGCGAGTCCGGGGGGCGCGGCGGCATCGGCTTCCTCGGCGGTACCCCGGACGGGGACGTCGAAACCCAGACGAACGAGGCCGCCGACGTGGGCACGAGCGGCCGAGCTACCGGTTCCACCCCCGGTCGACGCGTCGGCGCTGCGACCAGCGACGGCGGTTCTGCGACTGCCGACATCACCTCGCCGCTCGATGCCAGCGATGGCCGCGATGCGGAGATCGTCGAGTCGTCGACCGAGCGGCAGGACGCTCCGACGGACCGCTACTGTGGAAACTGTTCTCACTTCGAGTACGTCCGCTCCGCTGACGGAATGGTGCCCTACTGTGCCCGTCACGAAACAGCGATGGACGACATGGACGCCTGCGAGGAGTGGACGCCGAACCGTCGACAACGATAACGGTCGTCTCGAGGAGAACTCCGGTTCCAACCGACGGTTGGAAACGAAATAATCACAGCATACCTAAGTGGAATCTCGGTCCTGAGTAACACGGGACCGAGAGATGGGGAACGAACTATTCCGTGGCCGATACGTCTGGTCGAGTACAACACCGACGGTCGCCATCGTCAACGCGATCGCCGGCATCGAGAACGTGGAGTCGACCGATCTCCCGGCGACGCTCGACACACACCTGTACGATCACGTGGATCCGGAAGCGCTCGATACGCTCGTCACGACCAGTTCGGATCCCGAACTATCCTTCGTCGTCGACGACTATCGTGTCGAAATCGACGGCAATCAGCTATCGATCACGCCCGACGACGAGCGATAAGCGAGGCACTGCCACCCGTCGACTGGCTGAAAACGACGGTCCAACCGACGGGTGACGGCCGTCAGATGCCCAGGAGCTGCCGCCCCAGTTCGAAGCCGCGCTGTGGGTACTCGAACGCGACGATAGCAGCCAGCAGTAGTTCGCCCCCTGTGACGACGACCATCATGAGATCGGAACGCTTGCTGCTTACCGCGACGCCGATCGGCAGCCCGAACTCCTCCTTCCAGATCGGGTAAAACAGCGCGATCCCGCGCTTGCTCCCCGCGACGTCGAGGACGTAGTGAGTCAACACGCCGATCCAGACGTACTCGAGGTTGCCAAAGACGTAGGGAAAGGCGACGAAGCCGACCAGAACCGGCAGGTTATGCAACGTCTTCCGGTGGCGCCCGAAGGCCGTGTCAACGTCCGGAAACAGCGCCCCCAGCGTGACGGGCACGCCGATCATAACGATCGTTCTGAACGTCTCGAGATCCCCCGCCGGCTCGAGCAGGTAGCCCAGCCCGATACTCAACAGGACGGCATTCAGCACGTGTCCCTTCTTGTTCATCTACTCGCCTCTGGGGCGGCATGCGGGGAATAGTTTTCTCTCGTGAAACTCGCTTGCCTGTGACTCACTCGATACCGAACGGAAGCGTGGTGGCGGGACGGGAATTCGGGACTGGAAACGTCAGCGTGACTCGAGTTCCGCGAGCAGGTACTCGAGGGCCTGATCGACGGTTTTGGCGCGAACGTCCGCACGGTCGCCGTCGAACTCGTAGCGGGAAACGGTCGCGTACGATTCCTCGCTTCCCCACGGGGCCGCGTAGGAGATGCCGATGTAGACGGTGCCAACGGGCGTTTCTTCGTCGCCGCCCGTCGGACCGGCGACGCCGGTCGTCGAGACGCCCCACGTGGCATCCGTAACGTCGCGGATCCCCTGAGCCATTTCGCGGGCGACCGGTTCGGAGACGGCACCGTGTTCGTCCAGCGCCTCGCGACTGACCCCGAGGTGGCGCCGCTTGGCGTCGTAGGCGTAGGTCGTCAACCCGGCGTCGAAGTAGTCGCTCGCACCGGGGACGGCGGTGATCGCCGCGCCGATCAGGCCGCCGGTACAGGATTCGGCGACGGCCAGCGTCTCTTCGGTGTCTCGCAGGGCGTCGCCGACGTCCATCGGTAGATCACGGTCGACATCGTCGTTCTGTTCCATGGCTCGAGTGAGGGGCTACCGGGTTGTCAAATCGTGGGTCGAGTGTGAATGCTGATCGAACCGGATGAACGTCGTCGAGTCATCGAGCGACGGAGGGCGATCTCGAGATAACCGGTCGGCGCTTGGTGTCCAACTGCAGTCGGAAGACGTGATAGGAAGAGCGAAAGGACCGCCGCTGCATACCGTCGTCTATGAACTACGAGACGCCGCTGTTCTTCCGCGTGATGGAGTACGCGGACGCGGCTGACCGCGACGTCATCGACATGGTCAGCGGTAACCCCGACTGGGAACCGCCCGAAGCGCTCCGAGAGGGCCTGCGCGAGTACGCCGACCTCGAGCCGGACCGCTTTCAGTATCCGCCCAGCGAGGGGCTGCTCGAGCTGCGCGAGGAGATCGCCGCCCGGCGCGGCGTCGACCCGGAGCAGATCGTCGTCACGAACGGCGCGGGCGAGGCGAACTACCTCGCGATGGCGCGGGCGCTCGAGCGCGACCGCGGCGACGAGATCCTGCTGACCGATCCGGTCTATCCGTACTATCCGGGGAAGACGACGATGCTCCGCGGCACGCAATCGTACGTCGCGACTGACGAAACGGGGCAACTCGACCCCGACGACGTCCGGGCGGCCGCCAGCGCGGCGACGGCAGCGATCGTGGTGAACACGCCGAACAACCCGACGGGCGCGGTCTACCCCGCGGAGACGATGCGGGAACTGGTGGCCGTCGCCGAGGAGAACGACGCGATCCTGATCAGCGACGAGGTGTACGACCATTACGACCTTTCGGGCCGATTCGCGAGCGCGCTCGAGACCGACTCCGCCAACCGGATCGTCACCAACGCGTTCTCGAAGTCGATGGCGATCACCGGCGTCCGTGTAGGCTACGCGATCTTCCCGCCGGAGCTCGTCGACGCAGCCAAGAGCCGGCACATGCTGGTCAACGTCGCGACCACGCGACCCGGCCAGTACGCGGTCCTGAAGGCGCTGCGCGACACGCCGCCGGAGTACCACGAACGAAACCGGGAGCGCCTCCACGAGCGCGTCGCGACGTTCACCGACGCGCTCGAGGCCGCGGGTGCCGAGTACACCACGCCCAGCGGCTCGTTCTACGTGATGGCTCGGTTCGACGGCTATCCGGGCACCCTGGCGAACGTCGAGCGGCTGATCGACGAGGCCGGCGTCGCCGGGATGCCCGGCGAGGCGTTCGGCGACTCTCGAACCGATTGGCTGCGGTTCGCGCTGGTTACGCCGCGAGTCGAGGAAGCGGCCGAGCGGCTGGCGGCCTACTTCGACTGAGATCGGCGCTCAGGTGGATCACTTTTCGTTCCGATGGCCCGACTGTCCGGCCACAATACAGATGTTCGGCCGGTGTCGAGGTAACAGGAGATGCTGCTCGAGGCCGTCGTCGTCGCGTTCGCCCTGACACAGATGGGCTATTTCGTCGCCAACTGCGGCCTCCTGACGCTGTTCGTCCGCCGACCCGCCGACGAAGTCGACGAGTCGACGCTCGCCCGCATCGTCGCGGCGGCCGAGACCGAGCGCGAGGGTCGGTTGCGCCGGGTCGAAGCCGACGGCGGCCAGACGACGGCCGCTGGACCGGCTGTGACCGATGCCCACCGCGTGGACCCTCAGTCGACGAACGCGGAGTGTCGGCTTCCGCAGTCGTCCGTTCGTCGGATCCGCGTCCTCGTCCCGATCTACCGCGAACGCTGGGCGACCCTGTCGGAGACGCTCGAGAACATCGCTGCCCAGCGGTATCCGACCGAATACGTCTCGGTCGTCGTGATCTACGAGCCGACTGATAGGACGGTCGCCGAACTCCGCGATGGGTTCGCGGCGGGCCGGACCGACGCGCTCAGCGTCGAGTTCGTCGCGGTCGATCACGACGCGCTCGCCGCCGACCGATCGCCGGGCGAATGGTCGTTCGACGGCGTCGGCGTTCCGCGAACGAAGGCTGCGGCCCTCACCTACGCGTTCACGACCGGCTCCTTCGCGGGCGACGACGTCGTCACCGTCTTCGATTCGGACACGCAAGTCCCCCGCGACACGTTCGAACTCGCCGTCGCCGGCCTCGCGGAATACGACATCGTGCAGGCCAAGCAGACGGTCCGGAACGTCGACGAGGGGCTTCTCCCACTGCTCGAGTCGATGGGAATCGCGGCCTGGTCGGATATCGTCTACGCCAACTCGACCGACGGGCCGTATCAGCTGCTTGGAAAGGCGTACTTCGCCGAGGCGCGGGTCCTCTACGACCTCGATCGATGGCAACTCGACGCAGCGACCGAGGACATGGCGCTCGGCGTCGCGGCCCACCGGCAGGGGTACACGCTCGGCGTTATCGATCGGTACGTCCAGGACCTCTGCCCGACGGCGTTCGACGCGTGGGTCCGACAGAAGCGCCGGTGGGTCCGCGGTCCGTACCGGCACCTGTTCACGCCCGACTGGTCCGGGTTCGAACGCGGCCGGTTCTGGGCGGGGACGGTGCTGACCCAGCTGCTGTCGGTGACGAACGTCGTCGGAGTTCCGATCGGGGTCGTCATCCTCGCCCTGACCGTGCTCGGAACGGCCGGGACAGTCGTGCCCGTGTTTCTGCTTCCGGTCGTACTGTTCAACGCCGCCGTCTGGGCCTACTACAGCTGGCGGTCCTACCGCGCCGCGTGGGACGGCGTCGTCTTCGAGAGCCGCCGAGAACGAGTCGGCTATTCGCTACGGTCGAATCCGTTCGCACAGGCCGTCTACGCGACGTTATGGGCCATCCCGATCGCGCTTGCCGTCGCCGACGTCGTCCGTGGCGTGGCTCCGACGTTCACCGTGACGCCGAAGCGCTGATCGCGGCCGGGCCACCGAGCAAGTGACTCGGCTCGAGCCCGGTTTCGAAACCGTCCCCGTCGAGACGGGACCGACGAATACTCGTGACAGGGCAGGGAACCGTATCGTATGAGCGGCATCGACGTCGAACCGGTCGACGAAGACGAAGAAGCGACGACGGACAGCGACGACGGCGTCTCTACCATCGAGGTGACGCCGACCGATTCGGTCGACGAGGCCGAGGAGCGCGAGACCATCGACGTCGAGCCGTCCGACGAGCCGATCGACGGCCCCGAGTACGTCCTCTACGGCGGGAAAGGCGGCGTCGGGAAGACGACGATGGCGGCCGCGACCGCGCTCGACAGCGCCCGCGGCGGGACGCCGACGCTGGTCGTCTCGACCGACCCGGCTCACTCCCTCTCGGATACGTTCGAAACGGATATCCCCGCCGAACCGGGTCGCATCCGCGACGATATCCCTCTCTACGCGGCGGAGATCGATCCGGAGGCCGCGATCGAACGAGGCGAGACGCCCTTCGGCGGCGCGGGCGACGGAACGGGCGAGGAATCCGGGTTCCCCGGCGGTGACGCCGGCGGTTCACCCTTCCCGGGTGGTGACGGGGGAGAGGGCGGCCCGCTCGGCGGCCTCGGCGAGATGCTCGGCGGCGACTCGCCGATGGACGCCCTCTTCGGCGGCGCGATGCCCGGTGCAGACGAGGCCGCGGCGATGCAGCTCCTGCTCGAGTACATGGACGACGAGCGTTTCGAGCGCGTCGTCGTCGATACGGCGCCGACCGGGCACACCCTCCGGCTGCTCCAGTTACCCGAGATCATGGACACGATGATGGGGAAGCTGATGAAGTTCCGCCAGCGCATCGGCGGGATGCTCGACGGGGTCAAGGGGATGTTCGGGGGCCAGGAGCCGCCGGAAGAGGGGAACGAACTCGAGGATCTGGAGGTCCTGCGCGAGCGAATCGAGCGTCTCCGAGCCGCGCTGCGCGACCCCGCGCGAACCGACTTCCGGATCGTCATGATCCCCGAGGAGATGAGCGTCTTCGAGTCCAAGCGCCTGCGCCAGCAACTCGACGAGTTCGAGATTCCGGTCGGCACCGTCGTCGTCAACCGCGTGATGGAGCCGTTATCGAACGTCACCGACGACGTGGAGGGCGAGTTCCTGCAGCCGAATCTCGAGGACTGCGAGTTCTGTCAACGACGCTGGGACGTCCAGCAGAACGCCCTCGCCGAAGCGCAGGACCTCTTTCGGGGCACCGACGTCCGTCGTGTCCCCCTGTTCGCCGACGAGGTTCGCGGCGAGGGGATGCTCGAGGTCGTTGCGGCCTGTCTGCGGTAGTTGCCGCTCGGCCGCTCCGAGGATTCGACGATCACTCCCCGTCTTCACTATCGCCGTCCCACTCGCCCCCGACGCGGTCGACGCCCATCAGCTGCTCCCCACGGTGTTCCGTAAAGACGACCTTCAAGTTCTCGCCGGGAACGTCGAAGGAGTCTCGGATGTACTCCATGGTGGCGAGCGCGAACGCCCGCTTTCGATCGAACGAGCGGCCGCGGCGGATCTCGGCGTCGAGGAAGCACAGCGGTCCGTCGACGGCGCGCCCGAGGTGGAGGTCGGCCGGCTCTCGCTCACGGATCGTCACCGCGACGTGGCCCGCCGTCGTCGCCATCTCGGTCGTATATAACTCCGTGACGCGCTCGGCAAGCGCCGTCTTCTCGGCGTCGGACGGCGACAGCGTCGTGTCGAACTGCAACAGCGGCATACCGCGATTCGCGGGGCCACCGACTTGGGCGTTCCGCCGATCGGTTCGAACGGTGATGTACGATACCGCCGGTCGGCGCCGGCGGACGGGCGATCATCGACACGGATCGGCCTCGTTCTCGGACCATCCGGTGGTGCCCGCGGAACAGAGCGCTCCCTCGGCACAGGTAACGTCCGCGATTATATTACCTTCCCAGACAGTCACTGCGGGCACCGATTACGCTCATATCTCTGGCCGGTGACGTGTCATCTATGGGTGACGAGACACCGGTAATAGAGTCACGCGCTCCCGACCCGTCTGCCGTCCGGGTGCAATCGGTGTGGGTCGAATGTCCCACGTGCGCCGGACCGGTCCGGCGCGGTACCGGCCGGTGCCCGCACTGTGGCGCCCGTGCCCGGCGACCGCAGTGGCCGCATCGGTCGATCATTGGGGCCGGTCTCCTCGTTACGATCGCGGTTGCGCTCTGGCGGTGGCTCTCGAACCGCGACCAGTGAACCGCACATCCCCGGGCACTGCGATCTGCTACCCGTTCGGAACCGTCTGGAGACCGAGACGGCCGTCCGGGTACGAGAACGAACTCGCCGCTCCTCGAGTGAGACTGGCGTGGTACCTCGCGACCGGCGAAACAGAGCGTGAACGCGGGCTCGCGACGAGTCGGCCGCGACTCAGTCGTCGGCGTGGAGCGGCTGCCCGCCGAGGTCGGGGCGGCTCACGTCGCGGTCGGTCTCCTCGCCCTCGATGTCGTAGGGGTACTCGCCGGTGACGCAGCCGAGACAGAGGTCGATCCGTTCTTGCTCGAGCACCTCGGCGACGGCGTCGGTCGAGAGGTACGCGAGGCTGTCGGCGGCGATCTCGTCGCGGATCTCGGCGGTCGTCTTGTCCGAAGCGATGAGTTCCTCGCGGGTTGCCATATCGATACCCATGTAACAGGGGGCGACGATCGCTGGCGCGCCGATCCTGACGTGGACCTCTTCGGCGCCGCAGTCTTTGAGGAGCTGGACGAGCTGCGTCGAGGTCGTCCCGCGAACGATCGAGTCGTCGATGACGGTGACCGTTTTCCCCTCGATGGTGGATTTGATCGGGTTGAGCTTCAGCCGGACCGCGCGCTCGCGCTCGTCCTGTGTCGGCATAATGAACGTCCGGCCGACGTAGCGGTTCTTCATCAGCCCCTCGGCGAACTCGACGCCCACGTCGTCGGCGTCGCGGGGCTCGCCGTCGGCGGTCGTCTCGCTGGCGGCGTCCGCGTATCCGGAAGCGAACGCGCGCCCGGAGTCCGGAACGGGCATGACGACGTCGGTCTCGACGCCGCTTTCCTCCCAGAGCTTACGCCCGAGTTCGCGCCGAGCCTCGTAGACCAGTGTGCCGTCGATGACGCTGTCCGGTCGCGCGAAGTAGACGTGTTCGAAGAAGCAGTGGGCGGTGTTCTCGTTCTCGACGAGCTGGTAGGTGTCGAAGCCCTGGCCGTCGTCCTGCAGGACGACCAGTTCGCCGGGGCGAACGTCGCGGACGAGGTCGCCGTCCAAGGTGTCGATCGCGGCGGACTCGGAGGCCAGGATGTAGCCGTCCTCGAGTTCGCCGATACAGAGCGGGCGGTTCCCCTGCGGATCGCGGACGCCGAGGATAGTGTCGTCGTGGCTGATCGTCAGCGAGTAGGAGCCGTGGATGCGTCCCATCGTGCGCTTGACGGCCCGGACCAGGTCCTCCTCCAGGAGGTTCCGCGCGAGGTCGTGGGCGATGACCTCGGTGTCGCCGTCGCTGGTGAAGGCGTGGCCTGCGGCGGCGAGTTCGTCGCGGATCTCGTCGGCGTTAACGAGGTTGCCGTTGTGGCTGAGCCCGAGCGAGCCGCTCTTGAACGAGACGGAGAAAGGCTGTGCACAGGAGGAGTCGACCGAGCCGGCCGTCGGATACCGGACGTGGCCGATCCCCGCTGCACCGTTGAGCGTATCGAGGTCGCCCTCGCCGAAGGCGTCGCCCACGAGCCCCATCTCGACGTGGCTGTGCTGCTGGAAGCCGTCGTGGGTGACGATCCCCGCAGACTCCTGGCCGCGGTGCTGGAGTGCGTAGAGCGCGTAGTACAACGGTCGTGCCGCGTCCCGACCGTCGAGTGAGACGCCGACGACGCCGCACTTTTCGGTCATTCCTGTTCGCCGGGGAGTCTCGCCCCGCCCATCAGTCATGGGAGTCAGTAGGGCATCCAGTCGATAAAAATCCCCGTGTTTGTGCCCCCAATTCAGTTAGCGACCGCAAATTATGAGCACGTTCGTGTATACTTATCCCATTCCGGCGTCGCCCGTCGATCGGCGACCGGGTCGGCTCGAGCGACGGATGTAACGTGACCGATCCACACGGAAGCGAGCGATTCCGTCGGAACATCGACACTCCACCAGTCGGTCCCGGCCGGCGGGCGGTGTCGTTAGTGCTGATGCGTCGGAGATTCACGCTACCTCAGTGGTCCGCCGTGACCTCGTCGGGATCCACTGGTCTCGCCTCGGCGCGACAGCGATCGAAGAGATCGAGTGCCCACTCGCGGACGACCTCGTCTTCGGTTACCAGGCCCGCTTTGACGACTCCATCCTCGTCCGTAAGGTCGATCCCCACCGCGTCGTCGTAAATGCCGACCGAAATCGGGATATCCGCAGTGACGGAAACGTGTACGTTCGTTTCGTCGAGCATCTCGCGCAACTGCTTCGCGGCGGTCGAGTGAGTTCGGATGGCGTCGAGAACGTCGGGTGTGATCACCTGTTCGAGTCGCGTCTGCCCGTGGACGGTCGATTCCCAATCGGTTTCGATGAAGACAGGGGCGACCATGCGCGTCACACCCCGAATCCGGTCGCTAGACCGACGAAACTCGAGCGTACGTCGGATGATGGCGGTCGCGTCGCTCTCCTCGAGGACGACGATTTCGGCGTCGCGCAGGCGCCGAACGTCGAACGAAAGCAGGTCGGACGGCAGCCACTGCAGAGGTTTGCGCAGGCGGCGTTCAGCCGCTACCTCGTCCAGTAAGCGAGCGAACTCGTCACTCACCCATTCGCCAGTCGGTGTGATCGCACACTCCTGTCCCGAGCGCGTGATCCAATCCCGCGCTTCGAACTCCCGGAGAATGCGCGCGGTCGTCACCCGCGACGCACCGATCCGATCGCGGAGTTCGTCGTGACTCTCCGGTGCCTCCACGAGCGCCCGTAAGAGCTCCACGCGGTTCTCGGAGTTCGCGAGAAACGCGATGTCGTCGAGTGCGGTAGTCATGGTTATCGATCACACGCACCACAGTACTACGCCGGGGACGAAATGGCTGTTGTGAGATTTTGCACACCGGTGTATCGACGGCCGCCTGATAGAATCGGGATCGAGGGAGTAGATTCGAACGAACGCCGACGTCTCTCGTATCGCGAGTACGTTCCGGACGGCACATCGTTCACACCGCGACCAGCGAAGACACCGCGAACGATGTGCTCACCGAAACATCACTATGGTACGAATCGACTGATGAGACGACATCCCACGTGGAGGCAGTCGTCGACGACGCGTCGAGTGGGGGGATGTGAGAACGGAGCGGTCGAACGGCCGCGACCGGCAACCGAGCGAACGAGAGGAGGGACACGGTCGAGAACGACACGGCATCGATGCGTCCGCGAATGCTCTGCGCGACCGGTCGATCGACGGGCGAACGATACCCGTCGCTATCACAGAACACCGCGGACCCGGATCGGTGCCCGAACGAACGGCACAGATCAGCGCGACAGAATCCACCAATCCGACGGCATCAACGACGACCGATCATGACACTCGACGAAGAACGACTGAACCGACACGTACAGACCGCCCTGAACGACTTCGGAGCGACGGCGCACGCACCGCTGGTCGTCATCGGCGACGAACTCGGCCTGTACGAAACCCTCGCCGACGCGGGACCGCTCACGTCGGACGGACTGGCCGAGGAAACCGACACCGCGGAACGGTACGTCCGCGAGTGGCTGCGCTCCCAGGCCGCCGGCGGATACGTCACCTACGACCCGGAGACCGACCGCTACAGCCTCACTCCGGAGCAGGCGGCGGTCCTGGCCGACGAGACCAGCCCGGCGTTCATGGCGGGGAACTTCGGGGTCGCACTGTCGGCGGCCAGAATCGAACCCCGACTCGCCGAGGCGTTCCGCACGGGCGAGGGCGTGGGCTGGCACGAGCACGACGACGACCTCTTCCACGCCATCGCGCACTCCTGGCGGCCGCAGTACGCGGCGCACCTCGTCGACGACTGGATTCCCGCGCTCGAGGGCGTCGAGGAGACGCTTCGAGCGGGCGGGCGCGTCGCCGACGTGGGGTGTGGTCACGGCGCCTCGACCGTCTTGATGGCCGAGGCCTACCCCGAATCGACGTTCGTCGGCATCGACGCCCACGAGCCGTCGATAGACGCGGCCCGGCGGCGAGCCGATGACGCCGGGGTCGCCGATCGCGTGGACTTCGAGGTAGCGACAGCGAAGTCGTACGACGGCGCTGCGTACGACTTCGTCACCACGTTCGACGCCTTCCACGACATGGGCGATCCGGTGGGTGCGGCGGCGCACGTCCGCGACACGCTCACCGACGACGGCACGTGGATGATCGTCGAACTGTTCGCCAACGATCGCGTGGAGGACAACCTCAATCCGATGGGACGGGCGGCCTACTCGATCTCGACGCTGATCTGTACGCCGTGTGCACTCGATCAAGAGGGAGAGCGCGTGCTGGGCGCACAGGCCGGCGAGGCGGGTATCCGGGATGCCGTTACAGACGGCGGATTCAGCCGCTTGCGCCGGGCGGCCGAGACGCCCCTGAATCTCGTGTTCGAGGCCAAGCCGTAGACCACGATGAACGTACCGACACGGTCGATTCCGCACAGCCGTTTGCCACGAAGCACTCGGCAGTTGCCGGACTCGAGCGAGCGCAGGTCTCGCTCGCTGTCCGCTCTGTCTCGAGCAGCCGGTGACGACGGCCGACTCGGGGGAAGACGAATCGACCGTCCCCGCATCGAAACGGACGTGAGCGGATCGGGGGCCCAACGCCACCGATACCTCCCGAACTCGAACGTGATCCGCCGTCCGAGGGGAAGGGCGTCGTCGGTATGACGCTCGAGACGGTTCAGCCGTACGATCCCGACCGGCTCACTGAGAGGCGGGGCCACACCGTGGTCGTCGGAGCGAGCGTGGCGGGACTCCTGGCAGCCCGGGTCCTGAGCGACCGGTTCGAATCGGTCACGCTCGTCGAAAAAGATCCGCTGCCCGACGGCGCAGTCTCTCGCCCCGGCGTCCCCCAGGGAAACCACATCCACGCGATGCAGAGGGCCGGACAGGCCACGTTGGAGGATCTCTTCCCCGGCTACAGCGAAGACGTGGCCGACGCGGGTGGACTGGTGCTCGATTTCGCGAGCGACTTCGAGATTTACCAGAAGGGAGGCGTACTCGCGGCCGGACCCGCTCGCATCCCCCAGTACAACGCGAGTCGGCCGATATTCGAGCAGATAATCCGGGAACGAGTTGCGGGGCTCGACGGCGTAACCATACTGGACGAGTGTCAGTTCAGGGGATTCCTCGTCGACGATCAGGCGTCGACCGTCGAGGGCGTACTCGTGCGAACCACCCGTGGTGAACGGGAGATCGACGCGGAGCTGGTGGTCGATGCCACCGGGCGAACGTCTCGAACGCCGGTCTGGCTGGAGACCAACGGCTATCCGGCCCCGCCACTCGACGAGGTGTCGATCGATCTGGCCTACAGTACGGTCCTCCTCGAACGACCCACCGATGCTCGCCGGGCTTTCCTCGTTTTACCCGACGCCCCTCGTACACGCGGCGCAGCCGTGTTTCCGATCGAAAACGGGCGATGGTTGCTGACGTTGGCCGGTATGCACGGGGACCATCCCCCGACCGATCCGGAGGATATCGCTGAATACGCCGCCAGCCTTCCGGTCGCCGACGTCAGACGCCTCTTCGACGAGCACGCGCTGATTTCCGAGGTCGGCACCCGATATCCGTTTCCCGCTTCCGTCAGACGTCGCTACGAAGACCTCGATCGGTTCCCCGACGGGCTGCTCGTCGTCGGTGACGCGATCGCCAGCGTCAATCCGATCTACGGACAGGGTATGTCAGTGGCTGCACTCGAGGCCGTCCAGTTACATCATACGCTGGCTACGGCCGACCGGGACGAACTCGCACGCCGATTTTTCGAGCGGGCCGCACGAGTCGTCGACGACGCGTGGAGTCTCGCGGTGGGTTCCGACTTCGAGTTTCCACAGACGACCGGCCCGAAACCGTTCGGAACGGACCTCGCGAACGGATATATCGCCAGATTGCTCCGCAGGGCGCACACCGATGGGCGGTTGACCGACGCGTTCGTGCGCGTTGTCGTCATGGAAAACCGACCGACGTCGTTGTTCCGTCCCCGCATCGCGTGGCGGGTGCTGAAACCGGGGCCCTGAGTTCGCTACGCATCGCTACCTGACGACGGTTTCACTCGGGTCTGTGTCCAACCGAGCGGATCTCGTCGAAGCCACCGAACACTCGTCGGAGGGGAATTCCCTACCGAACGAGCCGATACATGCGGGAGTGTGGTCACGCCCGAGATCCGTCGAGCGGCGGAGCCACCGCACCGAATCGGCGATCCCATCCGGATCGACCCGGCGCTCGAGGCACAGTGTTCAAGACGGTCGCCTCGAGTCCAACTGGTATGCGACTCGAGGAGTACTGGGGCGTCGGCCCGAAGACGCGGGAGACGCTGGTCGACGAGCTGGGACGGGAGGAAGCGATCCGGGCGATCGAGAGCGGCGACGTGCGGGCGCTGGCCGACGCCGGGCTCGCTCGCGGGCGAGCGACGCGGATCCTGCGCCGCGCGACCGGCGGTGCGGGGATCGACGTTCTGGCGACGAGCGACGCCCGCTCGGCGTACAAGGAACTACTCGATCTGGCGGTCGACCACGCGGTCACCCGGCGCGCGGCCGACCGGATCCGGGTGCTCACGCCGCTGGCCAGTCGCGATGCGATGGAGGATCGGCTCGAGGACGTGCTCGCCGCCAGGGACGCCTGGGCCGACCTCGCCACGGACGACCGCGAGGCCGTGCTCGACGCCTACGAGCGCTACGACGAGCGCGACGGCAGCGAGCACGCGGCCGTCGAGGCCGCGCTGGCACTGCTCGAGGCCGGGGTCGACTCGGGCCCGTTCGCGGCGATCGCCGACCTCGAGCGCGACCGGCTCGAAGACGCCGCCGAGGCGCTGGCGGCGCTGGACGGTCGCAAGGGGAGGGTCCGCGAGGGCGCCGACGAGCAACTCGATCGGCTCCGGGACGCACTGGGCGCGGTCGAGGACATGGACGCCGACGCGCTCGAGCTGATCGACGAGCTCCGATCGGAGGGGGTCCGCGACGTGGCGGGCTTTCGCCAGTCGTTCGAGGATCGGCTGCTGAGCGAGACGGACGTGACGATCGATCGGGTTCGCGACGCGATGCCGGCCGACGCGACCGACGCGACGGATTTCGTCGGCGCCACGTTGCGAACCCTCCGAAGCGATCTCACCGCCGCGATCGACGAACGTGAAGTGTTGGTCGCGAGCGACCTCAAAGGGACCCTCGCGGAGAACCGCGACGCCGTCGATCGGGCCGTGTCGGCGGTCGACGACATCGCACTCCACCTCTCGCTGGCGCGCTTCGCACTCGAGTACGACTGTACGCGCCCTCAATTCGTCGGAGGCGAGGCGCAGAGCTCCTCGGAAGACACGGGCGCGCGACGTGCGCAAGCGGGTGAGGGGGCCGCCGTCTCGGTCGTCAACGCCCGCAACCTCACGCTCGCCGCGCGCGACGACGAATCGGTCCAGCCCGTCACCTACGCGCTCGGCGATCACGGCGTGACGAGCGTTCCCGACGACGTTAACGAGGTCCCCGGTGCGGAACGGGTCGCCGTCCTGACCGGTGCCAACAGCGGCGGGAAGACGACCCTGCTCGAGACGCTGTGTCAGATCGTCCTGCTGGCGACGATGGGCCTGCCGGTCCCCGCGGATCGGGCCGAGGTGACGCCGGTCGACTCGCTGGTCTTTCACCGCCGGCACGCGAGTTTCAACGCCGGCGTGCTCGAGTCGACGCTGCGATCGATCGTCCCGCCGCTGTCCTCGGGCGGGCGCACACTGATGCTGGTCGACGAGTTCGAGGCGATCACGGAACCCGGCAGCGCGGCGGATCTGCTCCACGGTCTCGTCAGGCTCTCCGTCGACCGCGAGGCGCTGGGCGTGTTCGTCACCCACCTCGCGGACGATCTGGAGCCCCTGCCGCCCGAAGCGCGGGTCGACGGCATCTTCGCGGAGGGGCTCAACCCCGACCTCGAGTTGCTCGTCGACTACCAGCCCCGCTTCGGGACCGTGGGCAGGTCGACGCCGGAGTTCATCGTCTCGCGGCTCGTCGCCAACGCGAGCGACCGGGGCGAGCGGGCCGGGTTCGAAACGCTGGGAGAGGCCGTCGGTAACGAGGTCGTCCAGCGGACGCTCGCGGACGCCCGCTGGACCACCGGCGAGTGATCGTGGCGACCCCTAGTAGCCCTCGTCCGTCTCAGTTGGGTCGCCGGTCTCGTCCGTCCGCGGCCTCCCTTCTTCGCCATCCCGCACGCGGTCCTCGAGCCAGCGGTCGGGCGGCGGCGCGTCCGTGGGCCCGGAGTCGCCCGCCGGCCGACCGGCGTACGTGTAGACGACTCCGTCGTACTCCTCGCAGATGCGCGCCTCGAGATAGGCCCGGGCCGCTCGCCGGGAGAGGGCGCCCATCTCGACGATATCCGCTAACGCGGTCTTGGTCGCACGAACCCAGCGTCTGATCGCGCCGTCGTCCGCGGGATCGGCCGCGATGATCGCCCCCCGGTCGCCGTCCCGGCAGTCGCCCCACTCGAGCCAGCAGACGCGGTACGCGTCGACCCGATACTCCGCCGCCGGCGCGACGAGATAGAGCGCCTCGTGAACGCAGGGATCGAGAAAGTCCGTCAGAATCCGGTCGCGGGTGATCGAGTCGACCAGCAGGTCGCTCTGGACTGCGCCGTCGGCGAGGGGCGTCGCTGCGGTTATCTCGGTGGTGAGCGAGAGGCCCTCGCCGCCCCAGTGGCTGTATCGTAGGTCGTAGCGTCGATCCGGTCGCCGGTAGGCGACCAGCGCCCTATGCCCCATCGTCCACCCGTGTTTGACAGCGCGGGGCGGTCGGAACGGGGCTCGAGCGGGGTTCGGTGTCGCGGGTCACGAAGGGCCTGGCCGCCTGTCGGTATTTGAACCTGCGGACGAATCCGCGATCAGATCAGTCAGCCGCAGCCGGTGGTAATCCGCTCGTGTCGGATCGGCTCCCCGGCCGGCCCAGTAGCGTCGACCGGCTGCTCGAGGCGGTAGATCGTCACCGACTCGACGCCGTCAGGAGCGCGCTCACAGAAGTACGCGGCCGCCGGCTCGAGGAGGGCGTCGCCGACACCCTGTCCCTTCGTCCCGTACCGTTTCCAGAGCGTCGTCGGGTACCGATCCATGGCGTTTGGCGGGCGATCGAAATCCATCGCCTCCCCGTCGACGAGGTCGATCGAGGCCCCGGACTGACGCTCGGCTTCGACCACGTACCAGCTGTACGAGTCCGGCGGGTTCGGCGCGAAAAAGCCCCAACTCGCGTGCTCGAGCGCGCCGTCCGACGACGAGGTCGGGTCGTCGACGAACCCCATCGCAGTCAGCTGCCAGCCGACCACTGCGAGGAGAAACACCGCGAGGAAGACCACCGTGATGAGTCGGGTTCCGCGCTGAATGGACGGGGCGACGCGACGCCGAAACGACGGTTCAGGATCGCTATCTCGGCCCACTGAAACGGACGCGAGACGATGCTCTAGCGGACGTTCCGAAACGAGTCGGTCGAGGCGGTCCCAGACCGGCGACGGGAGGTACAGGAGCAGTGCGGTGACCATGACGAACGGGAAGGCACCCAATCGCATCGTCGCGGCCATACTGAGGTGGGCGCAGACGAACGCGGCAGCGGTCACCGTCCGCAGCCGATCGGTCGCGAGGACCAGCAACACTGATGCGGACAAGACCGCAGTCCAGAGCCAGTTGATCGCAGTGAGCACCGCGGCGTGCTCGGCTATAGCCGGCCCGAACAGGTGGACGAAATCCTCGAGTTGGAAAATGCGCTGGACCGCGATGCCGTCCATCCAGGCGTCGCTCCGGAACTTGAGGGCCGCGTTGAGCGCGTAGATGATCGCGACGTGAAGGAGAACCGTCGCGGTCGCCGCCGAGAGCACGCGGGTCTCCTCGTGTGCGTCCCCGCCCGGAGACGGATGCTCAAGCGGGCGACGACCGAGTGCCCACCGCGACTCGAGCGGCAGGAGCGCGGCGAGGAGGAGCAGCGAGACGAGGATCGTATCGCCGCCGTTGACCACGTACGGGTTGCGGGCGTACAGCGATGCGAGGAGCAATGCGGAGCCGAACGCGGCGAGCCGGGACCGGTAGCCGACGAGCAAGGCGACGGCAACGAGCGCCGTGATCGCGAACAGCAAGGCCTGTGCCCACGCCGCACCCGAGAGAGTATGGAGGGACCATCGTGCGAGTCTGGGGAAGGTCTCCGCGAGCGCGGATCGGGGGAAGAGACCGTCGTCCGTGTAAAACGTCGTTATCCCGGGTGCTCGAACGACGAGTAGGTCCAGGAGAACCACGAGGGCCAGGCTGATTCGGAACGCAGCTATCGCTCGCGGATCGATGCCGAGGCGCGACCGAGCAGCCGCCCGCAGCGTGTGCATCGTCGTTTCGTTACGTGTCGAAGCGGTCGATTCGGAGTCGGAGGGTGACATTGCGGGACCAGTGGGATCGGTTCCGAGTCGTCAGCTAATGTATAAGTGTTTTCTCCCTTTCAATGGATTCTGAAAGTTCCGGTCGATCTCTGACCGCGGGCACAACACGGAAATTCCGTCGCATCTACTGTCTCTCGTATGGGAACGCCGACGCCGTACGATGCGGTCATCTTCGACAACGACGGCGTGTTGACGACGCCGACCGACCGGCCGGTTCTGATCGACGCGATGCACGACGCCTTCGAAACGATCGGCGTGGCCGATCCGCCCGCCGACCACGTCGAGACCCTGCTCGGCCCCTCCATCGATTCGCTGCACCGGGTCGCAGACGGGCACGGCGTCGATCCCGACCGGCTCTGGCGCGCTCGGGAAACAGCAGCGATCGAGGCCCAGCTCGGGGAGCTTCGAGCCGGCCACAAGGCCCCCTACGACGACGTGGCGGCGCTCGAGTCGCTATCGGTCCCGACCGGAATCGTCAGCAACAACCAACACGAGACGATCGGAAACGTCATCCAGCACTGCGAACTCGAACCGTTCGACGTCTGGTACGGCCGCGAGCCGACGCTCGAGGGGATCGAGCGCAAGAAACCCACGCCGTACTATCTCGAGCAAGCGCTCGCGGACCTCGAGCCCGAAAATCCGTTGTACGTTGGCGATAGCGGGGTCGATATCGCCGCGGCCGATGCGGCCGGGATCGACGCGGCGTTCGTTCGCCGCGACCACCGCAGCGGCTACGAGCCGTCGACCGAACCAACACACGAAATCGAATCGCTCGCGGCGCTGCCTGACCTGATCTGACGGAGCGTCCGGGAACGACGAGAAGAGCGGTCGATTTGGCCTCCGGAGACCGTCGAGGCTGAGACTGGGGCGGATCGGATCAGGCGGTCGCGCTCGCCGGCCGTTCCGCCCTCGCCGCGATCGCCTCGTTCATCGCGACGAACGCTCGCTCCACGCGAGCGTCGTCGAACACCAGCGGGACGAGCGCACCGCGGACCGTTTCGCGCTGGAGCAGGCGCGTGCGCTCACCGTCGTCGATCGGCTCGAGGCGGAACTCGTGGTAGCGGTCGAACGCGAACGGGACGACGAACCGGTCGAGCCAGGCGAGCCGTCGGTCCGGTTCGATCGCGACGACCGACGATTCGACGGATCGGCGGCCGCGACCGGTCGCGAAGCCACGGTGCCGTCGGTCGTCGCTCTCGACGGTAACGCCCTCGATCGTCCGCGAGATCGGATCCCACTCGGGGTAATCCTCGAACGAGAGCAGCGCCTCCCAGACGGCCGCTGGCGGGGCGTCGATATCGACGAACACCTCGACTTCGTCCATGCGCTAACTCACGTCACGGAGTAGCATGGCTGTATCGGTCGGGACTCGAGGAGGAGCGCGCTGCCGGCGCTCGAGCGGTCTATGCGCTGTCGTTGAACCGGCGGTTCGTCGAGAGCGGCGCGTCGCCGGGTTCGCCCCGGACGAAGTGACCGGCCGGGTTGATCTCGCCGTCGCGCTCCATCGAGAGGAGTTCGACGAACCACGCCTCGTGTTCGATCTCCTCCTGGAGGATACGCGACGCCATGTCGTAGGTCCGGGGATCTTTCCCCTGAGTCATGTCACAGACCTCCGACCAGGTGCGGATTGCACAGCGCTCGGCCTCGAGCAACACCTCGAGAATGCTTTCGGCGTCGAGGCTGGTCGTGTCGAAGCCGCCCCTGTCGTCCATCGGCGTCGGTACCTCAGCATCGGGACAGGACGCCCGGTCGGCGAAATCCCGAATATCGTTGGGCAGCGCACCACCGAGTTCGTATACCCGCGGCGCGACGAGTTCGAAGTGCGCCCGGTCCTCGAGGCGGGCGTCCTCGGTGATCTCCTTGTAGTCCTCGTGGCCGGCTAGATGCATCCGCAGGTTCGTGTAGTAGTAATAGGTGGTGAACTCGGCACCGATCGCATCGATCAGTTTCTCGCGCAGTTCCTCGGGCTCGAGTCCGCGCTCGCGGAGGACGGCCATTCCGACGCGTTCGCTCGTGTCTCCCGCATCGACGTTGCCTGCTGCGTGTGGTTTCTCGTCAGACATTCACCGGTCTACTCCCAGAACTCGCCACTTAGAGCTTGGTCTACAGACACCCGAATTTATGCGTTTCAGGTTCACTATCCCGCGATCGGAACGGTTCGACTGTCCGTCTGATCGGTCGAAATTCCCCGGACCGCAACCCCCTTTTGCGACCGGCACTCAGAGTCGGATATGGACGGATCGGATTACGGACTCTCGCGACGCGCGTTCGTCCGGAGCGCGGTCGCCATCGGCGGCGCGAGCGCGCTCTCCGCTTGCCTCCAGCGCGAGGAGACCGAGGACGTGCCTCAGGCCGCTCTCTCGCCGGCCGAACTCCCCCGCCGCCAGCACGCCTGGAACGAGTTCCTGTCGACGGACGACCACGGGAACGTCCGACCGCCCGAACACCACCTCCTGCTCGGCCTCGAGTACGTCGGCGACGGCCCGGCCGACGCGACCGGCGAGCGCGAACAAGTCGAGGACGCCTTCGGAACGCTCGAGCAGGCGTACAAACGTGGGAACGAGGGGCTGGTGTTCGCGATGGGGTACGGCCCGGCGTACTTCGACCGGTTCGACGCCGACCTTCGGGGGGTCGACCTGCCCGACCCCGAGGCGCTCGCGACGATCGAGGATCCCGAACTCGACGAGTACGACGCCTTGCTCCACCTCGGAAGCGACTACGGTCACGTCACGCTGAGCGCCGAGGAAGCCCTGAAGGGTGAACTCGAGGAACTCAACGGCCTCGCGGTCGAGGGGACGTTCGACGGCGTCTTCGAGGTGGCCGAGCGGCGGACTGGCTTCATCGGTGCCGGGATGCCGGCCGAGCGCCAGTCGGGCGTCAGCGGTATCCCCGACAGCGAGCCCGTGCCCGAGGAAGCGCCCATGTTCATGGGTTTCAAAACCGGCTTCAAGAAAAATCAGGCGAGCGAGGACCGCGTGACGATTCAGGAGGGACCGTTCGCGGATGGCACGACGATCCACCTCTCGAAGATCCAGCTCCACCTCCGCCAGTGGTACGAACAGGACAGCCGCAGCCAGCGCGTCGCCAAGATGTTCTCGCCGACCCACGCGGACGACGGCCTCGTCGAGGGTGTCGGTGAGAACCTCGGCGACTCGAGCGGAATCACCGAGATCCCGGGAAGCGCGGCCGAAGACGCCCGCAGCGAGGGTACCGTCGGCCACGCCCAGAAGGCCGCCCGCGCCCGCGAGGACGGCGAACCGATCGTCCTCCGGCGGGACTTCGACTCGACCGACGACGACACGGCGAGCACCCACTTCCTCTCCCTGCAGCGTTCGATCGCCGACTTCGTGAAGACCCGCGAGGCGATGACCGGTGCCGATCTCGACGTCCCTCTGTTCAACAGCGGTATTCTTCAGTACATCAGCGTCACCAACCGGGCGAACTACCTCGTTCCGCCACGGGAGCTTCGATCGCTCCCCACGCCGAACCCGGAGTAACGGACACACGCGGCCTGGTATTCCCGGTTCGACGATAGCGCTCGAGGCATCTGTCACCTCGATCGAACGGTCTCGCCGGATGGCTATTCGAGCGCGATACACCACCGGGTCGGCCTTTATCGGTCTCGTCAGTGAGCGATCAGGTATGGCGTCATCACGACGGCGATTCCTCGAACTTGGTGCACTGGCATCGATCGGCGGCGTCGCGAGCGCGTCCGGCATCGGTGCAGCACAGGACGACCGCGGCAACGGCGATGGCGACGGCGACGAACCGGCGGTGACGCTCACCGCCAGACAGGAGCCGGGGAAGGCCGTGTACTG
The DNA here is from genome assembly GCF_031626495.1 of Natrinema sp. 1APR25-10V2. Classification (NCBI taxonomy): domain Archaea; kingdom Methanobacteriati; phylum Methanobacteriota; class Halobacteria; order Halobacteriales; family Natrialbaceae; genus Natrinema; species Natrinema sp. 1APR25-10V2. The sequence goes on from NZ_JAMQOJ010000002.1 coordinate 559,923, forward strand.
GGTGCTTCCCGGCCCGCGACCGCTGAGTCCGTTCGTGTTCGGAACGGCCGAAAACACGCTGCGCGGGACCGATCTCCTTCAGGCGCGAATCGAGCAGGCGAGCCAACTGCCGTCGCCACTGGGCGAGGCCGTGCCACAGCTACTTGAGGACCTGCCGTTCCTCGTGGCCGCGCCCGACGAAGCCCGCGAACCGATCGAGGAGTCGGACGGGGTCGCCCAGCAGGTGCTCACCGAGCCGACGCTGTACAGCAACAACGCCGAGGTGACCAGCGGTTCGTTCGAGATCAGCTATCGGGATCACCAGCCGTACGACCTCCCCGGTGCGCCCGGCGATACGCCCGACATGGTCGACCTCGAGGCGGAGTTCACCGATCCGGCGGGCAACGAGTACGTCCTCGAGCACGATCACGTCGTTCAGCCGCCGATCCCCGGCTACCAGACCGGCGGCGGCGTGCTCACGGACGGCTTTCTCCACGGGATCACGGGCACCGGCTCGCCGCTGTTCCCGCGGGTGTACACGTACGGCGCGTCGTGGGGCGTCGGCAACGTGCACATCAACGGGGAACTGGCGACCGACGACGGGATGCGCGTTATCCACTTCATGACGACGCAGACGGTCCGAGACGAGCGCTATCGGATGGCGCTGGACGAAGAGCTGCCCCTCGAGCCGTCGGAGACCATCGCAGGGCAGCTCCACCACACCCACGGCGTCGTTCTCCCGATCAAACCGACGCCGGAGGGTCCGGTGTTCGCGCCGGTTCCGACCGCGTTCGAGCTTCCCAACGGCGAGACCCAGCCGTTCATCCACGCGATGTGGGAACAGGACACGCTCGTCGACGGGCCGTTCGCCGACTGGGAGTACCCCGGCGGTGGCGGCCAGCAGGAGGGCGGCGACGGAGGGGGCGCCGACGCGCAAGCGGACATCCGTCTCGTCGGCAACGCGTCGGCCTGGCAGGGAGACGCGCCCGAAGCGATCTCGGGAACGGAGAACCCGACGCTGACGCTCGAGGAGGGAACCGAGTACGCCCTCGTCTGGGAGAACGGCGACGGCCTGCAGCACAACTTCGCGATCGAAGACGGAAACGGCGAGGATCTGCTCGCGACGGAACTGCTGGGCGAACAGGGTGCGACGCAGACGGTCACGTTCACGGCGTCGGCCGAGATGGCGGAGTACTACTGTCAGGTCCACCCGTCGTCGATGCGCGGCTCGATCGAGGTCCAGTAACACCGATCGTCGGTCGAACTCACCCGGTCGGCACGTGGGTCCGGGCCCCGGCCGCCGCCAGTTCGTCGAACAGCGCCGCGGCGTCGTCGGCCAGCGGGTAGGCGTCGTGATAGGGGTCGATCTCGCGGTCGGTCCCCGAAACAGTCTGGACGGCATCGGCGAACCGTTCGTAGCTCTCGTCGACGATGTCCTGGACGAGGACCGGCATTCCCGCACGGTCGCACAGCTCCGTCGCGGCGGCCCGGCCTGCCCAGACCGTCTCGGCCCGGACATCTGCGAAGAAGAGCGCGAAGGGGGTCTCGCCGAACTGCGCCTCGAGGAACGCCTGCGCGGCCGGGTCGTCCCACGCCACGACGCCGACCGACTCGAGCTGGCGCATCGCGGTCGAGGCCGCCGAGCAGAACGGGCAGTCGCCGTCGTAGAGCAGAACCCCGGTGAACTGCGGTTCTGTCGACTCCGTCATAGCAGCCCGTACGTCGTGCGGGCGGAAAACGGTCCGTGGGGCAGTTGCCGGTAGCCGTTCGATCTCCGGTCGTCCTTACCCGAGCTTCGACCGACCCGGCGGCTGGTCGTGGTCGGCGCGGTGCTCGAGCAGTTCGTCGTACTGCTCGACCAGTATCACACAGTCCGAGCGAGGGCGAGCGACGCAGGTGAGAACGAAGTTCGCGGCCTCGTCGGACGGATAGTACCGCTTGGCCTGACTGTGATCGACCTCTCCCTCGAGTAACTTCGCGCCGCAGGTGATACACCAGCCCTGCTGGCAGTCCGCAGAGAGCCAGATATCCGCGGCGCGGGCTGCCGCGAGGATCGACTCGTCCTCGTCGACCTCGATGGTTCGCGACTCGCCAGCGGCGTCCAGTTCGGAATCTGCGGGGATCCGCAGTTCGACGTCCCACGTCGTGGCGGCTGTCACGGATGTACGTACGGCTGATCGTGAAAAAGACCTGCGCCGGCCGACCGCAAGGGGACCGAACTGTGCTCGTACAGTAGCCTCTCGGACGGCGATTCGTTTTATAGTGCGTTCGGTCAGACGTAGATACCGTAACCGTGGTTGATGCAAATCCGGACGAACGAACGGCTACTCGCCGCGGGGTTCTCGCTGCGTGCGGCGTTTCCGTGACGGGGGTACTCGCCGGCTGTACGAACGAGGGCGCCGAGAACGAATCGAGCGACGAACACCACCACCACTATCATTCGGGCGAGAGCCGATTTACGGACGAAGAGCGAAGCCGAGCCCTCACGACCGGCAAGCGCCTGCGGGAGTCAGTCGCCGTTCTCAGCGGCCAACGCCGAGGCGGGAACGGGACCGCTGGCGGCACTGCCTGGCATATCGGCGACGGCTACTTCGTCACGAACGGCCACGTCGTCCGCCACCTTGACGGAATCGAACTCCACACGCTCGACGATCGGACCGTCGCCGCCGACGTCGTCGAGAGCGCCATGGACCCCGACGTCGCCGTTCTCGAGACCGACGCACCGTCCGTCCCGGCCGTCACGACCGGCGACGAATCGACCCTCGAGTCCGAGCAGCTAGTGCTCCACGTCGGCCACCCCAGCCTCGTCGGAGAGTGGGTGATCAGCATGGGACGGTTCGTCGAGAACAGCCCGTTCGGCGTCCTCACCGACGTTCCCTCGAAACGTGGGTACAGCGGCGCGCCGCTGGCCACGCTCGAGGGGGACGTTGTCGGTCTCACGACCGGTTCCATCCCCCGCGATCGGTCCGGCAGTCCATCCGACGACCCGGAACCGGACGGTGACACTGTTCACGAGAACCTCTCCGGCCACACCTACGCCCACCACGTCCCGATCTCGACCGTCGAATCCAGACTCGACGAGTGGACCCGGTGATGCGCCGCGGGCCACGCTCCGAACCGATCGCCGACGGGTTCCGCCTTCCCTAGGGTCATTGTCCTCGAGACCGACCCGAGAACCGATGCGAGCCGCAGCCTTCACCGACCTGATCGGTCCCGAGGGAGTGAGCGTGATCGAGCGAGACGAGCCCGAACCCGGCCCCGGCGAAGCGCTGGTCGACGTCGAGGCCTGCGCGATCAACCGCCACGACCTCTGGATCCTCGAGGGGGACTCGGCGATGGTCGACGCCGACGACCTGCCGTTCGTCACGGGACTGGACGTAGCAGGCGTCGTGAGCGCGGTCGGCGACGACGTGCGCGGTGTCGAGCCCGGTGAGAGGGTCGTCCTCTGTCCGAACCAGACCTGTGGCTCCTGTCGGTTCTGTCACGAGGGGCCGGAGAACATGTGCGAGCGGTTCTCGCTGTACCACGGCGGGCTCGCCGAGACGGCCCGCGTCGAGGCCGATCGGCTGGTTTCCCTCCCCGAAGGCGTGGACGCGACGACCGCCGCCGCGATCCCGACGGCGTACATGACCGCCTACCACATGCTCCGGCGGGCCGAGGTCGGCCCCGCCGATCTGGTCTTCGTCCCCGGCGCGACCGGCGGCGTCAGCGTCGCCGCGATCCAGCTCGCGGACGCGCTGGACGCCGAGACGATCGGCACCTCCTCGTCCGCGGCGAAACTCGAGCGCGTCCGCGAACTCGGGCTCGACCACGGGATCGAATCGACCGACATCGACGAGCTGCACGAGGCGGTCGCGGCGATCGGCGAACCGGACGCGGTGATCAACCACCTCGGCGGCGAGTTCACCGAACTCGGCCAGGCCGTCATGCGCCGCGGCGGTCGGATGGTCGTCTGCGGCCGCACCGCCGGCGGCGAGTCGACGATCCGCGTGGCGAACCTCTTCCTCGGCCACAAGCGCGTCATCGGCTCCACGATGGGCACCCAGGACGACCTCCGGCGGCTCGTCGACCTGACCGCCGACGGCGAACTCGCCCCCGAGATCGACGAAACGTACGCGCTCGAGGACACAGACGATGCCTTCGCGGCGATGCAGAACCGCGACAGCGTGGGCAAGATCGTCGTCGAGCCGTAACACAGCGGTTCCGACCCCCCAAACGCGTTTCTGCCGCCCGATCGATCCACCGATGAGTGGGAATGAAAGGGGCTCGCTCTGGCCGAACCCGGACGACGCAAGCACCGCAGGGAGTGAGCGAAGCGAACGACTGAGGCGCACAGCGAGTCCCGGGAGTCCAGAGCGCGAGGGGCTTTCGGGGTTGTAGCGTCGGTTTCACCTGCGTCCGTGTCCGACTGTCCTATCGCAACCGCGTACACGACTATCTCCTATCGTAACGGCGCACGCGACTGGGCAAGAAGACGCTGGCCCGACCTATTTCACCACGTTCGCTGTTCGTCCCGTATGACGAACATCGCCATCACCGGCGCGGCGGGAAACGTCGGCCGCGAGGCCATCGACGCCTTTCCGTCCGACGACCACGAGTTGACGCTCTTCTCTCACAGCGAGACCGAGGATCTGGACGCGACGCCGCTCGAGATCACCGACGCGTCGGCGTTTACCGACGCGCTCGAGGGACAGGACGTGCTGATCCACCTCGCGGCCAACGCCTCGCCGCGGGCGTCGTGGGACGAGGTTCGCGGGCCGAACGTCGACGGGCTCTACAACGCCTTCGAGGCCGCTGCGGAGAACGACCTCGAGCGGGTCGTCTTCGCGAGTTCGAACCACGCGGTCAACATGGGAAACACGGTTTCGGCGATCCGGCCGGAGTCGACGGTCGGGACCCCCGAGATCGTCCGGCCTGAGGATCCGACGGATCCCGACACCTACTACGGCGTCACGAAGGTCTTCGGTGAGGCGATGGGGTCGTACTACGCCAAGCGCCACGGCTTCGACGTGGTGAACCTGCGGATCGGCTGGCTGCTCACCCGCGACGAACTCCGCCAGGAGTGTCGGGATCGAGACGGGGCCGGCGAGCGATACGCCCGCGCGATGTGGCTCAGCCCCGACGACTGCCGACGGCTGCTCGACGCGGCCGCGACGGCGACGCTCGAGGGCACGCCGCTGATCGCCCACGGTATCTCCGACAATTCGGAGCGATTCCTCTCGCTGGCCGAGACCATGCAGGCGCTCGGCTACCGGCCGCGGGACGATTCCGAGGCGGTGCTGAGCGACGAATCGCAGGGACGCGACGGACTCGAGACGACATGAACGACGACCGACCTCCCGTCACCGCATGCACGGGACCGTTCGTTTCCGCGAACGACCCGCGGATTCGAAAGACGGAATAGCGGCACGTTCGTAGCGCCACACATGTCAGTCAAGGTGTCCGAGTCGACGGGCTACGGGCCGAACACGCAGATGTCCCTGTTCGGCTACGTGATGGCCGCGATCCTCGTCATCGTGTTGCTCCCGCTGATTCCGGTCCTCGTCCCCGCGTGGATCCTGTGGAAGGTATTCGTCTCGGACGAGGAGATCGAACACAGCTTCGAGAACTGGCGGCGCGAGTCCGGCCGGACCGGATCGGATCGGCTCGAGGACGACGAGGCCGAGGCGACCGACGCCGAATCCGCGGAGTCCGAGTCCGGCGATGCGGAGTCCGACCGGCCCGACGCCGAACAGACCGAAGCCGATCAGACGGCGGCGGAGTCGTAAAGCGGGAGTCTGCTCGTTCTCGTCTCTCTCGAGCGCGCTGCTTCTATAGTAACAACTGAAACGATTCACACACCGATCGCACAGCTGCGATCGGGTGTGCAGTGACCTTCAGTGGCTACTTTAGTCGTCCGCGCTCGCGGCGGCGACGAGGTCGGCCGGCGGCCCGCCCGGCAGTTCGTCGCGGTCGTGCGGTGCCTCGAAATCCAGATCGGGGCCGCGGGCGACGATTCGGTGAGGGTTCACGCCGGGGTGGGTCGTGTAGTAGTGTTCCGTGATGTGGTCCATGTTCACTGTCTCCGCCACGCCGGGGGTTTGATACAGATCGCGCAGGTGCGGCCAGAGGTTGTCGTACTCCCGGATGTACTGGACGTTACACATGAAGTGCGTGTGGTAAACCTTGTCGAACCGGACGAGCGTCGTGAACATCGCGATGTCGGCCTCGGTCAGGCGGTCGCCCGCGAGGTAGCGCTGGTCTGCCAGCACCTCGTCCCAGTGATCCAGCGCGGAAAAGAGGTCGTCGACCGCCTCGTCGTAGGGCTCCTGTTTCGTCGCGAAACCGGCGCGGTAGACGCCGTTGTTGATGGGTTCGTAGACTTCGTCGATGATCCGGTCGACCTCGTCCCGGTAGCCCTCCGGATAGAGGTCCACGTCCCGCGTCGCGTACTCGTCGAACTCGGTGTCGAGCATCCGCATGATCTCCTCGGACTCGTTGTTGACGATGGTGTCCTCCTCGGTGTCCCAGAGGACCGGCACCGTCACGCGACAGGTCGCGTCCGGGTCCGCTCTGACGTATAGCTCTCGGAGATAGTCCGCGCCGTGGACGTGATCGGGCGTACAGCCCTCCTTCTCGGGCGTGAACTGCCAGCCGTCGTCCTCGCGGTAGGGGTCGACGACCGAGACCGAGATCGCGTCCTCGAGGCCCTTCAGCGCCCGCGTCACGAGCGTCCGGTGGGCCCACGGGCAGGCAGAGGAGACGTAGAGGTGGTACCGACCCGATTCGGGCTGGAACCGCGCGTCGGGATCGTCGCGGATCTCGTCCCGGAACGTCGTTGACTGGCGTTCGAACGAGCCGTCGTCGTCGGTCGACTCGTACGCGTCGGTCCGCCACTCGCCGTCGACGAGCATGTTCATACCGTGACGTGGGGGAGCCGCGCATAAATGATCTCGCTAACACTCGCGTCACTGGCTCGCGTCGCCGTTACCGGCCGCGGACACCGCCGAATCAGCCCGCGACGCTGACGATCCAGTAGCTCGCGCCGATCACGAGAAGCGCGACGCCCTCGAGGCGAGTGAGCTGGCGTCCGGTCGCGAGGACGATCGTCGCGAGCGCAGTGACTATCCCGAGCCACGCGAGCCCGGCGAAGACGGCCGGATCGACGGCCAGCGGGCGGACGACTGCGGCCACCCCGAGCACGCCGAGCGCGTTGAACACGTTCGAGCCGATGACGTTGCCCGCCGCGATGCCCACGTCGTCCTCGCGGGCGGCCACGACCGAGGTCACGAGTTCCGGCAGCGAGGTCCCGGCCGCGACGATCGTCGCCCCGATGGCCCACTCCGAGATACCCGCAGTCAGAGCCAGCCCGACCGCGGCATCGATCAGGACGCGCCCGCCGGCGATCACGAGGGCGAGCCCGGCGAGGACCCGGCCGGTCTCGAGGACGGGGCGCAGTTCCCCGCGGTCGAGATCGGCGGGCTGTTCCGTACCGATCGGCGCGGGGACGGACGGTTCCGCTCCGATACTGTCGCCCGCGAACGACTGGGCGGGGTTAGCGTTTCGAATCGCGACCCCGAGCGCACCGAGATACCCGATCAGGAGTGCGATGAGGACCACCCCCTCGAACCGCGAGACGACGCCGTTCGCGAGGACGGCGATCGCGACGACCGTCGACGCCGCCATCGCGACCGCATCTCGGCGGACCAGCGTCTCGGAGACGCGAAACGGCGACAGGAGGGCGACGATCCCGAGCGTCACGGCGAGGTTGAACAGGTTCGAGCCGACGACGTTGCCGACCGCGATGTCGCCTCGTCCCCCGAACGCGGCCTCGGCCGAGACGGCGATCTCCGGCGCAGAGGTCCCGAACGCGACGACCGTGAGGCCGGCGACGAGGGCGGAGACGCCGGCCGCGCTCGCGAGTCTCGAGGCGCCGGTCACGAGCAGCCGCGCGCCGAGCCAGAGCGCGAGCACACCGACGACGAGCAACGCCACGTCTCCGAGCACCATCGATAACAGTCGTTTTCAGAGGGGAGGAGAAAAACGGCGGGGACACGAATCGGTCGGCCGGAGCCACAAGCGTTTAAGCGGTCCCGGTGAGCACTCGAGGTCATGGCAGACGACGGGGACCGGCACCGACAGAGCCGGCTGTTCACCGACGACGACGGCGGGTTCGACGCCGACCGCGCACGCGAAGAATCGCTACCCGTCGAAGACGGCGAGGTGATCGACACCGACGAACTGGCCGATCACCAGCGCTACGTCGAGGGGCGGGGGATCTACGACGAGCGCAACCGAGTGAACGACCTCACCGGCAAGGAGTGGAAGTACGCCACGAAGTCGGTGATCGCCGAGGGGTATCCCCCGGACGTGCAACACGACCTGCGCAGCGAACACGGCGGTCAGAAGCCGCCGCGCCTCTGTGCCGAGCTGATCGGCCGGTTCAGCAAGGCCGGCGACACCGTCCTCGATCCCTTCGCCGGGGTCGGCGGGACGCTACTCGGCGCGAGTTTCTGCGAACACGAGGGAACCGGCCGCCGCGAGGCCATCGGCTTCGAGCGCACCCAGCAGTGGGTCGACATCTATCACACCGTCCTCGAGCGGGAAAACGAAGAGCGCCGCGCCCGCGGCGACCCGCCGCTGGCCGAACAGGACATGCGCCACGGCGACTGCGCCGAGTTGATCGAGGCGGTGCCCGACGATTCGGTCGATCTCCTCCTGACCGACGTTCCCTACTGGCACATGGACGAACTCGAGCAGACGCGCAACGAGCGCCGAACGCGCGAGAGCAAGCTGGGATCGTTCGACGGGCAGACTGGCGACGAGGCGGCCGGTGAGGTCGATGCCGATGTGGAGCCGTCCGCGTCCGACGGCGAGTGGGAGACGAAAGCCGACTGGCTCGACGACATGGCCGCGAAGTTCGATCGCTTCGCCGACGCGGTCGCGCCGGACGGCCATCTCGTGGTCTTCATCGGCGATATGTACCGCGAGCAGTCCTACGAGTTCCTCTCGGCCGACCTCGCGCGCGCCATCGAGGAGACCGCACCCGTGACGCTCGCCGCCAATCTGATCTGGTACGATCCGTCGAAGGACCTCCACGTCTACGGCTACCCGTTCTCCTTCGTCCCCTCGATGGTCCACCAGAACGTTCTCGTCTTCCGCCTCGAGGACGGAACCGAAGCGGAAGCCTGATTTCGTCTGACCCCCGTCTGTCGGTCGTCTGACGCGGTTTTATTGGGCACCGTCGAGACGAAACGAACAGGCGCGCCGACGGCTTCCCCACCCCTCCCCATCCGTCCGCGCGCCTGCTCCCGTTCCTCTCCTTTCGACTCAGGCGTTCGCGGGCAGCAGCGCCGACCGGACCGCGTCCGCGCGATCGGTCTCGGTGATGATCGCGACCTCGTCGCCGACAGCGAGTTCGGTCCCCGGAAGCGGTATCGTCAACGGCTCGCGAGCGCGGCCGTGGGCGTAGATCCGCGCGGACTCGGGTAACTCGAGCTCGCTCATCCGCTTGCCGACAGCGGGCGAGCCGTCCCTGATCTCGAGGACCGTCAGCTGGAGGTTCGCCGCGAGATCGGCGACGACGTTGAAGTCGCCGCCGAGCAGGGCGGTCTTCGCGCCCGCAGCGCCGAGGCGCTCGGGATACACGATCTCGTCGACCTCCGCGGCGTACTTCTCGTAGATGTCCTCGCGGTAATCCTCGTCGATCCGCAGCACGGTCCGACAGCCGTGGTGGGTGCCGACCATGCAGGCCGCGAAGTTGACGTTGAGGTCCGGCGTGAACGCGCCGATCGCGTCGGCGGCCTCGATCCCCGCCTCGACGAGGACCTCCTCGTCGGCACCGTCGCCCTGCACCGTCTCGAAGCCGTCGCCAGTGGCGCGCTCGATCCGATCGATGTCGTCGTCGACGATGACGACGTCGTGGCCTTCCTCGACGAGGATCGTCGCCGTCCGCGAGCCGACGCGCCCGTATCCCACGATAACAAACCTCATAATACATCGATACGCGCTCGGGGGTCAAATACGTTGGTCCGCACGGAGGATCGTCAGCCGTTCGAACCGACACCGGCCTTCGAGCGACGACGCCAGCACGTCGCGGCGAGGGGGCGACCGGCATATTCACGAACGTGATGTGCGCCGCGATCGGCACGGACAAAAATCTTTAACTAAGCGGTATGGTTATGCTCGAGCGTCCAACATGGGGGCCATCGAGCAACTCGCGGCGTACTTCGATTTCGACGAACACGAAACGGACGTCACGACCGAACTGATCGCGGGGATCACGACGTTTCTGGCGATGTCGTACATCATCGTTGTCAATCCGACGGTCTTGCTGCCGGCGATCATGGGCTTCAACGCGGAGGGGGGGCTCAATCAGCAGACGACCATCGACGGCACCGTCTACAGTTCGACGGAGGTGTTCCAGATGCTCGCGATCGCGACGATCATCGCGTCGGTCGTCGCGGTCCTCGTCATGGCGCTGTACGCGAACCGGCCGTTCGGGCTCGCGCCCGGGATGGGGCTGAACGCCTTCTTCACGTTCACCGTCGTCATCGGGATGGGGATCCCGTGGCAGACGGCCCTCGCGGCGGTCTTCGTCGAGGGGATCATCTTCATCGCCATCACTGCCGTCGGAGCCAGAAAGTACGTCATCAACCTCTTCCCCGAACCGGTGAAGTTCTCCGTCGGTGCCGGTATCGGTGTCTTCCTGCTCTTCATCGGGCTCCAGGAGATGCAGATCGTCGCGGCCGACTCCGCGACGATGGTCACGCTCGGCGACATCGCACAGAATCCCGCAGCGATCCTCGGCCTGGCCGGTCTCTTCCTGACGTTCATCCTCTGGGCTCGTGGAATGAAAGGCGCGATCATCGTCGGCATCCTCGGCACGGCCGCCGCCGGCTGGGCACTCCTGCTCGCGGGCGTCGCGAGCGCGTCGGCGCTCGCACCCGAGACGCTACTCGACGGCGAGACCGGCGAGGTCACCTTCGAAGCGGTAACGTCGCCCCACTACGACATCACGCCGCTGGTCGGCGCGTTCGTCGAGGGGCTGCGCGACGTCGATCCGCTCACGTTCGCGCTCGTCGTGTTCACGTTCTTCTTCGTCGACTTCTTCGACACCGCCGGGACGCTCATCGGCGTCTCCCAGTTCGGCGGCTTCCTCGACGAGGACGGCGAACTGCCCGAGATGGAGAAGCCGCTGATGGCCGACGCGGTCGGCACTACCGTCGGCGCGATGATCGGCACTTCGACGGTGACGACCTACATCGAGTCCTCGACCGGCGTCGAGGAAGGCGGTCGAACCGGCTTTACCGCACTGGTGGTCGCGATCCTGTTCGCGCTGTCGCTGGTCGCGGTGCCGGTTATCGCCGCCATCCCCGCCTACGCCTCGTTCATCGCGCTCGTCGCCGTCGGCGTCATCATGCTCCAGGGCGTCCTCGACGTCGACTGGGAGGATCCGGCGTGGTCTGTCTCCGCCGGTCTGACCATCACCATCATGCCGCTGACCTACTCGATCGCGAACGGGCTCGCAGCCGGGATCATCGCCTACCCGCTCGTGAAAACGGCGATGGGCGAACGGAACGACGTGCGACTCGGACAGTGGGCGATCGCCGTCGCTCTGGTCGGCTACTTCTACGTCTACACCAGCGGCATGCTCGGCTAACGTCGGCATTGCCGCGCTGAATAGCTTCAGTGACCGCCGGAACCCGTGTGCTCTTAGGCCTCGAGGCCCCTACCATCCATCACAATGGCAGACATCACTATGTACGAGCTCCCCGGCTGTCCGTACTGTGCCAAGGTCCGCTCGAAACTGGACGAACTCGAACTCGACTACGACATCATCGAGGTTCCTCGCTCTCACGAGGACCGCACCGAAGTCGAGAAGGTCAGCGGCCAGACGGGCGTGCCGGTCATCGTCGACGAGGCCAACGGCGTCGACGGAATGAACGAGAGCGACGACATCGTTGCCTATCTCGAAAAGACCTACGGCGACGGCGCGGCGTAAGGCCGCCTCGGCAGACGACGGCCTCCGTTCCGAACGGGTTCGATAGCCGCTCCAGCGTTACGACGAACAGGCGGCGCTCGATCGACGTTTCTCGGCGAGAGCGACACGAAAAGTGGTATCGATCGATTCAGCGCTCGGCGGGTCGTCCGCCGATCAGACGGCTTCCTCGCGCTCGGAACGTTCCCGGATGACGTCTCTGAGTTCGTCGGCGTTGCGAAGTTCCGCGAGTTCGTCGCGTTCGACCAGCGCCGTACCGTCGACGGACTCCTGTTTCGCCCGGTCGACGACGTAGACCGAGCGCGTGCGGGTGACGTGGCCGATAGAACTCATGATCCGGGCGCGCTTCTCGGCCGCCTTGGTAAACTTAGAGTGACCGGTCAGGACGATGTCGCTGTCGTCTTCGTCCTCGCTGACCGCCGTAAACGGCGACCGGACCGTCGGGTGGACCTGATAGCCGGCTCGCGTGAGGACCGCGACCACCTGCTCGTCGTCCGGGTCCGCTTCCGGATCGTCCGGCGTCGCGTCGCTCTCGTGGACCTCGTCTGCCCCCTCGAGTACGTCGACCGGACTCGTGAGAGGCGCATCGAACATCTCCTCCAAGGCCATCGCGACCTCGACGGAGGCGTTCATCCCGTCTTCGTACTTCGAGACGGTCCGCCGGGAGACGCCGAGTTCGTTGGCCAGTTGGCCCAGGCTCCAGTCGCGGTCCTGACGCTCGTCGGCCAACAGGTCGCCGTCGATGTTGACGTAGAGGCCGCCGGGAGCGGCGTAGATCAGCGGCGGTACCTCCTCGATGAACAGATTGTACGCCGTATCGGGACTGAAGACGGGGACGCCGTGGCGGAAGTAGACGACGTCGGGTTTGAGGTCCTCGTCGCGACTACGCAGACCGATTACGAGCGGCGTCGCCTGGAGATAGGTGCCCAGACGGCGCATCTCGTGACCGGTTGCCTCGTTGAATGCGTCGATGTTCGCGAGGATTTTGACGAGGATCAGGTCGTCGCCGCGACGTGCAGCGATGTCGAAACTCTTCGGCCGGATCGCACACCGGTCGCTGACCACGAATCCCGCGTCCTCTAACATCGCGGTTACGTTGCCGACCAGTGCGGAGCGGGACATACGGGGACGTAAGCGATTCCTCCTATAAGACGTTTTCCCCGATATGTCCGTCTGCCGTGTCGCGATTCGGGGCCGTACTGGGAGAATACTTATATAGCCGCTTTCGCCGGCCACGAGAAGGCGGATCCCGAAAGGGGTTACTCGACCGGCCGACAAGCACCGCCGATGACCGTCGTCGGGATCGACGATACCGACTCGCGCGAGCGGGGAATGTGTACGACCTACGTCGCCGCGCAGATAGCCGAGCGACTGCGAACGGCCGAGTCCGCGACCGTCTCTCGCCTCCTGCTCGTCCGACTCAACCCCGCCGTCGAGTACAAGACGCGCGGGAACGCCGCGCTGGCGATCCACACCGACTGCGATCCGGAGCGCGCGTTCGCGCTCGCGCGCGACCGACTCGAGCTTTTGGCCGAGACCGACGACGAGCGGACGAATCCCGGACTGGTCGTGGCGGAGCATGATCCTGACACGGAGGTTCCGGACGGCGTGAGGCGATTCGCGCGCGCAGCGATCCGCGACCACCTCGAGATTGCCGATGCCGTGGCGCTCCTCGAGCGCCACGGCTACCGGTCGTGGCACACCGGTAACGGTCGCGGCCGGATCGGCGCGCTGGCGGCGATCGGAGCGCGGACGGCCCTCGAGGAGTGGACGTACGAGTTCATTTCCTACCGCGAGTCCGAGCGCTGGGGGACGCCACGCGAGGTCGATCGCGAGAGCGTCTTTGCGGCGGCCGACGATGGCTATCCGGCAGTGTGGGACACGGTCGACCGCGGCGAGGGCGAGACCGTCTGTGTCCCCCACACGCCGGGGCCGATCCTCCACGGGATCCGCGGCGACGACCCCGACACGGTTCGGACGGTCGCCGAGCGAATCGAGAGCGAACCCGTCGCCGACAGCCAGCTATTCGTCACCAATCAGGGGACGGATGTCCACCTCCGAGACGGCTCGCTCGGGACCGCCGAGGACGGCCGCGCCTACCGGCTCGAGGGACAGGTCGCGAGCGAGCCCGAAACCCGCCGGGGCGGGCACGTCTTCGTCGACCTCGGGCCGCCGGCCGACGCGCCAACGGCGGGCAGCGCGGACGGGGCCGAGCGGCTCGCGTGTACGGCCTTCGAACCGACGAAGCGCTTCCGCGACCGCGTGCGCGCACTCAGGATCGGCGACCGGATCACCGCCTGCGGCGAAGTGAGCCGCGGGACGCTGAAACTCGAGAAGTTCGCCGTCCGCGACCTCGTGCGGACCGAGCGGGTGACGCCGACCTGTCCCGACTGCGAGCGAACGATGGAAAGCGCCGGTCGCGATCAGGGCTACCGCTGTCGGGACTGCGGAACGCGGACGGCAGAGAAAGCGCGACGGCGACTCGAGCGCGACCTCGAACCGGGCTGGTACGAGGTCCCCCCGTGTGCGCGACGGCACGTCGCGAAGCCGCTCGTCCGCGGCGGGTTCGACGCGCCGACGCATCCGGAGCGGTAGTGTGCCGGGCGTTCGGAACGCGTTCCGGCTCAGCGAACGCTGATCCCATTGCGGGCGAGGAACTGACTCGCTTCTTTGATCTCGACGGGGCTGCCGATGATCCGGCAGCGGTCGTCCCCCTCCGAAACGATGGAAACGGTGAACTCGTCGTCGAGCCGCGGCTCCAGCCCCTCGAGAAGCTCCCGCGAGAGGACGATCTGGGTGCTGTCACGCAGCTGCGACGCGTCTGGCATGCGTAACCGATCCCTCGCCCGTCGTTTATGTGTGTCGAAGTCCAGTTGGTATTGGTAATAGGGCGATGGGACGACCGAAATCGCTCTCCGGATCGGAAAGCAGCGAGTCGCATCTCGGTCGACGAGGGCCGAACGTAGCTCGGTTACGGAGTAATCGAGGGAAATAACTCACACGGAGTCTACCGACGGCGGCAGCTCGACGGCGACGAGTTCGTGTCCCGTTTCCTGTCGATGGTCGGTACCGACTTCCGTCGCTTCGTCCCGCCCGTTAGCCGACTGTTCGAACGAACACCCGTCGCACTGCACGAGGAACCGCTTCGACTCCGTCCGCGTCGGCCCGGTATCGTTTGTCGCCATGTGACACGCTTCAGTAGCATCCCGCTTGAATTATCCTCCAAAGAAATTCGGGTCAGGCCGTATCCGGCCCGTATCACGTGTGACCGTCAGAGAACGTATCGATTTCGTAGGGATCTGCGTCGGGCCGTTCCAGACCGGCGATGTACAGACGAATTAACGAAATACGTCCGTCCCGCGACTCACGCCGTGCAATCGCTCGAGTCGGACCGTTCGACGCGCGCCGGACGGACGACGGGCTCGAGGAGGAGCAGAGCCACGGGCGGTAACGCGGTCCCGTTCACCGATTCGCGATCCGGGTTCAGCCCGTGCCGTGAACGGTCACCGTCCGCGTGTCGCTCGAATGAGGCGACCGCACCGTCACCGGGAACGTGTCGTCGTTTCGCACGGGATAGGTCTCGTAGCCCAGCGATATCGACGTGGACTCGCCCGGGCCGAGAGACACGGTCGTCGAATCGACTACCTCGGGCGTGCTGCCGACGACCAGTTCGATCCTGTGGGAACCCGCGGCGTCGCCCGCGTTCTCGACGACGGCGTTCGCGGTGAGCCGCTGCCCGCCGGTCACCGGCGCGTTCGTGCCGGTGATCGACACCGCGAACGAGGCCGTCCCGGTATCACCGTCGCCGCCGTCGCCGTCGCGCCCGTAGACGAGCACCGACCGCGAGGCGGAATCGTCGCCCGTCCGGACCCGGACCGGGAACTCGTCGTCGTTTCGCACGGGATAGGTCTCGTAGCCCAGCGTGATCCTCGTCGACTCGCCTGCGCCCACGGTCACCCGCCGCGTATCGACGGTCGTCGGATCGTGGCCGACCACGAGTTCGACCTCGCGGCTAGCCGGTCCCTCGCCCGTGTTCGAGAGCGTCGCGGTCACCGCGAGGCGCTGGCCGCCAGTCACGGGCGCGTTCGTCTCGAGGCCGGTCACCGCGAGGTTCCCGTGGGCGTCGGCGTCCTCGGTCCCGACGACGGTCACGTCGGTCTCCGAGGCGGCGTGTCGGGTCTCGACGCGGACGGGGAACGTCTGTGTGTTGCGGACCGTGGCCGTGGTGAACTCGAGTCGGACGGTCTCGGTCTGTCCCGCGAACACCTCGACCGTCTCGCTGTCGACCTGTGTCGGGTCGTGGCCGACGATGAGATCCGTTTCGACGTCGACCAACGCGTGGTAGGTGGAGCTCCCCTCGACGTCCATCTCGGCTTCGACGACGAGCGTCTCGCCTGCGCGGACCGGCGCGTTCGTGCCGATGATCCTGACGTTCTGGAACGCGTCGATCGACGGCCCGTCGGTGCGGGCGACGGAGACCCGCCCGTCGTTGCAGATCAGCCACGCCATCATCGGATAGCCGCCGATGAACCAGATCGCGTTCCCCGCGGACACCGTATACGTGACCGTCGCGTCCGACCCCGACATGTCGGTCGTGTCGACGTACGTCGCGTTGCGCCCTTCCTGCCAGACGATCCGCTCGAGAGCGCCGGCGTCGTCCCTGGCCGTCGCGGTCACCGTGATCTCCTCGCGAGTGGTGATTGTAGTACCCGGACCGGGATCGGGGGTTAGCGTCCCGCTCGGTGCCGCCGGTGCGTCCTCGGTGACCGCGACCCGCCAGGCGATGGACGTCCCACCGACGGTCGCGACGACCCGGTAGACGCCGGGGTCGTCGAACCTCGCGTACGCGGCCGGGTTTCCCGTCCGATGCGTGTAACTCCAGAAGGGAGCACCCCCCGCGATCTCAGCCGCGCCCGCGCCCTCGACTCGCCAGTCGGTCGTCGACGGGTCGACAGCCGACGACGCCGCCGCTTCGAACACTACCTCGTTCCCGGGCCGGACGGCCGTCGTACTGTCCGCCGGACAGACGCGATCCAACTGCTCCGACTGCGCCCGTCCGAGATCCACCGTCGCGAGCACCCCTACGCCGCTTCCCACCGTGGTAATGTAGTCCCGCCGTCGCATGCGATGTCATCCGGGATACAGAAGGGTATAGCTAACAGAACGTTTGCGATACGAACCGAACCGACGAAACGAGTGTCCGGTTCGATGGGATGACGGGACCGGGTGCGTACGCAGACCGCGACGCGCTCGAGTCTCGCCGAAGGCGGCGAGAGCCGAACGCACCGAGCCGCCGGTGGGTTCGATCCCCCACCGTGTATCTCGAAAGGGTTTTTCGGCGCGGCCGGTTGTGTACGGACAAATGGGGCTCGAGGACGAGATCGAGGAGATCGAAGAGGAAATCGCCAATACGCCCTACAACAAGTCCACGGAGGCCCATATCGGCCGGCTGAAATCGAAGCTCGCGGAGAAAAAGGAGAAACTGGAGAACCAGCAGTCCGGCTCGGGCGGCGGTGGCGGCTACTCCGTCGAGAAACACGGCGACGCGACCGTCGCGCTGGTCGGCTTCCCGAGCGTCGGCAAGTCGTCGCTGCTGAATTCGATGACCAACGCCGAGAGCGAGACCGGCTCCTACGAGTTCACGACGCTCGACGTCAACCCGGGGATGCTCCACCACCGCGGTGCGAACATCCAACTGCTCGACGTCCCTGGGCTGATCGAGGGCGCGGCGGCGGGCAAAGGCGGCGGTCAGCAGGTGCTGGCGGTCGTTCGCAACGCCGACCTCATCATCTTCATGCTCTCGGTGTTCGAGATCGAGCAGTACGATCGGCTCCAGGAGGAGCTGTACGACATCAACATCCGCGTCGATCAAGAGCCCCCGCAGGTCACGGTCCGCCCGAAGATCAAAGACGGCATCAAGATCACCTCGAGCACCGAGCAGGACCTAGACGAGGACACGATCAAGCAGGTCATCCGCGACCAGGGGTACGTCAACGCCGACGTCAACCTCCAGGAGAACGTCACCATCGACCGGCTGGTCGACGGGCTGATGGAGAACCGGGAGTACATCCCCTCGATCACCTGTGTCAACAAGGTCGACCTGATCGAGCCCGACTACAAGGAGACGGTCGACGAGCAGTTGCGCCAGCGCGATCTCGACCCCGAGGAGGTCACCTTCATCAGCGCCGAAGAGGAGAAGGGCCTCGACGTGCTCAAAGACCGCATCTGGGAGCGACTCGGTCTAATCCGGGTCTACATGGAGAAACCCGGCCGCGGCGTCGACTGGGAAGAGCCGCTCGTGATCGAGGAAGGTGCGACCGTCGGCGAAGCCATCGAGAAACTCGGCGGCGAGATGGAAGAGCGGTTCCGCTTCGCCCGCGTGACCGGCCCCAGCGCGACCCACGACCAGCAGCAGGTCGGAAAGGACCACGTCCTCGAGGACGAGGACGTGCTGAAACTGATTCTGCGGCGGTAGTCCATCGTCGCTCGAACCGGTCCGAGCGTCAGTCTCGAACGGGCGAATAGCTGTCAAATATTGTTACTATTATCCGACGATGCTGGAATCAATAGCGTTATCTAGCCCTCTAGCCACCGACCAAATATGTCTGAATTCGGGGTCCTTTCGCTCGTGCCGCCGGTGCTAGCGATCGTCCTCGCGATCGCGACCCGCCGGCCGATGCTCTCGCTGTTTCTGGGCATCTGGTCGGGCGCGGTCATCTACACCGAGAGCCTGGGCATCGCACAGACCTTCGACTGGATCGTGGGCGCGATCATCGTCGACGACGGCTTTCACGTTCAGATACTCGTTTTCACGCTCCTGCTGGGCTCCGGCGTCGCGCTCATCTGGCGGCTCGGCGGCGCGATCGCCGTCCGCCGGTGGGCGATGAACCGCCTCGAGAGCCAGCGGACCGTCGGCGTAACTACGTGGCTGCTGGGGATCGCGATGTTCTTCGACGACTACGCCAACACCGCGATCGTCGGCAGCACGATGCGGGAGATCTCCGACGAGCTGCGGGTCTCCCGCGAGAAGCTCGCGTACATCGTCGACTCGACGGCCGCGCCCGTCGCGACGCTGGGCATCTCGAGCTGGGTCGCGTTCCAGTTGTCGCTGATCAGTAGCGCCTACGAGAATATGGGCGTCGCGAGCGAGGCACCGACGGCGTTCGCGACGTTCTTCGGGTCGATTCCGTACAACACCTACGCTATCCTGGCGATCGTCATGGTCGGCATCGTGGTCTACACCGGACGGGATTACGGCGAGATGCTCGACGCCGAACACCGCGCGCGGACGACCGGGGCGGTCAACCGCGAGGACGCACAGCCGCTCCAGAAGGTCGAGGAGGATCTGGGCAAACCGATCGACGACCGGCCGATGCTCCGGACGTTCTTCGCGCCAGTCGGCGTCCTGATCGCGGTGACGCTCGGGAGCGCGTTCTGGACGGGCTACCAGTCGTGGCTCGAGACGCAGGCCGAAGCCGGCGCGCCGACGTCGCTGGGGGCCGCAGCGAACGATGTCGGGATCACGCAGGTGCTAATCGACATCGTCGGCGGGGGCGCCTTCGCGTCGGCGCTTACCTGGGGATCGTTCGCCATGGTGGTCTCGGCGATCGCGATCGGACTCGGCTACGGGCTCTTCGATATCGGCGACGGCGTCGATACCGTCATCGACGGCTTCGGTATCATGCTGACGGCGGTGACGATTCTCGTGCTCGCGTGGACGATAAGCAGCGTCGCCGAAACGCTCGGAACCGGCGGGTACGTGGCCAGCCTGGTAGAACCCTATCTCACGGCGGAGTTGCTCCCCGTTCTCATCCTGTTTACCGCCGCGTTCGTCGCGTTCACGATGGGGTCGTCGTGGGCGACGATGGGGCTCGTCACCCCCATCGCCATCCGGGTCGCCTACGAGTTCGGCGGCGGGTTCGACCTCGTCCCGGTCGCCGTCGGGGCCGTCTTCTCCGGTGCGATCTTCGGCGATCACGCCTCGCCGATCTCCGACACGACGGTCCTCTCCGCGACGTTCAGCGGTGCGGACCTGATCGACCACGTGCGCACCCAACTGCCTTACGCCCTGACCGTTTTTCTCGTCGTCGTGGTCTGTTACCTGCTCAACGGCTACCTCGGCGTCCCCCCGATCGTCTTCCTCCCGCTGGGCGTCGTCGCGCTCGTCGGCCTCGTCGTCGGCCTCTCGAGACTCGACGCCGATCGAAAGGGGCTCGAACCGGCCCCGACCGAGCCGACCGCCGACCTCGCGGATCGCGACGCCGATTCGCCCGAGGGAACCAGCTAGACCGCCGCCTTCGCCAATCTTTTGGAGCGCGCAGTCGATCCATCGCGTATGGACGGAACGCTCGACCACACGATGATCCGCGTCGCCGACCTCGAGGAATCACTCGACTGGTACGGGACCCACCTCGAGTACGAGGAGAAGGACCGCTACGAGGGCGACGGCTTCACCATCGTCTACCTCGGGCCCGAGGAGATGCACGAGGACGGTGCGATGCTCGAGATCACCCACAACGAGGGCGAGGAACCAGAGGTGGGCGATGCCTGGGGCCACATCGCCGTCCGCGTTCCCGAGGGCGAACTCGAGGACTACTACCAGCAACTGATGGACGAGGGTGTCGAAGACTATCGGGATCCAGAGTCCTGTGGCGGCCGCTACGCGTTCGTCAAGGACCCCGACGGCCACGAGATCGAGATCGTCCAGCGCGATCAGGGCGCGCTGTGGTCGCTCGATCACACCATGATCCGCGTCGAGGACGCCGACGAGGCGCTTGGCTTCTGGACTCGCAAGTTCGAGTACGACGAGGTCGGCCGCTGGGAGGCCGACACGTTCGCGAACTACTTCGTCGAACCCGAAGACGCCGCCCCCGAGGCCATGTCCGTCGAACTCACCTACAACTACGACGGCCGGAGCTACGACATGGGCGACGCCTGGGGCCACCTCTGCGTCCGCCTCGACGACCTCCACGACGACTGGGAGCAACTCCTGACTCGGGAGGCCGCCGACTACCGCGATCCCGAGAGCTGCGATGACATGTACGCCTTCACCAAAGACCAGGACGGCCACGAGATCGAACTCATCGAGCGGGACCTCGAGGCCGACTCGCTGTTCCCCTTCTGATCGCCCGCCGGTCTCCGTCGGTCCCGCCCCCTGTCCGCCGAGTGCGAGACGCCCCGTATTCTCGAGCCCTACAGTTCCGGAATCGGCACGACCACGACCGGGCGGGTCGCCGTCTCGAGGAGGGTCCGCGCGGTCGACCCGGGTTCGCGTGTCGCGTCGGGGTCGCCGCTGTGTGCTCCGATAACGATTTCGTCGCTATCGGCATCGGCCGCCGCCGTCCGGAGTTCGTCGGCCGGCGTTCCGTCTCGAACTTCGGTCTCGACGTTGCCGACGGTCGCGAGCCTGACGGGGGCGACGTTCAGCGCCTCCTCGCAGTCGCGTCGCGTCGTCGGGTCGTCGGACGGTGCGACCGCGACGACAGTGACGGTGTCGTCCCCGGTCGCCCGATCGTCGAGGTAGTCACAGATCGCCGCCGTCGTGTGAACGGAATCGGTCCCGGCGAGATAGTCCATGGCGGATCCAGGACGGGGGCCTCGAAGAAACCTGTGGACGCGGCCGACCGGGAGTCGACGGCGGTAGTCGAGTTTTCTGACTCAGAAAACACGCTACTGTAACTAATACAATCCTACCGGAATGAACGATCGGGGGACGAGAAAGGCCACTCCCCGCACGCCTTGGCGATCCCCCGTGCTTCCCGACAGCCGATCATCTCAGGGGTCGCGACATCTGCCCCGCTGCACGTCCCTGCACTCCCCCTCGACAGGGACGTGCCCCGTTCCGACCCCAGCTGCATCGGTATCCCACTCGTCCACGTCCCATCGCTTCGGCCCTCACGGTCGCGAGTCGACTTTCAATGCTGCCCGTACAGCGAATAGGTGATCGCGACCAGTCCGACCAGCCGACTCACGTTCTCGAGCAGTGCGATGACGATCCGCTCCGGACTGAGTAGCGTCGTGACGGCGACGTTGAGTACGAACGGACACAGCGTCAGCAAGAGGAGTCCGAGCGCGAGATAGAGCATCGACGGCGCGTCGTTGCGACGGTAGCCGCGATAGGCCTGATAGGCGATGATCGTCCCGAACAGCGCGACGAGAAAGAGACTCGCGACGGTCAGCAGTTCGAACAGCGTCGCCTGATCGAGGCGGACGACGTTCCGACTCATCGCATCCCCTCCCACATGCGAGTGAACTTGTCGGCGACGTCTTCCTCGCGATACGTCAAGTCGAGGGAAAACGAGCCGTCCTCGAGCGAGAGCTCGAGCCGATCGAGGTTCGCGCTGTAGACGCTGTAGTGATTGCCGTCCGGTGCAAGTTCCGTCTCTTCGGTGACGAGGTTACACTCCTCGAGACGGTCGAGCCGTCGGTAGATCGTCGGGAGAGAGGCATCACACCGTTCACTCAGGGTACTAGCAGACATGGGTTCGACGCTGGTATGTGTGAGGATATCTCGCGCGTACTCGTCGTCGAGAACTGCGAGTAGTGTCGACAGGTCGGATTCCTCACTCACTGGTATAGCTGTTCGTTCCGGTATTACTATGAAAAGCGGTCCGATTTTTCTGAGCGAGAAAATACGATGGTCGAAAGCTCGATTCGGCGGCGGACTGGTCGGTCCAGTTCAGCGCTCGAGTAGAATCAGTCCGCTGCGTGGGAATGGTCGCCGTGGCAGTTCCCCCTCGGATGGTCCGGAACCGTGGAGCCGGTAGAGGGCGACGAAGAAGCCGGTCGCCAGTATTTTGAGCACGTTCAATGGATTTGGGCTTCACATTTCGTCGCGACAACCGGTTGTGACGTTTCGGGAACGGATAGAAATATCCCGTGACTCCGGTTTTCAAATTCCTCCGCCGAATTGCATCGGACTCGATCGAGCCGACGACGATCAGGACACTGAAACCACACGGTTAAGGCCACTACGAGAGTAGTGTTTGGTATGGACTATACAATGAAAGAGTCCGTGGCCGGCAGCTTCGACGAAACTGTCGATACCACGATTGCGGCGCTTGAAAGCGAAGGGTTCGGCGTACTCTGTGACATCGACGTACAGGCGACGTTCGAGCGGAAACTCGACGAAGAGTTTCGACAGTACCGAATCCTCGGCGCCTGTAACCCAGGGTTGGCACACGACGGACTGTCGGAAGAAATCGAACTCGGGGCACTGCTGCCGTGCAACGTCGTCGTTTACGAGACAGACGACGGTACCGTCGTGGTAAGTGCGGTCGACCCCCAGCGATTGGTCGGCATGGCCGACAATGCCGCCCTCGAGTCCATCGCGGCCGAGGTCACCGACCGATTCGAGCGCGTTCTGGCGACCGTGACCGACGACCTCGGGGCCCCCTCGGCGGCGTGAGGTGCTCGCTCTTCGCACGAACTCGCTACGACGTACTGAGAGGGGGGATGGGCTCGCTCGGATACCGGATTTCTATATATCGAAATACAGTTTATCGTACTCCGAACGGGCGTTCCTACCGAACAGGCGACGACGTTGGCTCCGAGTAGCCGCTCTTACCCACGAGTCTCCGCCCACTCGAGCCACCCGAACAGCCGATCGAGCAGCCGTTCCTCACCGGCCCGCGAGAACCGGTGGCCTTCTCCCGCGAACCGCTCGACGAGAACGTCCGTCTCGAGTCGGCGAGCGGCCGCAAAGCTGTCCGTCGGATCTACGGATTCGTCGTCGCCGCCGTGGAAGATCGCGACCGGGACGGTCAGGTTCTCTACGACTTCGTCGAACGGATGCCGATCGAGCGCATCGAAGAATCGACCGTCGATCCGCTCACCGGTATCGAACGTCATCGCCCCGTCGCGGTCGATCACCGCTCGATACTCGTCGAACGCTTCGTTGATCGTCACGGGCGCACGCGTCGCGACCGCGCGAACCCGATCGTCCCTCGCGGCGGCGTGGAGCGCGACTTTCCCGCCGAAACTCGAGCCAAACAGGGTGTACGCACCTGGATCGAAGTGATCGACGACGCCGTGGAGGTCGGCGAGTCGCGCCTCGAGCGTCGAGTCGACGAACTCGCCGTCCGCGTCGCCACAGCCACGACTGTCGAACCGGACTGCGTTGTATCCCGCTTCGACCGCGCGCTGACAGCGGTGCTCGTAGCTACCGGATTTGTCGCTTCGCAGGCCGTGACAGAAGAACAGCCACCTGTCGGTGGCGGCTTCGTGGTGGACGGCGGCGACCTCCGGAGCCGACGCGGTTTCAGTCGCGTCCGTCTCGATCGGGACGCGGTGTCGTTCGGCCATAATCGACGGACGCGTTCGGTCGCCTTGATACCGGTGTTTGTCGGTTGGATCGTGCCCTTCGAGTCGATGTTCCGTCCGTGGTCCGACCTCCAGATCGGTTCCCCGTTCAGCCAGGGTATCGGTCGAAAACAGTGTGTATACGATCAGCTGGCTGAGAACGATGGCCCACGAACGCACAAACCCAGGGGTCGAGGGCCTTAGATCGGGCGTTTGGGAGGCAGGGAAGCTTCGCCGGGTCGCCGATGATCGGCTATCGATACTGTGGCCGGAGCAATCGCTCTCACTAACCGGCCCCGTGTACGCGAAAGCCGTCACCGCTCGAGCCAGTGCGTCCGAATCGGTCGACAGCGACAGCCGTCGGCGAACCGTTTATCTCTCACTGTCGGAGTAGTTCCTGTATGACCCGCACGACGTACCAGTGTCAGTGTGGCGCACGCCTCGAGTTCAAGCAGGATCTCGAGAAAGAGCCCGCAACGACGACGCCGAACTGGAAGTGCAAAGACTGCGGGACGCCGGTGCCGGGGATGACCGCCGAAAAGATCAGCCACCAGGATCCGTCCTGACCCTCGGTTTCAGTACGGTTCTTGCGGTGGCTACGATTCGACCGCCCGTTGACCGGCGACGGTCCTCCTGCCGCCGACCACGCTTCGAAATCGGGGCTGACACGCCGCTTCTCTCGTCGGCGGAGTGGCGTCTCAGAACGATCTATCCCTCCTCTGGCCAACAAATAAATCTCATAATGCTATACAAAATTCCCCTGCTGTAGTTGCGAATGCCGGGGTTTTGCTGAACGGGATTCCTCGGTCTTCGCGGAGATTGTCCCGGCTCACCGGATGATCAGTACTGAAAATCAGTCAGCAGCGTGAACAACCGGCGCTACCGCGGAATTCGTGGTGAAAATCAGGGCACAGGATACTGATAGCTCTCAGGAAAAACGTGTACCCGAAAGGGAATTGGCTATATTAGCCTCATCAACTGCCGCTGAACGTAGCTTATGAACCGTTGAGCAGTGGTTACCGGCTTCGGTCTGAACTCTCGATTGAGCCCAATCTGAACGAGGAAGTCCACTATCAACCTATAACAATACAGCGAAGCCAAAATGCCAGAGGCGAACCTCAAACGCCTACGACGTCGTCCCTGCAGCGAACTCCTTGATCTTCTTGTATTCCCCTGTCCGAGACCCATCGTCGTCGGACAGCGGCAGCCGATGCGCTCCTGCTAGATAGCTAGGTCCACTAGCGTACCCGCCGGTTGTACTATTGAGCGGGGGTCTCTTCGGAGGAAGCCGGCACGAGTCTACATGGAGTTGCGAGGAAACCTCGATGACCGAACACAACGCAACCGATGCGACCAGTGAATCGACTGCTAAGTCACCGAGTGACGATGACGTGCCGTCCTCGGCAGATGTTGTAGATGACATCACCCCCACGGCGACCTACCGATGCGGCGGGGAGTACCCTACGCTGCAGTGGTATCCTCTCACGGACGGTAGCCCGGATACCAGGTGATCATATGACAGACGACGCGACTCACTCGAACGAATCGACCAACGAAACTGACTCTAATGACAGTCACATGTCCGACTTGTCACATGGCGAGTCCGATCCGCCCGCAGCCACGGCCGACCAGCACCCTGCGGCCGCCGCCGCACTCGGGCGGCGGTCGCTGCTGAAGACGGTTGGAGCCGCGGTTGCCGGTGTCACCGGTATTAAGCTTGCGCCCGAAACGGCGACTGCCACCACTGAGGCCGACGGTCAGGCCTACTACGCGGGGATCTGGGAGAAACGCGACGGCCCGGCCTGGCGGGCCCACCACGGGTTGACGGCCTCGCAGTACCAGACGAAGTTCGACAAGTACGCCAACGACGGCTACCGGCTCACCGACGTCAGCCACTATGTGCGCGACGGCCCAGCGTCCGCAGCTCTGCCATCGATCACGGGTGAATTTGCGGGGGATAAAGCCGGTCTGTATTACATTCGGGAAGTTGATTCCCTTGTCGCCGGGGATCCACTCGTCCTCTGGTTTGGTGAAGCGGCTCAGCGGGAGGTGGACGGCATTGACTGTAAGGTGCCTCAGTTCGCCAATGTGTTCCGCGGCCGCAAGGAAGGATCCGAGATCAAAGGACGGTGGATCAACGTCCCCAAAGGGGTCAGCGCGAATCGTGCCGGGGAAACTAATACCTTCGAAATACGGCCGAGAGGACGTGAATCGATGAAACTGCAGCGAACCGCCGGCCCCGGACTCAACGATGTGCTCACGTCACTGCCGATAACCGAATGCGACGGAGATACCTGTGAGAAGGAGTTCGGCCTCCGAAATTCGAACGCCTACGGCGAAGAACTCGCTGCCTTCGAGGCGTGGCATTCCGGAGCGCGGCATGGCGTGACCGGGCTCTGGGAGTCCGACGATTCGGGAACGTATTACATCCGAGAACTTCCGCACGACGGTACCGTCGTGTGGTTCGGGGAGCGTACCAACAATCCGGAGCGCTTCTCGCACGTCTTTTGGGGGGAGCGAACCGGCAACACGATCGAAGGTGTGTGGGCAGACGTTCCGAAGGCGGACAGGGAACCTTCCAGTGCTGGTACCCTCACAGTGAAGATCGCCGATGGAAACCTTCGCCGTACGAATCAGTCCGGCGGGTTTCGTGGCCGTCGCTGGTGGCGTACTCAAAGGCTGAAGGGAGCTTGTGGGCCGTGGCGCTAGCCTAACGCCATACCCACAGACGACCGGCCGACGCGGCGGAGTGTAACGTGTCCTTCCGAAGGGATCGATTCTCCCCATTTATGTCAAGCAATTATATATAGTATTAGTTAATCCTACAGTGATAGATATACAGGTGTAGTGACCGAACCGCTTGGTTCAGTTTCAGGTTTAATTCTGGATAAAGAAACTGCGCTACTATCTACTGTTAAACCCTCACTCGCCTGTTCCCGGGCACTCCCATGAATTGACCCGGTTACAACGATATCTTCAAAATTGCCATAATACAGATATACTCACTGAACCCCAGTACCGAGCAAATCATGGAGATTGAATCCCATTCAGCAATCTTGGCATTCGCAACTACAGCCCCTGGGAGCTACGAGGACTTCCGTTTTCCCGCGTGAGGCGGAGACAGTCGATGAAGTAGTTCCGGCAGCGAACTCTGTTGACAGTCTGTCACATGGTGTCCGTTCCGGCGTAAGTCGCTGAGTCGCTATCTGACCGCCGATAGCGGGCCGTATACGACTGGCGTTTTTTCCGACCCCGTGACACCGAAACACGGATTTAGTTCCGTGAGACAGTATCGACCGAGCGATGAATCGTGGCGTCACCCTCTCGGTTCGTGCCGGCCGCGGTGGCCGTGGTGGCGGCTGCCGTGAGCGACCCGGCAACGAGTTGGACGGACCGCAGCGGCAGCGATTCGTCTCAGCTTCCGACACGGTTCTCGAAGGGGTGGTCCCACCGTGACAGACGTCGCGATCGTGGACGCCGTCGATGCCTACCTCCAGCGAAAGGCCGTCGGCGACCCCGACGGTTCGGGGGCGGGCACGTACGCCTCGAACGCCGAATCGATCCTCCGACGGTGGGCCGAGTGGCTCGAGCACGACCACGACCTCACGGCGATCGCCGCACTCGAGGTCGTCCACATGCGCGCCTACGCCGAGGAGCTCCGCCAGCGGACGGAGCGAGGGGAGTATACGGCCTCGACCGCTGGCACCTACTACGCGGTGGTCCGGGCGTTCCTCTCGTGGTGCGTCCACGGCGGGATTCTCGAGGCCAATCCCGCCGCGACCGACCGGGCCGAAACCGCGCTGCCGACGGCCGACGACCGCCCGGCGAACGACGCCTGGACGGCAACGCAGCGCCGCGAACTCGAGCGTCACGTCCGCGACCGGGCGCTCGAGGCTGGCACGCACACAGCACGCGAGCGACGGGCCCGACTCCGCGAGTACGCGATGGTCGCCGTCCTCGCCCACTCGACGGTTCGCGGAGCGGAACTGTTCCGTGTACCCGACGACGATCGGCGAACCGGCGCGACCTGGCAGGACGTCGATTTCTATACGGGAACGATTCGCGTCCTCGGAAAATCACAGCGTCTCGAGGACGTGCCGCTACCCGCTCGCGCACGGACCCCACTGCGCCGGTATCGGGTCGTCCTCGATCCACCGTCGAACGACTGGCCGCTGTTCCCGACCGGCCACGCGCCCTCGATCGCCGCACGAGTGCGGTCGGTCCTGCGCGAGCGAGGGTACGACGACGAGACGGTCGAGGCCATGCTCGCGGACGCGACGGCGATGGAACTCGCCCGCGAGCGGTCGATCGCGCCGCCGGCGATCACGACGGAGGGCGCACGGTCGGTGCTGCGCCGACTCTGTGACGCGGCCGGGATCGACGTCGACGGCGACTATCTGACCCCGCGTGGCGTCCGTCGACAGCAGTCCGACGAGCCGTACCGACAGGAGGCGACCACGTCGAAAGCGACGCTTCGAGCGTCAGTTCTCGAGCAGTCGATCGTCGTGCCCGCAGATCGGCCGCCGGTCGTCGATGTCGAGCCGAGCGAGGGGGACGACTCGTCGGACTCGGAGTAACGGGAGTCGATCCCGGGATTTCGGAACCGGTTCGATCGATCAGCCGCCGATCTCGTACCGAAGTTCGACGATCCCCGTTTCGTGCGTCGTGTTCTCGAGCAGTTCTAGCTCCCGTCTCTGATCGCTCTCACCGAAGAGCGAAATCCCACGTCCGAGGAGCACCGGAACGAGGCTCAACCGCAACTCGTCTACGTGACCTTCGCGCAAGAACCCGCGGACGACTTGCGCGCCACCGACCAGCCAGATCCGATCGTGTCGGCGTTCGAGTCTCGTGGCGAGACCGTCTATCTCGCCCTCGACGAACTCGACGGCGTCGGTGGCGCGGGGATAGTTACTGCGGGTGAGCACGTACGTCGGCCTGTCCTCGTACGGCCACTCACCGAAAGACCGGACCTGTTCGTACGTCGTCGCACCCATGACGAGCGCCTCGATGTCGGCGAAGAACGCCTCGTAGCTTCCCTCACCACCGTCGGCCTCGCCCGTCGATTGGAACTCCTCGAGCCACGCGACGCTGCCGTCTTCCGCGGCGATGAAGCCGTCGACGCTCGTCGCGATATAGAGCGTGATCTCGCCCGTCGTCATATCACAGGTTCGCGCCGAATCGAATTGTAACCGACGGGCTCACCGATCCGGACGACTCAGACCACGAGCAGCCACAGGATCACGGTCAGCACGACCGTCAACAGCAAGACGGTGGTGCCGATGCCCGCCCGGAGGTGGATCGTCGACGGACGGCCGCCGTCGGTCGGTCGGCGCTCGTCGACGTCGACCAGCGGGAGCCGTCGCGCGGCCGCGTCGGCCGCGAGAACGGGATTGTTCCCGATCCAGTAGCACCGTTTGACGGCTCCGACGACCGCGGCGTCGACGGTGGCGTAGGTCTCGGTGACCGCGAGCATCGACCACCGGCTGACGTAGTAGGTCGCCGGATAGACGACCATCGCGGGGTCGCCCAGGTCGAGTTTCGAGAGCGGTTTTCTGACGATCACGAACGCGACGGCCGCGACCCCCGTCAGGATTCCCGCCGTCTCGAGGTGGCCCAGGCTGTAGGGATGAAGCGTGCCCTCACCGCCGTAGTAGGAGAACGTGAAGTGGCCACCGTGGCCGTGCAGCGTCGGCGCGAGGTCGGCCAGCCCCTGCCACCAGACGCCGAAGAGGAGGCAGGCCCCGCCCAGCCCGAGCATCGCGACGGTCTGGCCGGGCCTGGCGTCGGCGACCTCGTAGTCGCTCTCGCCGTGGAAGAAGACGTAGTAGCCGAGCTTGATAAAGGAGAGGAGGGTGCCGATCGCACCGAGCCAGAGCAGCCAGTACAGCGCCTGATACTCGGGCTGGCCGTAGTAGCCCGGATCGGCCGCGTCGAAGAGCATCCCCTTGCTGACGTAGCCGTTGAATCCGGGGATCGCGGTGATCGAAAGCGCGCCCAGTCCGTACCCGATCGCGGTCAGGGGCATCTCGCGCCAGAGCCCGCCCAGCTCGTAGAGGTCCTCCTCGCCGGTGCGGTAGATGACGACGCCGACGGCCATGAACAGCAGACTCTTGAACAGGATGTTGTTGAACAGGTGGCTCAAGGCGCCGGCGGCGGCGAGTTCGGACCCCATCGCGGCGGCCATGCCGATCCCGGCGACGATGTACCCGAGCTGGGCCTGAATGTGATACGACAGCAGCGCCCGCATGTCGTGTTGCAGCAGGGCGAACGTCGCGCCGTAGACGGCCATCAGGCCACCCATGTAGGCGATATAGATGCCCAGATCGCTCCCGGCGTCGATGGGGAACGCCCGATAGAGGACGAACGCGCTCGTCTTCGTCGTGTACACCGAGAGGAACACCGACGCCGCGAAGTGCGGCCGCGGATAGGTGTCCGGCAGCCAGGTGTGGACGCCGATGAAGGCGACATTGACGCCCATGCCGAGCACCGCGAGCAGCGCCGGAATCCCGTCGGCGATGCCGGCCCCGGTGTAGACGAACGTCCCGGTCTGAACGTAGTGGGCGGCAATCGCCAGCATCACGAGCACGCCGCCGGTGCCGTGGAACAGCGCGTACCGGAAGCCGGCCCGGACCGCCTCGCCGCCGTACTGCCAGACCACCAGCGTGCTGGTCACGGCCATCAGCTCCCACATGAACAGGAGCACGAGCCAGTCCCCGGCGAAGGCCGCTCCGATCGACGACGAGACGTAGATCAGCGCGAGCGCGACTAGCGTATTACTCGCCTCGCTCGAGTAGGCGTAGATCACGCTACAGATCCCGAGGAAGCCGAGGCCGAGCCCGACCATCCGCGAGAACTCGTCGACGTAGTAGGGGACGACCTCGAATCCGAGGAAGGTGCCGGCCAGATGCTGGCCCTCGGGAGCGATCAGCGAAATGGCGAGGACGGCCGCCAGACTGAGCGCCCCGACGGTGAAGCCGGCGATCCGCGGCAGGACGAGCACGAGCAGCGCCGCTGCGAAGACAAGAAGCGGCGGGTAGGCCAGCGAGAGGACCTCGAGTTCCATCACGCGCTCACCTCCGTCACGAGCTCATCGAACGGGACAGTCCCCAGCTCCCCGAAGGGCGTCCCGAAGACGCCCTCGACGATCTCGGTCGCCAGCTCGAGGAAAACGGCGTAATCAGGGACGACGCCGAGGACGACCGCGCCGGTCGCGATGACGGCGATCGGAGCGAGCATCAGCCACGTGCTCTCGGTGAACGGCGAGCGCCGCTGCCAGCCGGCGACCGGCGGGCCGCCGGTGAGATGGTCGTCGTGGTCGCCGTGATGATCGACGGAGCTGACGTGGTCGTCCTGTGACTCGGAGTGGGCGTCGTCTGGTACCGTGTGATCGCTCGGGTACTTGTCGACGGCGTACTCGTAGTCGTCGTCTTCGGCCGCGGTATCGGCGGTGTCCGAATCGGCAGCGTCGGCCGCATCGGCCGCGTCGGAGCGGTCCGTCTCGCCGCCGTCAGTCGCGACGCCGTCGTCATCCGCGGTCGTCGCGTAGGATTCGAACAGGCCGCCGCTCGGGAACTCGAGCAGGGGTTTGGCGTCGTGGTAGTCTTCGCTCTCGAAGAACGCGGTGTAGACGATCGGCCAGAAGTAGGCGATGTTGAGGACGGCCGACAGCAGCAACGCCCCCGCGAACAGCCAGTACTCGCCGCCCATGGCGCCGGCCCCGATGAGCATGTAGAACTTGCTGACGAAGCCGGCGATCGGCGGGAGGCCGGCCATGCCGGCCGCGCC
The DNA here is from genome assembly GCF_031626495.1 of Natrinema sp. 1APR25-10V2. NCBI lineage: Archaea > Methanobacteriati > Methanobacteriota > Halobacteria > Halobacteriales > Natrialbaceae > Natrinema > Natrinema sp. 1APR25-10V2. The sequence continues at coordinate 591,967 of NZ_JAMQOJ010000002.1, forward strand.
GACGGTGAACGCGGCCATCGTCAGCGGCATTCGCTTCCCGATGCCGGCCATTTCGCTGATGTAGTCGGTGTGGGTCTCGACGTGGATCGCGCCGGCACAGAAGAACAGCGTGAGCTTCGCGAACGCGTGCGCGGGAATATGGAACAGCGCCCCGACCATCGCGTAGGGATGCAGCATCGAGAGCCCGAGCACGATGTAGGAGAGCTGCGCCGTCGTCGAGTAGGCGAGCCGGCGCTTGAGGTGATCCTTCCGCATCGCGATGATGCTCGCCGCGGTCAGCGTGAACGCGGCGACGATCGCGACGGGAATGTTCAGCCCGACCTCGCCGATTCCCGGCACGTCGAGGGGCAGGTCGTGGATCAGGCCGGGACCGTAGACCTCGAGAATCACTCGTGCGACGCCGAACGCGCCGGACTTGACGACCGCCACGGCGTGGAGCAGCCCGGAGACGGGCGTGGGCGCGACCATCGCATCCGCGAGCCAGGAGTGCAGCGGCATGAGCGCGGCCTTGACGCCGAAGCCGGCGATGAGCAGGAAGAACGCGGTCTGCGCGTAGATCGGCTCGACCTGTGCGGCCGCGGCCAGCGCGTCCATGCCACCGGCTTCGAAGGCGAGCGTCGGCCCGCCGACGAGGCTCGTGAGCCAGTAGATCATGACGGTGCCGGCCAGCAGGAAGACCCCGCCGCCGAAGAACGTGTAGGTGAGGTACTTCCGGCCGGCGATGCGGGCCTCGCTGTCCTCGTTGTGGGCGACGAGCGGGTACGTGACCAGCGACAGTAGCTCGTAGAAGACGAAGATCGTCACGAGGTTCGCCGCGAAGGCGATCCCGACGGCGGCCGAGAGGCTGGCCGCGAACGACGCGAAGAAGCGCGTCTGCGCGTGCTCGTCGAGCCCGCGCATGTAGCCCGTCGCGTAAAAGGACGTGAAGATCCAGAGGAAGCTCGCGAGCAGGGCGAAGAAGATCCCCAGCGGATCGGCTCGCAGGGCGAAGTCGATCCCCGCGAGGAACTGGATCCCCGTCGATTCCGCGAGGCTCCATTTGAAGACGGTGCCGGACATGACCGCGGGGAGCATGCTGACGACGATCCCGAACTTCGCGAGGGCTGCCAGCACGGACCACCCCTCCCGCAGGTTCGGGCGGCGATGGGATGCGATGATCAGGACGATCGCGACCGCCGAGACGAGAACGGCGGCCAGCGGGCGAATATCTGCGACCATCAGTTGAACACCTCCGTGACGAACGGCTCGAGCAAGTCGGCGAACGTTCCACCCGCAAAGCCGAGGGCGACGGCGCCGACCGCAGCGATCACGACGATCGCGACCATGCCAACCGAGACGACATCAGCCGACCCCTCGCCGCGGATCGCGGCGGCGTCGGTCGTTCCACCGTCGGTCGCGGCGGCCCCCGGACGGGGCGTCTCGACCATCGGCGGCGTGAAGTACATCTTCTCGAGCAGGCGAGCGGCGTAGGCGAGGGTGAGCATAGTACTGAGGAAGATCACGGCGGCGACGGGCCACAGCTCCGACTGGACGGCACCCAGCGCGATGTACCACTTGCCGACGAAGCCGACGCCCGGCGGGACGCCGACCAGCGCCAGCAGGAGGACGGCCATCGAACCGGCGACGACCGGCCGCTCCGTCGCGAGGCCGGCGTACTCGTCGACGGTCCGCGCGTCGTAGCTGGTCGCGACGAGCGCGGCCGACAGGAAGAGGCCGGCTTTCAGCAGGCCGTGGCCGACGAGGTGGATCGCGGCGCCGACGAACGCCGTCTCGGAGCCACCGGCGATGACGACGCCGTAGGCGGCGATGACGAGGCCGAACTGCGAGACCGACGAGTAGGCGAGCATCCGTTTGACCCGGGTCTGGATCACGGCGAGGACGGTGCCCGCGAGGACGCTCACGCAGCCGACGACGAGGACGATCGCGGCGGCGTTCTGGGTCCCGGCCAGGTAGTCGACGCCGAAGACGGTCACGATCAGCCGGCCGAAGGCGTACGCGGAGGCCGTCGAGACGAGCGCGGCGATCAGCGGCGTCACGCCGTCGGGTGTCTGCTGATAGGCGCTGGGCTGCCAGGTATGCAGCGGCCACTGGGCGACCTTGACGGCGAAACCGACTACGATGAATCCGAACCCGGTTCGGATCAGCAGCGGCCGTTCCGCACCCGGGATCTGCGTCGCGAGCTCGAGCATGTTGAGCGTCCCCGTGGCCATGAGAAGGAAGGCCACGCCGATCAGGTACATCGAGGCGGCGACGGTCCCCAGGATCAGGTACTGCAGGGCGGCGACCGCCGATTCGGGGCCGTCGCCGCTGGCGACCAGCGCGTAGGTCGCGATGCTCGTGATCTCGAGGAAGACGAAGAGGTTGAACACGTCGCCGGTCATCGTGATCCCGAGCAATCCGCCGGTCAGCAGCAGGTAGGCGGTGTAGAACGTGTTCCCGCGCGGACCGCCGCGACGCGTGTAGGCGAGGACGCCGACGGCGACGGCCGTCACGAGCAGAGCGATCAGGGCCGAGAACTCGTCGGCGACGAGCTGGATGCCGTACCGTCGCGAGTAGCCGCCCAGTTTGTGGGTCACTTGCCCGTCGGTGTAGACGACGCTCGCGAGGGCGACCGCGGCCGCGAACAGTCCGGTCGTCGTGATCGCGGCGACTCCCCAGCCCGTCCGGTCGTAGCGCAGTCCCAGCGCGATCGGTAGCGTGGCCGCCAGCAGCGGGACGACGATCAGCAGCGGGGGGATCAGCTCGACGCTACTCATCGGCACGCACCTCCCGAAGCGTGTCCTCGCGGAGGGTACCGTACTCCGCGTAAATGCGAATGATCAGCGCCAGCCCGACCGCCGTCAGCGCGATGCCGACGACGATGGCGGTGAGGACGATGACGTGCGGCAGCGGGCTCGCGACGAGGAGTTCACCGGGGTTCTTCTCGGCGGGGACGACCGGTGCAGACGCGCCCTCGACGTCGATGTAGGCCATCGCGACGAACAACAGGAAGATGGCCGTCTGGAAGAGGTTGACGCCGATCAGCTTCTTCACGAGGTTCTCGCTGGCGATCACCATGTAGATCCCGATGCCAAGCACCGCGAACACCAGTGCGTAGAGGTAGTAGTTCGAGAGGAACTCAATCATCGTCGCTCACCTCCCGGTCGGCCGGCTCGCGGCCCTCGTTGGCCCGCCGCGTGCCCCCGGTCCCGCTGGGCCGGTCGGGGGTAAACCCGGCGGCCATCGCGAAGAAGAGAGTTATCATGGTCCCCGAGACGATCAGCGAGATGCCGAGGATCTCGATGGCCTCGAGTCCCCACTTCGGCTTGACGTGAAAGACATCTTTGAGCACGGTGAACTCGAGGAAGTTCCCGCCGAGTGCGATCATCGCGAGGCCGATCGCGCCGAAGGCGACGACGCCGCCGGTGACGAGGCCGACGAGCAGGGAGTTGCGCAGCCACTGACGGGTCGGCTCGATCCCGAAGGCGAAGGCGAGCATGAGGACCGTGACGCCGACGATGGTGCCGCCCTGGAACCCGCCGCCGGGCGCGTCACCGCCGTGGAAGGTCATGAACAGCCCGTACGTGAGCGTAAATGGTGCGATGATCTTCACGGCGGTCATGATCACCTGGCTCTCGGTGTAGGTATCGTCGTAGTGGTCTGGCATTCAGGCGAACACCTCGCGTTTCAGGACGAGCAGCGTCGAGACACCGGCGGCGAAGACGACGACCGCCTCGCCGAAGGTGTCGAAGCCACGATAGGCGGCCAACACGGCCGTCACGGCGTTCTGGACGCCGGTCTGTTTGTACGTCTTTTGGATGTAGTGCTGGGTCACGTCGGGGTCCGACCAGACCGGCGTGTCCGTGAGACCGACCGCGTACATCTCCGGCAAGACGACGGTACAGAGCAGGAGGACGAACGCGCCGACGGCGACGGCTCCCGGAACGTGGATCCGCTCTCTGATGTCGTCGGTCGAGGGCCGCGTCGTCCGTGCGATCGTCAGCAGCAACAGGAGCGTCGTGACGCCGGCCCCGATCGCCGCCTCAGTCATCGCCACGTCGGGTGCCAGCAGGAACGTGTAGAGGATCGCCATGCCGAGGCTGTAGGCCCCGAAGACGATGATCGCCGACAGCACGTCGCGGAACAGCGCGGTCGCGACCGCCGTCGCGATGACGAAAAACGCGAGCGCGTACGCGAAGGCGCTCACTGGGGCTCACCTCCCGCGTCGCGTTCCCGCGGCTCCGCGTCGGCGTCGACCGGTTCCGCGTCGCCAGTCGAGCCGCTTCCGTCGTCGGCGAGCAGCGGCTCGACGCCCGTTTCGGCCGCCGACCGTGCGATCGCGTGGGCGGCCGTCGGGTTCGTGACGAAGACGAAAAACAGCAGCAAGACGGTGTACGCCGTCGCGTGCTGCCACCCCAGCGCCAGCGCGACGCCGGCGAGGGTAAACCCGGCCCCGAGGGTGTCGGCCTGCGAGGCGGTGTGTGCACGTGCGTAGACGTCGGGGAGCCGGATGACGCCGACCGCCGCGATGAACGTGAAGAAGACGCCGAGCGCGACGAGGGCGACGGCCGACCAGACGCGAAGGGCTTCGATCACAGCACGCCACCTCGTTCGACCGTGAACTTCGAGATCGCGATCGACATCAGGAAGTTCAGGAGGGCGTAGATCAGGGCGATATCGAGGAACCACGGTTCGTCGAGCGCCACGGTCAGCAGCGCGAGGACGACGACGGTATTCGTCCCGAGGACGTTCACTGCCAGCAGCCGATCCTGGGTCGTCGGACCGACGACGGCACGATACAGCAGCACGATCGCAAGGACGACGAACGCCGCGGCCGCGGCGAGAAAGACGTCCTCGAGCGGCGGCGTCACAGCTCGTCACCCCCGACAACTTCGGCCTCGTCGCGCTCCTCGGGCGAGGGGATCGCCGCCGATTCCCGACCGTAGAAGACGAAGCGAATGCCCCGCTCCAGGCCGCCGTCGAACAGGTCTTCCTGCGCGGCCGGGATCAGCGTGTGGACCAGCAACTCCTGATTGGTGGCCCGGACCGTCAGCGTCCCCGGGGTGAGCGTGATGCTGTTCGCCAGTGCGGTCAGCGGCAGACCGCTGCGAACGCGAGCGTTGACCCGCGTCAGCGTCGGCTCGATCGGCATCGACGGCCGCAACACCGCGGCCGAGACCGCGATGTTGGCTTTGAGGATCTCCCAGAGCAGATACGGGATATAGAGAGCGAACCGCACGGTCCGGATCGGCGACTGGACTCGGTCCAGCGGGGCCGAGAACGTCACCTGCGCGAGCGAGACCGCGACGATGGCGGCGACCGCCGCGCCGGTGACGAGGTCGAACCAGTAGGTCGGATCACCCAGGACGAGATAGAACCCGTAGGAGATCCAGAACGTGGCGAACAACCGGTCGAAATCCTCGGTTCCGCCGACGATCCGGCCGCGTCGAGCCGATCGCTCGACCGGCGCTTCGTCGTAAGCCAGCCCGATGCGCTCGAGTTCGCGCTCGAGGGGCTGGAGCAGTTGAGGGGAGACGCCGGGCTGGTACTCGGGGTCGATGATCACGCGATCGATCCCGTGTTCGTCCGCGTAGGCGTCGAAGGTCTCGGCGTAGTCCCGCGGACCGAAGAGGTACTCGTCGGCCCCGATCGTCGCCGTCTCGATCGCCACGTCCGCGTCGCCGGCGTCTTCCTCGGCCCAGTTTCGCGCCCGCGAGAGCAACTCGGCTGCGTCCTCGCGGTAGCGCGCGCTCTCCGGGACGTCGGCGTCGTAGGGGAGCGCGACGACGAGATGGCACTCGAGGGAGTCGGCAGCCTCGAGGCCCGACCGGACGGCGTAGCCGACCGTCTGCCGAACGGTCACCGTGTCCGTCAGCGGGACGAGCAGGCGTTCAACCGCCACGGCGTCTCCCTCCGGGTGACCGTCGTTGGATATGCATGACTCCGTTGGTCGAGTCAAGCGTTAGCCGTAGGAAAACGATTTCGTTATCCGCCAGCAGTCGCCGGTTCCGACGTATTCGTCCGGGATATTCGTGACATTCCAGCCTCGTATCTCTCTCGCGGTCGACGCCAGTCGAGTTCGCCGCCGCTGCCGACCGATCGGTAGTTTTACAATCGGAGTTTCAGTAGAGAAAGCTGACTTGCATGACCACGACTGAGACCGTTCACGATCGAATCGGGACAGCGCGCGACGAACTCACGACCGGCCAACTGCTGGCCGTTTTCGCGTTCGCCGCGGCGCTGTCGTTCACGCTGTTGTTCCTGCAGGAACCGCTGGCCCACGACTCTATGCACAACTTCCGGCACGCGGCCGGCGTCATCTGTCACTGATGCTCGTCGACTACCTCGAGCGGGGCGTCCTCGCCGGCTCGGTCGCGGGGCTCGCCTACGGAGCCTACGTGGCCTTCGTCGCGAACCCGTTGATCGGTTACATGGAGGGCGTCGCCGAGAGCGACTCGGGAGGACACCACGCCGGCGAACACGCCCACGCCGCTGGCGGCCACGTCGTCAACGAGGCGACGACCGCCGCGGTCAGCGTCGGCGGCGGTGTGCTCTGGGGCATCCTGCTCGGCGGGATCTTCGCGCTGGCCTTCTACTTCCTCGAGCCGGCCCTGCCCGGCCGCGGGAACGCGAAGGCCTACGTACTGGCCGCCGCAGGCTTCTTCACCGTCTCGGTCGCCCCGTGGCTCGTCCTGCCACCGACGACGCCGGGGGCCGAACAGGCGTACACACCGACGCTCCGCATCGCGATCTACGTCGGGATGATGGCAGTCGGCGCGGTCGTCGCCGCGGCGTCGATCCGCGGATACGATCGCGTCGCGCCCCGGAGTCGCCCGCTCGGGGTGGTCACGGCCACGATCCCGATCGTCGCGCTCGCGGCCGTCGCCGCGCTCGCAGCGCCGACGATCGTTTCGGTCGGGGCGATGCCGGCCGAGCTCGCGGCCGCCTTCCGCGGGCTGACGGTACTGAGTCAGGCCGCCCTCTGGGCGCTCGTCGCCGGCTGTTTCGGCTGGCTACAGCGGCGAGTCGGCGTGCAGTCGACCGCCGAGCGGCACGACGAACTGCTGACCAGTCCATGAGAGAGCGGACAGAACAGCACCGTGAACGCCTCGCGGCCCACGTCTTCGTCTGCACGAACGACCGCGATTCCGAGCACGCGAGTTGCGGTGCGGCCGGTGCCGAGGAGACGGTCGCGGCGGTCAAAGACTGGCTGCGCGACCGGAACGCGTTCTGGACGGCGGTTTCCGTCAGCACGACCTCGTGTCTGGGGCTATGTAGCGAGGACGGCACCGCGATTACGATCCAGCCGCGGAACACCTGGTATTCGGACGTCACGCCGGCCGACGTTCCCGACCTCCTCGCCTCGGAGTTCGGCCCGGATGCAGCGCAGGTCCGCGACGGCGACTGAACCGGCCGGCGCACAACCGTTTTGACGCTGGTCTCCGATATCACGCGTAGTACCGATGCTCACGTGGCCAGACGAGACGATGTACGAGGGGATCGCGGCAGTCGCGGCGACCGACCCGGACCGGCGGGCCGTCGTCTTCGAGGGAACGACGTGGACCTACGACGAGCTTCTCGACGAAACGCGGACGCTCGCCCGCGGGCTCGCCGATCTCGGCGTCTCCGAGGGCGACGTCGTCGCGGTCTGGCTGGGCAACCGCCCCGAGTGGATCGTCTGCCAACTCGCCGCCTCCGCCCTCGGCGCGGCGATGGTCGCGGTCAACACCCGCTATCGGACCCACGAACTCGAGTACATGCTCGCGGACTCCGGCGCGAGCGTCCTCGTCACCGAGGACGAGTTGCTCGATCGGGACTACCACGAGATGCTCGCGACGGCGGTTCCCGAGGTCGCGGAGCAGTCGCCGGACGAGTTCGACCCCGACTCGGTTCCCTCGCTCGAGGCGGTCGTGAGCCTCGAACCGTCGGCCGAACTGCCGGCGCTGCGGGCCTACGACGACGTGTGCGAAGCGGGACGGGCGCGGGATCGGGACGAACTCGAGCCCGCGACAGACCCCGACTCCCCGGCGGCGATCTTCTACACTAGCGGCACGACGAGCGATCCGAAGGGCTGCCTGCAGTCGAGCCGGTCGCTGCTGAACCACTCGGCCCACGTCGCCGACCACCTCGGCGTGACCGACGAAGACGTCGCCGTCGCGACGCTCCCCTTCTGCGGTATCTGGGGCTACAACACCCTCTTCAGCGTCCTCGCGACCGGCGCGACGCTCGTGACGCAGACGCACTTCGACCCTGGAGAAACGATTCGACTGGTCGACGAACACGACGCGACGTACCTCACGGGACTGGGCGTCATGTTCGAGCGACTGCTCGAGCACGAGACCTTCGATCCGTCGCGCGTCGGAACGATCGACAAGGGAGTCGTCGGTTTCATCAGCAAAGGGTTCGACGAGGACCTGTTCGAGCGCATCGAGTCGACGGTCGGCTTTCCGGTGGTCCAGCCCTACGGGCTCTCGGAGGCCAACAGCCAGATATTCGTCGGCGATCCGACCGATCCGGCAGCGCGGCGCAAACGCGTCGGCGGGCCGCCGATCCACCCGGACATCGAGGCGAAGATCGTCGACCCCGAGAGCCGCGAGGAACTGCCGGCCGGCGAGGAGGGCGAACTCGCGATCCGAGGCTACCTGCTCGCCGACGGCTATCTCGGCAAACCCGATGCGACTGCGGCGGCCTTCGACGATTCGGGGTGGTTCTATACCGGCGATCTCGCCGAGATGGACGACGACGGCTACGTCTACTACCGCTCGCGGCTCGACGACGCGCTCCGGGTCCGGGGCTTCCTCGTCGCACCGCGGGAGATCCAGTCGGCGGTCGAAGACCACCCCGACGTGCGCTCGTGCGAGGTCGTCGGCGCGCCCCATCCGCGCCACGGCGAAGTAGCGGTCGCGTTCGTCGTCCCCGCGAGCGACGGGCTGACCGCGGGGGATCTCGAGGACGCCCTCGATTCTCGCGTGGCCGACTACAAAGTCCCCGAAGCGTTCGAGTTCGTCGACGAGTTCCCGACGACCGAGGGACCGAACGGCGAGAAGGTCCAGAAAACGGTGCTGCGCGAGCGGGTCGCGGACCGGTTCGACGCGTGAGGGCCGAGGAACGTCGGAAAGAAACGCTGCTGACCAGGACCGTTCGATGAGCGGACTCGCCCTGCGTCAGCCGTTCTGACCGCAGCTCGTCGGCACCGAGACCGATACGTCACTGCCCCACCATAATTATTTATTATATTATATGTTCGGAAGACAGTTCATGTATAAATGAATTTCGGAGGGCGTCCGTATCGATTTCGGCGAGTTCGCCGACTGTTCCCGGTGGTCCACGTCATGACATAACGCTTTTCCCTCGACCGGATAGAGGATCTGCTAATGCCCCGACTGCTAGGCGACGCGGTCGCGCTCACCGAGAGCCAACAGCTCGTTCGCTCGAGCATCCGCGACATCTGCTCTGACTTCGATCACGAGTACTGGCGTCGACGAGCCGACGACGGGGAGTACCCCCACGAGTTCGTCGATGCGTTGACCGACCACGGCTGGATGGGTATCCTGTTGCCCGAGGAGTACGGCGGTGCCGGAATGGGAACACAGGAGACCGTCGTCATGATGGAGGAGATCGCCGCCAACGGCGGCGGGTTCAGCGCCGCGCAGGCGGTCCACGGCGGCGTCTACAACTCCGTCCCCATCGTCGAGTACGCCAGCGAAGAGATCAAACGCGACCTGCTTCCGAAGGTCGCCGACGGCGAGGCCTCGATCCAGGCGTTCGGCCTGACCGAGCCCAACGCCGGCTCGAACTCACCGGCGATCGAGACGCGCGCGGAGCAAGACGGCGACGAGTACGTCGTTAACGGCCAGAAGATCTGGACCTCCCGCGTCGACGTCTCCGACTACATCGTCCTCGTCGCGCGCACGACGCCGCTCGAGGAGGTCGAGAAACGAACCCGCGGCATCTCGATGTTCCTCGTCGACTTGGAGGACGCGATGGATCAGGGCGCACTCGAGATGGAGGCGATTCCCAAATCCGCCAGCGACTTCGTCCACTCCTTCGAGCTCTGGTTCGACGACCTGCGCGTCCCCGAGGAGAACCTGATCGGCGTCGAGGGCAACGGCTTCTACCAGGTGCTCGACGGCCTCAACGAGGAGCGGCTCGTCATCGCCGCCGAGTGTATCGGCCTCGGCCGGCTGGCGCTCGAGCGCGCGGTCCAGTACGCCAACGATCGGGAGGTGTTCGATCGCCCGATCGGGAAAAATCAGGCGATACAGCACCCGCTGGCCGAGGCCTACGCGCGGCTGCAGGCGGCCAAACAGCTGACCTACAACGCGGCCGACCGAGCGGCCTCGGACGAAGACGTTGATCTGGGCGCGTACGCGAACGCAGCGAAGTTCCTCGCGGCCGACGCGGCCTACGAGGCGGCCGACGCGGCGGTCCAGACCCACGGCGGGTTCGGCATCGCCACGGAGTACGACGTCGAGCGCTACTTCCGCGAGGCTCGGCTGACCCGGCTAGTGCCGATCACCCAGCAACTCGCCCTGAACTATCTCGGCGAGAACGTGCTCGGCCTGCCGCGCTCGTACTGATCGACGAGTACCCACGACCCACCCGATCCACGACTCACACCAATGACGGACGATACTGACGACACCGAAGTAGAGGAAGCGACTGACAAGCGACTCGTCGAAGGATGGCACGGCCGCTACTACGAGGATTTCGAGGTCGGCGACGTTTACAAGCATCCCTTCGGCCGCACGGTCACTGAGACGGACAACGTCTGGATGACCAACGTGACGATGAACCTCAACCCGATGCACTTCAACGAGGCCTACGCCGAGGAGACCGAGTTCGGCGAGCGCCTCGTCGACGGTACCTTCGTCATCGCGCTGGCCGTCGGGATGAGCGTCATCGACGTGTCCGTCAACGCGACGGCGAACCTCGGTTACGACGCCATCCGCCACCACAATCCCGTCTTCCACGGCGACACGATCTTCGCCGAAAGCGAAGTCTTGAGCAAGCGGGAACTCGAGTCCCGCGACCACGTCGGTATCGTGGAGACGGAACTGCGAGCGTACAACCAGCACGACGACCTCGTGTTGAGCCTGGAGCGTACGCCCATGGTGTTGAAACGCGAGTACGCAGAGCCCTCCGCGGCGGAGCCCCCGGGCTGGCCCGAGGGAATCGGCACGCAGCCGGAGGAGCTGTAGATGTTCGCGCTCGACGACATCACGGTCGTGAGCCTCGAGAGCGGGGTCAGCGCCCCGCTGTGTACCCGGATGCTGGGCGACTTCGGCGCAGAAGTGATCAAGGTCGAGCGGCCGGACGTGGGCGACGTCAACCGCCACTGGGACTCGGTGGTGTACGGCGACTCGTCGGCCCACGCCTGGGTCGACCGGAACAAGCTGAGCGTCGAGCTGAACCTCAAAAGCGAGGACGGGACCGCGATCTTCCACGAACTCGCCGAGGAGGCCGACGTGATCGTCCAGAACTACTCCCCGGGCGTCGTCGAACGGCTCGGCGTAGGCTACGAGGACGTCGCCGAGATCAACGAAGACGTGATCTACCTGAACGTCTCGGGCTACGGCCGGGACGGCCCCTACAGCGACCGCAAGGCCTACGACATGGTCATGCAGGGCGAGACCGGACTCATTCTGATGAACGGCTCGCCGGACGCGCCCGCCAAGATCCCCCTGAGCGTCTGCGACATCAACGCCGCGACCTACGGGACGATCGCTACGCTGCTCGCGCTGTTCCACCGGGAGCGAACCGGCGAAGGGCAGGAACTGGACGTGACGATGTTCGGCGGCATGCTGTCGTGGCTCGGCTACTTCCCCCACAAGTACTGGCACAACGACGAACAGCCCGAACGCATCGGGATGCGCCACCACCTGCTGACCCCCTACGGCCCCCACGAGACGGCCGACGACCAGTACGTCAACTTCGCCATCCTGAGCGAGGCCCACTGGGAACTGCTCTGCGAGGCCGTCCTCGAGCGACCCGACCTGCTCGAGGACGAGCGGTTCGCGGACAACGAAAGCCGAGTCGCAAACCGCGACACCCTCGAGCCGCTGATCGAGGACCTCATCGCAGAACAGCCGCGGGACTACTGGGCCGAGCGGCTGGCCGAGGCGGGTATTCCGTGGGGCGACGTGAACCAGTTAGACGAGGTGCTCGACCACCCCCAGACCGAACATCTCGATCTCGTGAAGGAACTCGAGACCGAGGACGGCCCAGTGCCGTACGTCGACAACCCGATCGACACCGACGCGCTCGAGTTCGCGGCCGAACCGATGCCCGATCTGGGCGAACACACCGACGAAGTGCTCGACGCGCTCGGCTACTCGGACGACGAGATCGAAACCCTTCGGGCGAACGATGTGGTCTGAGCGTCCCCGGGCCGCTCGATCGGCCCGAACGGAGACGGAGCAGTTGCCCGCGAGACCCCCCTCGAGCACCGCGATCGGCGGGCACGATTGTGTGGATCGGTACCGGAGGGTCCCACGATGACCGAGACACCCTCGAGCGAAGTGACCGCGGACCTGGCCTCGTTCGTCGCCGCGCTCGGTCCCGAAGCCGTTCCCGACGAGGCACTCCGCACTGCCGAACGGGCGATCCTCGACACCGTCGGCGTGACGCTCGCCGGCGCTGACGCGGAGGCGGGCGCGATCGCTTCGGCCGCCGTGACCGCGGACGACGGCCCCGGCGAGACGACGGTTCTCGGGCGTGACGAGCGGCTACCGCTGTCCGACGCCGTCTTCGCGAACGCGACCGCCGGCCACGCCCTCGATTTCGACGACGTCGCGCTGGCGGCGATGGACGGCCACCCCAGCGTTCCGATGGTCGCCCCGCTGCTGGCCGTCGGCGAGCGCGAAGGGGCGTCCGGTCGAGACCTGCTGACGGCCTTCGTCGCCGGCTTCGAGACCCAGAACTACCTCTCGAGGCCGATCAGCCCGGGCCACTACGAGGGCGGCTGGCACGCCACGTCGACGATCGGCCTCTTCGGTGCCGCGGCGGCCGTTGCCAACCTGCTCGGCCTTTCGGCCGAACGCACAGCGAACGCCCTCTCGATCGCCGCCTCGATGCCCGCTGGCCTCAAGCGCAACTTCGGGACGACGACCAAGCCGATTCACGCGGGGCAAGCCGCCCGCTCGGGGACGACCGCGGCCCTGCTCGCCGCCGAGGGCGCGACGGCGGATTCGACGGCGATAGACGGTGAACGCGGCTTCTTCGACCTCTACCGGGGTGACGGCGAGCCCGACCTCGAGGCCCTGCCCGACCTCGGCGAGCGGTGGGCGATTCGCGAGGACGGCATCGACGTGAAGAAGTATCCCTGCTGTTACTACACCCACGCCGCCATCTACGCGGCGATCCGACTCGCGGAGGAGCACGACCTCGCGGCCGACGGGATCGACGCGGTGCGGGTAACGGCCTCACAGGGGGCGGCCGACGCGCTCGCCCACGACGACCCCGAGACGGGGCTCGAGGCGAAGTTCTCGATGCCGTACCTGATCGGGAGCGCGATCGCTCGCCGAACTGTCGGCCTGTCGGCGTTCGAGACGACGAACATCGACGAACCGGCGGTCCAGACCGTCCGCGAGCGCGTCTCGCTGTCCGTCGACGACGAGATGCCGTACGACTCGAACGCCGCGCGGGTCGCGGTGACGACCCGCGACGGTGAGACGTACGAGCGCACGCAGGAACGGCCGCCGGGAACGCACGACGATCCCCTCTCCGTCGAGGAACTGCACGAGAAGTTCCGGATGTGCGCCGACTTCGCACCTGGTTCGGTCGCGATCGACGACGCGCTCGCGGCGCTCGACAATCTGCGGTCCGTCGAGGACGTGGGGAGCCTCCTCGAGTCGCTCTGAAGCTAGCTTCCCGCCCGTCCGCCCTAGCGTCGTCGCTTCGAGACGTTTACTTATCGGCCGTTCGGAGTACCACCAAATGACGCTGTACTCGCGGGTCCGCCCCCTCGCGTTCAAACTGCCGGCCGAGACGGCCCACGACCTCGGCAAGCGGACGCTCCGGGCGGCCCAGTCGACGCGACCGACGCGAGCGGCGCTCTCCTACGCGTACCGGCACGACGATCCGGCGCTCGAGGTCGACCTGTTCGACACCACGTTTCCGAACCCGGTCGGCGTCGCCGCCGGCTTCGACAAGAACGCCGAAGTGACCCACGCGCTCGCGGCGCTCGGCTTCGGCTTCGTCGAGATCGGCACCGTGACGCCCTATCCGCAGGCAGGTAACGATCGACCCCGGCTCTTTCGTCTGCTCGAGGACGAGGCGATGATCAACCGGATGGGGTTCAACGGGCAGGGGATGGAGCGCGTGAAATCCCGACTCGAGGCCGACGGGGTGCCCGGAATTCCGCTCGGGGTGAACGTCGGCAAGATGAACTCCTCGAGCGAGCGCGAGGCGATCGAGGACTACCGACGCGTCTTCGACCGGCTCTCGCCGTTCGCCGACTACGTCGTCGTCAACGTCTCCTGTCCGAACACCCCCGACGAGTTCGACGAGGCCTCGCCCGACCACCTCCGGGCGATCTTCGAGACGCTCGAGGCGGAAAACGACCGGGACGTGCCGATCCTGGTGAAGATCGGCCCCGACGAGCCCGACGAGGCGATCTTCGACCTCGTCGACATCGTTCGGGAGTTCGACCTCGACGGCATCGTCGCGACGAACACCTCGACGAGCCGCGACGGACTCGACTCCTCGCGGCGTGAGGAGTGGGGCGGGCTCAGCGGGAAGCCCCTCGAGGATCGTTCGACCGCGGTCGTTCGCACGCTCGCGGAGTACACGGACGGCGAACTACCGATCGTCGGCGTCGGCGGCGTCGACTCCGCGGCGAGCGCCTACGAGAAGATCCGCGCCGGGGCCTCGCTCGTCCAGTTGTATACCGGCTTCGTCTACGAAGGGCCGTCGACGGCGAAGCAGATCAACCGGGGACTCTCGAGACTGCTCGAGCGCGACGGCTTCTCGTCGGTCGAGGACGCGGTCGGCGCGGACCTCGAGTGAGGAGGCTGGAACGGCAAATCCCGTTCTAGTCGGCCGGCACCGGGTCGTCGATCCCGTTGTCGAGTTCCCCCTGATCGCTGTCCGCCCGCTGTGACTCTACGACAGGGGCCGTACTTCGGCTCGTTACCGAGAGCGGAATCGAACGGAACTGTTCCGTTTTTGCTATCTCGTCCGGTTAGCCGCCCACATTTGTCACGGAGTCTGCATCGACCATAACGTGGTCCCTGCCGGTGTCGGAAGGACGGAGTGTGGATATAAATTGATCGCTACTTCACGGACTGGGAACAGTCACGGTGATTAGCTGGCCGGGAGTTGACGATCGACGACGGGCAACCGACTCCATCAACACGCCGTCTACGGTTGCCCAGCACTCGAGTCGAGCCGTACTCCTTTCGACCAGGGGTACCGACCGATTCCTCGACTGACACGTCGGTTGTCTTCCCTTTGGCCGACCCAGTCTAATTCGGATGTAATTCCCTGTTCGGTAGAAGAAGCAGTCAGTCACTCGTTAGAACGTTCTATTTCGATCATAACTATCCATATCTGACTATTTGGGGTGAAGCGATGGGGGACACGCCGAACGCAGACCCGACCGGTGGAACAGCTACGAGGAGTATCGCTCGATCCGAGGCGGAGAACGCAGAATTGGGAGACGACTCCGGCGGAGGGCGATGGCAGTAACTCAGCTCCGTCAGATGGTCGCACGACCGACGGATCGCTCGCCGGAACTCTCACAAGACGTCGCATTCGAGATGCTGAGCTGTCGACGGCGGCGGTACGTCATTCACTGTCTCAAACAACGTGGCGGGCCGCTCTCGTTGCGCGAGTTAGTCACACAGCTCGCCGCCTGGGAGAACGAGGTCCCAGTGACTGACGTCACTCGCGAACAGCGAATGCGGGTCTATACCGCGCTCCGGCAATCGCATCTACCGAAGCTAGACGACGGTAACATCGTCTCGTTCGACAGGGACCGCGGGACCGTCGAACTCACCGACGCCGGCTCACAGCTGGAGGTGTACCTCGACGTAGTCCCGCACAACGACATCCCCTGGAGCAAATACTACGCTGGGCTGAGCGTGCTCTGTACCGGCTTTCTCCTCGGGCTGGGTGCCGACATCGTTCCGTTCGGACGCATCGATCCGCTTCTCGGTGCCGGCCTCGTCACCGCGCTGTTCGCCGTCTCGTCGGCGGCACACGTCCGCTACGCCAATCGAATGCGCCTCGGAAGAGAGGGGCAACCACCGAAGTACAGGGGTGGTGACCGATGAACGGGAACGCGAGGTCGGTCGTCTACGGCGTTGGCGGCGTTCTCCTCCTTACGATGCTCGTTCTCGTCGCCGTTGTCACGTTCCCGGGCGTCGTCGGCGGCGACGACGCCTACATCGTCACCTCGGACAGCATGCAGCCGACGATCTCGTCGGGTGATGTCGTCGTCACAACGGAGGTTCCTGCCGACCAAATCGAAACTGGCGATGTCGTGACGTTCCACGCCGGTGACGACCCCGATCGGGGCTATATCACCCACCGCGTTATCGAGACCCGCGAGGAAAACGGCCAGCTTTATTTCAAAACGAAAGGTGATGCGAACGAAGATCCCGACCAAGGTTATGTTCCTGCGAGCGCTACAGCGGGCGTCCAGCACCTGCACATCCCATATCTCGGGTACTTGCTTCTGTTCGCCCGGTCGCCGCTCGGACTCGTCGCGCTCGTAGTCCTGCCGGGGGTCGTGTTGATCGCCTCGGGATGCAGGCAGTTACTGCGTGAGTTTGGGTACGCCTCGGTGACTGGCCGCGTGCTCGATGCCATACTGGGGTCGGAGGAGACAGCGACCGTGACCGACAACCCGGCCGGACCGACGGATTCCGGAGTCACCGAATCGGGTGACGACCGATGACCACCGAGACGGTCGCCCGCTTCGCGGTCGCGATGATCGCGCTTTGCGTGGTGGTCGCCGGCGGATGGCTCGGGCCGACGGCGGCGCTGTTCTCCGACGAAGCCGCATTTGAAGACAACGGGATCGGTGCCGCCGCCGACGAGGGGACGCTACACGTTTCAGTCGCTTCCTCCGAGAATGGGACCGTCGCTGCGCTCGGAAACGAGACTGGCGCCGGCGAGAGTACGCTCGAGGTGACCGTCGAGAACGTCGGGGAACGCCCCGCTGCGGCCACGTACGAGATCATCATCGACAACGAGACGGTCGACAACGGGACCGTCGAACTCGAGCCGAACGAAACGTGGTCCGAACGCTACGGAATCGCGGCGGAAAACACGAGCGGTGTCGAGTGGTCGGTCGTCGCCGACGGCGAGGTCCGCAATGGGACGCTGACCGTCAGTAGCGAGAACGCGTCAGCAGTGAACGGGACAGCGGATACTTCGACGGACCAAAACGCCACCAGCGCCGACAATTCGACGAGTGGGAACACGTCCGGGACTCCTCTAACCGGTTCCGACTCCGACGGCGGAAACAGTACCGGCGAGAACGAATCAACCGTGTCGACGGCTAGTGGAAATGAATCTACGTCGAGCGGCTCCTCGACCGGAGATACGGATACGACGACTACCGTCGATAGCACGGGCGAGACTCGAGCCGAGACGGACGACGCGAACGCCGGTAACGAGACGGCATCCGGCTGACGATCGGTGAACGACAGGCTGCCGGGACCGTCGAGTTGTTGCAAGCGCAGAGACCGATCGCTGATGCGTTTTCGGCGACGCGAGTACACCGACAGGTGAGTGCGTTCATTCTCCAGACGTGGTAGTCTCAGGAGTCGACGCGTGTGTCTACCGCCGTGACCGATGCACCCGACAGGTTTCCGGACGGCTCGATCGTTCGTGTCCTGAATACATGGCGACGGACTACTCGATGGCGGTACAGCTACCGCACACCTATAGTAAAATTTATCTGAATAGTGCTTTGAAAGTTACTCGAGTACCTACAGTGACTCCCGCGGACAATAGCGTCACAGGTTCCGTGTGAAAAAAGCATCTCACCGATCGTCTCGGTCGGTCCGATCGAAGAGAAACAGCATCGCAGGCCGCCCAGTACGAAGGAAGTGGGCAGCCGCAAGCCGAGTTACGAGTCGTCCGTTTCCGGTCGCATTCCGGAGCCGTCGTTGTGCCGGCACTGCTCGGTGTAGAAGCCGATGTCGAAGGACGCGGAATCGGTCTGGATCTCGTTGGCGTGATCAACCGGCAGCCACCACGAGAAGCCGACGTAGTAGGTCGTCGAATTCACGAAACACTCCCGCTCACCGTCGCCGTTGCCGCCGTCGGGTTCGAGGGAGACACAGAAACTCACGTGGCTGATATCTCCGAATTGGGTGGTCAGAGTAGTTTCGTCATCACCGCTACTGCCGATGTACGTCTCACCTCCGACATCCGTGGGGTCGTCGTAGTGATAGATATTGCCACCGCCTTCATTGGCTCTTCCCCCTTTGACGATAACTTTGTCTACACAGAATCCGTCTGCATTATCTGGATCGGTCTCCCAGCTCGAGATGTTCCCCTCCTGATTCACACACACCCTGATCTCGCCGTAGGGAGTCTCGTACGTCTCACATGCTCCCGAGTCAGGGAGGACTGGCTCGTCAGGCTCGTCGGACTCCGCCTCAACTTTAATCGCCTCAGTCAACCCGTAGTCTGTACAGAACGGATTACGGTAAGGTCGTGTGTCCTCCGCAAAATCATCCTGACTTGTGCTCGTACGGTCAACACCTGTTTGAGGACAGACTCCAGGGGAAAGACCAGAACTGTTGGTCCCGTTTTGACCGGTTTCAGGTTGGATTGGAATCCCCAGCCCATTGTCATTGTTCTCCAGAAGGGCGAGTGCTTCTCGCAGCGAGAGGGGCTCCTCGAAGAGTAACGTCTCGCCATTGTCAGGCTCGAAGACGTTGTCACCGTCGTCGATCCAGAACTGCGTCTGGATCTCGTCGAGGAGTTCGACGCGGTTTGGCTCTTCGTCGGGATCGGTCGCCTCGGGCTCGGTGTGCCCGTTCTCTGAAGTCCCCTCCTCGTGCAGCGCGCCGGTCAGCCAGACGTAGCCGGGATTATCACACAGGTGGAAGCTGAGCGTCAGCTCACCGAAGTCACCCGGTTTCACGTCGGTGATGTCGATCAACGGATCAGGAGTTTCAGGATTAGTCACCTGAGGGTTCGGATCCCAGCCGATTCCGTCGGGAGTGGAGTCAGTCCGCAATTCTGAACTGAGAACGTTCGGCGTGTCAGCTTGCTCTTTACAGATATCCCAGCCTTTCTCGTTGAAGGCGGCATAATCCTGAATCCCGTCGTTGTTCGTGTCCGGATAGGCCTCGATGGCCGTACTCCGAAGGAAGTCGTCGGCGTAGCCATTGGGCACCCAGATAAGGGGTACATCTGCCTGTGACGGGAAGCCGATGTAGTTCTCTGGATCGTAACCCTCCATGGTCGCTGGATCTTCCATCAACACCTCGAATCTACCGTCGGCATCCGTTG
Organism: Natrinema sp. 1APR25-10V2; assembly: GCF_031626495.1. Classification (NCBI taxonomy): domain Archaea; kingdom Methanobacteriati; phylum Methanobacteriota; class Halobacteria; order Halobacteriales; family Natrialbaceae; genus Natrinema; species Natrinema sp. 1APR25-10V2. Next base: position 611,425 of record NZ_JAMQOJ010000002.1, read on the forward strand.
ACCCAAACTCCCCAAACTGGTTTTCGTTGCTGTAGATCCCAGTGGGGTCATTGGCTAGACTTTCCTCGTCACTCCAGTCGCTGTAGTGCTCTTGCCAATCGACCTTGAGATCGAGTGCGCCAGTCACGAGCTTGTTCCCGTCGAACGTCTCCTTGTCGCTGAAGAACGCGCTCGTGCCGGCACCCGCGAGCGCGCCTCCGACGCCGATCGTGCCAAGTCCTGCCAATACGTTCCGTCTCGAGATCGAATTTCGTTCGTCAGTCATGGTTTTTGACCCCCAGTCCGCGGGAATCCCATCGGCGGCTCGAACCACCGTCTCCCCCAGCTGGGACAACACGAACATCCCGATCAACGGTGGTATATATACACAGGCAGGAAAGTCGCTAGAACGAACCTCAGTTCGAGAAGTAAGCGAATTATACAGATCAATTGCGGCGATCGAAAACGGCCGTTCGTCACCGCAGTCGGAGTAGTAACGGCGATTTCCATCGGTCAGCAGCTTCTCTCGACCGATTTGAACGGTCTCACGGGGAAACCGATAGCTGAAACGGCGATTCGAGGCGGTAGCTACTCGTTATCGACATCGACACGCGTTCCGTACCCCGACTCCCCGAGCACGTCACCGTCCCGAGCGACGACCTTCCCGCGGACGACCGTCGCGACCGCCTTCCCGCGGAAGGACTCGTCCTCGAACGGCGTCACGCAGTTCTTCGAGTGAAGGTCGGCGCTGTCTACCGTCCACTCGAGGTCGGGGTCGACGACCGTGAAGTCGGCGTCGGTGCCGACCTGTAGCGAGCCCTTCTGGGGATACATCCCCCAGACCCTGGCCGGATTCGTCGAGTGACGGCGGACCCACTCCTCCATCGTGAATCGGCCGCGATCGACGAACGTGAGCATGGCCGGCACCTCGGTCTCGAGGCCGACGAAGCCCGAGATCGCGTCCCAGGTGTTTCCGAAGGGATCGTCGACCTTCTTCTCCTCGGGCGTGTGGGGCGCGTGATCGGTGGCTATACAGTCGATCGCGCCGTCGTCGATGCCGACCCGCCAGAGCCGGTCCTGTTCTTCGGCGTCGCGAATCGGCGGCTGGACGCGTGCGACGTTGCCCTTCTCGCGCATGACCTCCTCGGTGAACCAGAGGTAGTGAGGGGTGGTTTCAGCGGTCACGTCGACGCCGCGGTCTTTGCCGCGGGCGACGGCCTCGGCCGCCGAACCCGAGGAAACGTGGAACATGTGGATCTTCGCACCGGTCTCCTCGGCGAAGGTGACCATCCGCTCGACGGCCTCCCGCTCGGCGACGACGGGCCGCGAGTGGGAGTGGTCGATCGGCTCGTTCTTTCCTTCACTCTGGAACTGCTCCGTGTAGTGGTCGATGATCTCCCCGTTCTCCTCGTGGAAGCCGAGCCGCTTGCCCGTCTCCCGAATTTTCTCCATCGCCTCGAGGATCTCCCCGTCGCTCGGCGGCGGCACGTCGCCGACGGTCGACCCGAGGAAGACCTTGTAGCCGAGCGCACCGGCCTCGTCGATCTCGGAAATGAGATCGAGGTTCTCGCTCGTGACGACGGCGTAGCTCTGGAAGTCGACGTGGGCCGACGCCTCGCCGCGCTCGAACTTCAGCTCGAGGTGCTCGGGCCGGTCGATGACCGGGTCCGTGTTCGGCATCCCGACGACGGTGGTCACCCCGCCGGCGGCGGCCGCCCGCGTCGCGGACTCCCAGTCTTCCTTGTACTCGAGGCCGGGCTCGCGGTTGTGGATGTGACAGTCGACGATACCCGGCACGAGGACGTTCCCCTCGCCGTCGAGGACGCGGTCGGCTTCGGGGAGCCGGTCGCTCCGACCGACAGCGACGATGGTCCCGTCCTCGACGGCGACGCCCGCGTCGGGGGTCCGCCCCGCGGGCGTGACGACAGTACAGTTGCGCACGACGAGATCGACGGTCATTGCCGTGGAGTTGCCGAGGGCCGCGCATATAGCTTCCCCAAACCGATCGGACGCTCGTCGGTCCAGCCGTCGCGCGGTGGCGCGCGCTGTCGGCCGGCCTCGACGAGTGGAACGGTGACCATCGGGAACCGTGAACCGAGCGAGGCCGGCCGACGGACTTGTCCGAGGGACGAGCGAACGGAGTGAGCGAATCGGCTGGGGAGGGGGTGGCGAATCCATGTTGCCACGGTAGCAGAACGCTTCCACCGCGTTCGCCACACGGGATACCAGTCAGAAAGACAGACTCCCCGCGTGAACGACCGAGTCGCGGTGGTGAGTCCGCCTTGGATAATGACTCGAGCCGCCGCTTTCGGGCCGACCGGCCGACGCGTGATGTCGACGGGTGGTGGTTTCGACGGCGTGGACGCTCACCGCGTCGACCGGCCGGCTGACCGCCGGGGCTCGAGCGCGAGCCCCGGACTACTGTCCGTGAACCTCCGGAAAGAGCGCCGGCGGCACGGAACAGCCACAGGGGCTGACCAGCCCTGCCTCGGGGCCGAACGCGACCGAAATCACCACCCGCTCGCCGCACCGGGGGCAGTCGGGGAGTACTGACTCGTCATCGTCTTCGGTCGCCTCGTCCGGACCGCTCATCTCCAGCACCCTCCGCGCTGGCTCGAGGCCGAATCCGGACTCGAGACTGTTCGTGTCGGGCGATTCCGCGATCGTGCGAGACGTTTATGTCCCGGTAGAATGTATGCAATCATGGCTTGCAAACCCTGGACGGGTTGGAAGCCAGTCTCGGGTGTCCTCAGCACCCGGGACGTTTGCGATACGTCCCTGTTCCGGAGACCGGCTTCCGTTCGGATAGTCAACCTATTGCGACTTATATCTATTGTAACATCGGACGAAATCAGGTCGTGGTCGAGCGACTCGAGACGATCACCGAGCGGCGCTCGGTGCGTTCCACCGCGGTCCGTCGGCGTCGGCAGAGCCCGATTGCGCCACGTCATGCCGGGACCTCGCTCGAGACCGTACAGATAAGGCTGTAAGCAGCGCCTTCCGCCGCCTCGAGCCTGAATACGCAGGGGTACGAATCGGATACTAAACAGCGAGGCGCTGGTAGCACCGAGCGATGGACACGCCAGCGATCCGCGATCAAGCGATACTCGTGACCGGCGGCGCGGGCTTCATCGGCAGCCACCTCGTCGACGCCCTGGCGCCGCAAAACGAGGTCCGAGTGCTCGATAACTTCTCGAGCGGCGACCGAACCCACCTCCCCGACGACGTGACGGTGATCGAGGGCGACGTTCGCGACCCGATCGCCCTCCAGCGGGCGGCCCGCGGCGTCGACCTCATCTTCCACCACGCCGCGCTCGTCAGCGTCGCCCAGAGCGTCGACGAACCGCGCCAGAGCAACCGGACGAACCTCGAGGCGAGCCTCCTGGTGTTGGAGCAGGCCCGCCAGGAAGACGCCCGGGTCGTCGTCGCCTCGAGCGCGGCGGTCTACGGTCACCCCGACGAGCTGCCAGTACCCGAGACGGCCGGGATCGACCCGACCTCGCCCTACGGCGTACAGAAGGCTGCACTCGACCGGTACACTCGGCTCTACGAGGAACTGTACGACCTGCCTACGGTCGCACTCCGGTACTTCAACGTCTACGGCCCGCGCCAGCAGGGACCCTACAGCGGCGTTATCTCGACGTTCGTCGAGCAGGCACGGGCCGACGAGCCGATCACGATCGAAGGCGACGGCCAGCAAAGCCGCGATTTCGTCCACGTCAGCGACGTCGTCCGGGCGAACCTGCGCGCGGCGACGACCGACGCCGTCGGCGAAGCGTACAACGTCGGAACGGGAACGCGGACGACGATCGAGGAACTCGCCGAGACGATCCGCGACGCGACCGGTTCGTCTTCCCCGATCGTCCACCGCGAACCCCGCGCCGGCGATATCAGACACAGCGGCGCCGACACCTCGAAAGCGAGCTACGAGCTCGGCTTCGATGCCCGCATCGGCCTCGAGTCTGGGATTCGAACGGTGGTCGGCTCGTCGGGGCCGTCCGGTCGGGACGCCGGTGCCACCCCGGACACCAACCGTGAAAGCGGATCATACAGCTAGCCGTCCGCCAGTCGGACCGGCCACCGAAACCGATCCGTACTGCCGTATAGCAACCGTTGTACCGCTCGAAAAGTGGACTGCTCGAAGCGCGTCACGACGATTTCGGGCGTTAGTGTTCGATTCGACGAGCGTCACTGAAGCGTTTACTTACTGACTGAACCCAGGGCGAATCCGCGCTAACCGTTACAAACGTACGGTTGCGTTTATTCGGTTTGTCGATCAAAGGCCATCCATACCATGAGTGAGACGTATCATACCGGTCAACCACGGGCCGCGTTGACGCGGTTCCGCCACCGGCGAGTCACCCGCGTACGATGGGCGATCGGCCAGCCATACGACGGGACACGTTCGGGAATTGGACGGTATGGATACGGCGAGAGACAGGCGAAATCATAACAGCAGATGGCCTATAAAAAACAATTTGTAGGGCGGTCACGACGGTACAGGACATGAATCATCGAGACACAGCCTCCAAACAGCCATGAGCATCCGACGACGAGTTTCCACGGCGACCGATACGTCCAGTCCGTCGATCAGCGGCGCGGCCGTCCCTCCGATCGTCGCGGGTCCCCGTCCGGAGCTCGTCTCGGAACTCGTCCACCCGCTCCAGTTGGACGGCGGAGCACATGTGGCGGCCCTCGCGGGAATCGTTGCGCTGGCGCTTCTCGGAGGGATACTCATCGCCCGTAACCGGTACGCGGACCCGCCGTCCCTGGCGAACGAGCCAGACTCGAGCCACGAAGAGTTCGTCACCGATCAGGAACGCGTCTGCCAACTACTCAGGGAAAACGGCGGCCGAATGAAACAATCGAGAATCGTCGACTCCGTCGACTGGTCGAAAGCGAAGGTCAGCCGGTTGCTCGCGGACCTCGAGGACGACGATCAGGTCACGAAACTCCGACTGGGACGGGAAAACCTGGTCTGTCTGCCGGGACACGAACCGACGGCATCGAAGTCGCCCGAACAGACGAACGACGATTAGCGCGGGACCGCTCTTATCAACAACCATTAGCGCGGGACCGTTCCTATCAACAACCGTTGTTTTCCGGGAACGAACGTCTCACTGAATACGCCGCCGCTGGGCCGTAGTATCCAATTTCTCAGCGTAATGGTTCCGCCGGTTTATCCGCGGAAACGACGACGAGACTGATGCCCTCAGGGCAACCATGAACGCACGCAAACAGGTACTCGTCTTGATCACAGCGCTGATGCTCGTGTGCTCGAGCGGGGCGATGGTCACCGCTGCGTCCGGCAGCGGGGCCGTCGACGAGAGCGCACAGGTCAGCGAAGACGAGTACGAACCGACAAACGAGACAGTAGAAGAGAACGCGACAGATAACGAGACCGTCACCGACGACGAGACGGCACTGGGGAACGAGACCACGGAGAACGTGACCCAGGCCGCGTACGTGACGTTCGACGATCAGACGACCGAGGGCGAGACGGTCGTCGTCGCGAACGCCACGCTCGCGAGTGGGGGCTTCGTGACGATCCACGATAGCAGCCTCCTCGTGGGTAACGTCATCGGCAGCGTCATCGGAACGTCCGAGTACCTCGAGGCGGGCACGCACGAGGACATCGAGATCACTCTCGACGAACCGCTCGAGGAGGACGAGACGCTGATCGCGATGCCGCACCGGGACACCAACCAGAACGAGACGTACGACTTCGTCGAGACGGAGGGCCAGGCTGACGGCCCCTACCTCACGTCCGACGGCGAGCCGGTGACCGACCAGGCCGTCGTCACGGTTGAGGATGCGGCCGCGGAGGAACCGGTCGACAACGTCACCGAGGAAGAACCGGTCGACAACGTCACCGAGGAAGAACCGGTCGACAACGTCACCGAGGAAGCACCGACTGACAACGTTACCGAAGAAGAGCCGGCCGAGGCCACCGTGACGTTCGACAACCAGACGACCGAGGGCGAGACGGTCGTCGTCGCGGAGACCACGCTGCCGAATCCCGGCTTCGTGACGATCCACGATAGCAGCCTCCTCGAGGGAGACGCCATCGGCAGCGTCATCGGCGTCTCTGACTCCCTCGAAGCGGGTACGCACGAGGACATCACGGTCACGCTCGACGAACCGCTCGAGGAAGACGAGACGCTGATCGCGATGCCGCATCAGGATACGAACGACAATCAGCAGTACGACTTCGTCGAGACCGAGGGTGAAGAAGACGGCCCGTTCCTCACCGCCGAGGGCGAGCCCGTGACCGACGATGCCCTCGTTACGGTTGAGGATGCGGCCGTGGACGAAGAACCGGTCGACAACGTCACCGAGGAAGAACCGGTTGACAACGTCACCGAGGAAGAGCCGTTCGAAGAAGAGCCGGGAGACAACGTGACGATCGACGAGCCGATGGACGAACTGCCGGTCGACGCTGGTGACCGGCCGATCTTCGTCACAATCGAGAACACGACCATCGAAAACCTGAACGTCGAGAACGCGAGCATCTACGTGCTCGTCGTCAGCCCGGATATCAGCGCTGACGAACTGCCGGATGAGATGGAGAACATCACCGACGAGATGCCGGCCGAAGATAACGTCACTGAGGACAACGTGACGGACGAAGAGCCGTTCGAAGAGAACGTCACCGAAGAGCCGCCGTCGATGGAGGAGAACATCACCGAAGAGAACCTCACGGAAGATAACGTGACCGAGGACAACGTCACCGAAGAAGAGCCGGTCGACAACGTCACGGAAGATAACGTGACCGAGGACAACGTCACCGAAGAAGAGCCGGCCGAGGCCACCGTGACGTTCGACAACCAGACGACCGACGGCGAGACGGTCGTCGTCGCGGAGACCACGCTGCCGAATCCCGGCTTCGTGACGATCCACGACAGCGGCCTCCTCGAGGGAGACGCCATCGGCAGCGTCATCGGAACGTCCGAGTACCTCGAGGCGGGAACGGAGGAGAACATCACGGTCACGCTCGACGAACCGCTCGAGGAAGACGAGACGCTGATCGCGATGCCGCACGAGGACACGAACGACAATCAGACGTACGACTTCGTCGAGACGGAGGGTGAGGAAGACGGTCCATTCCTCACCGCCGAGGGCGAGCCCGTGACCGATGAGGCCTTCGTCACCGTCGAGGAACCGGAAGACGACGTGACCGAGGACAACGTGACTGAGGACAACGTCACGGAAGATAACCTGACGGAAGACAACGTGACTGAGGACAACGTCACGGAGGAACCGCCGGCGATAGAGGAGAACGTCACTGAAGACAACGTCACCGAAGATAACGTGACCGAGGAGGAGCCGGTGGAAGCCGAAAGCTTCAACGTCACCAACCTCGAGGCACCCGACAGCGCCGAAATCGGTGAGAACATCACCGTGATGGCGACGGTCGAGAACCCGACGGACGAGGAGCGAACCGAGGCCGTCCAGTTCCGTCTCGAGGGTGACCTCATCGCAGCGCAGAACGTGACGCTCGAGGCTGGTGCCAGCGAAGACGTCGAGTTCGAGGTCGATACGACTGGCCTCCAGCCCGGCGAATACGTCCACATGGTGCTGACCGACGAGTCCGGCGAAGTCGCGATGATCGAGCTGACCGAGTCGACCGACACCGGCATCGATACCGACGAGACGAACGAAACCGAAACTGGTCTCAACGAGACCGACGGAGAGGCAGCCAACGAGACTCAGCCCGCGCTTGGGTCGCTGGCCTAAGCGAGGATCATCCTAACCGGACAGCGCGTCTTTTTCCGCCGCTGCGAGACGACGACCATCGCGATCACTCGAGCGAACAGTCACGACCGACAGCGGCGTCTCGGTGTCGTGCCGTCCGCAACGACCGCTAGCCGCCGGTCGACGACTGATCGCTGTCGCGACGAGGAGTCGGTCCGTTGGCTCGGGCGATCGACCGTCGCTATCCGAGGAGCTGATAGAGGCTGCTCGCGGCGACGGCGAGGAAGACGAGCACACTGGTAAGGACCGGATCGACGCTCGAGACGACTGGGAGGCCGAGCCCGGCCAGCCCGATGACCGCGAGCCCGACGAGACAGAGGCCGAGATGAAACTGCAGAATGCGCGAATGATCGTCGTTGTGGCCGTCGACGTACTGCAGGACCTCGTCGAAATGACGGCCCGGCTGGATCGTCTTCGCATCGGAGTCGTATTCGATGACGGCGTCTTCTTCCAGCTGAGGAAGGTGTGTCTGCTGGAGGGAGACGTAGACGCTCTTGTAGAGATTGTTCGGCACCGGTGACGTATCCGACTCCGCCGCGGCGATCTCGTTTGCGACGTCGGAGACATCGACCTGACCGCCTTCGTCCGCGAGCAACTGGACGATGGCCCGGCGTCTATCGTTACCGAGGATGTGAAACACCTCACTCTCTTCGAGCGGTTCAGTTCTGTTTGTTTGAACTGACATCGATCAGAGAGATAGGGCACCGGTTCTCGAGGGACAGTCCACCACCAACGACCATGTCGGCATACTTCTCCCACCACTAACTTTAACTTTTGCAGGTTACGTCGTCGTCCGTTTCGGCCGGCGAATATCGCGCGTCTGCGAACGACCGTAGGGGAGAAGTACAGCTGTGGCGTGGCTCCCCGTCGCTCGAGGGGAATCGATCGGGACGAGATAGCAGGAGCAGCGGTGGCCGTACGGCATGCTCATCGTCCCCGCTATCAGAGGAGGAACACTGGCGGCTCGCTGGACAGCCAGAGACGAGCGAAAACGATAGTCGACTGCCGAAGAAGGGGCATGCGGGCGAAGGGAAATCAGTCGCCGGGAAGGTGACCGCCGGACTGCATCTCTCGATAGGTCGTACAGGACGGGCACCCGTGGACGACATCGCCGTTGTCACCGAAGACGCGAGCGAACTGCTGCGTAACGTGGGTCCCGCAGTTTCGACACCGTGCGCCGGCTGTCGACGATTCCATGGGTTTCCAGTCGTGTTGTTGGGAGTTCATGGTTTGGGGGGTGTACTCGGCCGAGTTTCGTGCGCCGCCGACCGATAGCGGTTACCCGCTATCACGCGTCGGCGGAGCGCGATGGCATCGCGGCAAGGCACTCGACCGGGCATCATCGTATCGAGGGGAGCAAACGCGAATAAAGGACGCAGACCGTTCAGCCGGCGAGCGGGCCAGAGAACCGGGAAATAGCCGCTTTCCGGCAGATCTTCGCCGGAAGACGGCCTGCGTAGATGGGGTAGGGGAATCGGTTGGTAACGGCTGTCAAACCGAATTCAGTCGTGTTATGGCGTATTCAGCGTTCAAACACGGAATTGACGCCTGTCGCGTACCGCGGAAAGCTGTTATTTCTCGAGCGAAATACGATCTTACGACGTGGAACGGCGCGGAGAACGCGAATAAGGTACATCGTTATAAAATACCACTATCGCTTACCGATCGGTGTGCGCGAATGTACGGTGGAACCCGGAACGGTGGTGGCCCCACTACCGACTGTCTCGCATCGTCACCTCTCTCGGAGAGCGAACGGCACCTGCCCGTCACGAACGAGTGACTACGACCATGTCAACGCAAGCGAGTAACACGCGATCGGAATCGACTTCCAACTCCGCCGCCCAGCTCGATGTCCTCGGGGACGACTGCGCCCGGACGATCCTCATCGCCACGAGTGAGGGTCCGAAGACGGCGAAAGAACTCACGAGCCGAACTGATAGCTCCTCGGCGACGGTGTACCGACGGATCAACAATCTTCTCGAGAGCGATCTCCTGGCAGAGTGCGTCCGGTTCGACGACGACGGCTCGCATACGACTGCGTACGAAGCGACCGCCGACGTCCTCCGCGTTCGGATCGGCGCGGACGGGATCGAGGTCGTCGTGTCGGATACTGGAGAATAACCCGCGAGTCGTTTCAGGAAACGATCACCGAAACGGTCGAGCAAGTGGCGCCGATCGATATCGGTCGGAGAGAGGAAAGAGATGATCTGTACTACGATTCCCGGCGGCGAGTGACTATCCGGCGAACAGAGTGTTTCTCGCGAGTAATATCGTATCAACGATCGGGTTAGTTGCTGTATGATACGGATAACAAATATCCACTCAATGGAACGGTCAGTGTGATTGAGCAATGCACGATCTGACCGGCTTCCAGCGCGACCTGCTGTACGTGATCGCAGGCGCTGACCGACCGTCGGGGCAGACCGTCAAGGACGAGGTCGAAAAGTACTACAGCTCCGAGATCAATCACGGGCGGCTGTATCCGAATCTGGATACGCTCGTAAACAAAGAGCTGGTCGAGAAGGGGCAACTCGACAGGCGAACGAACTACTACGCGATCACCGACGCCGGGCGACAGCAGATCGAAGAACGGCGAGATTGGGAGGCCCAGTACGTCGACTTTTAACACCCGTCGGGATCCCGAGTCACGGGACCGGAACGAAGGTCGCCGCTTGTAGCGCCCCATCGTGGCCGCGGGTCGAGCGATCGCATCGCTCGTGTCGGTAACACGGCCATAACAAAGCACCGATGAGTGTACCGATCTAACGAGAATGGTATCCGTATTGTTCGCACGGAGACGGAGCGCTGCGCAGCGAACGCCGGTGGATCGTCGATGAGTCATCGAACGAGCACCCGGACCGGCGTCGGGATCGTCCGTCGGTATCCCTTCGACCTCGCGGCCGTCTCGTTCGGCGCACTGCTGGCGTACGCGATCGTGACGACGTTCGGTAGCGACAGTAGCCTGCGACTGTTCGTGACGTTTCCGCTCGCCCTGTTCCTCCCGGGATATGCGGTCGTTTCGGTCCTCTTTCCCGCCGACAAGCGAGCCACACAGCAATCGAGCCGGATCGCAACGGCCGTCACTAGCCGCCCCCGTGGAATCGATGCGGTCGAACGTACGGGGCTGGCGTTCGTCCTGTCGCTGGCGATCGTCCCGGTGATCGCCATCGCGTTATCGTTCACCGAGTGGGGGCTGACCACCGCGTCGATCGCGACCGCACTGACGCTGGTGACGGTCGTGACCGCACAGTTCGGCGCCGTCAGGCGACTTCGCGTTCCCGACGGAGAACGGTTTACCGTCTCGCTGACCGCAGGCCTAGAGCGACTCCGCAGCGACAATACCGGCGCTGCGACGGTTTCGTCGGTCGTGCTCGTCCTCGCGATCGGGATGGCGGTCAGTGCGCTGTTCGTCGGCTTTCTGATGCCCGCGCCGACGGGCGGCTTTACGGAACTCGCACTCTACAGCGAGGACGAGGACGGTGAAGTGGTCGCCGGCGAACTCCCCAGCGAAGTCGAGGCGGGCGACTCCGTTCCGTTCATCCTCTCGATCGAGAATCAGGAGGGCGAACAGCGAGAGTACACGGTCGTCGTGCAGCAACAGATCGTGTCGGAGGGCGAGGTCGTCGAACGGACGGAGCTACGGCGGATCGACGCGAGCGTCGACGACGGATCGACGGGAACCGGCGAGCGCTCGGTCACACCGACGGCCGGGTCCGGTGAGACCGTCCGAATCGCAGTCCTGCTCTACCACGGCGAGCCGCCGGCCGAGCCGACGGTCGACAACGCGGCCGAGGAGACCCACTTCTGGGTAACGGTGACGGGCGGGTAGCGAACCGTTCGATCGCGATCGGCGCTCGAGTCTCTTTTCTGCATACCCGATCGAACGACTGAAACGCCACTGCACACCCGATCGCACGACGGAAGCGCGGTTCGAGCGAACAGTAAGCGCGAGACCCGCAGACTGTGCGATCGGCGTGAAAATCGGTTCAGTTGCTCCGGTAGAACGCTCGGCTCCGCTCCCGTTCTATCGACAACAGCCGATCGTGGCTCCCCCGGATGCTGTGGAGCGGCGACCGGCTCGGACCAGGTGACGGGACGGACAGTGAGCTCGATGACGGCTATCGGCTCGCTGGGCCGAACGAAAGCGTCGTCCCGGGACGGCGTGAGAGATGCTGTGCGGCCGCGAGGGCGAGGACGAGAACGCAAAGTGCGGCGGCGACGACTGGCGCGAGGCCCGTCGAAAGTGGACCGACGGCCAGTGACGAGAGCGCAAAGGCGACGACGCCGACCGACGTCACGCCGGCATAGAGGCGGTGCCACGACCGTTCGCCGTCCAGACGTCGGTCGAGGTACGGCTCGAACTGGTCCTCGCTGGGGAGGAGTTCGATCTCGTGGCCGTCAGGATCCCAGTCGACGATACCGTGATCCTCGAGCATCGGGAGATGTGTCTGGTACAGTGAGATGTAGACCCGCCGGCGCTGGGTTCGAGTCACGTCGTCGGGATCGGCGTCGTTCTCCCAGGCGGCGACCTGCTCGACCAGCGGCGCGAGATCGCAACTGCCGCCCTGTCGTTTGAGGTACTGAACCGCGCGTCGTCTCCGTGCGTTGCTGAATACGTCGAATAGTTCTGCTTGAGTGAGTTCGCTGTCAGCCATGGCTGCCCTCGTCGTGTCGTATCTGGTCCCGGTCCCGTCTGCCGGGTGTGGTCGGATACCTCACAGAACCGTATGCCAGCCTGTGGCCCTTTACTATCGCACGGCTACCCGCACGAAAGGGCGTTATACCTGTTAGAAGCCATGATAGACGCCGAACTCGACGTTTCAGCGGACGTGAGGGATCGGCCGGTCGAATATACCCCTGAGGGTGCCGTTCGCGGCGGACAGAGCTGATCGGTCTCGGCTATTCTGTAGTTCGCGACTACGGATGCCTCAGGGCGGGGATAACAAAGCCTCGTTACCGGCTGTATCAGCACGATTGCCCACGCGGGTATCGATTCACTATGGAACGAATACGCGACCGGCTACGACATCGAGTAGCGGTTCAAACGCGAACTACGGCTCACCAGCGTCGCGTTCGCTCGAAGACGGACTCGAGCGGAAGCGGCGGAGGTGAACCACGATGAGCGAAGCGGTGCGGGAGGTCGTCCGGGGTGACGGCTGTACGATCGACGCCGACGCGACGGTCGGCTACGGCGAGTTCGACGAACCGACCAGAATCGGCGACGACGCGACGATCAGAGCCGGCTCGATCGTCTACGGCGACGTGACGATCGGTGACGGCTTCGCGACGGGCCACGACGTGCTCGTCCGCGAGGGGACCACGATTGGCGACGACGTCCTCGTCGGGACCAAGACGGTCATCGACGGCCAGACGTCGATCGGCTCCCACGTCAGTCTCCAGACGAACGTCTACGTTCCGACCCAGACGACGATCGGAAACAACGTCTTCGTCGGTCCCGGTGCCGTCCTGACCAACGACGAGTATCCGATCCGGACCGACGACGGACTCGAGGGGCCGACGATCGAGGACGGTGCGTCCGTCGGCGCGAACGCGACGCTGTTGCCGGGCGTGACGATCGGCGAGAACGCGTTCGTCGCGGCTGGTGCCGTCGTCACGGAGGACGTACCGGCGGACAGCCTCGCCGTCGGTACCCCGGCGACTGCCCAACCGCTTCCCGAGCCACTGGAGGGGGAGAACCAGCTCGCATGACGGACACCGAGCGAACCCCCGAAACCGACGGTGGAACGGAAGCGAGCACGGACGGCGGGACGGAGACCGAAGCTTCGGGCGCCGATCTGGCACCCGAAACCGACGCGACGACCCCGGTCCCGATCGCCGACCCCGAACTCAGCGCCGACGCCTTCGAGCGCGTCGAATCGCTCCTCGAAGAGGGGCGGCTCGCCGACGGCCCGGAAGTCAGAGCCTTCGAAGGCGAATTCGCGGCGTACTGCGGGACCGAAGGGGCGGTCGCGACGTCGAACGGGACGACCGCGCTCCACGCCGCGCTCGAGGCCGTCGGGCTCGAGGACGGCGATGCGGTGATCACCTCGCCGTTCTCCTTCGTCGCGAGTGCTAACGCGATTCGAGTGGCCGGCGGGAAACCCGTCTTCGCCGACATCGATCCCGAGACGTACACGCTCGACCCGACGGACGTGGAACGCGTCCTCGCGGAGCGCGACGACATCGCCGGCATCCTTCCGGTCCACCTCTACGGCCTGCCGGCAGCCATGCCGGCGCTGTGCGACCTCGCCGACGAGCACGACCTGTTCGTCGTCGAGGACGCCTGTCAGGCCCACGGTGCGAAGATCGACGGCCGGCGGGTCGGCGCGTTCGGCGACGCGGCCTGCTTCTCGTTCTACCCGACGAAGAACATGACAACCGGCGAGGGTGGCATCGTCGTCACCGATCGCGAGGACGTGGCCGAGCGCGCCGCGAGCTACGTCAACCACGGCCGCGACGCCAGCGGTACGGGCGGCTATGACCACGTCGACCTCGGACACAACTTCCGGATGACGAGCATCGAGGCGGCCATCGGCCGCGCGCAACTCGAGCGCCTGCCCGCGTTCAACCGCGCGCGCCGAGAGAACGCCCAGTTCTACGACGAGCGGCTCGCCGATCTCCCGCTCGAGACGCCGACGGAGCCGACCGGCTCGCGGCACGTCTACCACCAGTACACGGTTCGAACCGACGAGCGGGACGCTCTCGAGGCGAGCCTCGACGAGCGGGACATCGGGACCGGAATCTACTACGATACCCCGATCCACCGCCAGCCGGCCTACGAGACGGTCAGCACGGCCGCGGCGCGGCTCCCGCAGGCGGAGCGGGCGGCCGAGGAAGTCATCTCCCTGCCCGTCCATCCGGGCCTCTCCGAGCGCGACCGACGGACCGTCGTCCGAGCAGTGCGGGACCACTTCACCAGCCAATGAGTACGGACGAATCAGCGGACGAGACGACCGACGAACAGCTCCGAGCCGGCGTCATCGGCGTCGGCTCCATGGGCGAGAACCACGCACGAGTCTACGCCGAACTGCCGGGCGTCGACCTCGCCGGCGTCACCGACCACGACGATGACATCGCCCTGCGAGTCGCCGCCGAGTACGACACCGAACCGGTCGACAGAGAGACGCTTCTCGAGCGCTGCGACGCCGTAACGGTCGCCGTTCCGACCCACGCACACTACGAGACGGTGTCGGCCTGTCTCGAGGCGGGCGTTCATGTCCTGGTCGAGAAGCCGATCGCCGAGACGGTCGAACAGGGTGAACGATTGGCCGAGCGGGCCCGCGAGGAAGACCTCGTCCTGCAGGTCGGCCACATCGAGCGGTTCAACCCCGCGGTGCAGACCGTCGAAGAGGTGATCGAGGATCTGGACGTGATCGGCGTCGAGGCCGAGCGGCTCGGCCCGCCGATCGATCGGACGGCACCCGGCAACGTCGTCTTCGATCTGATGGTTCACGACGTCGACGTCGTCGGCTCGATTCTGGACGATCAGCCACACTCGATCGCCGCGACGGGAACCGAAAACGGCCAGTACGCCACCGCGACGATCGAATACGACGACGCCGTCGCGACCGTGACCGCGAGCCGCGTCACCCAGAAGAAGGTGCGGAAACTCACCGTCACGGCCCGCGAGTGCCTCGTCGAGGTCGACTACCTCGAGCAGTCGGTGCTGATCCACCGCGACTCCTACCCCGAGTATCTCACCGACGACGGTCAGTCGCGGTATCGTCACGAGAGCGTCGTCGAGCGCCCGCGCGTCGACACCGGCGAACCGCTGCGCAACGAACTCGAGTCGTTCGTCGAGGCCGTCCGAACCGGTTCGGAGCCGGAGGTCACCGCCGAGGACGGAATTCGGGCCCTCGAGACGGTGCAGCTGATCGACCGGCTCGCGTTCGGTCCGCCCGACCATCGCGACGACGAGGCCGACGCCGACGACGGATCCGCTGAACGGGAGGTGGAAGCCTGATGTCGGAAACCTCGAGCGAGGAACGCGAGCGCGACGACGACGGGCTCTACGGCTCGAGCCTCGCTCCTACCAGACAGCGCGAGCGCCTGACAGCGGGCGAGATTCCGGTCGCAGTCTACGGGCTCGGCAAGATGGGGCTCCCGCTCGCGGCGGTCTACGCCGAGACGACGGGGAACGTGACGGGCGTCGACGTCGACCCGACCGTCGCCGAGACGATCGCCGACGGCGAGAGCCACGTGGTCGGCGAGCCGGGCCTCGACGACCTCGTCGCCGAGCAGGTCGACGCCGGTCGACTCGCGGCGACGACCGACGGGCCGGCGGCTGCCGAGGCGGCGCGGATCCACGTGATCATCGTCCCGACGCTGCTGGACGACGAGAACGACCCCGATCTGACGACCGTCGAGTCGGTCGTCGACGATATCGCGGCCGGCCTCTCGCCCGGCGATCTGGTGATCGCAGAGTCGACGCTGCCGCCGAGGACCTGCCGAGACGTACTGCAACCGCATCTCGCGAGCGAAAGCGGTCTCGATCCCGACGAGTTCGGCCTCGCGTTCTGCCCGGAACGGACCTCGTCGGGCACTGCACTGCGGGACATCCGCGGCCAGTATCCGAAGGTCGTCGGCGGCGTCGACGACGAGAGCACGCGAGCCGCCGAGATCGTGTACGACGAGCTCTCGGACAACGAGGTCCATCCCGTCTCGGACGCGACGACCGCGGAGGCGGTCAAGGTGTTCGAAGGGATCTACCGCGACGTGAACATCGGGCTCGCGAACGAACTCGGCCGGCTCGCGGACGAACTCGGCATCTCCGTTCGCGAGGCGATCGACACGGCCAACGACCTGCCGATGTGCCAGCTCCACGAGCCGGGGCCCGGTGTCGGCGGCCACTGCATCCCCTATTACCCGCACTTCCTGCTCGGGCAGACCGACGAGCCGCTGGCCGTGACGGAGACGGCAAGACGAGTCAACGACGAGATGCCCGCGGTCGTCGTCGACCGCCTCGAGCGCGAACTCGAGCGAGACGGGACCGACCTCGCGGCGGCGTCGGTCGTCGTCCTCGGGATCACGTACCGACCCGGCGTCGAGGAAACCCGCGCCTCGCCCGCGCTGGGGGTCATCGACGAGCTACGCGAACGGGACGCGGCCGTCGCGGGCGTCGACCCGCTCGTCGACCCCGCAGCGTACGGGGCGCGACCCGTCGGGATCGACGACCTGTCCGACGAGGCCTTCGACGCGGCCGTGCTCGTCACGCCCCAGGAGGCGTTCGACTCGATCGAGTGGGCCGACCTCGAGCCGATGGTCGTCGTCGACGGCCGGGACGCGGTCGACTTGACGGGGACGCTCCATCGAGAGTACGACCTCGCGGGCTCGAGCGACGGGCGGCCGCCGCGGGGCGACCGCGACGGCGAGGCGAGCATCGACCGAGGTGACCCAGAGACGATGAACGCGACTACCGACGGAGGCACGGATGTATAAGAGCAAACGGATCGGCGTCGTCGTGACGGCCTACGACGAGGCGGCCTTCGTCGGCCGCGTCATCGAGACGGTGCCGGCGTTCGTCGACCGGATCTACGCCGTCGACGACGCGTCACCGGACGAGAGCTGGGACGTGATCCAGCGAGTCGCAGAGCGGGTCAACGCCGAGGCGGCGAGTGGCGGGAGCGAACCCGCGCTCGCGGTCGCCGACGGCGGCGACGACCGACGCGTCGTCCCCATCCGTCACGATGAGAACCGTGGGTACGGCGCAGCGGTCAAGACCGGCTACCGGCGCGCCGCCGAGGATGGAATGGACGTCGTCGCGGTGATGAACGGCGACGGCCAGATGGATCCCGAAATCCTCGATCGGATCGTCGACCCGGTCGTCGAGGGCGAGGCCGACTACGCCAAGGGCAACCGACTGCTCAGCCCCGACGACCGCGCGGAGATGTCGACGTTCCGGTTCGTCGGGAACGCCATGCTCACCGGGCTCTCGAAGTTCGCCTCGGGATACTGGTCGATCGGCGACCCGCAGAACGGCTACACCGCCATCTCGCGAGAGACGATCGAGCGACTCGATCTCGAGGCGATCACCGATCAGTACGGCTTCCTCAACCACCTCCTGACGCACCTCAACGTGGCGGGCTGTCGGGTGGCCGACGTGCCGATGACGGCCGTCTACGGCGACGAGGAGAGCAGCATCAAGTACGTACCGTTCGTCCGGTTCGTCTCCCTCCTCTTGCTCGAGAGCTTCTGCTGGCGGCTGAAGACGCGATATCTTGTCCGGTCGTTCAATCCGGCCGTCCTCTACTACGGAGTCGGGGCCGCCGGTCTGGCCGGCGGGCTATCGGGACTGGTCGGTGCAGCGGTCCGAGCGGCGCGGGGTAGAGAAGGCTTTACGAGCGGGGTCGCCTCGTTCGTCGCTGTGTTGCTGGGGCTGGTCTCGCTGGGCACCGCCATCCGACTCGATGCCGAGGCGAGCGAGGAACTCGAGCGTCCGTGCGACGAACACGAGACGGGAGAGCGCGGCCGCCGCGACGAGACGAGCGAGGGTCACGTTCCGTCTCAGTCGATCGAGTGAGTTACGATATCCTCGCTTTCGCAGGCCGGACACTGGGTGGTGTCGGCCGAGACGTTCGTCCCGCAGTCGCGACACTCGTGGACGACCGTGATCGACTGCGCGCTGTCGCCGCGTTCGGGCGCTGCTGTGGGGGATTCCGTCCCTGATTCGGACTCGGACCCGGTGAACAGTTCACTGAGCAGTGTGGAGAGACTCATAGAACGGGGGGTTGTCGGATCTTTTCCGGAGATGAGTATAAGGGTTTCGTGACCGAAGATACGACATTATTTTCGATGATAGTTTTGCCGTTCGCGCCAGCACGGCTCGATGCCGACGAGGGCTACGTCGATCGCGACCGCGGCTGGAGCACCCGTCTGGTCGACCGATCGAGTCGCTCGACCGTACCGCGGGACCGGGCGACGTCGACGAGCAGGTCGGTGAGATTCACGAGGTCACCGACGTACTCCCGCCGGCGGCGCTGCCACCGCTCGTCGGTCCCGTCGTCGGCGAGGATCTCGAGCGAGCGATCGCGGACCGCAGCGTAGGCGTCGAACTGCTCGGCGAGGCCGGCGCGCTCGAGTTCCCGGAACTCGCCGTACTCGTGGTCGTCGGTGCCGCGATAGCGGAAGGCGGGCGTCCCGAGCAGCGCGGCCTCGGTGGCCATCGTCCCGGTATCGGCGACCAGCAGCGAGGCCTCGGCCATCGCGTCGTGGATCAGCGCGGGGTGAAGATCGTAGGGCCGCGCGGGGAGCTCGCGGAGGTCCATCTCGCCACCTTCGTCGGAGACGAAGACGGTCGCCTCCTCGCTCAGGCGTTCGATCAGGTCGCGGCGCTGTTCGGGTCGGAACCCCTCGAGGTCGGCGTCGTGGAGGGCGTCGAGGGCGTTGAACCGGACGAGGACGTAGGGCTCGTCGGGATCGACGTCGAGGTACTCGCGGACGTCGCCGCTGGGCTCGAAGACCTCGGGATGGAGATAGGCACACTCCTTGAAGCCGTCGAAGGTGTAGTGGTCGTCGCCGAGGTCGCGGCGAGTCACCTCGGGCGAGATGATACAGTCGGCGAAGGGGCGGGAGACGGTGTGGTTGAAGTCGCCCGGTTCGTCGTCGAGGACGAGGACGACCGGCGTTCGCGTAAGCGTTCCGGCGTAGGCCGCGTAGGGGCCGCGACCGAAGACCACGTCTGGGTCGAACCGGACCGCCTGGGTCCCGATCGAGAGGAACTGGCCGCCCAGTTCGCGGGCGAACCGGAGCCTCGAGAACTGCTCCGTACCGTGATCGCCGTAGATCCGGTAGGGCATGTCGAAATAGTCGAGTAGGTCGGTCGTACAGGCGTACTCCCGAGTGAGGACGAGCACGTCGTGTCCCGCCGCCTCCAGGCGGTCGACGGCGTTTCGATACAGGTGGACGTGTGCGGGCGTGTTCGCCAAGACGAGGATCCGCATCGCTCTCGGCTACCCGCCGTCTGCCCTTTGTAATAGCATTGCTACGGGGGCAATCTGCCGAAAATGACGGGATTCCGCCCGCACGTATAGGTGTACGTGAAGAAAACTCGGCGAGATAGTGCGGATAACAAAACGTTCCGGAGCCGTGCATCTCCGTACTCGAGATGCACGTCCTAACAGTCACGACGTACGCCGACGCCCCGTTCATGACCCAGCAGCAGGCCGCGCTCGAGGAGCGAGGCGTCTCTTTTTCGACGGTGTCGGTGGCTGGCGAGGTCGACGCCGATACGTCTCGGGGACCGACGGACTACCTTCGGACGATCCCCGAGGTCGTCAGGGAGGCGGGGAACGGCTACGATCTGATCCACGCCCACTACGGCCTGACGGGGCCGATGGCACTCGCACAGGTCCGTAAACCGGTCGTTCTCTCGCTGTGGGGCTCCGACGTTCACGGTCCCGTCGCGCCCGTCAGCCGGGCGTCGGCACCGTTCTGCGACGAGGTCGTCGTCATGTCCGAGGAGATGCGCGACCTCCTCGGACGGGACTGTACGGTGATCCCGGACGGCGTCGATCTCGAGAAGTTCCGGCCGGAGCCCCAGGACCGCGCCAGAAAACGGATCGGCTGGGACGACAGCGACGGGTACGACGTGCTCTTTCCGTACTCGCCCGCCCGCGAAGTGAAGAACTACCCGCGAGCCGAGCGCGTCGCGACCGTCGTTGACAACCTCCTCGAGGGGCCCGTTCGACTGCGAACCGTCTCCGGCGTCGATCACGACGCCGTCTCGGATTACATGAACGCCGCCGACGCCATGCTGTTGACCTCTCACAGCGAGGGGTCGCCGAACTCGGTCAAGGAGGCGCTGGCCTGCAACCTCCCCGTCGTCGCCGTCGACGTCGGCGACGTTCGGGAGCGGCTGGCTGGCGTCGAGTCGTCACACGTCGCCGCGAACGACGAGGAACTCGTCCGCGGGCTGCTCGACGTTCTCGAGCGCGGCGAGCGATCGAACGGCCGCGAGGCCGCTCGCGAGGTGAGCATCAACCGGACGGCGGAACGGATGCTCGAGGTCTACGAGCGGGTGGCGGGGCAGGTGATCGAGACCGAAGACAGTCGGAAGAAACGGCGCGTACAGGAACCGTCACGGCTCGATTGACGATAGACAGCAGTACGGTTTCTTCACTCAGAACAAGTTCTGAAACAGCTAGCACATACGGGTGAAGTCGGCAACGGAGCGGTGACCGATGTGTCTGGGAAATTGCGGAGACCGGCCGAATGATACGAAGAATGCACCTGTTAAAGAAACCGTTTGTCGGCCTGCTTTGACCGAATTGTCGACTCCGATGCGTTGAGCCAACCTGTGTCTGCCTCGCTCGGAACGTCAAAGTCGGGAACGAACGGTTTGATATCCAGCAACGGCGTCTGATCAACTACGTCGATTCCCCTGACAGTCACTCGGTGATCAGTGACGGAATCGATTTCGACAACAGAGAGCCCGATCGGATTCGGCCGCTGCGGTGCCCGCGTGGCAAAGACCCCTCTTTTTTCGTCATCGAGAAATGGTTCAACCTGCAAGGAAAAATCGTCAGAAGACTCATGGAAGTGATACAGCAAGATACAGTGAGTAAACCCGTCCAGATCCGCCAGGCCGTCCGCGTACGATTCGTCAACCTCGACAGTCCCCACTGCGGCATCCGCTCCAGCCGGTTGGATCGGCATTCCGTCCGGCGATTCGAAAGGCGTACGGATCACTCCAATCGATTCGTACTCGAACTGATCTGCAGTCATGTCTATCGGTCGGTCTTCGAGTGAGAAATCAGTGTCGTGAACGTCGCACTCTCACTAATTCCGGTCCGAAATAGTGACCGAATTGGGAGGTCCTATTACCGCTGTTACGGATAGAAACGCCGGCGGTCGGCGACTACTGCACTTCTTCGCGATACCAGTCCATCGCCTCGGGCAGATGCGCCTCGAGCGGCCGGTACTCGTAGCCTAACTCCTCGTTGGCTTTTCGCGACGTGTAGAACAGCCGTTGAGTCGCGAGGTCGGCCATCTGTCGATCGAAGGGGAACATCCGTCGATCGGCGACGGCGTCGACGACCTCGGCGACCGGACCGGCGGCCCTGATGGCGGTCGCGGGAACGCGGATCCGCGCGGGCGAGCCGTCGACGGCGGTACTGATCCGCGAGACCGCGCAGTCGTAGGTGAGATTCTCGCCGCCGAGGATGTAGTGCTCGCCGCTGGTACCGCGCTCGTAGGCAGCCAGCAGGCCGTCGACCACGTCCGAGATTCCGACGATGCTCAGGCCGCCGGGGAGGTGGGCGGGCATCGTCGGTTCGACTCCCATCGCGAGCAGTTGTGCGGTGAACTCCTCGTCCCCGGGCCCGAAGATCGAGGTCGGGTGGACGGTGACGGCCTCGCCGTCCGTTTCGGCGTACCGGTCGACCAGGTCCTCGGCCTCGGCCTTCGAGGCCTGATAGGCCCCGATCGGTTCGACCACGTCCGTCTCGTCGGCGAAATCGTCGTCCTGTGGGCGGCGCGTCCCGGCCGTACTAGTGAAGACAACTCGGCCCGCGTCAGTGTCGCGGCAGGCCTCGAGCACGCGTTCGGTGCCGTCGCGGTTCACGTTCCAGACGGTCTCGGGACCGGCACTCCAGAGGCCGATCCCCGCGAGGTGGAAGACGGCGTCGGCCCCGTCGACGAGTTCGCGCAGCGTCTCATCGTCGAAGAGGTCGCCGACGTGCCAGTCGACGCCCTCGAGGTCGCCCCGGTCCGAGGTGGGCCGGCTGAGGCCCCGGACATCCCAGCCGTCTTCGAGCAGGTGGTCGCAGAGCCGACTCCCGAGGAAGCCGGTCGCGCCGGTGACCGCCGCGGTGCGCGTCTCGGTCATCGACTGCCCTCGAGCTGCGGCGGGACGGCGTCGCCGGCCACCGCGGCGTATAGTCGGTAGGCGGTCGACACGGCGGGATGAGCCTCGTCGGCCGGCGGCAGGTCGCCGTCTCCGATCCTCGCTCTGAGTCCATCGAAGTCGACGTTCCCCTCGACGGTGACCGGCGGGGCCTCGGGGCCTCGAGCCGTCTCGAGAGCCGCGTCGGCCTCGAGCGATCGGCCGAGCAGGGAGGTCGCGACGGCATCGACGGCGGGGGCCGCGCCGGCGAAGAGCGCGTCCGCCGCGACGGGGTCGCCGTCGTAGGCGGTGGTCGCGTCGAGGACGGCGAGTTCGGGATCGACGGCACGCATCGCCGCGACCGGCGTCCGCTCGGGATTGTCCTGCGTTATGAGTCCGGCGAGGGTCCGCATCGCGCCCGCGACCGGGCCGTCTTCGGTCGGTCGCAGCGACGGAACGACCACGACGGCGCTCTCGGCGAGGCGGTCGGGAATCGAGAGCGCGATCGGGCGGCCGTCGACCGTGCTCACGTCCTCGGTTCGGGGTTCGTCCGTCAGATCGACGAGTTCCGCGTCGAACCGCTCGAGCAGGCTCGCGTAGCCGAGGTACGCGGCCGTCCGGCCGAACGCGATCCGATCGTCGCTCGCGCCGGCGACGGCGACGTCGGCGTCGGTCTCTCGCTCGAGGTGCGAGACGAGCGACCCGATCACGGCCGGATCGGTTACCATCCCCGAGGAGGGATGGAACGGGTAATGGGCGTCGGGGACGAGCGTGATCCGGTCGACCGTCGCGAGGGACTCGAGAGCGGGCGCGAGAAGTTCGCGAACGGACGCCTCGAGCGCGGCCATGCGTGCGTCGATATCGGGTATCCAGCCGCCGCGGCGGTCGGTGGCGTCGATGCCGACCGCGCGGACTCGCGTCGCGCCGGCGGCGTCGTCCGTCGCGTTCGTCTCGTCCGTCGTGCTCATAGGGTCACCTCCGGGGCCTCGAGTGTGGTTTCGTCGTCCGCGGCGGCCAGTTCGTAGGCCGTCTCGGCGAGTGCGATGGTGCGCCGGCCGTCCGCGCCGTCGACTGGTGGCCGTTCGTCGGTGCGGATCGCGTCACAGAAGTCCGCCAGTGCGTCGTAGTGGGCCTGGAGGTAGAACGTCGGGCCGAAGACGTCCGGCTCGTCCCGGGTGAACCGGCTGGCGACGTTCGACAGGGCCGACTTCGCCGCGCCGGCGTAGAAGTTCTCCGGCATGTGGTCCTCGTTGCTGATCGTCCCCGTCACACCCTCGAGGCGCAGCCGAGTGTTGACCTCCGGCAGCTGTTCCCACTGATAGGAGCCGCAGTGGAGCGTGATCGTCGTCCCCGTCTCGGGCGCCTCCATCAGCACGGTGGCGGCGTCCTCGACGTCGATCTCGAGGCTCTTGCCCGTCGACGCGTCCCGGACCTCGAGGTCGCCGAACAGCCACTCGAGGACGTCGAAGCAGTGAACGCCGAGTTCGAACAGGGAGCCGCCGCCGGCCGCGTCGGGGTCGAGCGGCCACGACGGCGGCGCGTCCCGGGCCGGCGGTCGACCGAGCGGGCCGTCGTTGAGCCGGGTAATCGAGGCGTAAGGAACGTGGCCGACGACGCCTTCGTCGTAGGCCTCCTTGACGCCGACCACGTCCGGCTGGTAGCGCAACGTGTGATCGACACCGACGGCGATGCCGGCCTCGCGGGCGGTTTCGAGCATCGCGTCGGCCTCCTCGGTCGAGCGAGCGAGGGGTTTCTCGACGAAGACGTCGACGCCAGCCTCGGCAGCTCGCTCGACTGCTTCGGCGTGTAGAAAGGGAGGGAGGGCGACGACCGCCGCGTCGAGTTCCTCGGACGCGAGCAGCGCCGCGTAGTCGTCGTACGTCCGGGAGACGCCGGCGCGTTCGGCTCGGTCGCGGTTCTCGGGGACGGCGTCGGCGGCCGCGACGACCTCGACGTCCGGCATCGCGAGCGCCGACTTCAGGTGTACCATGCCGATGTTCCCGACGCCGAGGACGCCCAGCGAGAGCGCACTCGAGTCGGTCCATCGATTGAGAAGCGTCAGTGCCATCTGCCCGAAACGGTACCGGCTGCGGGCTTTGTTATCGTCGTCGTATCGATTCGCGGCGGTCGTGTAGTGTTCTCATTCAGTGAGTCGAGGTCGGGCGCAAGTCGGGCTCAGCCCCAACTCACTGTCGGTCGTTCACTGGGATCGGTCGAGAGTCCGGTGACACGACACGCGACGTCACGCATCGTCTCGACGGTGAGATCGGTCTCGGCGCGACGCCGATCGAGGTGCGAGAGTATCGCCCGCATGCGATGGTCGTCTCGCTCGTGTGTCAGGTTGTTCGGATGGAGCCACATGTGGAAAATTCCATCGTTTTTCACGGCCTCGTCGATGCCGTAGCGAGCCAGGGCGACCATCGGGTCCTCCCAGACCGATTCGGCGAACGTCCGCGCAGTCCCTTCGAATCCGAAAAGGAACAGCGATGCGGGAATGTCGACGAGACCGTGTTCGTCGAGAGTCGGCTCGACGAGCAACGACCGATTGAGGACCGTCAGATCGACCATACAGCGAACGCCGTATCGGGTCGGTGATCTGCTTCGGTACACTTTGATCCCCTGATTCGCCAGCACGTCGCGGTGGCCGATCTTGTTGCGCGGAAAGATGAACGAATCGACCGACTGGTTCCAGTCGTCAGCGATCTCGAGGCTGCGTTCGAGTTCGGCGATCGCGAGTTCGTGGTCCGTCTCGGGCTGACCGAAGAGGACATGGGAAAACGAGTGGCTGGCGAACTCGTGGTCGACATCGGACTCGAGGAGCTCTCTCACGAGATCGGGGGCGAAGCGTAACTCCTCGCGATCCCGCCAGTCGGTTCGTTCGCGTTCGAACCAGCCGTCTGGGGCCGGGTGATCGGCGTGTTTCCCGTCGCAATCGTCGAGCATCAGGTGGCCGACGACGGCCCACGTCGCCGGAATATCGTACTCCTCGAGCAAATCGAGCATGACTGACCACCCGCGGCGACCGGCCTCGACTCGTTCGGCCGGCGGGTTCGGGAGATCGTGGAACCCCCAGCCGAGTTCCGCATCGAGAGAGAGCACGACGCTACCCACAGCACCACCCTCTTTGGACCTGTTCCATACCCGGGTCCGTCTCTATCAGAGGTCTTTGTTATGGTTTTCTTGCCTCGAGTCGAACGACCGTATCGGATCGCTCGCGACCGATAGGCGCGAATTTCGAGCGAGCGATCCGTGAGATCTGGGTTAATACGACCGAACAGGGACACGTCAGTATGCCTGGATACTGAATCATCTCTATAACAAAGCAGATCTCGGTCAACCTACTGGGCAGCAGGCGTCTCAGACGCCTCAAAACATAATCATGAGCGGATCTACAACCCCCTCCGAGCGAGCGTTCGTGCTCGGACTCGACGGCGTGCCGTGGAGACTCATCGAGCAATGGAGCGACGAGGGTGAACTTCCGAACGTCGCCCGGCTGCGCGAGGAGGGCGCATCGGGACCACTCGACAGTACCCGCCCGCCGACGACGCCGCTTGCGTGGCCGTCGATCGCGACCGGCGTCTGGCCGGACAAACACGGCCTCTACGGCTTCCAGAATCTGTCGTCCGAGTACAGCCACGAGATGTATACGAGCCGGGATCTGGCACAGCCGGCCCTCTGGGACCAGCTCGGGCCGGCACACGTCGGGAACGTGCCGATGACGTACCCGGCCAGCGAGATCGACGGCACCATGGTGACGGGCATGATGACGCCCTCGACCGACCGACAGTTCACGCAGCCGCCGGATCTGCAAGACGAAATCGACTCTCGGATCCCCGACTACGAGATCAGTCTCGACTACCCCGAGTACGCCGATCGGCTCGACGACTTCCAGGTCGCCGTCGACGACATGCTCGCGAAGCGACGGGAACTGATGGAGCTCCAGATGGACCGCGCCGGCGACGACTGGCAGCTGTTCTTCTTTGTCTACACCGCGCCCGACCGGTTCCAGCACCTCGTCTGGGACATGGACAAGCTGCTGGCCCACTACAAGAAACTCGACGAGATCGTCGGCGAGGTCATCGACTACACTGACGAGCACGGGGCCGACCTCTACGTCGTCTCGGACCACGGTTTCGGACCGATCGAGGACCTCGTCTACGTCAACCGTATCCTCGAGAACGAGGGCTATCTGGTCCGGCGCGAGGACGAGGGCACTCGCGGGGCGCTCGCGAGTCTGGGTATCTCCAAGGACTCGATCACCGGCGCGCTCAGCCGAGTCGGGATCACCGAGGAGACGCTCATCCAGTCGCTCCCCCGGCGGCTGGTCGACTCCGTCGCAGAGCAGATTCCCGGCGATCACGCCCTCTACGACGTCGACTTCGACCGGACCGTCGCGTTCGTCCACGACACCGGCAACCTGTACATCAACGACACCGAGCGCTTCGACAGCGGCATCGTCTCGCCGAGCGAGGTGCCACAGGTGAAAGCCGACATCCAGGCCGCACTCGAGTCGGCGACCGACGCGGACGGCGATCCCTTGCTCGAGGTGTTCGACGGGGACGACCTCTTCCCGACGGACGACGAAGCTCCCGACCTCGTACTCAGTGGCCAGGGGACTTACGAATCGCGGAGCGCGGTATCGGACGAGATACTCGGCGATACCGGCACCTACGACGCGAGTCACCGTAGCGAGGGGATCGTCCTCTGTCGGGGCCCGTCGATCGCGGCCGACGCGACGTTGCGCGGCGCTCGAGTCGTCGACATCGCCCCGACGTTGTTACACGGGATCGGCAAGCCGGTGCCCGAGAACGCGGATGGCCGAGTGCTGTTCGACGCGTTCGACAAGGAGGCCCCGCCCGCGAAAACGAAAGTCGAGCGCTCGACGGTTGGCCGAGTCGACACTGGCGAGGAAGTCGACGAAAACTTCGACGATGTCGAAGATCGGCTGAAAGGACTCGGCTATATGGAATAAGGTCGACCGCAGTAGGCTGTCGTCGCAGTGACGGTTGGGCTGTTCTCTTGTTGACCGAGCGAAATCCGTCATCCGCCCGTCCTCACCGCTCACCGTTCGGTACTCGCGCCGTCACCCAGTCTGCGATCGCTCGAGATGTTCGCCGTAGACTGTTCCTGCTATCGGTAGCGCTCCGCTACGCGTCATTAGTGTCGGTGAAGTCATTATAACTACTCGTATAATTAAGGATATTCGTAAAGTGAGGACTTCGTATACGTGCTGAGACGCCAGACCAGGTCGAGAATGTCGGACGGAGGTGAACGACGGTGGGTGTGTTCACGCGCGTACGAACCAAGGTTGATGCCATGAAGCGACACAAGATCCTGCTCGGGATAGCAAGTGCAGCGTTCGGTGTGAGTACTCTCCTCCGATTCGGCATGTTCGCGTCGACGACGCGAGAACGGTCCGATCAGTCCGGGACTCCCGCGACCGTGCGGGCCGACCGGAGCGGCGGTTCGACCGGTGACCGAGGACAGCTGCTTCAGCTGTGGAGCCACTGCGATTCGGCAAAGCGCTACGTCGATCCGATCTTTCGGACGCCCTAGTTACCGTTTCCCGCTCGTTCGGTCTCGCCGCCAACTACCCTATCCCATTACGCCGGCCGAGTGCATCGCTGTCGTGGGAAGCGACCGTTCTGGTCGAACGGGGCCGTTCTTCACTCGTCGTCGCAGAGTCTCCGTTATGCGATTATTTACTAACCTCGTGTCCGTTCCACTATCGATACAGTTCAGACTCCCTATGAATAACGCACGGATACGTAGCGGCTCGGCCTCCGGTAACGGCCGGCCCGCGTTCGGACCTGACTCGCGTACAGTACCGAGGGTCGACGCCGACACGAGCCGACCGACCGAGGTGATCGTTCGATGAACGTCCTGTCGGTAGTCGGTGCGAGACCACAGTTCGTCAAGGCCGCTGCCGTGTCACAGCAACTCCGACGCGATCACGAGGAGTCGCTCGTCCACACGGGCCAACACTACGACCGCGAGCTTTCCGACGTGTTCTTCGAGGAACTCGCGCTCCCGGAGCCGGAATTCAATCTCGGCGTCGGCTCCGCGTCTCACGCCCAACAGACCGCCGAAATGATGACCGAGTTAGAACGGATCGTCGACGACGAATCTCCCGACGTCGTTCTCGTCTACGGCGATACCAACTCTACGCTCGCCGGCGCGCTCGTCGCAGCCAAATCGTCGGCGTCGCTCGCTCACGTCGAGGCCGGATTGCGGTCTCACGACTGGTCGATGCCCGAGGAGGTCAACCGACGGCTCACGGATCACAGTTCCGACCTCCTCTTCGCCCCGGGACCACACGCGAAGCAGACTCTCGAGCATGAGGGGATTACGGAGAACGTGTTCGTCTCCGGCGACGTGATGTACGATACGCTGCTCCAGATTCGCGATCGGATTCAGGAGCGCGAGTTCACCGAGTTGACGCCGCCCGACGAGTACGTCCTCGCGACCGTCCATCGCGCCAAGAACACGAACGATCGAGACCGACTCGCAGCGATCATTGACGCGTTCTCACAGTTACGCGTTCCCGTAATCTTCCCAGCACACCCGCGTACGGTTGCGGCGTTACAGGAGTACGGGCTCTGCGACCGAGCGACGGAAGCGGCCCACATCGTCGATCCGGTCAGCTACGGACAGTTCATCAAACTCGTCGAGGGGGCTCGCTGCGTCGCAACGGACTCCGGCGGCGTTCAGAAGGAGGCGTTCTATCTGGACACGCCGTGCGTGACGCTTCGCGAAACGACGGAGTGGATCGAAACGGTCGACGCCGGCTGGAACGCCCTCGTCGGGGCGAAGACGGCAGAAATCGTCGACGCCGTTCGCGATGCTGACGACTTGCCGGTCAAGCCGGATCTCTACGGCAGCGGGAACGCGGCGACGCGTATCGTCGATCGACTCGAGCAGAGCGTTCGCTGAGATGAGCGGCGATACCGACCGCCGAACCCGACCCCTCTCGACGGTCGTGACGGACGGCTCCGATCGATCCGCAGACCCGTCCCTGTCGGACTGGGACACCGCCGACGTACCGCGCGAGCAGTCTCCGCTCCCGGGGGACGCGGAGTTCGCCCTCTGCCTGACCCACGACGTCGATCGCCCGTACAAGGGGATTCGATCGCTCTACTACGCGGCTCGAGAGCGGCCAGGGTATCACCTGCGGACCGCCCTCTCGTCGACGAACCCGTACTGGCAGTTCGACGACATCATGGCCCTCGAGGACGAGCTAGACGTTCGCTCGGCGTTCTACTTCCTGAACGAACAGCACTTGCTGACCGACCGACCGATCGGCGAGTGGATCTCGCCGACGAACTGGGTCCAGCACCTGGGGCGGTACGACGTCACCGCCCCCGAAATCGTCGACGTCGTCCACAATCTCGACGACGGCGGCTGGGAGGTCGGCCTTCACGGGTCGTATCACACCGCCGACGATCGGGAGCGGTTGCGCGAAGAAAAGACGGTACTCGAGGACGTCCTCGGCAGCCCCGTTTCCGGCGGCCGACAACACTATCTGAATCTCACGGTCCCGGAGACGTGGCGCCACCACCGAGCGATCGGCCTCGAGTACGACGCGACGCTCGGCTCGAGCACGGAGTGCGGGTTCCACGCCGGATACCTGCCCATTCGACCCTTCGACGACGACTTTCTCGTCTTCCCGTTGACGGTCATGGAGCAGGCGCTCCCGGACCCGGGGACCGACTTCGAGGCCGCCCGCGAAACCTGCGAGCGGTTGTTGACGGAGGCGGCGGCGAACGACGCCGTCATGACGGCCCTCTGGCACCCCCGCTACTTCAACGAACGCGAGTTCCCCGGGCATCGGCGGCTGTATCGGTGGCTCGTCGAACGGGCGCGGGAGCTCGGCGCCTGGATCGGTTCGCCACGGGAACTCTGCGAGGCGTTCGACCGTGACTGTCACGGCCGCTCTCCCCGGTCGAAATCGAGCGTCTGAGGGTGCCGACTGGGAACGCTTTACCGGGCGAAAACGACGCTATCCGAAACTCGTTCTCGTCGGCCATCGACGCTAGCAAACTTCCTCCACCGCTTCTGTCTCAGCGACGGTCGCCAGCCTCCGTTCGAAATCACTGCCGAGAGAATGCCTTGTCTCTGACGGGCGTGTATCGGTCGAACAGGACCAGCAGCGAACTGAAGGCGTCGTTCCGACAACGACTCGAGAGGCTCGTTCGAGAGCGACGATCCGTCACCGACGGTCGAGTGCGCGATCTGTGGCGGCTCCCGTCAGTCAATCGCTGCCGATGCCGATCGGCGGTTTCGACTCCGACCGGGCCGGCAGATCGAACTGGCGGACCGAATCGAGCGTGTCGATATCTCCGCGAGCGATCGCCGTCTCGACGATCACGTCCGTGAGGTTTACTTTGTCCGAAAGGAACTCGTTTCGCCGACGCTGCCACGTTTCATCGATGTCATCGTCGCGGAGCAGGGTCGTCGATAGCTCGAGCACCTCGTCGAATCGAGAGACGTTGTGAATCAGTCCCTCTTTCTCGAGTTCGAGGAAGTTCCCCATGTCCGACTCGCCGACGAACGAGTTGGACCGAATCGCCGGCGTTCCGAGTAAGGCGGCCTCAGTGACCATCGTCTGGGTATCGGCGACCAGGAGCGTCGCCTCGGCAAGCGCGTCGTGTAGCAAAGCGGGATGGAGGTCAAACGGTCGCGCCGGGAGACCGTCGAGGTCCATACCGTTGCCCTCGTCGGAGACGAGGATCGTCGCATCGTCGCTGAGCCGATCGATGAGGCGGCGACACTGGTCGCTCGTGATCCCGTCCTTGCCGACGTCGTGTTGCGATCCGAACGCGTTGAGCCGAAGGATCACGTACGGCTCGTCGTCGTCGAGTCCGAGTCGGCCTCGAATCGACGAGTTCGGAGCGTAGATCTCCGGGTGGAGATACGCACACTCTTTGAACCCGGAGAACACGTGGTGATTCGCGCCGAGATCCTTCTGGAACGTGTCGGGCGTGAGGACGGCTCGAGCGAACGGCGTCGAGATGGCGTGGTCGAACGACGCCGGTTCGGAATCGATGAGCAGGACGGTCGGGGTTCGGGTCACTGCCCCGGTGTGTGCTGCGTATCCACCCATTCCGAAGATGAGGTCCGGATCGAACCGCCGGGCGTACCGGATGGCTCGGACGTAGTGGGCGGGCAAGCGACTCAGCAGCGATCCTTTCGACGTATCGCAGTAGCCGTAGACCTCGTACGGGAGGTCGTGCCACTCGAGCAAGTCGACCGTACAGGTGTAATCGCGTGCGAGGACGAGTACCTCATGTCCGCGGTCCCGCAGCGTCTGGGCGGCGTGTTTATACAGGTGCACGTGCGCCGGCGTGTTCGTGAAGAACAGGATCTTCACGTTGAAACCCACCTCATTCTGGCTTGTCGATAGACAGTTCTGCGTGTTTGTTATCTCGCTCGTACCGATATTTTCGGTATCGGATGACAGTAACGCTGCCTATCACGCGGCCGCTACCGGCTGGTAGCAGGTGTATACCCGGTTTCGGTCTCGAGACACGCGTCGACCGCTGGTCAGCGGGTTCGCTCTCCGATCAATCTTGATGACCCTCTCGGTACGATTACTGCGCGAATAACAAGGTCACTCGTAGGTATGTACTGCGAACAGTATGGAGGTCAAACGGATCGATCTCGAGGACTGGCGTGACGCGCTACCCGCATCCGGATACGAAGTATTTCACGAACCCGACGCGCTCTCCGTGCTCGAGGAGCACACAGACGCGGAGTTACGACTGTACGGCGCGTACAAGGGACAGCAAGCGGTCGGGTTGTTGCCGGTGTTCGTCACCGACCGACCGATCGGTCGAACGGTGTTCTCGCCCCCGGTTTCGCTCAGCGTCCCGCGACTCGGCCCGATCATCAACCCGAACAGCCCGAAGCGGCGGAAACGCGAGCGGATAAACAGCACGCTGATCGAGGCCGTCATCGGCGATCTCGAGATCGAGAAGCGCTCGACGCTCTTCCGGATGACCTGCCCGATCGACTACGCCGATCCGCGACCGTTCGACTGGAACGGTCTGTCGGTGGAACCGGAGTTCACGTACGTCGTCGATCTCGAGGACGCCGACGACCTCGAGGACGCCATGGTCGGATTCAGTAAGAGCCTCCGGAACGAGATGCGTCGGTACGACGAGGTGGATCTCTCGATCGAGACCGAGGGTATCGATACCGCCCTTCGGATCTACGACGACGTCGTCGACCGGTACGAAGAGTACGACGATTCCGCACCGATGTCGCGTCCGTTCCTCCGCGATCTCCTCTCGAGCCTGGACGACGATCGGTGGCGCGTGTACGCGGCTCGAACGCCCGACGGAACGTACAAAAGTGGCATCATCACGCTCTTCTCCGACGATCTGGCCTACTACTGGCACGGTGGCGTCACTGCCTCCTACGAACACGTGAGCGTCAACAACCTTCTCCACCGCGTCATCCTGGAGGATTTGGTCAGCGATCCCGAACTCGAGTCGGTGACGGGCTACGACCTCGTCGGTGCGAACACCGAGCGACTCTGTGAGTACAAAGGGAAGTTCAACGGCGAGCTCCGGCCGTATTACGTGGTCGAATCGTCGGGGCTCGAAATGCAGCTTGCGAAGTCGACGTACCAGCGGTTAGCTGGCTCCATCACCAAAGGGTAGGGCGTTTCGTCGCGACGGTACGGCTCAATACGATCTCGCGATCACGCCATTCGCGTCGTCATTTTTCGACTCGCAGTGCATTCGGCCCTCACGGAGGGAACGAACGACCACTGACTGACCGTGCACCGTTATCAGTTGTTATCGTCAGATCATCAGCGCTACGTTCGTCATGTCAATTCTGCGGTGGTCCAGTGGAACTACCGCTTCCGACCACTCATGTTAGCAGCGATAGCGTTTCCCGGGGATCGAAGAGGCCGCTAATCGTCGCCATGCTCGCCCAGATCGCGGCTCCAAGTACGATCACGCCGATCAGCGAAGCGATATTGGCGGTGTACGGCATCAGTACCATAACGCATAGGCCCATCACAGCGGAGATGACGGTCGTTCCGAGCGCGATTCGAAGGAGGCCGATCACGCGCAGGTCGAGCTCAGTGTGGATGATATAGAGATTGGCCAGCGAGTACGCGCTGTACGTCACGACTGTCGCCGCGGCCGCGCCGACGACACCGTACATCGGGATGAAAACGATATTCAACCCGAAGTTGGCGATCGAGCTCACTCCCTTCGCGATCGCCCGAACGCGAGCCCGACCGAGGAAATCGAGTACGTTGGTCGTGACGAGTGTGAACGATTGGACGAGGACGAATAAACTGAGTACCCGGACCACCGGAACTGCGCCGGCGTACTCGCGTCCGAACACCAGCAGTACTGCCGGTTCCGCGATCACCAGGATTCCGACCGTTGCTGGAACGTACAGTAGAAGCACGTACTTAACGGTCGATTCGTAGAGCCGTGCGGCGCGGTCCAATTCGTCGTTGGCTTTGTCTTCACCGAAAGTCGGGGAAACGGCGAATCCGATCGATCCCGCTGGCGCCAGAACGAACTCCGAAATCTGCTTGCCGAGCGTATAAAACCCCACTGCGACCGGGTTCATGAAGAATCCGATCAGGATGGTGTCGACGCGTGCAGCGATGACGCCCGCGCTCCGCGAGACCGTCAGCGGAACGCTGTACTCGAGGATGCGCCGTCGGAGCCCCGCCTCGGGCGCGTCGGTGGCATCGAACGTACGGTAGAACCGTGTGTAGAGGAGGCCGAGCCCGAGGACTGCGGCGACGGCCGCTCCCACTGCGTATCCGAGGAGCGCGCCGACGACGCCCCAGCCGAGCGTCACGAAGCCGACGACGAGCGTGATCCGACCGAGGTAGTTAACGACGTTCACGACCGCACTGAGCTCGACCGCGTTGAACCCCTGAAATGCGACGGTGTTGAACGTGTGTAGCGACCGAAACGCGAGAAGCCCCGTGCCGACGAGCAGCAACACGCCGAGGTCGGGTTCGCCGAGTGCGGTCGCGATCGCTTCGCGGACGAGAACGATCGTCAGGACGGTCCCGGTGACCAGCAGGACCCGGTATTTCAACGCGATCGACAGGACGTGAGGAACCTGACTCGAGTCCGATTCCTTAAATTCCGCGATGTACCGCGCCGCGGATCGTGCGATCCCGAGATCGCCGAACAGTTGGGCGACGCCGATAATCGAGATGACGAGAAAGAGGAGCCCGTACTCGCTCGGGCTCAACAGCACGCTCGAGAGGAGCACCATCAGGAGCCCGTTGACGCCGATGTTCACCGCGCGGGAGACGAACGTCGCCTTCACCCCGGCTGCGATTCGCTCAGCGACGGACATTAGACCTCGGAGTTCGGACGTCGGAGAGATTGCTTGTTCGACGGTCGTCGGCGAACGGAGATCGATTCGTCGAACATCGGCGTTGCAACTGTCTCATTGTTCCTGACGGTGATGACGATCACACTGACCCTTGTTATGAAGATTGTTCGATCGCGATACGTTCGGTATGGAACCGGTGTCCCGTCGTAATAGCATCCTACGATCGGCGGCAGTTCGAACGTGGCTGGAGACCGCTCGAAACGACGGCCTCGAGCGAGGCAGTCCACCGGCGTATCGTTACCGAACGGAGACGCTGGCGGGCCGTGACTCCCGCGACTGCCGAAGCGGATCGACGTGTTGCTGGAGCCACCGTTCGAGTCCGGTAATCGCTGCGAGCGGAATCAGGTTTGCAGACGCTCCAGAGCGCACTCGGTCGCGAAGCGTGTCGATTCCGTCCGCATCGAGGAAGGGACGACGACACGCGTCGTCGACGAGACCGTCGATGAACGACTGGACGCGTTCGTTCTCCCGGTAGCGGGTGATGTACGGTCCTGCGGAGTCGGTCGTGAGACGTCTCGCGAGCTGTTTGCCGATGAACGCAGCGGCGTGTATCCAGTACGATCGAGCGGGCGCGACACCGGTCCGCTGATACGAGATCTCGTCGAGACCCGCGTCAAGTTCCCTCGTCACCCGCAGTTTGATCGGAGGGGCGCCGAGCGGAATCTTCCCGTTCGTCCACGGGATCGTCTGCATCCGCTGTTCGGAAGGCATGTCGAGGACGTGGTTCAGCATCGCGCCGTCACTGACCGCTCGAGTCCCGACTTGACTCCGCTGGACCACGTTGCTCCGCATATGGAGATACGAGTACAGCCGGCGTACCGCGTCGCACGACTGACGCGCATTACCGCGGGCGTCGAGCTGTGTGACCTCTTCGCGGAAGGACTTGCGGGGGTCGTCGACCGACGGAACCAGCGAGTCGACCTCGTCAGCCGGAAGTTGCTTGCGTTTGTGATAGAGTAGCTCCGCCGGCGGCACGTCGTTCTCGAGGTAGTACGACCAGACGTCCTCGCCGAGAAACGTCCCGCCCTCCATGACGACGTCGACGGCGTCCGCGAGGTCGTGATACATGAATGATAGTGCTGGGACGTAGGCCCACGACTGCATCGCGTCGTTGCAGTCGATACATCGCTCGATACTCTCGATGAACTCGTCTGCCGACCCCGTCGCGCCCGTGATCTGCCGGTGCTTGGAGCCGAGATTGTCCGCGACTCGTGGAGCGACCTCGTTGTCTCCTGGAAGTCCGTTCTCGTAGGTGAGCGTCTCGAAGTCCGCACCGGACCGTCGGAGCATCGCGCCGGTAACACGGCTGTCGATTCCGCCAGACAACCAGAGACCGGTCCGGGTGTCGACGGTTCCGACCAAGTCGTCGATCGCGTTCTGGTAGCGACGTATCCAGCCATCGACATAGTCCTCGTGGGAGTTCTCCCCGAACGCCGGGGACCAGTAGCGCGTTGTTTCGACCTCCCCGCCGTCGTACGTGAGGAGCGTCGCTGGCGGGAGATTGCGGATTCCCTCGATGAGCGTTTTCTCGCCGAGGACCGATCCCACGAGCAGCAGATCGCTCACAGCCCGGCGGTCGACCGTCGGCGATGCGATGTGCTCGAGGAGTGGCGTGAGTTCGGATCCGAAGTAGAACCCCTTCTGTGAGACGTAGTAGCAGGGCCGACTGCCGGCCTTGTCGGTCGCAACTCGGATCGTCCCCGTCTCGCGGTCCATCACTGCGATCGCGAACGGTCCCTCGAGTTTCGGCAGGACATCGTCCGGCGCATCGGCGACCGCTCGAAACAGTTCTCCCGTCGTCAACTCCAAATCGTCGACGTTCGAGACGACGCCGTGGATCGCGCCGAGAACGCGGTCACCCCGCCAGATCACGTCGCTTTGCGGGTCCTTCTCACCGTGATGGGCGATACCGACGCCAACCCCCTCTATAGAGTACCGGTCGGTTTCGTACCACTCCTCCTGATACAGCGAGTCAAGCATCGCGTCGATCGTTGGCCTCGCGGCGGTTCCGCCAACAATACCGGTCATTGTCGAAGGTGGCACCGACCGTCGCTATTGTAATGTCACCGATTACGGACGGAATTCGTTCGGAATTCGGTGCATAACAGCTCGAGTAGGTACAAATCGGGAAGCAGAGACGAGCATCTCGGGAGTGACGAGTCGGCATCGGCCGTCAGAGACGAGGTGTAACTGCGACACCGGTTTCGTGACTGGCGGTCGAGAACATCCGACCGACGGGTCGAACGAATCTCAGTGCTGGGCGTTAGTTTTGAACGTTGTACTGGACGTCGACGCTCGCATCGCCGTTCAGGCGGAAGTCGGTGATGCTGCCGTCGAACCAGTAGGCGTCGAGTTCGTCGTCGACGCTGCCGCTGACGGCCGTGCCCTCGACGGCGTCGCCGGGGTCGACCGAGGCGTCCCGGTAGCTCGCGGTGACGACCTCGCCGTCGACGGCGAAGGAGTACGACGACTGGCCGTCGGTGCCGGAGCCGTCGATCACGATCGCGTGGGGCAGGCGCTCCTGCCCGTCGTAGTCGGCGGGATCGATCCGCTGGTCGTCGAGGTAGACGTGTGCCGAGCCGTCGTGGAACGTGACGTCGGTGAGCGCCCCGGAGAACCGGAACCGCTGGGCGTCGCGTTCGATCGAGCCCTCGACGGTAGTGTCAGAGAGCACCGTGGCGTGATCTTCGGCGGCGTCGCCGTCGACCGTCTCGATCGTGCCGTCGACCGTGATCTCGTAGCTGGCGCTCGAGCCGTTGCCGACCAGCGTCAGCACGTGGGGCTGTTCGTCGCCGTAGTCGGCGGGGTCGACCTGCTCGCCGTTGACGTAGACACGAGCGTCGCCGTCGAGCGTGAGGTCCGTCAGCTCGCCGCTGAAATTGAAGCCGTCGCGCCAGCCGGCGACCGAGCCGGTAATAGTCCCGCCGTCGACGGTGTCCTCGCTGTCGATCGTGGCTCCCTTGACGGTCGCCTTCTCGGCGGCCCCGGAGACCGCGAACTCGTAGCGCGTCCCGCCCGAAGTGCCGACGCCGTCGACCAGCAGCGTGTTCTCGAGGGTCGGCTGGTCGCCGTTGTACTGGTCGGGATCGATCGG
Organism: Natrinema sp. 1APR25-10V2; assembly: GCF_031626495.1. Classification (NCBI taxonomy): domain Archaea; kingdom Methanobacteriati; phylum Methanobacteriota; class Halobacteria; order Halobacteriales; family Natrialbaceae; genus Natrinema; species Natrinema sp. 1APR25-10V2. The sequence continues at coordinate 649,461 of NZ_JAMQOJ010000002.1, forward strand.
CTCGCCGTTGACCTCGACGTGGGCCGAGCCCTGGCGGAACGCGACCTCGTGGAGGTCGCCGGCGAACCGATAGCCGTCGACGTGGGAGGTGTTCGTCACCCAGCCGGTCGCGCTCGTGGCGTCGATCGAATCGTGGCTCTCGAGCGAGCCGGCGTCGGGATCGGCGACGAGCTCGTCGGTCGTCTCGACGTAGTACTCCGTGGGTTCACCGGTGCCCGTCACCGTGAGGGTGTTTTCCGGGAGGTCCGTCCCGCCGTCGCTACTCGAGGAAGAGTCGGACGCAGCGGTGCCGCTAGCCGCTTCTACTGCGGTTTTCGGACACCCAACGGGGATTCGCTCCTGGGGCGTACCTGCAGAGTTCCCGGTCAGGGAACCGTTCGCCTCGTAGACTGTCCCGAAACATGTGGTTCCGTCGAGAGTGACCGTCGACGATCGACTGTATCCCGACTGGCCGACGACGATATCGGTACTGTTGTCGCCGAAATCACAGCCGCGAGCCTCGGTGTTCGCCCATCGCGACCAGAGTCCTCGGACGGTTCTGAATGACACGCAATTGTCGACATACGAGCCGTCTGTGCCGATCCGGAATCCGGAGTTCTCCAAGTCCGCAGCGTACGAGTCGTGGATGCGGACCGTCCCCCCGTTCCCATCGTTAGAACGGTTCCCGGGATCGCTCCCGTAGACCCCGTGCGAGGGCATGTTTTCGACGTAGAGGTTCTTGATTTCGAGGTCACCCGCGTGGTTGAAGTGTACGTATATCCCCGACGGGAACGGTGACGTGCTCCGCGCGTATGCCGTTCCCGGCAGATAGACGTTCTCGATGACCCCCGTCGCGCCGCTGCTGGCTACCTGGACAACGAAGTTCTGCGAGCCGGGCGTCGAGTCCAACTCGCCGCGAATGCCGACGTTGCGGATTGTCCAGTCGTCCGTCGTCGCCGTGATCCGGTAGCTGGCTCCTCGAGCCGTGATATCGATCAGGACGTTTTCCCACGTTTCGCCTCGAGAGAGCGTCTTCCGGAACGTGTCGCCCGCGTTCACTTCGATGACGTCGTAATCGGTCGCCGCTGTCGTCACACCGGCTGACGCGACTGCCGACGCGGCGGCCGCGCCAGTCAGCTTGAGATACGACCGCCGATCTAGTAACGACTGTCTACCATCGTCAGACCTGCCTGTATTTACCGAAATAGGGTTTTTCTTTGTTCCCTGATGTTCAGATTTCCGTGACATACACCCGTTACCGGGAATCTAACCGTTATAAGTTTTCTGTAGGAGTATGGTAGAAATATAAAATACTGTGAGTGTATATTCAGAAATTCAGGAGTATCACGACCGCATATGATAGAAAATGGCATTATAATTCTATGGTGGTATTTCATACATTACATAACTTCTCCGTCTTCTCTCTTTTTATGACAGTTCAGAAACTGACTACAGTTATGTGATCTGTCATGGGTCATGGGCGAAGTCCGATCGGCCCGTCGTTCGTCCGCGGGGAAGATTCGACAGCGCGTTCGACGCTCGACCACGGGGTGGTGCGGTGGGACGAGACTACAGGCGTCCGTTCGAATTCGACGGCGATCGACCGCACCTCCGGGAGCCGTCGCCGTCACCGTCAGCGTGTCCGCCTCCCCGCTCTCGCCGGACCGACGGATCTCGTCGGCTGGAAGGCTTGCTCGAGAACGAAGCGTCGAACGGTCCGTCTCGACTCTTACACGTCGACCACCGGGGCTCGAAGGTGCCTGTGGAACTGGAGGCGAAATTACCTTCCCCCGACAGTACTGGGGACAGACGCCAAAGCCACCGAGCGTCGACCGTCGAACGGCGACTCCGGACGCGGCACCGCCGCCGGTTCGATACCGACGAGACGGCACAGAGTCCGTTCGCTACGTCGTCAGGCAGTCGTCTCCTCACCGTCGGCCGCGCCGCGAACGTAGTACAGTGTGTACTCGCCGTTCGAGTGGACTCGACTAACGCCCGTCTGCGACGAGATAGAATCGAGTTGTGACCGCGAGTACCGCAGTTCCCGATACGCGACCACCTCTCGTTCTCGATCGGCACGCGTCATGACCAGGTATCTGTCTTCGGCGTATTGCTGGGGTATTCCGTCCGCGATCGCCTCGCCGTATATCGCGTCGTACTTTTGCGTCCGCTCGAGGTCACCGTATATTGCGTCCTCGTACCGGCTCGGGCCTCCGCGAATAGCGGTGAACGTAACGTTTTCGTCCTTGTTCTCGAACGTCGTTTGGTACCCCTCCATAGACATATCCGTAATATGTGGTGACGACTGGTAGACGTACGGCGACGGAAAGACGACGAGCAGTGAGAGCAGGAGAACGATGCCGAATCCGACGATAGAAACGCTGTAAACCGTAGTCGATCGGTAATTCCGTGAAAGAGCGGTCGTTCCGTGGGCGATAGCGACCGCCCCCATGATCGTCACTAGTACCATCATCAATCCGAAGACGCGGAAGTACATCGCCGAATACGACCCGAAGAAGTACACCGCGAACACGCCGGCCAGCGCGATCAGACTGACGACGAAATACGGAACTAGACCGCTGGTTCGAGCCGTGAGGTCGCGGTTCCGGACTGACCACAGGACGAGAACGCCAGCGAAAAACAGGAAGAGCAAGCTCGGGCCCAGTAGTTTCAAAACCAGTTCGAGAAGACTGACACCGATTTCACTGAGTGACGACCCCTGCGAGTTGACTGCCTCCGCTGCCGCTCCACCCCCGACGAAGTACGATGTCGCGCTCGAGAGCGCGTATCTGAACACGTCACTGAAGAAGCCATGTTTCGATATCCAAGCGAGAAATACGGCGGTCAACAGGACGGTCTGTCCGGCGATCGGTCGGTGAGTCGCGATCGGATGGTCGGCCCGGTAGCGCCGGTACAGGAACTGCAAAATCGTGATACCGAGAAACATCACTAGAACGTGCGCCGCAAGCTGGGGATGGTAGACGACAAGCGCAATCGATGTGAGCGCAAAGAGCATACCCATGCCGGACGGGGATCGCAGTGAGGCGGGACTGCGAAGGTATTTCAGCAGTAGAAATATCGAGACCGACGAGAAGAGGATCGCTTGCGACATGGCGTGAGGGACAATGAACGTGTGGATCGTCGTGATGGGAAGGAAAAGAAACGCGGAGAAGGCACCAACAACCGTACTGAACCGGCTTTGAAATATGAGCGATGTCGACAGTGCGACGAAGGCAAAGAACAGGCACGACAAGGCGATGATAACCAGCAACGCTGCCTGAGCAAGATCGATCCCGACCGTCACGGAGAGGAACGTCGTGACCAGATGCAACGCGGGATACCGCAGTTCGATCGGTGAGAACGCGCCCGACTGGATACTGCGCATCCACCCGAGATGCGTTAGTGCATCGCCGGCACCGTAAAATCGGTACCCTCGGACGACCGGGAGGCCGACGAACGTCGCCATCGAAACGCCGCCGAGGCCGAGCGCGAGCCAGCGGTACCAGTCGGTCGTTGCCCTGAGAGCACCGAGTAGGGAAACGAACAGCGCACACCCGAGCAGCGCCCAAAACGAGAGCGGCGTGCTCGAGTACAGAGACAGTTCGTACCCGGTTGCCGGCGCTGAGTGAGCCGCCAGCACAGCGCCGGTCAGCGCGAGAAACCCGAGCGCGAGGAGGGTGCTCTCTCCCAGCGTCGACCGCGAACGTGCGTGTGCCATTATCGGCTCGTCCGCGGGTCGATCCCTTGTTATGAAGCGTATGAATGACAGTAACTCCTATATATGCCGTCTCACAGATACGATCCGATACTCGAGGAGCGCCGGGTCACTCTCCGGTCGACCAGCAGTGACGGACACGTTCGAACGCCGGTCACAAACCCTCCATAACAAAACGTCCGACCCCTGAACGTCCGCGTAAAGACATCTATACGAAGATGAATGTCCTGAACCTCACGTCGAAGGCGAACTCGCCGCCGTTCGAACTCCAAGTACGGGCCCTCGAGGAGCGCGGTATCGATTGTACGACGATCTCGGTTCCGGGCACGGTGACGGCAGATTCGGGACGGTCCGTCTTCGATTACCTGCGGTTTCACCCGACGGTGCTGAAGGAGTCGTTCGGTTCGTACGACCTCGTTCACGCCAATTACGGGCTAACGGCACCGTTCGCGCTGGCGCAACCGCGACTGCCCGTCGTGCTATCGCTGTGGGGAACGGACCTCGACGGTGAACTCGGCTGGGTGAGCAAAACGTGTGCAAAACACTGCGAAGCAACGATCGTCATGTCAGAGCGGATGCAAGCCGAACTGGGTCGGGACTGTCACGTGATTCCCCACGGCGTCGACTTCGACCAGTTCGAGCCGATACCGCGATCGGACGCGATCGCTCGACTCGACTGGGATCCGGACGCGAAGCACGTGCTCTTTCCGTACAAAGCCGAGCGCGAAGTGAAGAACTACCCGCGGGCGAAGCGGATCGTCGAAGCGGTCCGCGACGACGTTTCGGAACCGGTCACCCTCCAGACGGCCCGCGAGGTCCCCCATCGGGAGATGCCGACGTACATGAACGCTGCCGACTGTTTGTTGCTGACCTCCGACCGGGAGGGGTCGCCGAACGTGGTGAAGGAGGCGATGGCGTGTAACCTCCCGGTCGTCGCCGTCGACGTCGGAGACGTTCGGGAGCGTCTCAACGGTGTCACGCCCTCCGAGGTCTGTCGGACCGATCGCGAACTCCGACGCGCACTCTCCTCGATTCTCGCTAGCGGGGAGCGCTCGAACGGACGCACACAGGCCGAGGAGATCAGCACGAAGTGGATGTCCGCACGGATCCACGACGTGTATCGTGACGTGATTGATCGAGGTGCGTAGAGACGGTGACCGAGGTCGACCGAACGGCCGGTCGGCGTGACACCGATAAAAGAAGTAGCGGCAGACAGTCGGCGCTTTCGGTGGACCGATTAGCTGCGACGACGTGCAAGCAGCGCCGCGAGTAGGGCCGTTCCTGCCACCGCGGGGATCCCGAAGCCGGGTACCTCATCGGTTTCGTTCCCGTCACCATTTCCGACGGTCACCTCGGTAGTGGTATTGGCTACCTCAACGAGGTGTGTCCCCGTCGTGTTGAAGGTCACGGTCGTCGAGAGCGTCGTCGTTTCGCCGGGCTCGAGACGCGCCGTCTGTTCGTCGACGGTCTCGCCGTCGACGGTAACTGGCACGGTGAAGTTTCCAGCGAGCGCGCCATCGTTTTCGACGGTCGCTCGAAGGGTCGTCGACTCGCCCGCCGCCACGGGTTCGGACACGCTTATGTTGGTGACCGCGTGCGAGGTACAGCTGCCGGACTGGATCGTCACCGGTTCGGACATGTCCAGCGACGTCCGCTCGTAGCCGCCGTCGGTCGCCGAGATCGTCTGCCAGTCGGTGACCCGGCCGTCGTACACGCTGAAGTCCGCCTGATCGTTGAATGCTGGCTCGACGGTGATCGAGAAATCGCCGTCCAGCCCGCCGTTGAACGCCGCGCCGTCGGTCCGGTTCTCGCCCCAACTCCACGTGATGCGACTCGAGGAGTCGCGGTGACTGAACTCGTCGTCGGCCCCGTCGTAGCTATCGTCCTCGACGACCCACTCACCGTCTTCGGGTAAGCCGTCGAACAGCATCGTCGCCGCACCGCCCGGCGAGTTCCCGTTATACTGCCCGTGGACTACTACGAGACTGAGACCGTCACTGCCCTCGTGCAAGAAGAGCGAGCTCGTGTCCTCCGCCTGGAGATGCGTCGTCCCGTGAGAGCTGTAGGAGTACGAACTCGGGCTGGTGTTCGGCGTTCGGTAGTCGTAGAACTCCGTGACTGTCTGGTAGCCGTCGCCGACGGGCGTGATGGTCCAACAGTCGCCACCTTGTGCCACAGCATATTCGTCCGGGTGGTTCGAGTCAGGTGGGGCAACTGCACTGGCCGCTGTAGCACCGACCGTCGCACTGACTATGAGCGCGACCACCGCTGCCACCGTCGCGAGAGCAGAGTACGTTCCGGGACTCGAGAGTTTCCTTTGTTGTGTCATTATTCGTCCCGGCTTCATCGATGGAGTTCGAACCAATTGTTATGTCATCGTTTCCGATACGGAGAAGCGAACGTCGGAAACTCGGTTAGAGAGGGTGTGAAAACGTCGGTCGAACGTTTTAATACGATATTTCTCCGTCCAGTCGCCGGTTCCACTGCTCGCGGCCGGAAGCGAGTCCATGGAACGACCGTCGTTTCCTCGAGCGAATGTTCGCTCCGTGAATACACACTGGATGACAGGCCCGACGGATCGTCCTGTTTGAGACATCGACCGAGACAAACGGTGACCTGATACTGGCGATCGAAGTCTGATCGGTCGGATACACTCGCTGAACGGCTATCGCCGATACCGAACGATCAGGACGCCGAGAAGCGCCATCAGCCCCACCGCCCCGACGCCGAAGCCGCGCATTCCGTCACTGTTCTCGGTAACGGTCACCTCCGTAGTTTGATTGCCCACCGCGATGGTGTACGTCCCCGCTTCGTCGACCGTCGTCGTCGTCGAGAGCGTCGTCGTTTCGCCGGGCCCGAGGCTCACCGCTTGCTCGTCGACGAGTTCGCCATCGACAGTGATCGGGATCTCCGTCGTCACCGTTCGGTCGCCCCGGTTCTCGACCGTCGCCGTGATGTCGACGGAGCCACCCGGCGCCACCGTCCCGGTCGTTTCCAGATCGGTGACCGCGTGCGAGGTGCAGCCGCCGGACTGGATCGTCACCGGTTCGGACATGTCCAGCGACGTCCGCTCGTAGCCGCCGTCGGTCGCCGAAATCGCTTCCCAGTCGGTGATCCGACCCTCGTACACGCGGAAGTCGGCCGCATCGTTGAACGCGGGTTCGATCGTAATCCCGAACTCGTCCTCGAGTCCACCGCGGAACGCGGCACCGTCGTTCCGACTGTCGGTGTACACCCACGTGATTCGGCTCGAGGACCCGCGGTGATCGAATTCGTCGTCGCGCCCGTCGTAGCTGTCGTCCTCGACGACCCACTCGCCGTTCTCGGGCAGTCCGTCGAACTGCATCGTCACTGCACCGCCGGACGAGTTCCCGCGGTGCTGGTCGTGAAGGAGGACGAGACTGACACCCTCGCTGCCCTCGTAGAGGAAGAGCCTGCTCGTGTCGTCTTTCTGCAGGTGTGTCGTCCCGAACGAGCTGTAGGTATGCGAACTCGGGCTGGTATACGGCGTTCGATAGTCGTAGAACGATTCGACGGATTGCGACCCGTTGCCGAGCGGTTCGACGGTGAAACACTCGTCATCCTGTACGACGGCGTACTCCTCGCTGGCCCCCGATTGAGCCGATTGTGCGGCGACGATCCCGACGCTGACCGACGTTCCGACGACGACTGCCACGACCGCCGAAATCGCGACCACGACCGCGTACGTCCCGACTGTGGAGCTGTTGTCACGTACTGTCATATATCCGTTTCATTACGAGCATTTGGAAGGTCTGCTATCCGAATCGGTCACGCAGCGGGCTATTGTTATGCGGCAACTGAACCGGCGAGCATCTGACGCCGTCGCGGCGGGCTCGAGAGTTGCCCGGAGACTCTCCGTCCGAAAGAGGTTATGACGGGAAGCGGCGGACCGGCTCCGTCCGCCGAGCGACCCGTTCAGCCCTCAGTTTCGTTTCCGCTTCCACCGCTGTCGCCGTCGACCGTTTCGGTATCACCATCGTCACCGCTATCGGTGCTGCTTTCGTCTCCGCCATCGGCCCCGCTCTCATCACTGCTATCGGTCCCGGCCTCGTCTCCGCCATCGTCAGTCCCGCCGTCCGTTCCACCGTCAGAGCTTTCATCGGACTCGTCGTCGAACAGGTCGTCAAACGGATCGTCGCCGGAATCGTCCTCGCCACCGGTGCCGTCCGCGCTGTCGCCGGTGTCGGTATCGTCCGGCTCGGTGACGTTCGTCCAGACGTGCGTATAGCGGTAGGCGTTCTCGTGGGTCGGCGTCTCCGGCACCCCGTCGGCATACAGCAACACCGAAATCCGAACGGGTCCCTCGTCCGCCGTCGGCGTGACGTTTCGCTCGGCGTACGCTGTCGAACCCACGGTGACTTCCCCCGAAAACCGTTGCAGTTCCGTTCGCTCGATCACCTCGCCGTCCTGAAGTCGCTGTTGCTGGACGACCACTGTGTAATTCCGGTCGGCCTCCTCACGGTTCTCGACGGCGACGACGAGCGGAACCGATTCGCCCGGCTCGATCTCCGAGGGGTAGCCCGACGCGACGAGCTCGCCCGAGTCGGTTTCGGTGAGCAGTCGAAGGCTGGTGTACTGCTCGTCGTCTTGCGGGGCGACGAACGCGTATCCGGCAGTCGTCAATGCGAGCACGACGGCGAGTACGAGGACGACGTTGGCGGCCACGTGAAGCGACGATTGAGCGCCGAATATCGCCGTCCGAACCGCCTCGAGTCGTCGATCGAAGTCGATCCTGTAGCGATCTGCCGGGGGAACCGACAGCCGTCGAACAGTAGCGAGTCCGGAACCGACGAGGCCGAAACCGGCCACAGTACTGACCACGACCGGTCCGGTGTACCCCCACGGCGTAGCGGCGATGACCAACGCGAGCAGGGGCAGGAGCGCGAAACTCAGGCCGAACGAGAGTGCGGCACGTTCGGTCGCCGTAATCCCCGTCGTTTGTCGTATCAACAACCGATCGTCGGTGGTGCCTCCCGCGGCAGTCGACGTTCGCGGAAAGAGCGTCGAGACGGTCACGTAGCCGGGCACGAAAAACAACAACGGGAACCCGACCGTAGCTCGCACTAACGGTGACGAAACGTCTGCGACTGCCAAGAGGCCGACGGCGATGACGGCGAATCCAGCTACGCCGACCAGGTCGATCGGAATCCCTGCGACGAGGCGCTTGCTTCGCCGCCGTACGGCTGCGAACGGCTGAACCGGGAGCCCTTTCATTGTACTTACCAGTTATCGGTTGCTCGATTCCGCTAGCCATTGTTACTTATCGTGTAACGAGAAGGCCGGTTCGGGTACCAGCTCCATTATTAACAGTGTACTCCGGATCCAGAGTCAGCCACGGTCGTTGGGAAGCGGCCCGGCATTCAGCACTGGCTCCCTCCGCCACTTCGTCGACGGCGTGACTCCGCAGTTCCGCTCGAGCGGTGACTGGTCGGTCCACCGCCGGATTCTCGAAGACTGGTCACGAGATCGTCGCGTCGGTCGCTGGAACCGGCGGCGGGACTCACATCATCGGAAGCGGGCTCGGTCCGAACTCGGTACATCGAACGTGACGATCACTCCAGCAACGAGTCTGGAACTCGAACTATCCGCCTACGATGACGGAAATAAGATGCTTACAAAGTAGCTATGAAGAGTGCCGTCTCGTATGGGACGCCGAACGACTATCGAACAGTGTCAGCAGCCCGGTCTCGAGGGATCGTACGCATGAGTATCGACGTCCGTATTGCGACTGAAGACGACCTCGAGCGGTGGAACGGGTACGTCGACCGGTCGCCGCAGGGAACGCTATGGCACGAGCTCGAGGCGCTCCGGGTACAGGCCGAGCACGCCGATGCGACGTTACATCCGCTGATCGGGTTCAAGGGTCAGGAACCGGTCGGGCTCTTTCCGGTCTTCGAGATCGAAAAGCAGTTCCTGACCACGGTGTTTTCGCCGCCGCCACACCTCCGGATCCCGTATCTCGGGCCGGCGTTCCTGAACATGGGGAAGCTGAAGCAGCGCAAGCGCGAGCGCCGACGACAGCGGTTCATGGACGGCTGTTTCGAGTGGATCGACGAGGAACTGAACCCGAAGTACGGTCACGTCCGTACGTCGACGGCGTTCGAGGACTCGCGCCCGTTCAAGTGGAACGCGTACGATGCGACGCCGGAGTATACCTACGCGGTCGATCTAACGCACCCCGAAGACGACCTCTTGATGACGTTCAGCAGCGACGCGCGGAGCAACATTCGAAACGCCGACGACGAGGCGTACGAAATCGAGGTCGGCGGCCCGGAGGAAATCCGCCTAATCCACGAGCAGGTCAGGAACCGGTACGAATCGCAGGACATCGGCTTTGGCGTTCCCGTCGACTTCGTCCTCGACCTCGCCGACGAGTCGCCGAACGGACACGTCCGTCCGTACACACTCTGCGTCGACGGTGAGTTCGTCGGAGGTATTCTGGCCCTCGAGTACGGCGATACGACCGGCCGCTGGATCGGCGGCGTCCGGACCGACGCCGACGTCGACATCCCGACGAACGACTTGCTCGACTGGGCGATCATGAGTGACGGACTCGAGCGGAGCCTCGAAACGTACGATCTCGTCGGCGCTGATACGCGCCGGATCAACCGATACAAGGCGAAGTTCAATCCCGAACTGCGCACCTACTACGGTCTCGAGTACGGGAGTTGGGGCATGCGTACCGTCGCCTCGCTGTACGACAGCGTGAAGTGACTCTCTAATTCTGATCGGCCACCGTTCTGCTCGGCGTTACGTTCGTTTTTTGGTGGGCGGGTCGACTGCAGACGGGCAACGGTCGCCGGCCGACTCGCATCACGGTCGACTGATATCGTGAATCCCGACGACGGTTCGAACGGGAGTAACGGTATGGAGTGGTTTCTCCGGTACGGGAGCCCATTATCACTGGTCGGTCGTGACCGTCCGATCCGATATGAACAATCAAGCGAGTTTTCTCACGAGTAATATGATCCATTACGAAGGGGTACCGAAGCGGAGGTGCCGACGATGGACGATGGACCCTCCCTCCGAACGCTACTCGTCGGCATCGACGCGGCCTGCGACCGGGTGCTCGCACCGCTGTTCGAGGATGATGAAGTGCCGACCCTCGAGTCGATATACAGTATCGGAACGAGCGGGCCGCTCGAATCGCAAATTCCGCCGTGGACCGCGAGCGCCTGGCCGTCGCTGTACACCGGGAAGAACCCGGGCAAACACGGCGTCTACGGGTTTCTCTCGTTCGACGGCTACGACTGGGACGTCGTCAACGCGACCGACGTTCGCGAGAAAACCCTCTGGGAACTGCTCGATAGCCACGGCGTGGCGAGCGTGGTCGTCAACGTCCCGGTCACCTATCCGCCGCGGGAGTTCGACGGGGCGCTGATCCCGGGCTACACCGCGCCGGAGGACCCCGACTGTCATCCCGCGGGGGTGCTCGAGGACGTACGGAACGCGATCGGGGAGTACCGCGTTTACCCGGACGAGGACGCAGCCGACCTCGGACGTGCGTACGGCGACTGCGTGCGGATGCGAGGGGAGGCCTTTCGCTACCTCGCGGACAGGTTCGATCCCGAGTTCGGGTTCGTCGAGTTTCAGGCGACGGATTCGATTTTCCACAAGCGGCCGGAGGACGACGAGGCGGTTCGAACGATCTACCGCGAGGTCGATCGACAGCTCCGCGAGATCCTCGAGGCCCACGAGCCGACGAACGTCATCGTCGCGAGCGATCACGGGATGGGGCCGTACAACGGCCACGAATTCCGGGTCAACGAGCGCCTCCGCGAGGAGGGTCTCGTCGAGACCGTGCGTGGCGGAGAGGGGATGCCGACGTGGGCGACTGTCCGCGACGGGAACCTCAAGGAAGGCGAGGACGCCGCGAGTTACGAGCCCGGCATCGCCGAGCGAGCGATGGCGACCGTTGCAGGGTTCGGGCTCACGAGCCAGCGGATCAACGCCGTCCTCGAGCGCCTCGGGATCGCCGATCTCGCCGCGGCCTACGTCCCCGCCGGCGTCGTCAATGCGGGGGCTGCACAGGTCGACTTCCCGGAATCGACCGCGTACGTCCGCTCGCGGATCGAACTCGGCGTCCGTATCAACCTCGAGGGACGCGACCCGAACGGCGTCGTTCCGCCGGAGGAATACGCGGCCGTCCGAACGAGGATCATCGACGCCTTGCGAGCGGTCACGACGCCCGACGGCGACCCCGTTTTCGAGGCCGTTGAGCCTCGAGAGGAGTTCTTCCACGGCCCCGAGAGCGAACACGCCGTCGACGTCGTGACCGTTCCGGCGGATTTCGATCACTTCCTCTCGGCGACGTTACGGGACGAGGAGTTCGGTCCGCCGAGCGAACCCTGGAATCACAAGCTCGAGGGGACGGTCGCGGCTCACGGTGCAGATATCGATCACGGTGCCGGTGTCGGCCATGCGCATCTCTTCGATATCGCTCCGACCGTTCTGTCGACGCTCGACGTGCCGGTCGACGAACGAATGGACGGCGATCCCCTTCCGTGCGTCGAACCGGCCGGAACCCGACGGTACCCGCGACTCGACGAAGGCCGATCGGTCGAAACGTCAGACGAGCACGTCGAGCAGCGACTTGCGGATCTCGGCTATATAGAGTAGCTCGTTTTCGCCCACGCCGAGGCCGACACTCGATGCCGTCCAGAACCGGTGGAAGGGACTCGATTATGTGGAGGAGCGGCGGCCGTTCGACCATCCTGACGACGCGGGTTCGCAGGTCGGTCCTCGACGCCGTTTCGTCGGTGTTCGTGGACACGTTTACTCCTCCTCCTTGGAACGACGACTTGACCCACGAGAGCGCACGGAGGCGGCTGCGGGAGATCCTGACTGCTCCCGTCGGACTGAGGCACGTGGGGACCGCAGAGAGCCGAGGCTCACGGGTTCGTTCTCGGCCGCCACGAGCAGTGGAATCCGAGAATATTCATCACTCACAGAAGATGTACGTAACTTCGAATCGGTAGCACCGAGGGGCGACACTACACTCGTCGACCCTCTGCAGCGCGACCTACAGGAGCGAGGCGTCGACCGCGCGTATCTATCGACCACGCGCGAGAGCCCCGCCGCCGTGTTTTACGAGCGACAGGGCTTCGACACCGACGCGCCGACGCAACTCCAGTATCTGCAGTACAATCGTCTCGGCGAGGGAGTTTCGCAGCGCTACAACGATTCACGCGGCAGCGAGACGGTGATCGCGTTGCCCGTCTCGGTGCGTTCGAACGCGATGTGTCCGTCCGAGAGATCGACGACCCAGTAAACCAGCCACAGCCCCAGGCCGGACGTGTGGTAGACGTCGTCCATCTTCCAGTCGCCGGTGAGCACGCGGAACTCGACCTCCGGAATCGGCGGACAGCTGTCTTCGATCGCGATCTCGACCCGGTCCTCGCGAGCGCAGACGGACACGGACAGCGCTGGCAACCCGTTCGGATCGTGCTGGATGGCGTTCTCGAGGAGTTCGACGACGGCCAGTTCCACCTCGTGGAGCGTCCGGGCAATCGCCGCGTCGGGGGCGGTTAGCTCGACCGTCACCGACGGATGCTGGTCGCGGATCGTCCCGATCGCGTCGGACGCGACCGGAACGAGGTCGATCGCTTCCGGCGTCGTCCGCTCCGTGAGGAGATCGATTATCTCGCGCTGTTTGGCGGTGCTCTCGAGCAGCTCACGGCCCTGTTGACGGATGATCTCGGCGCGCTCGCTCGCGGGCTCGTCGGTGTCTCGGGCGATACACTCCGCGTTTCCCATAATGACGGCCATGTCGTTTCGCAGGTTGTGTCGGAGGAGGTTGTCCATGACCGCGAGCTGGCGCTCCCGACGGCGGCGGTCGGTGACGTCCCGCGAGAAACCGACGATCTTGACGACCTCGCCGTCGTCGCGGATCGGGACCGCCCGCACCCAGACCCAGCGGCTGTAGTCCGTCTTCGGATTGACCCGATACTCGATGTCGACCGATTCCCCCGCCGAGGCGCGGGCCATCGCCTCCCGGACGCAGTCGACGTCGTCGGGGTGAACGACCTCGAGGAAGTTGTGCGGATCCGCCTCGAGCGCATCGACGGGCAGACCGAATACGTCCTCGTACGCCGGGTTGACGAACAGCAGTTCGGTCCAGTCGCCGTCGAACATCCACAGGACGTCACCAACCGTGCCGGCGATCGTCCGCAGTCGGCTCTCGGCGTCGCGGCGTTCCCGTTCCGCGGTGACCCGTTCGGTGATGTCTCGCGAACTGACGACGTAGCCGTCGAGAGCGTCGTCGGGCGGATCGGTAAACCGGCTCTCGAGCCACACCCAGCCGCCGCTCCCGGTGGCGTGTCGGTACTGGACCGTCGCCGAGGACTGGGTCGACGCGCTGACCTGATCGAACTGCTCCGTGACCGCTCGTCTGTCGTCCGGATGGATGAACTCCATCGCGCACTCGTCGACGAGGTGCTCCGGTTCGAACGAGAGAATAGACGCGCTCGCCTCGTTGACGTAGACGTAGGTACCCGCGTCGTCGACGACGGCGAGTTTGTCCTGAGCGTACTCGAGCAGGACCGAGGCCAGGTCGTCGATTTCGGGGTCCATTGGGTAAGACGCTAGTACTTCACGAGTAGTGACGAAAAGGGTGACGGCACGGCTCTCGGTCGGCCGCCGGCGACCGAATATGACTGCAATCGGCCCCAGAGCGACCGTTCGGAGACTTTTCGGCCCCGAGCGGGTCGTCGCGATCAGTCGGCCGAAAACAGGTCATCGAACAGCGCGACTACCCGGCGCTCGACCTCGTCCCGGATCTCGCGGACGCGCTCGGGGTCCGCGCCGTCCGGATCCGGAAGCGCCCAGTCCCGGACGTCCACGGCGGTCTCCGCGTCGCCGAGATCGAGGGTAGAACAGCCCATCGTCGCGACGGCGTCACAGCTTCGCAGGTCCGCGGACGAGATCTCGCGGGGTGTGCGCTCGGCGAGGTCGACCCCCGTCTCGCGCATCACGTCGATCACTTCGTCGTGGACCGCCGCGGCCGGGTTCGTGCCGCCGGTCAGAATCTCGACGCGGTCCTCGAGGCCCCGCCGGTCGCGCTCGCGCTCGGCGAACGCGGTCGCCATCTGCGATCGCCCGGCGTTCTGGACGCAGACGAAAGCGATTCGGACGCGACCGTCACTCTCTTCGCCCACGTCGCTCATGGGGACACCTCGCTCGGCGTTCGAGCACCGTCGGTATCAGCGGTCGTGCGTCCGCCAACGGTGGACGCGGTGTCGATTCGATCGGTCGTCGTCGGGGAGGTCGGTTTGGATTGCATGGGTGTTCGTTTCGTCAGTCGTCAGTCGTCTGTCGTCGGTTCGCCGGTCGCTCGCTCGAGGCCGCCGGTCACCCGCCCTCGCCAGTCGAACCGTCGCTGGAAGTATAACGCGACGTTGACGAGCGCGAGCAGAACGGGCACCTCGATGAGCGGGCCGACGACGGTCGCAAAGGCCACGCCGGAGCCGACGCCGAACACCGCTACGGCGACGGCGATGGCGAGTTCGAAGTTGTTCGAAGCTGCGGTGAAGCCGATGGCGGTGGTCGTCGAGTAGTCGGCACCGATCCCTCGGCCCATCCCGAAGCTGACGAAGAACATCACGACGAAGTAGATCGTCAGCGGGACGGCGATCAGGAGCACGTCGCCCGGCGCGGTGACGATGGTCTCGCCCTGCGTAGCGAACATCACGACGACCGTGAACAGCAGTGCCACGAGCGTCAACGGGTCGATCGTCGGGACAAACTCGTCGTCGTACCACTCCTCGCCCCTGGCCCGTGTGCCGACGAAGCGGGTGAGGACCCCGCCCGCGAAGGGGAGGCCGAGGAAGACCGCGATGGCGAAGAACACCTGTTCGGGCGAGATGTTGAACGTCGTAATCTCGGCGGCGAGGGCCTCCATCCCGAGCAGCGGTGGCAAGACGAGCGCGAAAAACCAGACGTACACCCCGTAGGTGAGGATCTGGAAGAGGCTGTTGAACGCGACGAGGCCGGTGACGTATTCGGTCGACCCCTCCGCGAGTTCGTTCCAGACCAGCACCATGGCGATACACCGGGCCATCCCGATGAAGATCAGCCCGAGGAAGTATTCGGGACGGGCCGGCAGGCCGGGGACGAGCCCGCTGAAGAAGACCACCGCGAGCCCGAACATCAGCGTCGGCCCGATGAGCCAGTTCTGGACGAGGCTCAGTCCCAGCACCCGCCAGTTGCGAAAGACCGTCGGGAGCCGTGAGTAGTCGGCCTTCGCCAGCGGAGGGTACATCATCGCCACGAGCCCGATCTCTACGAGGTGGAGGTCCCGGATCGGCCCGGTCACCGACGGCGCGACGTGACCGAGACCGACGCCGACGACCATCGCGGCGAAGATCCACACGGTGAGGTACTTGTCCAGGAGATCCATCGAGCGCGGATCGCCACAGCTCTCGCAGCCGCAGTCCGGGCCGTGCTCGTGTGCCCCGGCGCTAGACATCGGTCACGCTCCCCTCGAGGACGGTTACGAGCGCGACCGCGCGGTTGGTCGCCCGGTACTTCTTCCAGCGGCCGTCCTTCCGTCCCTCGGCGAGTCCCGCGTCGACCAGCGCCGAGAGAGCGTGGCTGAGGCCGCTCTCGCTCACGTCGACGACGGCGTGGAGTTCGCAGACGCAGAGTTCCTCCCCCGCCGCCACCAGAGCGCGGACGAGCGCGTACCGCGTCTCGTTGGCCAGCGCCGACAGCACCTCGAGTTCGGCGTCGATCCGCGCTCGCCCGACAGTCGCCTCGAGCGCGTTCAGTTCCTCGAGTCGCTGGTCGACGTCCTCGTCGCAACAGGCCTCGAGTTCGTCCTCGAGGTACCGGCGCAATCGATCTGTGGCTTGGGCCATCGCCAGCCACTTTCAATTCTATTCAAGTATAGCTATCGGTCCGTTTTCGAAACTATCCCATTTGCCAAAATATCGGGCTTAGAGCCCTGTATATGGTTCAGCAAAGATAGATAGTTGAATGAAATCTCAAATGGAATCGCAACCTCTCGAGAGAGCAACGGCTCCGCGAGTCGCTCGAGTGTGAAAATCGGTATCCCGAACGGACGCTACCGTTCGGATCTGACGAATCGCAGTCCCGCCTTCGCCGTCTTCCAGGCCGGATAGGCGGTGTTGTAGACGCTGGTCGGTGCGTTTCGCGCGCCGGCCCGGAGGAGCCGGTGGGAAAGCGGCGGACCGGACGTCGAGATCAGCTCGTCCAGATCGGCGTTCTCGAGCCACTCGAAGAACGCTTTCTCGGCCGGCGTCGCCGGCTCGATCTCGCGCGCTCGGTCACGAATATCCGCCCACATGTGGCGTTCGTCCTGGCCCAGCACCCAGTCGCCGCGCTCGAGAGAGCGCCGGAGATCGCGGTAGTCGGCGTCCGAGAACGGATAGCCGTGCTGGGCCGGCTCGAGGCCCGCCAACCGGAGGCCGACGGCGGTGCGGTAGCACTTCTCGCACTCGCCGCAGTTGCCGTCCATGCGGTCGTTACAGGTCTGCAGTTGCAGGTCGGGGTCCTCGCTGCGGACGTAGTCGGCGATGACGTCGAGTCGCTCCTGTCGAGTGAGGTCGTACGAGTCGTGGTGACACTGCGTCCCGGCCCACCGGACGCGATCGTCGATGTCCGGCCGAGAGCCCCACTCGAGGTCGATCCCGTCCCAGTGGGTCGCGGCGACGTAGAGGTCCTCCATCGCGCGCGCGTAGGCCATCGGGGCGCAGAGCCCGAGGAGGCCGAGTCCGTGGCCGACGGAGCTGTACCAGCCGCCGTCGACGTAGCGTTTGTAGTGGGCGAGCAGCATGGGATGATCGAGGAACGAGAGCATGTTCGACTCGACGAAGGCGGTCTCACAGCCGTGGTCGTCGGCGAAGTTCGAGACGCGCGTACGGAGTGCGTCCCACTTCCCGTCGTCGGCGGTGTCGGGCGTGATCGTCCACCCCCGAATGCTGATCAGCGTCGGCGACTCCTCGCGGTGGCGGACGTACGAAGACGTCGAGTCGACGCCGCCGGTAAACAGCAGCCCACTCTCGCCTCGCGGCTCGGGCTCGGGCTCGATCGTCCGGCGTGCGTAGAGGGTCCCACCCTCGAGGAAGTCGTGCATCTCGCAGAGGGACTCTTGGACGTCGTCGAGCGCCCGGGCGAACGTCGCGTCGACTTCGTCGACGTAGACGTCGGCCCCGTTGGCCCACGCGACCGGACAGACCTGCGCGAGGACGGGAATCGCGAGGACGCCGTCGGGGACGTCGTCGATCGGGACGTCGTACTCGGTTCGAAACTGTTCGTCGGTGAAGAACCGCTCGAGGTCGCTCGAGGCGCGTACCGAACACTCGAGGGTTCCGCCGTCGGTGGAGAGATGCTCGATGAGGATTGATGACATAGGTGAGTGGCGTGTCGGTGTATCGATCAGGTGGATCACGACCTGCTACAAAAACCACCAGAACCGTTGATCGATCGGGAATCGAGAAATCGATCGATAGCTGACTGTACGGATTGGTTAGGGACGGCATATATCCGATACGGACGAGCTAGGATCTGTTTTCGGGGGTAGGAGCTGTATAACAAACGGAGTCAGCGCCGACGAGTGGGTCAACACATGCATGTCGGGATCGACCCGGAGCAATCCGGTGAGCGGCCATGAAACGCTCGGCGTTGAACGCGACGGTCGCGGTCGGATTTGTCGCCGTCACGATCGCGATTCTCGTCGCGCGGGCGAATCCGGCGACGGCCTACGAGTCGTCCGTGTACGCGGGCACGCCGACGACTGCCTGGCTCGGGTTCGCGCTCGCGCTCGCGATCGCCGTCGGTACGTCTCTCACCTGCCGCGGCCGCGAACAGGGGCTCGGCATCGGTCTCGGCGGGTTCACCGTCACGGCCATCGCGAGCCTCCCCGCGATCCGGAACTACTACTTCGCCGGGATGGGCGATGCGCTCACCCATCTGGGCTGGACGCGAGACATCGTCGCCGGTAACACCGCGCCCCACGAACTGTTCTATCCGGGACTTCACTCGCTCGCCTCGACCCTGCACTACGTCGGCGGCGTCTCGATCGAGCGCGCCCTCGTCGTCGGGATGGTGGTCCTGTTCGTCCCGTTCGTGCTCTTCGTCCCGCTCGTCGTCCGCGGGATGGGCGGCAGCGGACTCGCGGTCGGCCTCGCTGCGATCGTCTCCTGGATGTTGCTTCCGATCAACAACATCGCGACCTTCATGGCGATCCACACGAACTCGAACGCCCTGTTCGTCGTTCCCGCGGTCGTCTTTGCGGTCGTCACCTACCTCCGGCGACGGTCGGAGATCGAACGACTCCCGTTCGGCGTCTCCCCGTTCAGCGCGCTCGTCTTTCTCACGGGGCTCGCGCTCCTGTTTATTCACCCCCAGCACATGCTCAACGTCGTCGTCTTCATCGGCGCGATCAGCGGCGTCCAGTTCCTCGCGCGCCGCCGCTTCGACGACCACCCGATGCTCGAGCATCCGACGACCTACGTCCACACGATCTCGCTGGGCGGACTGTTCGGCCTCTGGGCGCTCGGCAACGAGCGGTTCAGACGAGGCGTCGTCGGCCTCGTCACCGGCCTGCTCTCACAGGACATCGGCGGCAGCGCGCAGGTCGACCAGCAGGGATCGTCGCTGACCGAGATCGGCGGAAGCCTCAGCGAGATTTTCGTGAAGATGTTCCTCGACAAGGCGATCATCGCTCTCATCGTCGGCCTGTTCATACTGGCCGTCTGGCTCGGCCGCTCGAGCCTCGACGCCGAAACGAGGTCCTACGTGAACTACGTCTCGCTCTCGCTGTTCCCGCTGTCCGGTCTGTTCCTCGTCTACTTCGTCGGCACGCCGACGATGGCGTTCCGACAGATGGGCTTTATATACGTTTTACTGACTATCCTCGCGGGCATCGCCTTCGCACGGCTCGTCGGCGGGCTCTCGAAAACGATCACGTCACCGGGTGCGAACGCGGTGGCAGCACTCGTGCTGGGGGCCTGCCTCGTCTTGGGGCTGATTACGATGTTCGGGTCCCCGCTGATCTACAAATCGAGCCAGCACGTGACCGAGGACATGATGAGCGGCTACCAGGAGGGACTGAGCCACGGTGCCGAGGGCGTCCCCTACGCGGGCATGGGGTACGATCCCTACCGCTTCGATCACGGCATCAACGGCCTCGCCGGCAGCGACACCTTGAGCAGTGCGTCGGCAGCCACCGGTACGGTCAACGACACCGTCTTCTCTGACGGCAACTACACCGGGGCCTATCCCACCGACGAGTACTACTTCGTCGTCACGGAGTGGGACAGGACGCGGGAGATCCAGGTCTACAAGGAACTCGATTATAGCCGCGCCGCGGTCGAGGGACTCGAAAGCGAACCGAACGTGAACAAAGTGATCTCGAACGACGAGTTCACGATGTACGCGATCGACAGCGAGCCGTAACGGTCGCCGCCGGTGCCTCGTCTCTCTTTTCGCCCGGTCATCTGTAAGACGCTTAGTCACTGAGCGGGGGTCCGTGCCGATCCCGTTCGCTCGAGGGAGGTAACCAACCAACGCTCTCGGGCGAGAAAGTAGCCGATAATAGTCTATTACCGGCCGGAAACGTCGGCTGCGATCGGGTGAAACAGTAGGCAGTCGGCGCTGGGACGCCTAACGCACTGCCTTCGGAAAACACCGTCAATTCGATTTCTATCCGGCGATATGCTCGTATTTCCTTCGCAAATACGGGATTACAGCCGGAGACGTACGCGGTCACGATAGTCGTATATTCGATACTAAACACCGGTAGATTGTTCGCTCCTCAACAAAGTTAGAAACATAGTCTGTAAATTTAAGCCATATCGGCAAGAAAAAGTTTATGAGCGTAAGACGGAGTTACAGAGATGTATGGCGCAGAACCCCCGTACGTCCGAGACGGATTCAACTCCGACTACAGGCCGTAACTCCGGATTAACCCGCCGCAACTACGTTCGCTCGCTCGCCGCGGTGGCGACCGCGACGACCGCACTCGGCGGAGCCGGCGCAGTCTCGGCCCAGGGCGACTACGAGGTCATCAAAGCCCAGGGACAGACGATCACCATCGGCGCGGGTGAGACCTGGGAGAACAAGCTGATCGATATGACGACCGGCAAGGACATCGTCATCACCGCCCGCGATACCGACTGGACGATCCGCAACATCGGTTTCAAAGGCGAGAACACCTCTGCCACCGGCACCGCCACCTTCGGCGTCGCCGACGCGAGCGGTGGAACGAGCACCGTCGAAAACGTCTACCTCGGCGACGGCTCGAGCACGGGTAACTCCAACCCGAACGGCCACGGGCAGACCGCATTCTGGGTCGCCCCCGACCACTCCGGCCACATCGACTTCAAAAACGTCAACATCCAGAACTTCGCGGACAATGCGATCTACGGCTCCGCGCCCGGCAGCAAGGGCGGCGGCACGATCCACATCGACAGCAGCTACGCCGCGAACTGTTACGTCTCGCACTTCCGGCTGGCCACTGAAGGCAGCAAGGTCACAAACTCGAGCGTCTACGTCGACAGTAGCGAGGGCTACGTCGGCCGCGGTATCTGGGCGTGGGCCCCCGGAACGGTCGAAGTCTCGAACTGTCAGATCGCGATGAACGGGCAGAACAACGCCATCGTCGCCGGTGCGAACGGGAACCCGACGGAAGTCGTCGTCGAAGAGAGCGACTACGACGACAAAGCAGGCATCGCCGAACACGCCGGTTCGAACGTCAAGCTCGGCGAAAACGTCGGTACGGACCCAGAGCCGTTCATTCCGGACGGCGTTCCGACCTCGCCGGAAGAAGCCGCATCGGGCGGCTCGAACTGATCACCCCCGCTGACGCGTCCCGCGACACCGTCTTCCGTCCCCGCTGACGAATCCCCCTCCACCGAACCCCGCTGACACACCTCCGAGCTCTTCCCGCCGGCCCTCCACCGGTACTTCGTTCTCACGTTCGCTCGGCGATTTTCGTTTCCTCACCTCCCTCGGTGGTCGCTGTTCTCCTCTCCACTGAGTACCGACACCGTGCAGATGCTCGAGCGTGACAGATGACCGAACGAACACGACGGTTTCAGTTCGGGTAATAGCGTTTTACTCGAGACGCGGTTGGGGGAATACGAAGCCCTCGGGAGTTCTCTCTCGGTAATTCGATATTACCGACCGGATACGTCGGGGCCACAGCAACCGATCGAAATTGTATGCATGTCTTCTTCAGTCTCGAATTACCACTCAATATTATATAATTCGTGCCGATTATAGATACAGTCTGTAAATTTTAGGTGCAGAAATGCGGAAAGTTTATGCCGTTAGTATCTTATTACCCGATTGCATGGCACGCGACTCTTCGGTACTGGATGACGAGCCGACCGCCTCCGACGATGGGGAGACGGTCGATGACGGCGGTAATAACGACTTACTACACCGGCGATCGTACATGAAGCTGGCCGGTGCGACGACCGCGGCGGCGACGCTGACGGGAGCGGCGAGCGCTGCCGGCGAGGACTACGACGTGATCGAGGCCCGCGGGCAAACGGTTCGCGTCGGGCGCGGCGAAACGTTCGAGAACAAGCTCATCGACCTCACGACGGGCGAGAGTTTCCTGATCTACGTCGAGGGAGCGAACTCGACCATTCGAAATATCGGGTTCAAAGGTCTCTACCGAGGGGATTCCTTCATGATCTCGATCAACACCGGCAAGGGCGATATCCTCGTCGAGAACGTGTACCTCGGCGACGGCGCGACGAAGGAAGGCTCGAGCTTCGTCCACGGTCCCGGTGCCGTCTTCATGCACCGGGGTAGCGAGGCGGACATCACGTTCCGCAACTGCAACGTGCAGGGATACCCGAACAACGGCTTTTACTGTTCCAACACGCCCTACGGCGGCAGCGTCCGCTTCGAGAACTGTTTCGGCAAGAACAACGGCGTCACGACCTTCCGGTGTGGCAGTGCGGACGACGAAATCGTCAACTGCGTCGCCTACAACGACAACACCGACTACGGCCGCGGCTACGGTGGCTACGGCGAGACCAGCGGCCGGCCCGTCTGGGTCTGGAACGGTGGCACCGTAACGATCCGGGATTCGCACTTCGCGGACGGGCCGTACCCCTACGCGCTCGTGGCTGGCGCGAACGGATCGCCCGGCAGCGTCGACTTCCAGAGCGGCGGTTACCGCGGTCAGATCCACCGGGCCGCCGGCTCGACGGTAAGCGTCGGGAGCGACGTCTCGAGCAGTCCCGACCTCTCGATCCCCGACGGCGTTCCGACCTCGCCGGAAGCGGCCGCAGCGGGTAGCTCGAGCGGTTCCGGCACCGACCAATCGGTCGACGACGGAAGCAACCAGTTGCCCAACGTCCTCCTCGTCGACGGCAGTCCGGAGGACGCGACCCGGTACGAGTTCAGCGTGGACGGAGCAGTCGAGCACTCGAACTACGAGGGCGCGTCGGTCGACGACGAAGACGCGATCGACGGCTCCACGGTGCAGGGAAGCGTCGCCGACTGGAAGGATGCCTTCCGGTTCGATGGCGACCTGACGGACCTCACCGTCGACGGGCCGGGCTCGATTCTGGTCAACGGCGAGCAGGTCGACCCCGCCGACTACGGCCAACAGCTACCCCACGTGCTCGAGGTCACTGGCCGAGGGACGCCCACGAGCTACGAAATCACGGTCGACGGGACGATCGAACTGGTCTCCGACGACGAGCCGACGGCCGAGGCGACGACCATCTCGGGATCGACCGTCCAGAGTTCGCTCACCGACGGAAGCCAGACGTTCCGCTTCTCGGGGGCGGTCACCGACGTGACGTTCACCGATGGCGAGGCCGACGTCACCGTCGACGGCGAGCCGATCGATCCGAGCGAGTACGGCGACAACGAGATGCTGCCCCACGCGATCGTGGTCGACGGCGTCGAGGCCGACGGGCCCAGCGCGTACTCCTTCGAGGTCGACGGTACGGTCGTACAGTCGGACTACGAGGGTGCCTCGATCGACGCCGGCGACGTGATCGAGGGGACGGCCGTCCGCGGTGCGGTCGGTAACTGGCTCGACGCCTACTGGTTCGACGGCAGCATCGCCGACTTCCACCTGCGCGGTGACGCCACGATCGACGTCCAGTACAACGCGCGCGATCAGTAACGCGATACGGTTTTCCTGTTTCCTGCCGGACGGTGCAGCAGCAGCACTCCCACCGAGGAGATCCGGTACAGTTGCGAGCGTTCAAAGCGCGGTTTCAGACACCGAATACGACGATCCCGGGAGCGTACCATCGTTCGTTTGCGTGACCAATACTGCTGGGTGATTTGTGCGAATAGTTATCAGAATATAACAATGTAGGTGAAACGTGTTCGTCGGCGCATGCAATCGGCCTCTATCACGACGCGGCGGGTACTCGCCACGCCGGCGGCGTCGCCGTCTACACCCAGCGAATGGCGGCCGCCCTGACCGAGACGAACGACGTGACGCTGTACACCGGCGGCGGGAGATTGCGTCCGTACTGGCCGATTCTGCGGTTGACATCGTCGAAACACCTGCGTTCGACGACCATCCGACGAGACTGCTCGATCCGCTAAACCCGCTCGGCGCACAGAACCGCGAGAAGCTCCTGATGACGCTGTGGGGGCTTCGAAACGGCGTCGTCGATCACGTGAACGACAACCGCTCCTCTCGAATCTGGTGGACGTGCCGACCCTCTATACCTTTCACAAAGCCTCGAGCGTCGGGTTCGGGACTCGACTCCGCGATCGATTCTCGCAGACGGAGTTGCTCGTCGCGAACTCGGCCGACACTGCCCGTCAACTCGAGACGACCTTCAACTACGATTTCGAGGCGATCGTTGCGCCGGGCGTCGATGCCGACCGATTTCGACCGGACGTCGAGCCGGCCTTCGAGAGCGATCGGTCAGCTATTCTGTTCGTCGGTCGCCTCGTCGAGTCTAAGGGGATCGGTAACCTGCTCGAAGCGGTCGCGACCCTCGAGGGAGAGCAGGCGCTGCATCTCGTCGGAACCGGCCAGCGTGACTGGGTGCGCGATCTTGCAGCCGCGCTCGGACTCGAAGACGCCGTCGTCTGTCACGGCGAGATCCCCATCCCGAACTGCCGGCGTACTACGCCGCGGCCGACGTGTTCTGCCTGCCGAGCCACACGGAGAGCTTCGGGATGGCGAACGTCGAGGCGGTGGCCTGCGGCCTCCCGGTCGTCACCAGCAATCTCGAGGGGATCAGAAGTTACCTCGCGAACGGCGAAAACGGGTTGCTCGCCCAGGTCAGGGATCCGCAGGACCTCGCGGACAAACTCCAGATGGTCCTCGAGTCCCCGGCGCTCCGGTCGCGACTCGGCGAACGGGCCCGCGAGGACGTGCAGGATCTCACCTGGACGGCACAGGCCGAGCGGCTCGAACGAGTTTGTCGCGGGGCGCTCGAGTCGGTCGAAGAGTTCGATCGACCGTCTACGGAGTCGGTTTCGGCTGATACGGTCTGACCGCGAGCCGTCGCGGCCGAAACTGCAGTGAGAAACGGATCTCGGGCGGAAAAAGGCGCTCTAGACGTTGTACTGGACGTCGACGCTCGCGTCGCCGTTCAGGCGGAAGTCGGTGATGTCGCCGTCGAACCAGTAGGCGTCGAGTTCGTCGTCGACGCTGCCGCTGACGGCCGTGCCCTCGATCGCGTCGCCGGGGTCGACCGAGGCGTCCCGGTAGCTCGCGGTGACGACCTCGCCGTCGACGGCGAAGGAGTACGACGACTGGCCGTCGGTGCCGGAGCCGTCGATCACGATCGCGTGGGGCAGGCGCTCCTGCCCGTCGTAGTCGGCGGGATCGATCCGCTGGTCGTCGAGGTAGACGTGTGCCGAGCCGTCGTGGAACGTGACGTCGGTGAGCGCCCCGGAGAACCGGAACCGCTGAGCGTCGCGTTCGATCGAGCCCTCGACGGTAGTGTCAGAGAGCACCGTGGCGTGATCTTCGGCGGCGTCGCCCGCCACTGTATCGATCGTCCCGTCGACCGTGATCTCGTAGCTGGCGCTCGAGCCGTTGCCGACCAGCGTCAGCACGTGGGGCTGTTCGTCGCCGTAGTCGGCGGGGTCGACCTGCTCGCCGTTGACGTAGACACGAGCGTCGCCGTCGAGCGTGAGGTCCGTCAGCTCGCCGCTGAAATTGAAGCCGTCGCGCCAGCCGGCAACGCTGCCCGTAATGGTCCCGCCGTCGACGGTGTCCTCGCTGTCGATCGTGGCTCCCTTGACGGTCGCCTTCTCGGCGGCCCCGGAGACCGCGAACTCGTAGCGCGTCCCGCCCGAAGTGCCGACGCCGTCGACCAGCAGCGTGTTCTCGAGGGTCGGCTGGTCGCCGTTGTACTGGTCGGGATCGATCGGCTCGCCGTTGACCTCGACGTGGGCCGAGCCCTGGCGGAACGCGACCTCGTGGAGGTCGCCGGCGAACCGATAGCCGTCGACGTGGGAGGTGTTCGTCACCCAGCCGGTCGCGCTCGTGGCGTCGATCGAATCGTGGCTCTCGAGCGAGCCGACGTCGGGATCGGCGACGAGCTCGTCGGTCGTCTCGACGTAGTACTCCGTGGGCTCGCCGGTGCCCGTCACCGTGAGGGTGTTTTCCGGGAGGTCCGTCCCGCCGTCGCTACTTGAGGGCGAACCGGATGCCGTCCCACCGCTCGCGGCCGCTTCGGGCGAGGTCGGGACGCCGTCGGGGACGAAGTGTTCGGGACTGCCGTGGGTACCGGAGCCGTCGTCGGTGTAGACCTGATCCATCGAAACGGAGGGGCCGTTGTGCGTGACGACGCCGCCGCCGGTGCCGTTCGTGATGATCTGCGTGTTCTCGATCGTGGCACCGCCGCCGTAGTTGCCCGCCCACACCCAGATGCCGCGAGCCGCGGCCCGGGTCCCGCTCTTGTAGACGACCGAATTGGAGATCGTACAGCCGTTGTCGCCGATGCGAAATCCCGTGTGGTGGCTGTCGTACGTGTAACAGCGGTCGATGTGGATCGAGCCCCCGTTGCCGTTGTACGCGGGCGCGGAGCCGTAGATCCCGTTACAGCCGGCGTGACCGAAGTTCACGTTCCGGACGTCGAGACGGCCGCTGTGGTCGGGATCGACCCACATCAACAGCGGGCGCTCGTTCGACGGCCGGTCGGGGTTGCCGCGCCCCCAGTAGATGTTCTCGAGCGTGGAGGTGTTGCCCCCGGTGTCGGCGATGCCGAAGACGGTCCCGCTGTTCGGGGCCGTGCCGGTCGCGCCGAGGGTGCCGCGGAACCCGATGTTTCGGATGGTCCAGTTCGTCCCTGTGGCGACGATGGTGATCGTCCCGCCGTTGCCGAGATCTATCAGCTTGTTCTCCCAGGTCTGGCCGGAACTGACGCGGATCGTCTGCCCGCGGGCCTCGATCACGTCGTACTCCTCGCCGGCGGCGCTCGCCGCGCCAGCGCTGACGCCCGCA
Organism: Natrinema sp. 1APR25-10V2; assembly: GCF_031626495.1. NCBI lineage: Archaea > Methanobacteriati > Methanobacteriota > Halobacteria > Halobacteriales > Natrialbaceae > Natrinema > Natrinema sp. 1APR25-10V2. Next base: position 676,595 of record NZ_JAMQOJ010000002.1, read on the forward strand.
GCGAGTGCCGTCGCGCCGGCCAGTTTCAGATACGACCGTCGGTCGATCGTGCTACTCCAGTCTCGTTCGTCGTTGCTCGTCGTCGGTTCGGCGGGACGGTCACCGTCCCAGCCCGGATCGTCGCGTGCCATGCGACCTGAGAGAGAACACTACCGAACCATAAACTTTCCTTCCCAATTATCGATAAAATTCCGTTATAATCATTGTATCGTGGTAGAATATTCATTTTTTCATTGCGCATCTACCACGGTATCTAATATTGAAAACCGGCAGGCCGCAAGGAGAGACGCTATCCGTTCCGCTGAATCGATACTAATATGAAAACAGTTCCGATGTTTCTACTGTCAGAATCCGCTATTCAACCACTAGTATACGATTCGGGACGTGATCAGTTTCGTGGCTGACACCGAATCCGGATACTCAGACGCCAACGATAATTCGACTGGGACAGTCAGCCGAACACGGTATCCCGGCGTGACTCGAGGACGCTCTGCGAGGAGTGGACGTCGTCGATGAAGGAGGTGAGCGCGAAGAGCCGGTAGACCGACGTCCGGTCGTGGTCGGCACGGGCGTCGAGGAAGGCGTGGAGTTCGTCGGTCGAGAGCACGTCGTCGACGGCCTCGCATTGCTCGACCTGAGTGCGAATGCAGTCGACTGTATCCGGTCGAAGCTGCGAGTCCGTCTCGAGGCCGTTGATCGACTTGACGATCGGCTGGACCGCGTCGAAGACGCGCGGATACCGCGAGAGCAGGTCGTCGACGAACGCCGCGGCTTCGTGGCGGGTGGAAGCGACGGGGACGCCGTAGTCGGGGTGGGGCAGTTCCGCGGCCGCGGGCTCGAGTTCCGAGAGGAAGGAACGATAGAGGTTGTATCTGGCCTTCTGGTCGGGCGGGCAGTTCATCGCGTACCGGAAAAAGTCGCTCGAGTAGAACGGGGTCGTACTCCAGAAGAAGAACCGATTGCGGTCTTCGCCCTCGAACAGGAAGTTGACGCCTCGCTCGTAGACGAGGAAGTGGACGTACTTCGAGTCGGGGTCGGACTCGGGATACATGCAGAGGCGGTCGTGGACGCTACGCCGAATAGCCTCGGCCGACAGTCCGGTGATGCGTGCGACCTGCTCGAGCGAGAGGAAGCAGTTCTCCTCGACGATGTAGTCGACCAACTCCGACTCGTCGGCGAGCGGCCGCGCGGGGGTGAGGTCGGGGAGGACCTTGTCGCCGCCGTCGCCGGTGACGTAAGTGAGGCTGGCGTCGTACTCCGCGCGCAGTTGTCGGAAAAAGTCGAGGATGAACGAGGTCAGAAGTCCGATCTGGCCGTTCTTCGTCTTGATGATCCGATCGAGATCAGAGCCGTTCGGCGGGCCGACCTCGTAGCGCTGCCAGTCGACCTCGAGTTCGCCGGCCAACTCGCGAGCGATCTCGACGTCAGAAGGCGGGACGAACTCGTCGGAGGCCATCGTCGCTGCAGTCATCGGAATCCCTTCGGCGGAGTACCCGGCGAGCACCGAGCGGGAATCGAGGCCGCCGCTCAGCGAAATCACGTCGCGACTGCCCCGTCCCGAGCGCCTTCGGCAGGCCCGTTCGAACCGATCGACGAGTTCGCTCGCGTTTCGCGATCGGCTCCGGTCGGCGAAGGTCGGCTCCCCGAAGTCGAAGCGGTGAAGCGCCGTCTCGGTGATCGCGCCGCAGTCCGGGTCGACGGTGAGCTTCGTCCCCGGCCGAAGTCGGTTAGCTCCCTGTACGAGCGTCCGATCGCCCAACGAGTAGCCGAAGAGGAGACACTGAGCGACGCCCATTGGGTCGAACCCCTCGATCGGCGCTTCGTTGATCAGGTATCGCAGTTCCCGTGAGAACAGAAACGTCTCCCCGTCGTGGAAGTAGTACGTCGGCAGCCGGGCGAGCGGATCGTTGAGCAACCCGAGCCGGCCGCTGTCCTTATCGACAGCGACCAACAGAAACTCGCCGTCGGTCTCGAGCAGCCACTCCGTCAGAAACGCCTCGTCGCCGTCGGCTGCGAGGACGTCAGTCGCGACCTCGAGGAGTTCGCGCTCGAGCACGTCGTCGGGCCGATCGTAGATCCGGCCCTCGAGGCAGACCCAGCGGTCCTCGTCCTCGACGATGCGAACGGGATACTCCGGGTAGGCCGTCGTACCGACCGCACAGGACGACGACTCGTGGACGACCTCGCGCTCGTACCGATCCGTGTGAACGAGCGGCTCGAGCGACGCGGCGAACGACCGATCGTCGGAACTCGTTGTTCGGCCGGTGACACCAACCATGTCAGTACACGAGTGAGTACCCTGCATTGTAATGTCGGCGTTTACCGTTGCCAGCCGGCGGCTACTGAACGCGCAGCCGCGACGTTGTCCCTGATTGATTGGAAACGGTCGAGGAGCCGGAGACTAACGTTTGAGCTACCCACGGCTTCGGCCGTAGGTTTTCTCCTGCATCCCGGATAAGTAAGAGGCTCCCGCGCCTGGAACAGCTGCTGGCACGCGACTGTTCCGGTACTGGATGACGGTCGTCGGGAGCCATTCGACAGTACGAATTCAGGTAATAAAAACCCTTCTCAGCGGCCGGACGAGTGAGCGAACCGAGCAGCGGTCGTCCGTTCGGCGGTGCCGGTGCTGCGAAGATCGGTCGCGCCAGACTGGACAACAGTGGTGAGAACGGTCAGTGCAGGCGACGGTCAGTACCGCCGTGGACGGCTCACTCGATGCGAGAGAGTTTCCCGTCGACGTTGCGTTCGCGTCGGTGGTTCGTCACGACGTGGGCCGTAGAGAGGAGGAGAAACGCGACGATGACGGTCCCGGCGAGGGCGAGTATCGGAAGGGCCGAGAGGCCCGGCGCGCCGAGAAACGCCGCGCCGAGGAGGGCGGCACCGGCGACGCTGAGTCCGGCGTACCAGCGATCCCAGCGGTCCTGTCGATGGGTGTCCGTGTCGAGATACATCATCAGCAGGTCGGCGTTGTCCGCCAGGGAGATCAGGCCACGGTCCTGATCGTACTCGACGATACCGGCGTCGTCCATTTTCGGGAGGTGGGTCTGATAGAGGGCGACGTAGACGCGCTTGCGCTGGTCGGAGCTGAGCGCATTGACCTCGGTGTCGTTCTCCCAGGCGGCGATCTGTTCGGCGAGTTCACCGAGTGTAACCGTTTCGTCGGCTTCCAGCAAGTACGCGAGGACTTCTCGGCGGCGGCGATTCTTCAGGAGCTCGAAAATGACGTCCTTCGAGAGACGTTCGTCTTCGTCGGCATCGGCGACCGACGCGATTTCGTCCGGGAGGGACGTATCGATCGAGGACATTATTCTGAGCCTCCGGTCGTAGCGATGCCATTCGAGTTCGCCGATCCCTGATCCCTGGAGCCAGTATCACCGGAATCTCGGCACGACGGCGACCGCTGTACGTTCGAACGGCGAGTCGAAGTCACGATTGACACACCAGGTTGTACACCAACAGAGATACTCTTAAACACGACCACGTTTCGCACCGTCTGCAAAGGAGGTACGGAGCGACTTCCCAGCCGCACGACTGCGAGGGCGTTTCGCCGCCCGCTCGGTCGCTTCCCCCCGCACGAGCGGCTACGCGGTATCAACCGGTTGTGCGAACGTATCGATGGCGTACACCGGTTCGGCCCGCAGCGGACGGACGCCGTCGGGAGTCGATGGGCTGCGTGACAACACGGCACTGGTACCGACCGTTCGGCGCAGCCGATATAAAGTCGAACGACAGTTCACACGCGAAAGAGCGATTTACCCGATGAATGGACGATTTACGTCGTCGAGTCGCAACAACGATCGGTACCATTCATGTGACGTGTGGACATTGGTCATGCTGGGTCGAAGCGACCAGGCAACGGTTGCTTCACCCCGACGCGACCGATGGGACACGGTCTCGGCCCGGCCGTCGCGGGTGCTCGCTCGAGGCACGCGGCGGCCGCATCGTTCGATTTTCCTTTCTCTTTCCCTTCCACGCCGGGAACGCCACAGTAAGTCGGTGTTTCCCGCGAAACCATGTGAACCCCTTACAGTGCCGGCACGGTTTCGTCCGGTACTGATGACGCGGTCTATCACCGATCAACGTAGCAGCGAATCACAGTCAGAGACGGAGGAGACTGGTCTGTGTCCCGACTGCGAGACCGACACGATCGTCCACGATCCGGACCGCGGCGAGCAGGTCTGTGAGGACTGTGGCCTGGTCCTGAGCGAAGATCCCATCGATTACGGACCGGAATGGCGAGCGTTCAACGCTCAGGAGCACGACGAACTGTCGCGGGTCGGTGCGCCGCTGACCCAGTCGATGCACGACCGGGGATTAACGACAACCATCGACTGGCGGAACAAGGACGCGAACGGCCACTCGATGTCGGCCGACAAGCACGGCCAGCTCCATCGACTCCGGGTATGGCAGGAACGAATCCGAACGAAAAACGCGGGCGAACGAAACCTCAAGTACGCCCTCTCGGAGATCGACCGGATGGTCAGCGCGCTGGGCGTTCCCAAACCCGTCAAGGAAACGGCGAGCGTCATCTATCGGCAGGCACTCGAGCAGGACCTCATCCGCGGGCGCTCGATCGAAGGCGTCGCGACCAGCGCACTCTACACCGCGTGTCGTAAAGAGGACATACCACGGAGCCTCGAGGAGGTAACGTCTGTTTCCCGCGTCGAGCAACGCGAGATCGGTCGGACCTACCGGTACATCGCGGACGAACTCGACATCAACCTGGAGCCGACGAACCCTCGCCAGTTCGTCCCCCGATTCTGTTCGGAGTTGGACGTCGACAAGGACGTGGAAACGAAGGCCATCGAGATCATCGACCGGACGACAGAGCAGGGACTCCACTCGGGCAAGTCGCCGACCGGCTTCGCCGCCGCCGCGATCTACGCCGCCGGCCTGCTCTGTGACGAGACCATCCCGCAGCGCGCCGTCGCCGACACCGCCCAGACGACCGTCGTCACCGTCCGCAACCGGTATCGAGAGCAACTCGAGGCGATCGACCAGCAGCCCGCTACATGACCGAGCGGTCGTCCTCTTCGTAGACCTCCTCGTCGAGCAGCGCGTGTAAGTTGCTGTACGGAACGAACGCGAGGAAGTGGTCGTCCTCGTCGTACAACTCGAGGCCGTCGTCGGCGTGTTCGTAGCGCTCGCAGACGATCTGTCCCTCCGGGAGGATCGCGTGGAACATACGAAGCGGTACGCTTGCGGCCGACATATACCGTTGCCCGCGAACGGACGAATGCGCCCGGACTGAACGCGCCGTGGCGATCCGGACCGACGAGCGAAATCGGTTTACCCCCACCGCCGTTACGACCCGGCAGTGACCGACGAACGTTCTTCGCCGCCCTCCGACGAACAGCGAAGCGAGTCCCCCCATCTGACCGACGGGGAGACGGCCGGCGCCGGCGCGAGCGACACCGGTGCGAGTCCCGAGACGAACGGCGGTGACGAAAACGGCGACGAGGAATTCACCATCGCCGACTTCCACGACGCCAGCCAGCGGGAGGGCCGGCCCGTCCTGACGGCCGCAGCCGTCTCCCGCGCCCTCGAGGTCCCCCACGAAGAAACGAGCGACCGGCTCGAGGCTCTCGCCGAGCGTGGGGAACTCGAGCGCCTCTCGGTGTCGACCGATCCCGTCGTCTGGTACCCCAGCGAACTCGAGGATCTCACCGACAGGGAGCGCGTGGTCGTCTTCCCGAAACGTCGGGAGATCGTCGTCGACCGGCCCGATCAGTTCACGCGCGCGCAACTCTCGCAGTTCGCCCATCTGGCCGACGCCAACGGCGAACAGGGATATCGGTACGTCGTCCGCCCGGAGGACGTCTGGGGGACGCCCCACGACACGTTCGACGAACTGGCCCGGACGATGCGGCAGGCGCTCGGCCAGCGGTCGGAGCAACTCGAGGAGTGGGTCCACAGCCAGTGGGACCGCGCCCACCAGTTCCGGCTCGTGACTCACGAGGAGGGCTACACCGTGCTCGAGGCCCAGAGCCCCGAAGTCATGGGCAACGTCGCCCGCCAGAAGTTAGACGAAGAGCACGTCCACGCGCCGATTTCGGACACCGAGGACTGGGTCCGCGAGGGCTCGGAGGCCGCAATCAAGCGGATTCTCTACGAGGCGGGCTACCCGGTACAGGACCAGCGGGAACTCGCGTCCGGCGAGGAGCTACCGATCGACCTCGGGGTTCGACTCCGGGACTACCAGCAGACGTGGGTCGACCGCTTCGCCGAGGCCGGCGAAGGGGTCTTCGTCGGCCCGCCGGGTAGCGGGAAGACGGTCGCCGCGATGGGCGCGATGTCCCACGTCGAGGGCGAGACCCTCGTCCTGGTACCGAGCCGCGACCTCGCACAGCAGTGGGCCGACGCGATCCTCGAGTACACCTCGCTCGAGGCCGATCAGGTCGGACAGTACCACGGCGGACGCAAGGAGGTGCGGCCGGTGACGATCGCCACCTACCAGATCGCGGGGATGGATCGCCACCGCTCGCTGTTCGACGACCGCGAGTGGGGGCTGGTGATCTTCGACGAGTGCCAGCACGTCCCCTCGGACGTCTACCGGCGGAGCACGCACTTACAGTCCAAACACCGCCTCGGCCTCTCCGCGAGCCCGATCCGGGAGGACGACCGCCAGACCGAGATCTTCACCCTCGTCGGCCCGCCGATCGGCACCGACTGGGAGGCGCTGTTCGAGGCCGGCTTCGTCGCCGAACCCGAACTCGAGATCCGGTACGTGCCGTGGGGCGACGACGAGCAGGCCAACGCCTACGGCTCGGCCGACGGCCGCGAGAAGTACCGCGTCGCCGCGAAGAACCGGGGGAAGGTCGACGAGGTCCGCTACCTGCTGTCGGCCCACCCCGACTCGAAGGCGCTGGTCTTCGTCGACTATCTCGAGCAGGGCCGGGACCTCTCCGCGGCGCTCGAGGTCCCCTTCCTCAGCGGAGAGACACCACACCACGAGCGTCGGCGATTGCTCGAGGAGTTCCGCCGGGACGAGCGCGACCTGCTGATCGTCTCTCGAGTCGGCGACGAGGGGATCGACCTGCCGACGGCCGATCTGGCGATCATCGCCTCCGGGCTCGGCGGGAGCCGCCGGCAGGGGACACAACGAGCGGGCCGGACGATGCGTCCCGCCGGCGGCGCGCTGGTCTACGTACTGGCGACGCGGGGGACTCGAGAGGAGGACTTCGCGCGGAAACAGCTCCAACATCTCGGTCGCAAGGGGATGACGGTCCGCGAGCAGACGGTCGAACGAGACGAGCGCTGATCGATTCCGAGGTGCCGGACGACTCCGGAACCGAATCGAGGCCAATATTCAAGGTTACGTGTTCGAACTGTACTGATAGTATGAACGAGTCGCGCGTACTCGAGGTGGTGCGACGGTGAGCGACGAACCGACGCAGCGCCAGATCCTCGTCGGCGAGACGGCCGACGGCGCGAACCTGAAGCTGCCGGTGGTCGAACTGCTCACCGGCCGCGGGTTCGTCACCGGCAAGTCAGGGTCGGGGAAGTCCAACACCGCGTCGGTCATCGCCGAGGAGTTGCTCGAGGCCGGCTACCCCCTTCTCATCGTCGACACGGACGGGGAGTACTACGGGCTGAAAGAGGAGTACGAGATGCTTCACGCCGGGGCCGACGAGGAGTGTGACATCCAGATCGGGCCGGAACACGCCGAGCAGATGGCGACGATCGCGCTCGAGGAGAACGTCCCCGTCATCCTCGACGTGTCCGGGTACCTCGACGAAGACGTGGCCGACGAACTGCTCCGGGAAGTGGCCCGCCAGTTGTTCGTCAAGGAGAAGAAGCTCAAGAAGCCGTTCCTGCTGGTCGTCGAGGAGGTTCACGAGTACATCCCGGAGGGCGGCGGCGTCGGCGAGACGGGGAATCTCCTGATCAAGATAAGCAAACGCGGGCGGAAACACGGGCTCGGAATCCTCGGGATCAGCCAGCGTCCGGCCGACGTGAAGAAGGACTTCATCACGCAGGCCAACTGGCTGGTCTGGCACCGGCTGACCTGGGACAACGACACCAAGGTCGTCGGTCGGATCATCGACACCGAGTACTCCGAACTCGTCGCCGACCTCGACGACGGACAGGCGTTCGTCCAGACCGACTGGACCGAGGTCGACGTCCGGAAGATCCAGTTCCGCCGCAAGCGGACCTTCGACGCCGGGGCGACGCCCGGGCTCGACGACTTCGAGCGGCCCGAGCTCAAATCGGTCTCGGACGCGCTGGTCGGCGACCTCCAGGAAATCTCCGAGCGCAAGGACCGCGAACAGGACCGGATCAACGAACTCGAGAACGAACTCGAGAAGAAAGAGAAACGGATCGAGACGCTAGAGGACGAACTGTCCTCCGCCCGAGACGTCTCGAGCGCGGCCAGGCAGATGGCCGACGCCCTGCAGAACACGGAGACGGTCCAGTCGCAGCTACCCGGCGGCAGCGGCGAGGACCTGCGCCGACTCCACGAGGAGATCGCCGAACTCGAGGCCGAACGCGACGACCTCCGGGAGACGCTCGAGGGACGCGACGAGCTGATCGAGGACCTTCAGGAGGAGCTCGACGCGCGAGCCGAGAAGCTACGACAGCTCAAACGGGAGAACAAGCAACTTCGCGGAATCGTGCGCGATCTCGAGCGCGAGCGGCCGTATCTGGACTCCGGCGAGGACGAGGAGAACGGCGGAGCCGAGGCCGGCGGTGCGGACGGCGGATCCGACGACTCGGGAATCGTTCAGGCCGGCGGCGAGGCCCACGAGTACGGCTACACCCCGGTCGACGACGAGGGCGAGTCCGATGCGTCTGACGGCGACGGAGAGACGGGCCCGACCGACGAGCCGAGATTCGTCGTCGCAGACGAGGAGCGCGACCTCGCCGACCTCCTCGAGGTTCCGTGGCTCGACGAGCGAGTCCAGCGCGCGTGCGAAGGGTCGCGGTGTTCGACCGAGACGGCCGGCGAGATCCTCGCCGTCTTCGCTCGTGAGGGGCCACTCGAGACGGAACCAGTCGCCACGCAGGTCGATCGATCGCCGGTCGCGGTCCAGAGCCTGCTGTCGGAGCTCCGGACGGAAGGCGTTCTCGAGCGGACGGCCGACCGGACGTACGGCCTGAGCGACGACGTGCTCGCGGAGCTGACCGAAGCCGCGACGGCCGAGTAACGGTAGCAGAAGCGCGATTCCCGCGGTTCGAATCGTTCTCAGTGTTCGAGGCGGTCGCCGACGGCCTCGATCGCCGACGGCTCGATCCCCTGGTGGACGGGCAGGGTGACGACTTCTTCCGAAAGCCGGTTCGCCGTCTCGTAGGCCTCGTTCCCGTGAACGGACTCGCGGAGGATCGGCCAGGAGTGGGCACCGACGACGCCACAGTCCGCGAGTTCCGACTGGAACCCGGCTGGCTCATCCGCGCGGACGGGGAACTCGTAGGGACTGATCCCGTCGGGAAGTCGATCGTAGAGTGGTGTCACGTCGTCGCGGTCGTCCAGCACCCGCCGCCAGGTCCGGAAGTTCTCGCGCCGGGCCGCCCGGATCGCATCCGGCTCCGCTGCGTCGGCGACGGCCTTCGAGAGCCTCGACATCGGGGCCTTTCCCGCCTCGAACCGCGCTTCTGGGTCGACGCTCGAGGGATCGTCCGCGCCGTCCGCGAGGAACGCCTCGACCGAGCGATGGAGCGACGGGCTCGCCCCGAGGACGGTTTCGGCGACCGAGGACGCGACGTACCGGCAGTCGGCGGCCCCGACCCGGTCCGCCGGTCCGGCGAGCGGCGAGGGGTCGAACGCCTCGCGGACCTCGTCGTCGGCACAGTAGAGGACGGCCCCGTCGGGCACCGGAAGCAGTTTCCGCAGCGTCGTGATTCCGAGGTCGCCGACGGTCCCGAGCAGCGTCCCCTCGTCGACGCTGAGCGGCGCGTGCGCGTTGTCGTCGACGTGGTAACAGTCGTGCTCGTCGGCCAGGGACGCGATCCGCTCGAGTCCGGGCTGGGGGAAGCCGAAGTAGTTGACGGACACGATGGCGACGGTGTCGTCGTCGAGTCGCTGCTCCAGGTCGTCGAAGTCGGGTGCGAGCGTGCTCTCGATCGCATAGAAACGCGACTCGAGGCCGAGTTCGTGAAACGGTTCGACCACGGCAGGCGAGAGATAGGCGGGAACGAGGACGTTTTCGCCGGGCTCGACGAGGCCGGCGAGGCCGTCTCGGAGGGCGACTTTGCCGGCACCGTAGTACGTGTACGCGACGTCGGGAGCGTGCCGATCGACGAACGAGTCGATGCCCGAGTCTCCCGACCGCGAGAGCGACGCGTCGAACACGGAAGGGGTGACATCGATCATAGCTCCGATCGAGGGGCGAAGCCGGTAGCAGAAGCGATCATCACCGTAGTATCCATACGACCGAGGTCTTAGTGATAGGGTCTGTACTGATCGCGCTGGCCCGGCAATCGGCACTTACCGCCGCGGGTGTTCCGGCCTCCCGGGCCACTATTCGACACTTAGCGCCCACAGCACGAGCATACAGCCGGCCAGCAGTCGCATAACAAAGCACGGGCGAACGGACAACGCGCCCATGGCAGGTTCGACCGACGGTGAAGATCTTCGTCTGCTCGTCGTGGGGCTCGACGCCGGCTGTCGGCCGATACTCGAGCCGTTGTTCGAGTCGGGCGACCTTCCTACCCTCGAGCGGCTGTTCGAAACGGGGACGGCGGGACCGCTCGAGTCGCAGATTCCGCCGTGGACCGCGAGCGCCTGGCCGTCGCTGTACACCGGGAAGAACCCGGGCAAACACGGCGTCTACGATTTCCTCTCGTTCGACGGCTACGACTGGGACGTCGTCAACGCGTCTCACGTACGAGCGCGACCGATCTGGGAGCTGTTAGACGAATACGGATTCTCGAGCGTCGTCGTCAACGTTCCCGTCACTCACCCGGCGCGGGCGTTCGACGGTGCGCTGATCCCGGGGCTGACGGCCCCGGAGGACCCCGACTGTCATCCTGAAGGGATCTTAGAGGACGTGAAGATGGCCTGTGGCGGCGACTACTGGCTCTACCCCCAGCGCAGCCCGGAGCCGGACCGGTCGATCGAGGGGTACGAACGGACCGTCGAGCTCCGGGGGAAGGCGTTCCGATATCTCTCCCGCCGCTTCGATCCCGATTTCGGCTTTCTGCAGTTCCAACAGACCGACTCGGTGTTCCACGAGCGACCCGGCGACAAGCGAGCCATCGAAGCGGTCTACCGTGAGGTCGACCGACAGGTCCGCGAGACGATCGAGCGGACCGACCCCGAGAACGTCCTCGTCGTCAGCGACCACGGCATGGGTAAGGTGACCGGCACCGAGTTCCGGGTCAACGAATTCCTCCGGGACGAGGGCTACGTCAGTGCCCAAAGCGGCGGCGAAGGGATGCCCACCTGGTCGAAAGCCTGGGAGAACGATTTGCTCGAGGGGGACGAGGCCGGCGAGCGCGAGCCGAGCGCGCTGGAGCGCACGATGAACCTCGCGGCGAACGTCGGGATCACGACCCAACGCGTCGCGAACGCACTCGATCGCGTCGGACTCAAAGAGCCGATCGGGCGGCGAGTTCCGAACGACATGATCCGGGCCGCGAGCGAACAGGTCGACTTCCCGGAGTCACGGGCGTACGTTCGCTCGAAGAGCGAACTCGGCGTCCGTATCAACCTCGAGGGGCGCGAGCCCAGCGGACGAGTTCCAGAATCGGCGTACGAGACCGTCCGCGACGAACTCGTCGAGACGCTGTCGGGCGTTCGGACGCCCGACGGCGAGCCGATGTTCGACGCCGTCGAGCCGCGGGAGACGTACTTCGAGGGGCCACATATCGATCTGGCGCCCGACGTGGTGACGGTTCCCGCGGGGTTCGATAACGCGATCTCCGCCGATCTCGGGATGGGGCGGTTCGGCGAGCCGATGGAGCCGTGGAATCACAAGCGGACCGGCGTCGTCGCGGCCGCCGGCGCTGCGTTCGACGAGTCCGCTCCGCTCGATGGCGCGACGATCTTCGACATCGCGCCGACGATCTGCTCGCTGTTCGACGTGCCGATCGACGCCGCGATGGATGGCGACCCGCTCCCGGTAGTCGACGGGGGCGCGGAAGAAACGTATCCGGCCTACGAGCCGGCCCCGATCACGGCGACCGACGACAGCGCCGTCGAAGATCGGCTCTCGGACCTCGGCTACCTATGAGCATCGAAATACGCACCCTCGATCCGCGAACGGACGCCGACGAGTGGAACCGCTACGTCGAACGATCGGACGGCTCGAACCCGTTCTTCCGGGCCGAAGCGCTCCGATTACAGGCCGAGGACACGGACACGACGCCACACCTGCTCGCCGGGTTCAAAGGACAGGAACCCGTCGGCATCTTCCCCGTCTTCAGGTACGCGAAGGGTCCCATCACCGGCGCGTTCTCCCCGGCCCCCTACTCGTGGGCGAGTTACCTCGGCCCGTCGCTACTGAACATCGACAAGCTCAAACAGCGCAAAGCCGACCGCCGGATCAAGCGATTTCTCGAGGGATCTCTCGAGTGGATCGACGAGGAGATCTCACCGCTGTACAGCAAGTTCGTCACGGCGGAGTTCGACGACGTTCGTCCGTTCGTCTGGAACGGGTACGACGTCAAACCGGGCCATACCTACGTCGTCGACCTCGACGGTACCGAGGAGGAGCTGTTGAAGCGGTTCAGCAGCGACGCGCGAAGCAACGTCCGCAACGCCGACGAGGACAGTTACGTCATCGAGGAGGGGACGAACGACGACGTCGAGCGCATCGTCGAGCAGGTCCGCCAGCGGTACGAAAATCAGGGGCAGTCGTTCCAGCTGAACTCCGATTTCGCCCGATCGCTACACGAAGAGCTTCCCGACGGCGCACTTCGACCCTACGTCTGTCGCGTCGACGGTGACTTCCTCGGCGGCATTCTGGTCATCGAATCCGACCGAACGCGGTACCGGTGGCAGGGCGGCGTCAAACCCGACGCGGACGTCGACATCGCGATCAACGATCTGCTCGACTGGCACGTCATGCGCGACGGCCTCCGCGACGGGATCGAAGAGTACGACCTCGTCGGGGCCGGCGTCCCGAGCATCAACCGGTACAAGGCGAAGTTCAATCCGCGCCTCGAGACCCACTACGAGATCACGTCGGGCGCGTTCGGAATCGACCTGCTGGTCGACCAGTACCAGAAACACCGCTAACGCGTCTCCGCGGCGTTCTGCGAGAAGGGAGTCCCTATTCTGCGAGCCGATACTTCGACTGCCGGGCGTCCTCGAGGCAGGCGCGACTGGTAACCAGGCCGGCGTCCTCGAGTTTGCCCAGCGCGTAGCGGGCGGTCCGCGGACAGAGCCGCGACTCGGCGACGACGGTCTCCTGGGTCAGCGGCTGCTCGTACTCGAGGACCTTGTAGACGAGCTTCGCGCTCGGCGGGAGGTCGGCGAGGGCGGTTTCGGTGGATCCGCTGTCCTCGTCGGCCCTGGCGTCAGTGTCGGCGTTGCCGTCGACCTCGGGATCCGTCTCGGTCGCACTCATAGCTCTCGACCTCGCGTGGCTGCCGGCGACTGCGATCGGAACGCGAACGGTGCGGACATCATTCTCGCTCGAGCCTACCGCGGTGACGCACATATACGGCACCGACAGTTCAGAAATGCAGGCGGAAACTAACGACGACGGTGTCGCGACCGAGCCAGTGAGAGCAGAGACGGCGGGCGACCGCCGACCGGCGCTCGAGGGAGTCGCGCTGGACGTACCGCCGGAACCGGGAGGCGGTCGGCTCGCGCGGCCAGTAACCCGTGCATAGTAAGGCGATCGCCCGCCTCATCCCACACTATGTTCGGAACCAGCGGTATTCGCGGACGGGTCGGACGCGACGTGACGGCCCAGCTGGCGCTGTCCGTCGGCCGCGCGGTCGCCTCGGAGGGGTACGATCGCGTCGTCGTCGGCCGCGACGTTCGAGAGAGCGGCTCGATGCTCGTCGACGCGGTCGTCGCGGGACTGTGCGAGTGTGGCGCAGACGCGCTCACCGTCGGCGTCGAGGCGACGCCCACGATCGCCCGGGCGATCGAGCACCTCGAGGCCGACGCGGGAATCGTGGTGACGGCCTCGCACAACCCCGCGGAGGACAACGGGATCAAACTCTGGAACCCGTCGGGCAAGGCGTTCGGCCCCGACCAGCGGGACGCGATCGAGCGTCGGCTCCGCGGAGGCGAGTACGATCTGGCCGACTGGGACGGTGTCGGCGACCGCCGCCACCGCGAGGGGGTCCGGGACCACCACGCCGAGATGCTTCGGGCAGCGGTCGATCTCGAGCGAGAACTGAGCGTCGTCGTGGATATCGGCAACGGAGCCGGCGGCGTGACGGCGTCGGTCCTCGACGACCTCGGCTGTCGGGTCCGCACGCTCAACGGGCAGGAAGACGGCGCGTTCCCCGGGCGGCCGAGCGAGCCGACCGCGGAAACGCTCGAGACCCTGTCGACGCTCGTCGCGTCGACGGACGCCGACCTAGGGATCGCTCACGACGGCGACGCCGACCGCATGCTGGCGGTCGACGAGACGGGAACCTTCGTGCCGAAGGATGCGCTGCTCGCGCTGTTCGCCCGAGAGGCGGCAGGAGAGGGCGAACGAGTCGCCGCGCCGGTCGATACCAGCCTCGCCGTCGACGACGCGCTGGCGGGCGTCGGCGCGTCGCTGACCCGCACGCAGGTCGGGGACGTCTACGTCGCGGAGCGAACGACGGACGACGACGTGGTCTTCGGCGGCGAACCCAGCGGGGCCTGGATCTGGCCCGAAGAGACGCGCTGCCCGGACGGCCCGCTCGCGGCGTGCAAACTGACCGAACTGGTCGCCGAACGGGGATCGCTCTCGGCGCTCGTCGACGAGATCGAGGGGTATCCGATCCGGCGCACGTCGCTCGAGGTCGAGGAAAAGACGGCGGTGATGGCCGAAGCGAGTGATCGGGTGGCGGACCGTTACGACGAGATCGACACGCTCGACGGTGTGCGAGTCGAAACCGAAGATGGCTGGTTTCTGCTCCGGGCGAGCGGTACACAGTCGTTAATTCGGGTGACGGCAGAGGCGCGATCGGCGACGGACGCCGACGCGCTGTTCGAGGAGGCACAGGCCGTGATCACGGAAATCTCCACCCCGAACGCCTGAACGGTTCGGGGGCGGGTGCAGGGACGAGCCAGTTCGTGAGAACGGCAGTGTGAGCGGATCGCGAGATCGACGGTGAATCGGCGTCGCTATCGTTCTTCTTTAGGGATGAAATCGGAGGTCTTCATCTCGCGGTACGTGGCGCAGTCGGGACAGGCGTGAACGACGTCGCGATTGTCACCGAAAACGCGGGCGAACTGGCGGGTCACTTGGTTGCCACAGTTGACACATCGGGGGGCACTCGTCTGTTGGCGGGACGACATTGGCGTCCACTTCGCGGATGGGTCCGTCGACATCAACAGCCCGTAACCACAGAAGGGTATTTACTATAGACCGCATAATCGCCACCGCGAGCGGTAGTCGCGAGTTTCGACGGCGAATATCACTGGCAGATGACAATCCCCATATCGAGAGTTTCAACGCCTCGTTCGTGAGAAATACGATATTTAGGCCGGGTAATATGGTATTTCGGGGCAGGATTATGGAGTGAATAGTCGCGCTCGTAACAGGACGGCGAGCGGCCCCTCGAACGGGTCGGTCCTCGTCGATCGTGTCGAAAGTCGTGCGTGATCGTCGCCGACTGACGGAGCAGCAGGCTACGGCCGGCGATGCTCGAGACGGTCGCCGCGAGTCAGAGCGACGTAACAGCTGTATAATTATCCGCCTGATCGAGGTACGTGGCGGTGATGAAAGCGATCGTTCTCACGGCAGGCGAGGGCACGCGGATCAGACCGCTCTCCGCGGCCCGCCCGAAACCGATGCTTCCCGTCGCCGACCGGCCGCTCGCGGCCCACACGGTCGACGCGGCCGTCGACGCCGGAGCCGACGAAATCGTCCTCGTCGTCGGGTACGAGGCCGAAACCGTCGAGGAGTACTTCGACGACGAGTATCGCGGCGTGCCCGTTTCCTACGCTATCCAGACCGAACAGGCCGGGACGGCCGACGCCGTCAACGCTGCCCGCGATCATATCGACGGTCCCTTCGCCGTCCTGAACGGCGACAACCTCTACGATCCCGCCGCGATCGACCGCCTGTTCACCGAGTGCCCGGCGGTCTGTGCCGTCGAGGTCGCCGATCCGAGGAACTACGGCGTCCTGAGTACGACCGACGGAACCGTGACCGATATCGTCGAGAAGCCCGCCGACCCGCCGACGAACCTCGCCAACGCCGGCGCGTACGCCTTCCCCGAAGACGCCCGCAAGTGGCTCGAGGTGCCAGCGAGCGAACGGGGCGAACACGAGATAACGGACGTTCTCGCGCGCGTTATCGACCAGTACGCGGTGACGCCGGTGACCCTCGAGCGGTGGCTGGACGTGGGCCGGCCCTGGGAGCTGCTCGAGGCCAACGAGTGGAAACTCGCCGACCTCGAGCGCCGGATCGATGGCGAGGTCAGCGATGCGGCCCACCTCGAGGGCGACGTGGTCGTCGAGGACGGTGCGACGGTGGAGCCGGGCGTCGTGATCGAGGGGCCGACCCTGATTCGTGAGGGGGCCGAAGTCGGGCCGAACGCCTACGTGCGCGGCGCGACGCTGATCGGCCCGGACGCCGAAGTCGGGCATTCGGTCGAGATCAAAAACAGCGTTCTCTCGCGGAGCGCCTCGTTGAGCCACCTCTCGTACGTCGGCGACAGCGTGCTCGGGCGAAACGTCAATTTCGGTGCGGGGACGAACGTCGCGAATCTACGTCACGACGACGCCGACATCCGGTTTACGGTCAAGGGCGAGCGCGTCTCGACGGGTCGGCGGAAGTTCGGCGTCGTCGCCGGAGATCGGGTCAAGACCGGGATCAACTCGAGTCTGAGCCCCGGCCTGAAACTCGGTCCCGGCGCGACGACGAAGCCGGGCGAAACGGTCGAGCGAGATCGGTAAGTTCCCGGCTCCTCTCCGGTAATCGAGCCGGTCGATCGCACCGCCCGTAGCTATCAGGTGTGGCTTTTATACTACGACGAACCCCTAGTCGAACTGGAGGGTATCGGTCGATACCCACGAGTCCGGTCGCGTCGACACCGGGAGCTCGATCGCCACAGTAACCCTCCGCGTTCGATTCCGACATCGTTCGAGTACGGGTCGTTCTCTAAGGACGCCGTGCGGACCTGAGACTACGGGGGTGGTCTCGCGTCCTGCGGCCTCGAGACCCCTACTCGAGTCCGATCGGTATCTGACGCTGCACTCGTCGAGAGAGATTTCTCATCGGGAACGGAAACAGACGAAACCGAGACGACCCGGTCTACTCGACCGTGACGCTCTTCGCGAGGTTCCGCGGTTTGTCGATGGGGCGACCGAGGAGGTCAGCGGCGTAATACGACACCAGCTGGAGCTGGACGTTCGCGAGCAGCCCCGCGAGATCGGGGTCGGTCTCGGGGATCTCGAGGTGTTCGTCGGCGGCTTCGACGGCCGGATGGCCGTCGGGACAGACCGCGATGACCGGCGCGCCGCGGGTCTGGGCCTCCTCGGCGTTCTTGAGCGTCTTTTCGTCTTCGTCGCCGGTGAAGACCGCGAACACCGGCGTATCCGGCGTGACGAGCGCCAGGGGCCCGTGTTTGAGTTCGCCGGAGGCGAAGCCCTCGGCGTGTTCGTAGGTGATCTCCTTGAACTTCAGCGCGCCCTCGAGGGCCACGGGGAAGCCGAGTCCGCGGCCGATGAAGAAGTACGATCGACTGTCCTCGTAGCGCTCGGCGATCGCCTCCGCGTCGGACTCGGCGAGCAGGTCCTCGATCGCATCGGGCATCGACGCGAGTTCGGGGAGCAGCGAGTCGAGATCGGCCGGCGGTTCGCCCTGCTGGTCGGCGGCGATACGCTGGCCGAGCAGCGTGAGCATGACGACCTGCGAGGAGAACGTCTTCGTCGCGGCGACGCCGATCTCCGGGCCGGCCCGGATGAAGAGGGCGTCGTCGGCCTCGCGGGCGGCGGTCGAGCCGACGACGTTGGTCACCGTCAGCGTCCGGGCGCCGGCGGCGGTAGCCTGCCGGAGGGCACTCAGGGTATCCGCGGTCTCGCCGCTCTGCGTGACCGCGATCACCAGGGTGTCGTCGTCGATCGGCGGGGCCGAGACGCTGTACTCGTTGGCCAGCAACGCGGTCGACTGGATGCCGGCCTGATTGAGCGTCAGCGAGCCGTACAGCGCGGCGTGGTAGGAGGTCCCGCAAGCGACGAACTGGACCGACTCGATCCCCTCGAACGTTCCCGGCTCGAAGTCGGAGAGGGCGATCCGGCCGTTCGTCGGATCGATCCGGCCCTCGATCGCCTGGGCCAGCGACGTCGGCTGCTCGTTGATCTCCTTGAGCATGAAGTGGTCGTACTCGCCCTTGCCGGCCTGTTCGGGGTCCCAATCGACCGTCTCGGGCGTGCGGGTGACCGGATTCCCGTCGAGATCGGTGAACTCGACGCCGTCCTCGTCGACGACGACGACGTCGCCGTCCTCGAGGTAGACCACGCTATCGGTGTACTCGAGGAACGCCGGCACGTCGCTGGCGAGGAAGTACTCGCCGTCTTCCATGCCGACGACGAGCGGCGAGCCCTGGCGGGCCGCGTAGAGGACGTGTTCGCCCGACACCATGGCGGTGACGGCGTAGCTGCCCTCGAGTTCGTCGATCGCCTGGCGGAACGCCGTCTCGCTGTCGTAGCCGGCGTCGAGGTAGTACTGCACGAGGTGGGGGATGACCTCGGTGTCGGTGTCGCTCGTGAACTCGTAGCCGCTCGCCGCAAGACGCTCCCTGAGCGCGGTGTAGTTTTCGATGATCCCGTTGTGGACGACTGCGACGTCTTCGCTCTCGTCCGTATGCGGGTGGGCGTTCGCGTCGGTCGGCGGTCCGTGCGTGCTCCAGCGAGTGTGCCCGATACCGACTTCGCCCGTGAGCGGTTCGCCGATCGATTCCTTCAGCTCCTCGACTTTCCCGGAGCGCTTCTGGACGTCGATGCCGGAGCCGTTCTGGACGGCGACGCCGGCCGAATCGTAGCCGCGGTACTCGAGGTTCTCGAGCCCGGTCAGCAACGGCTCGAGAGCGTTCCCGTCACCCACGCGGCCAATGATGCCACACATCGAAGAATCACCGCCCGAGGGGACGCTCGGGATGTTCGTCTCGGCCCTCCGCGGCGTCCGGTCCCGCAGCGACCGTAGCGTCGACTCGACTCTGTCCCAGAAGCGATGAGAGTACTGGCGTGATGGACTGGTGGTTCGTGGCGATTGTTCGAGACGGCAGACGGTACGCAACCATGAGGGAAATTCAAACCTCCCGAACCCATTACTATAGACGGACTACTGAGCACTGTAGCCACCGTGTACCCGGGTGCCGGCCGGCGGCTATCGCGAACACCGGTTCCCAGAACGGACGGATCGAACGATTGTCACCGAAACACGAACAGTCGATTGTCCCCGCGCTCGAGGCCCCTTCGTGGGAACTATCGTATCCATAGCAAAAGTACGCCGAACGAACAGAAACTCCGCGCTCGCGTACGGACCGACGAACGTTCGGTAGCAACGGCCCAATCGACGGTAAGCAGCGGAAACAGCAGCGTGACGTACAGGGTGTCTGACTCGTCCGGCAATTACCGTTCGACCCCCAGTCGGACTCGCCGATAGGTATCCCGGCCCGGATGCGAAGGCGAGAGATCGCTCCCGACGAACCGAATCGTCACACCTTTTGCGGTGGGTACGGACGCAAGCGTATGGGTTTTGGTAGCTACGACGAGTCCGAACAACAAGAGCAGACCACCGACGACGAGGACGTAGAGGCCGTCAACGTCCACGAGCACGAGCACCACGGCGAGATGTCGTTCGAGTCCGACGTTTCGACGGACGAGCTGGTCTCCCAGCTCGGCTCGATGAAAGACGAACCCGACGAGTCCGACGAATAACCCGTCCGACGGGTGTCGACGCGAGTCCGCTCCACTCGGTCGACGCCGCGCTGACCGACCGCGACTGGGTCGGGCGGTCGCCAACGCTGCTCTGATTTTCAAACGCCGCACTACGCACGCGAGCAGAACCATCGACTCGAGCGAGGGAGACCACCCGTTCGAACGGCGATCAGGAGAGCGTCGATCCGCAGAGTTCGCCGATCGCCCGCCGCAGGCGCTGGGAGACGGCCGATTTCGAGACGTCGAGTCGGTCCGCGAGTTCGTCCTGTGAGATGCCACGCGGCACGTCGAAGTATCCCTCTTCGTGGGCGACGGTGAGGAGTTCCTGCTGTTTCTCGGTGAGGGCGACGACGCCGTCGTCCTCGTCGTCGGAGACGCGGAGGTGGTCGACCGTCACCGAGATGTCTCGGTTGCGGCAGTAGTCGTTGAACGCGACGAGGCGGTCGCGGTCGGGGAACCGAAGCTGGATCAGCCAGCCGTCACGGGAACTCGAGAGTTCGAGGAGTCGGCCGCCGACGTCGGCGGTCGCGGCGGTGAACGTGACCGTGCGGTCGGCGAGCGCGACGCGATAGACACGCCGATCGGGATAGCGGTCGACGAGGACCGGATCGGTAACGGTCGGGTCCGTCCCGAGGGCGGTCTCGAACTCGTCGAACGAGGTTCCGTAGACGGTGAGGAACACGAGCGTCCGATCGGCGTCGACGGCGGTCCAATAGTCGGGTTCGACGGTCACGTCGGCGGTGCGCTTGAGGGTCGGGCGCAAGAACAGATCCGGGTGATCGAGACGGAGCTGGGCGACGATTCCGCCATCGGCCACCGACCGGATCCCCGCACGGTCACCGTCTGTGTCGGTGACGGCATCGGGCATCTCCTCGGCGTCGGCGATGTCGATGCTCATCGGACCACCTGCGATCCGGTCGATCGACCGCTGTAATATCCAATTACCTCGGACGCACTCATTGAATGACTCATTAGGAGCCGAGGATATGACCGTGCACGCTAGATACGGAACGTGAGTCGGTGCTGACACCAATATGTATTCATCTATCCGGTTTCCGGTCAGTACGGGGCGCTCGGAAACAGTCACTTACCGCCGACGAAATACGCTCGTAACCGTGTAATTACCGAGTAAAAGTGTACTACCGGCAGAGAACGTCTCCTCCCATACGCGCAGACTCACTCGTCTACAGCGTCCTCGAATAGCAGCGCGAACAGTTTGCGCTGGGCCAGCCGGAGGTGACGGCTGAACGTCGGCTGTGAAACCCCGAGCGATTCGGCGACCTCCTCGCCGGTGTGCTCGCGGGGCCACTCGAAGAACCCGCCGTAGTAGGCCGCCTCGAGCGTCCGCCGCTGACGCTCCGAAAGGTGTTCGCCGAGTCGGTCGAACGGGCGGGTCGCACTCGGCGATCGGTCCCGCTCCCGACGCGCGAGCAGTTCGGCTCCCGCGTATGTCCGCTCGAGCGCCCGGACGAACGGCCGAACGGCGATCGGCTCTCCGAGCTCGATCGTGAGACGGGTCCGATCGTCGACCGGCCGAATCGATCGGAGGACGCCGCCGCGGTTGGCGATCACCTGGGCGACGGTCGGCTCGGTAAGCGCGATCTCGAGGACGGTGTCGTCGGCTGCGCCGTCGACGATCGAAACCGATTCGACCGCCGACAGCGACGCGACCGTCTCGCGGGTCGCGTCCGGATCGGCCGCCGAAACGGCGCAGAACACCGTCGAACCGCCGGCCGACCGCGGAATCGCGGCTTGCACGTCGATCCGTCGGTCGAGTCGGCGGGCGATCGCCGACAGCGGCTCCGCGTCGTCCCGAAGCACGACCTCGAGTTCGGTGATCCGGTCGGCGAGCAGCGCCCGGGACGTCTCGACCGCGGCGATCGCCTCGCCGGCGATTCCCGCGAGGTGAGCGCAGGCTCGTCGCGTGCGGTCGTCGAACGCCGACGGTCGATCGGCGTACACGGTGAGCGTTCCGTACCGGACCGCCCCAGCAGCGATCGGAACGCTCAGCGCGGACCGGAAGCCGCGCTCGAGGAGGGGATGTCGCCACGGCTCCCCGCCCGCGTCGGTCGACTGGGTGGGTGCGTCGGGCTGGCGGGTGGTGTCTGTCGCGAGGTCGTCGAGTACCGACGGCGTCTGGGTCGTTGCCGCAATCGCCGTCGGGTCGCCGCGGTCCTGACCCAACGGAACCGACGTCGAATCGAGGAAATCACCGTCCCGACCGGCCCAGGTCGCCGGGACGACCGTTTCGCGACCGTCGTTCGTGCGGCCGACCCAGGCGAGTTCGATCTCGGCGGCCGATTCGAGCGGCGCCAGCGAGAGGACCACCTCACAGAGCAGTCGTTCGATTTCCTCGCGCGTCTCGGCATCCAGCATCGATCGTTCGGCGTCCCACAGCCGCTCGGTCCGGGCCGCGACGGTCTCGAGCCGGGACCGATCGCGCCGACACGTTCGCAGGTCAGCGGCTGACTCGAGCCCAGCGAGCGCGACGGCCGCGGTGTCCGCGAGGATCTCGAGCGGGCCGAAATCGAGCCCGTCGAACGCCAGCGGCTCCGTGCTGGTCGCGAGGACGAGGCTGTCCGACGCGATCGGAACGGCCAGAAATCGCTCGGCGCGGAGGCCGTCCTGGCCGAACAATCCCCGGAGCGAACCCCGGTCGTAGGCCGTCGCGTCCCCGTCCTCGAGCGCGCCGGCCAGCGGCGTTCCGTCGGGATCGATCGGCGGCAGATCGATCGACCCGCCGGTACCGCCGGAGACGCGCTCGGCCGCAGCGACCGACGCCGATCGAAAGCCGGTGTCGTCGGCGAGGTACCAGGCGGCGACGTCGGCGTCCGCGTACTCCCGAACGGCGTCGACGACTGCCGACCGGACGGTCGACGGCGCCTCGGCCTCGCGGAGGGTAGCGGCGGTTCGGTACACCGTCTCGAGCGCGGCGGCCGCGGAGCCGCGCCGATCGCGGACCACACAGAGCGTTCGGTCGGGATCGGACAGCGGCGCTACGAACACGTCGACCGGGGGGGACGCGTCGGTCGCGAGGCCGCCCGTGACGGGGTCCATCCACCTGACGACCGGCGAGCGCGCCCGTTCTCGGATCGCCGCCGCGAGATCGGCGTCGAACAGCGCCGCGAGGTCGCGGCCGACGAGGTCGTCCGTTCCGGCAAGCTCCCGCAGGGCCGGGTTGACCAGCTGCACCGTCGATCCGTCGAGGACGGCGACGCCGTCGTCCAGCGCGTCGACGACTGACTCGAGGAGGGCGAGCCGATCCCGGTCGGTCGTGGCTTCGGCGTCCGGCGATCGATCGCTGGCGTGGATCGAGACGCCGTCGTCACCGGGATAGACGGCGACGGTGAGGTGGTGCTCGAACGAGGGCGGGGTCGTGTCGAACGTAACGACCGAGTCCGTCGCCCGGGCCTCGCGAACCCGATCGGCGAGCGTGCCGGCGAAGTCGTCGGGCAGCAGCTCCCAGACGACCGTTCCCGTCGGGATTTCGCGGTCCGGCCCGCGGTCGGTACGGTCGTCTGCACTCCGGCCGGCGGGCGCGAACAACTGCATCGCTGCCCCGTTCGCGTACTGCAGTTCGTCCCGGGGACCCATCGCGAAGAAGGCATCCTCGAGCCGGTCGATGGCCGCCCATTCGTCACCGCGGCTCGATTCGGCTGCGGGCGTCCCCGCGTACGTGACGACGATTCCCTCGACGGCCGGATCCGCGAGCCGGTTCGTACAGGTCAACGCCGCGACCTGCCACGTTCCGTCGGCGTGACCGAGCCGGCAGGTAACGCGCTCGGTCGTCCCGACGGGGGCCGCCGAGACGGACGCGAGCGTCTCGCCCACCGCCTCCCAGTCGTCCGAACGAACGATTCTGGCGAGCGACGCCCGCTCGAGTTCGGCCGGCGTGTACCCCAACCGCTGCTCGACCGCGGGCGTCGCGTATTCGACCTCACCGTCGAGGTCGACGACCCAGACGACGGCGTCGGCGTGCTCGAGGATCGATCGGGGGCGTCGATCCGCGCCCGCCGATGCGAGGCGATACCGCTCGCGCTCGGCGGCGGTTTTGATACGTGCGGCGAACACCGTTTCGGACGCGTCGGAATCGACGACGTCGCTCGCGCCGGCCTCGAGCGCCCGGTCTGCGTCGTCCTCGTCGGCGACGGCGACGATCGGTCGCTCGTCGGTTCGCTCGGCGAGGCGCTCGAGGATCGATTCCGACCCCGACGAACCGTCCGCGGTCCCATACGGACAGACGAGACAGTGGACCTCGCGGTCGGCGAGCCGCTCGCTGGCGTCCGCGACGGTCCGCGCTCTGAGCAGTGAACCGCCGTCGAGCCCCGCCTCGAGGGCGGTCATCGCGTCGTCGGCCGATTCCGAGTCGCCGACGACCAGAACGCACGGCGCATCGCCGACGACCGTCGTCGCGCCGTCGCTCATCTGACGGGTACTACCGGCTGGAGAGTCCCAGCCGGCAGCGTACACAGTCCTACCGAGCGGCGCTGCTCGCTCGATGCTCCCCCCTGTCGGTCCGGTAGATCGAGCGCCCAGCGGGTCGGAGCGCGAGCGAGGAAGCCAGTCACGATAGCGGCCGACTCGCAGTCCCTCGGCATAAGTATCGATTCCGTATCAGCGTCTAGTACGGTATTACGTGTGGACGGGCCGGCTGGAGGCTGGTTACGATTGCTCCCGAACGGTGACGACCGGCACCGGGGCGTTCCGGACGATTTCCTCGGCGACACTGCCCGAAATGAGGTGATCGAGTCCCGACCGGCCGGCCGTCCCGACGACGATCATGTCGACCGCGTTCGTCTCGGCGAAGTCCACGATCTGCTCCTGTGGAACTCCGTGACGGATATCCGTCGTAACCGCGACACCGTCGCGGCCCGCCGCGTCCGCGGCCTCCTCGGCGGCTCTCGCGGCCTCGTCTTCCGGATCGTTGCGCAGTTGATCTTGTTGCCGTTCGGCCTGTGGCCCGTCTTCGGATACTGACAACACGTGCAACGTCGCGTCGAGCTGTGACGCCAGTTCGACCGCGTGGTCGGTCGCTCGGCGTGCAGCGTCGCTGCCGTCAGTCGCGAGCAGGAGATCCTGATACATCGTTCCTGTCGTTCGACCGGCAGTCGCATACATCTCGGACCTGCCCTTGCCTGCCGGCCATCGACTCCCGTCTACTCGATTCGCTCAAAAGACGACCGTCCACGTATGACCGCACTGTCGACACTCGAACTGCCGTTCCAATCCGGCGTCGATCAGCGATCGAACGACCTCTTCACCCGCCTTCTCGAGACAGTTCGGACAGCGGTGTCGGCTCACGAGTCGCACTCGTGCCCGATCGGCGATAAATGTCCGCCTTCGATAATTTGGATTAAATGTAAGTTGCCAGCGATTATGGAAGCTGGATAACCTCGAGCACGACGATCGCGAGGTACAGCTGTCCGACACCGGCGACGATCATGACTGCGCCGGCGATCCGCTTGAGGGTCCCGGAGTACGCCGCTAGCCGCCCCGCACCGGCCACGAGGCCCATCCCCGTTGCGACGGTCAGCGAGATCATGAGGACGACGAGACTGCCGACGTACGTTGCGAGAAGGACGCTCGCCGACGTCGCCGGCAGCGACAGTGCGCGGGTGACCACGCTCAGGAACACCGGCGCGACACAGCCAGCCGCCGCCAGCGCGTAGCCGACCCCGAAGATGGCGAACCCGAGCACGCTCGAGCGCCGCTTCGGAAGCGGGACTGTCAGCGAGGGCGCGCGGTCGGTGACGACCAGGAGGCCGAACACGAGGAGAACGACGCCGGCGACCACCTCGAACAGCGTGACGGACGAGAGCGCGGAGTAGCCGACCCAGAACGCCGCCCCGAGCAGCGCGGTGAAGGTCAGGAGGACGCCGAGACCGGCGATCAGCCCCCGGCTCAACGCGCCGGCGAGCGACGCCCGTTCGCCGTCGGTCTGGCTCACGTAGAAGCCGACGTACCCCGGCAGGAGCGGAAACGCACACGGCGAAAAGAAGGTCCCGATTCCGGTCGTCAGGCCGAAGACCGCAGAGCCGACGAGCGCCGCGTCGACCATCCTACTCGCCTCCGGCCGCGACGGCCTGCTCGATGCCGGCGACGAGTTCGTCCGCTGTCTTGATACCCCGCTCGCGCCACCGGAGGGTCCCCGAGGCGTCGATCGCTACGGCGACTGGATACTGGCTCCCCCAGTATCGGGACGTGAGTTTCGCGTTCGGATCGAGACCGATCGTCCAGTTGCCGCCGTGGTCGCGCCACCACGTAGCGAGTTCCGACATCTCGATCGAGCGGCCGAACGGTTCGCTGGTCACCGACAGGAAGACGACGTCGTCCGAGACCCGGGTGTGCGCTTCTGCGAGTGCGTCCATCTGCTTCTTGCAGGGCGCACACCACGTCGCGAAGAAGTCGACGAACGTGGGCTGGCCCGGCGTCGGCACCTGGACAGTGCCGGCCTCGCTACCGCGTGCGTCGGCCGTCTCGATCTCGAGCGGCTCGAACTGCTCGCCGACGAGCCCGGACGAGCCGTCGGAGTCGGATCCGTCGCCGGAGCCCCCGGTACTGAGACTCCCGCCGGTGGCCGCGAGCGCACCGGCACCGGCGACGATGCCGGCACCGCCGAGTCCGGCGAGGATCTCGCGTCGGCGCATCGTTAGCTATCGACCCCCGCGACCGTTCTCGTATCCTCGACCATCACCTGCGTGTTGACCTGGTCGGTCTGGGTGGCCGCCCTCGGATACGCTCGCTCGACGATCCCGCGATCGTTGACGAGGGAGACCTGCGAGAAGTGCGTGAACATGTACTCGCCGTGATCGTGGGTCATCGACTCGTTGTCCGACGACGAGTTAGTGGTCGACGAGTTCGCGTTCGGCATCTCCTCGCGCCGTTGGAGGGGGAGGCCGAACGTGTCGGTCATGATCGATTTGGCTTCCTCGTTGTTCTCGGGCCGGAGGAAGTGCCAGGTCTCCGCCTCGTAGTCGATCCCGATCTGCGTGGCGAACGATCGGAGGGCGTCGGCCGTGTCCCGATTCGGGTCGAACGTCATCGCGACCAGCCCCACATCGTCCTTGTAGCCCTTTTCAGCGGCGTCTTTCTGGATCCGGTTCAGGTGCTGGAGCAACGCGGGACACGCACCGTCCGGACAGGTGGTGTAGATGTGCGTCATCACGAACGGCCGCTCGTCGACGAAGTGCTCGAGCGTGATGGTCTCGTCTTTGAGCGGATCGTGAATCGAAAACGAGGGGAACTCCTCGCCGTAGGCCGGATACGAGGGATCGCCCTGCTCGTACTCCGGCGGGCCGAGAACGGTGTCCGGAGCGGCCGCGCTGTCACCCCCGCCGAGCGCGTCGCCGAGACAGCCGGCCGCACTTGAGAGCCCCGCGACGCCGAGCGAGCCGAGGTATGTCCGCCGATCCATGTATGATCCGAGGGAGCCCCCGATCAAATGCTCGTTGGTTCGATTCACGAAGCGGGCTCGCCGGCCCGAGCTGCGAACCGCCTCCGGAACCGACGGACCTGCGGCGTTCGACCCCCGAACCAACAGGCGTTTTGTCCCCCGATTCCAACCTCCCACGATGAACCGCCGGTGTTTCCTCCGTGGTACCGCCGCCGTCGGCGCCGTCGGCACCGCCGGCCTCGCCGGCTGTCTCGAGCGGCTCGGCTTCGAAGAACAGTCCGCCTGGGCGAACCCGCCGCTCGTCGAGGACCGGCCCGACGCCGTCTACCTCCCGGCTTCCCGCGAGGAGATGGGTATGTACGGGATGGCGACCGACGGTGACTACGCCGCCATGCTCACCTATACCTTCCCACACCGCTTCTGGATCGTCAGCGGCGGGAAAGAGCTGGTCGAAGTCGATGCCGACGACAGTCTCCACCTCATGTTCTCGCTCTGGGACCGCGAGACCGGCACCGTCCTGCCGGTGAACACGCGCCTCGAGATCCTCCAGGACGGCTCCCCGGTCGACATCGGCGTCTCCTCGCTGTGGCCGATGCTCTCCCAGCGGATGGGGTTTCACTACGGCGACAACGTCCGGCTACCGGACGAAGGGGAGTACACGGCCCGGATTCAGGCCGGCCCCGTCGCCCTCGAGCGAACCGGCGCGTTCGACGGGCGACTGGGGTCGCGGGCGACGCTCGAGATCGACTTCGAGTACGCGCGGTCGGACATCAACGGGCTGTCCTTCGAAACGATCGACGAGAGCAAGCGGGGCAGCCGCGACGCGCTGCCGCTGATGGACCACGGCGGGGGTGGCTCGGGGAACAGTAGCTCCGGCGGACGCCCGATGGGAACGGGGACCCCGGTGGACGATCTCCCCGGCGAACTGCTCGGGACGAAACGCAGCGGCGATGCGGTGCTTGCCACGCTCACGTCCGACGCCGCCCGATTTACCGACGGCGGCACGTATCTAGCGGTCTGTCCCCGAACGCCGTACAACGATCTCATCGTCCCGTTCACCACGCTGTCCGCGACCGTCGAACGCGACGGCTCGGTCGTCGCCGAGGGAGCGCTCGTGGAGACGATCGACGGCGAGTACGGCCACCACTACGGGCTCGCAGTGGACGAACTCGCCGCCGGCGACCGCGTGACGATCAGCGTCGACACCCCGCCGCAGGTGGCCCGCCACGACGGCTACGAGACGGCGTTTTTCGAGTTCGAGCCGGTGACCTACACGGTCTAACCCCGGAACGAATCGAGGGAGGTACACCGAGTTCCGGGCGGAAAGCGCGGCTTGGAACCGATCTTCGAGACCCCTCGAGAGCGAAGCGAGCGGTGAGCGTATCGCCGCCCGTTCGACCGCGTAAACCTGCCCGTACCGATATCGAACGGTCGGAAACAGGACCTAGCGACGCCGTACGGTTCCGATAACTAACGGGGACCGTCGACTACGTTCAGGGCATGTCCAGCACAGGTCAGTCGGATATGCGAATCGGTTGCCCGGAGTGCGAGGCGACGATCGCCGCGTCCGTCCCCCCCGGACCCGGCATCCACGCGGAGCGCGACTCGAACCCCCTCCTCGGAACGGAAACCCAGTGTCGGAACTGCGGTCACGAACTCGAGCTCTATTACTACTGAGACCGCCCCTGGAGGGGCGGCGGCCGGTTCCCGAACCGCGTTCGGTCGTCGCCCGAGCAGTGATGAACACACGCCTCGACGGAATCTCGAGTCTCGCGCTCGAGCGCGTCAGCGAGCGCCCGGCCGGCGGACGGTCCGGCGAGGCGACCGCCCTGCTGAGCGGGGACGTTCGTTCCCTCGGTCGCGGAACGGTTCGACTGACGGGGTCCCGGCGGTGGGGTCGCCCGCTCGAGGTTACCGGCCGGTCTCCCAGCCCCGCGGCGTCTCGTTCAGCCGCTCGGCCCCGTTTTCGGTCACTGCGACGAGATCCTCGATCCGGACGCCGAACTCGCCCTCGAGGTAGATCCCCGGTTCGACGCTGAAGACCATCCCGGGCTCGAGTTCGCGGTCGTTCCCGTCGACGATGTAGGGCGGCTCGTGGACCTCGAGGCCGACGCCGTGGCCGGTCCGGTGGACGAACGCGTCGCCGTAGCCGGCGCCCTCGATGACCGATCTGGCGGCACGATCGATCTCGCCGGCCGTGGCGCCTGGCTCGACGGCGTCGATCGCCGCCCGCTGTGCCTCCCTGACGGTCTCGTGGACGCGCTCGTACTCGGCGGACGGCTCGCCGACGACGATCGTCCGGGTCTGGTCGCCCGGATACCGCGCCGTTCCGGCCTCGAGGTCGGCCGCGACGAACGCGCCGAAATCGAGGACGATCGGGTCGCCGGCTTCGATCTCGCGCGAACCGGGGTGGTGGTGCGGCCGGGCTCCGTTCGGGCCGGCGGCGACGATCGTCTCGAAGGCGGGCTCTCGCCCGCCTTCCGCGGCGAGCAATCGATCGATCTCGCTCGCCAGTTCGGCCTCGGTCGTCCCCACGAGGTCCTCCCCGCGCCCGCGGATCTCGAGCGCGACGCGATCCGCGACGTCGCCGGCCCGGCGGAGGGACGCGAGTTCGACGTCGTCCTTCCGAACGCGTAGCGGCTCGAGGACGGCGCTCGCGAGCCCGAACTCGGCCCCGGGCAGCAGCGCCCGTAGATCCTGGGTGAACGTGGCCCACATCCGATCGTCGACGAGAACGGTCGGCGTTGCCGGCCCGTCGTCGGCCAGCGAATAGCCCTCGAGTACGTCTTCGACGATCTCGAGCGGGTCGTCCGCGTCGGCCCAGAGACGGCGCGTGAGAGCCGTGATCGGAAGTTCGGACAGTTGGTCGTCGTACATCGATGGCGCGACGAGCGTCGGATCGCCGCGCCGTGGGACGAACAACAACAGGTGGCGCTCGGATGGCGATTCCGCGAACCCGGTCAGATACGTCAGGTTCGGGCTCGGAAAGCAGACGGCCAGGTCGGCTTCCGCATCCGCGAGCCGACGCTGACAGGCCGCGATTCGGCGCTCGAACGGGGCGTCCATGGATGGGGTTTCGCTCGAGCGGGAAATCAACGTTTGGTCGCGGCTGCGGCCGGGACGCGTCGCCGTGACCGGATTCCGTCCGGGTGGCTAGGGTCGGATTTACGGCCTCGCGGCTCGAGTAGCGCCCGACTGACCGTCCGTCGCACCGAACGGTTCGGATTTCGCGGCGGTCAGCGGGAGCATATTAGATCCCCGGCGGTTGCAGGCCGCGAAGCAACCAGTGGGGAGGCTGTCTTGTCTCAGCGAATGCGAGATACTGAGCGGTTGTCGACGGCTGCGCACAACCGACAACGGCGGGGCGACGGTCGCGGCCGGACCGACGATGCCGCGAGCGAAGACCCCGGCTGCCCCGGATCGCTGATCGTGGTCTCGAACCGAGAACCCTACCGTCACGAGTACGAGGACGAGTCCACGGACGACGATGGCTCCGACGCTACCGGTGACGGGGGACTGCCGACGGGGACCGACGGCGGTGCTCGGTCGCCCGCTGCGACGCGGTCGATCACCGTCGACGAACCGACCGGTGGCCTGACCGCCGGGCTCGATCCGGTGGTTCGGGAGACGGACGGGACCTGGATCGCCTGGGGCGACGGCGACGCGGATTTCGACGTGACGGACGAGCGGAACTGCGTGGCCGTCCCGCCAGAGGAGGAGGACTACACCCTCCGTCGGCTCGATCTCTCCGAGGAAGCGGTCGACGCCTACTACTACGGCTTCAGCAATCGCGTGCTCTGGCCGCTCTGTCACGGCTTCCCCGGCCTGGTCGAGGACCGGCCGACGGACTTCGAGTGGTACCGGCGGGTCAACGAGCGGTTCGCCGATGCGGTCGGCGATCACGCCGACGACGACTCGGTGATCTGGCTTCAGGACTACCACCTCGCGCTCGCGCCGCGGCTGATCCGGGAGTCGGTCCCCGAGGGCGCGACCGTCGCCCACTTCTGGCACATCCCGTGGCCGACGCCGACGACGTACCAGCACTGCCCGGCCGGCGGCCGGATCCTCGAAGGGCTGCTCGGAAACGATCTGCTTGGCTTCCACGTCGACGGGTACGCCGATCGGTTCCTCGACTGCGTCGAGCGGTTCCTCCCGAGCGCGACCGTCGACCGTGCCGATCGGACGGTGCAGTACGACGGACGGACGACCCGCGTCGTCGCGACGCCGATGGGCGTCGACGCGGAGTCGTACGACCGGGACGCCCGGTCGACCGAGAGGGACCGGCTCTCGTCGCTGTTCGAGGAGTACGGCATCCCGCAGGGGACGGCGCTCGGCCTGGGCCTCGATCGGCTGGACTACAGCAAAGGGATCCCAGAGCGGTTAGCGGCGATCGAGCGGTTCTTCGAGCGGAACCCGAACTGGCGCGGCGAGTTCACCTTCCTCCAGAAGGCGACCCCCTCGCGGACGGAGATCGAGACCTACGAGGACTACGGCGAACACGTCCGGAGCGAGGTCGACCGGATCAACCGCCGCTTCGGAACCACCGAGTGGCGACCGATCGTCTACACCGAGGACGTCCTGCCCCGCGAGGACATCTGTGCGCTCTACCGCCACGCCGACGTGATGGTCGTCAGCCCGCTGATCGACGGGATGAACCTGGTCGCCCAGGAGTACGTCGCCGCGAGCGTCGAGGGCGACGGGACGCTGGTGCTGAGCGACCGGACCGGCGCACACGAGCGCCTGGGCTCGCACGCGGTGACGATCGACCCGACCGACACCGACGGATTCGCCGCCCAGCTCGAGCACGCGCTGACGATGCCCTCGTACGAACGCCGGCGACGGATGAACACGCTGCGCCAGCGCGTTTTCGCCGACGATATCGAGGCGTGGATGGACACGCAGTTCGACTGGATCCGCCGCGTTCACGGTGATCCCGAGGAGAGCGAAACGAGCACCGGCTCCGATTCCGGTTC
Organism: Natrinema sp. 1APR25-10V2; assembly: GCF_031626495.1. Lineage (NCBI taxonomy): Archaea > Methanobacteriati > Methanobacteriota > Halobacteria > Halobacteriales > Natrialbaceae > Natrinema > Natrinema sp. 1APR25-10V2. Next base: position 708,945 of record NZ_JAMQOJ010000002.1, read on the forward strand.
GGACTCCACGGAGCCGACACCGCCAGTGTGATCGATGCCAGGCACCGAATCGCCTCCGGAACCGCTCGAGGAGCGGCTGCCGGCCGTTCGAGCGACGCTCGAATCGGCCGCGGGTCTGCTCGTCTGTCTGGACTTCGACGGCACGCTCGCACCGATCGTCGAAGAGCCGGACGCCGCAGCACCGACCGACCGAAACCGAGAGGCCGTGGCCGCCCTGACGCGAACCCCTGGGGTGACGACGGCGGTGGTCAGCGGCCGCGCCCTGACCGATGTCCGCGAGCGGATCGACGGGCCGACCATCTACGCCGGGAATCACGGGCTCGAGCTCGCCCGGAACGGTGCGATCGCCGTCCACCCGGTGGCGCGCAAGCGCGCCGTTCGAGTCGAGCGGCTCTGCTCGATCCTCGAGACGGCGCTCGCGAGCGTGCCGAACGCCCGCGTCGAGAACAAGCGGCTGACCGGGACCGTCCACTTCCGGGCCGTGCCGCCGGCCGCCGAACCCATCGTCCGTCGGATCACGCGAACCGTCGTCGACCGGTTCGGCGGCGACGGGCTCGAGCTCTCCACGGGCAAACGGATCCTCGAGTTCGGGCCGGACTTCCCCTGGGGAAAGGGCAACGCGGTCGAACTGATCGCCGCCGACGAGCCGTCGGAGACGGCCGTCGTCTATATCGGGGACGACGTCACCGACGAGTCGGCGTTTCGGGCCGTCGAACCCGACGGTATCGGGATCCGAGTCGGAAGCGACGATCCCTCGGCGGCCTCCTATCGGGTCGACTCCCCCGCCGACGTCGCGTCGTTTCTCTCGTGGCTCGAAACGACTGGCGCCGAACTGATCGATCGGTCTGATCGGCAGGCTGTGACGCTCGAGGACGCCTGATATCGATTCCCCCTTCCCCACTACCCGGTCCTTGGTTTCGGAAATAGCCAAAACTAATAAACTGCTTCGAGCCGAAAGTATTAGTTACCACTGGAAATATAGTCCGGTACGAGAGTGAACGAGAGTGAAACTCAGACAACCAACTGATTTCCTGATCCTCGAAGCGCTCGAGGACAAGGGACGAAACGTCGCGACCAATCTGGCAGCACACACGGGGAAAAGCCGAAAGAACATCAACACCAGACTGCCGGTGCTCGAGGACTACGGCCTCGTAAACAAGATCGGGCCCGCCGAGCGGTCCGGGCTGTACGAGATCACCTCGATGGGGAAGGCAGCACTGGTGTACCGCGATCAGTACGACGAGGCCGACGACTTCGAGTCGCTCATCGAAGGGCCGACCGCCAGCGCCGAACAGGATGGGGAAGCGCAGGCGAGTTTCGCCCGCGGTGAGGACGACACCGAAGACACGGAATAACGGCATCGAATCCGGAAACGATACGGTCCGCCCGCGTACAGCTCGCATGGCTTCGGTTGCCCTCCCGACGGAGCGTCCGACAGTGCTGGCTCTCGACACACTCGTCTCGTTCAGTGACACGGCCGGTTTCACGGATCACGGAGAGAGACTTCCGTCGTAGGCCGCGAGTTCACGGCGAGCGCACGAGGAAAAGGCGAGGCTGAGCTTCCGCTTTCGATCGCCCGCCGGCGGAATCGCCGTTCCGCAGTGCAGGCGATCGTCGTCGTAGTCCGGGTCCCACGCGTACGCGCTGAGCATCGGTGTCGCGACGACGGCACCGTCGTACAGAAAGGCGACGCCGTGGCGGTGTTCCAGACCGAGCGCGTGTCCGATTTCGTGAGCGAGCACCTGAATCGTCCGTGCAGGCGTCGTGTTCGGAACGAGCGAGCGATCGCGGTCGATAAGCAGGTCGTCGAACGGCTCGAGGTCGGCGATGTGTCGTGCCCCGCCGACCGACGCGATGTGGGGGAGTCCGTACCCCGTCGGCGCGCGCTCCATGCTACCGTCGGTCACTAGCAGGTTGACGTCGGGAACGGGTTCGACGTCGCGGCGGCCGATCGCGCCCGATGCCACGGCCATCGGCCACTCGCCACGGCGGGTGACGCGTGCGGCATCCTCGGTCGAGACCGACACCGTGCCGCCGACCGACGCGTCGAGCGACCAGTGCTCGAGCGAGAGCATCGCCTCGAGGTACTCGAGGATGCGGTCGCCGACGCCGTCGTAGGATGCCGCGCCGTCCGAGAGCCAAACCCGAACCGCGAGTGTGTCGGCGTGGCGACGGGAAGCGTACGCCAGCGTCCCGATCGAGGCCGCCGATCCGAGCGTCCCGAGAAAGACGCGACGCTTCATACGTGGGGCGTCTCAGGGCCACGACCAGTTCCTGCGGGTGAACATGGCCACGCGTTAAATCGGTGCCCGCCACTCGCCGGTGCGGTCGCTGACTGCGGTCGGCAGGCCCGTGCGACCCCCGTACCCGATCGCAGCTACTCCGAGACCCGGCGGCGAGTATCGACGACGCGCGCACAGCCGTCGGCCACGCGAATCTCGACGCCGGCGGGCAGTGCGTCGGCGTCAGTCGGCGTGAGCAGCAACAACGCACCGTCCCCGGTCTCGACCAGTCGCCGGTCCGGCGTTCGCTGCCGAATGCAAAGCCGCCACTCGCCCGTGCGATGGCGCTCCCGAACCTGCCAGTCGGTGTAATAGCGGCCGTTCGATCCCTCGAAGAGGCCCTCGAACGGGCGGGCTACCATGTACGGCCCGGGTTCGGCACCCGATCGGGGCGTGGCGTCGTCCGAACGCTCCTCGTCATCTCCGTTGGGAGAGGCCGCGACACCGCCATCGCCGCTCGGGTTCATATAGGTGAATTTTAAGAAATCGTGACCGTCAGTCGGTAGTGAATACTCTATCGGTGCACGATTGACGACCGCCACGGATCGATACCGAATCGAGCGACGTCCGTCCCGATGTCAGTACTCGTCACCCTCGAAGAACTCCCCGAGAACCGCTTTGAGCCCCTTTCGAAGGTGCTGGTGCATCGTCGGCGGCGAGATGTCCATCGCCTCGGCGATCTCCTCGCCGGTGCTCTCCCGCGGCCAGTCGAAGAAGCCGCCGTAGTAGGCGAGTCGCAGCGTCGTAAGCTGGCGATCGGTGAGATGATCGAGGATCCGGTTTCGGCGCTCGGCGGCCGTTCGAACCGGTCGATCGACTTCCCGACGCGCGATCAGTCGCGTGTTCTCGTAGATGAGCGTCAACGCCTCGGCGATCTCTCGCACGTCGGCGTCCTGTGACACCTCGACCAGACAGTTCCCGACGCCGTCTTCGACCGTCACGTCGCGGATCGTCGCGCCGTGGTTGGCGAGCGTCCGCACGCCCGACTCCGAGAGCCGCATCTCGATCGTACAGCCCTCGTCCCCGTCGTGGATGAGTCGACACTCTTCGACGGAGTCGTGGGCCATCGCCTCATCGAGGACCGTCTCACCGTCGAGCCCCTCGATCGTCACGTACTGAAAGGTGCGGCCGTCCGCCGTGGTTCCGGCCCACTCGAGCGCGCAGGTACAGCCGTATTCCGCCGAGAGATCGAACGAGAACGTGTCGCCGCCATCGATCTGGAACTCGAGTTCGGCGACGGTGTCGGCAAAGAGCAGTTGTCGGTTCTTTACGGCCATGATCGTGAAGCCGATCGTCTCGCCGAGCAGGCGAAATCCGGCTCGCTCGCGCTCGCTGAAGGCGTCGTCCCGGCTCGCGAGGACGGTGAGAACGCCGTAGGTCGCGTCTTCGTGCGTGATCGGCACGGCGATTGCGGATCGCACGTCGTCCTCGCGGGCCGCCTCCCGGACCGGGTCGGGAATGAGCCCGTCCTCGAGGATACGGTTTGCCGTCCGGAGCTCGCCAGTTCGTGCCGCTTCCGTGGCCGGGCACTCGCAACCGATAGTGAGATCGCGCACGAGGTCCAGCGAGGCAGTTGCCTCGCCCGCACCGGTGCGGAAGGAAAGTCGGCCGTCGCCCGTCTGCTCGGCGATCCACGAGCCACAGTACAGCTCGGAGTCGACGAGCTGTTCGCAAACCTCGCGTTCGACGGCGTCCCGCGCCGGTGCCTCGACCAGCGTTTCGATCACCTGTCGGACGACCGCGTTGATCCGATTGAGCGTCTCGAGTTGATCCTGCCGCGATCGGAGCTTGCGTTCTCGCTGGACGCGCTCGGTGATATCGCGGGCGAGCCAGACGACCGCGCGTCGGCCGCCGATCAACTGTTCGATCGGGACGACGCGACCCTCGAACTGCCGTCGGCCGTCGGCCGTTTCCACTTCGTATTCGACGGACTGCACGTCGTCGGTCCGGATCGCGCGATCGATACAGTCCTGTAGCTTCGCGGCCACCTGATCCGGAAACGCGTCCGTCAGCGTGTTCCCGGTCAGTTCGTCGGCGGAAATGGAGGAGAGGTCCGCCGAATCGGGCCGCACCTTCGCCTCGAGATAGGTACCATCCTCGCCGATCACGAAGGCCTCGTCCGGCAGCTCGTTCGCGAGAATCCGATGGTATCGACCGCCATCGCCGCCCGACACAGGTTGCGATTGAAGCGTCGAGACGACGCGATCGATCGGATCTTCGTCGCGTTCCGTCGAGACGTATTCGGTCGCATCGGCCCGAAGCGCAACGGTTGCGAGCTGTTCGTTTCCCTCCCGCGGCGCGACGATCGTCGGTACCGTCGGAAAACGTGCGTGAACGCGCTGCAGGATCGTCTGGATCTCGCCGGGACACTCGAGTTCGACGATGACCGCACCCGGCTCGGCGGCCGATTCGGCGTCGGTTGCTGACGCTGGGACGTCGGTCGGGGAACGGTCGTCCGCCTCGGTCGACCCCGAGCCGTCGGTCTCCCAGTGAGGGGTAGCCCCGTCCGCCGCCGTCTCGAGACGGTCGCCCGGCGATCCGACGATGGTCTCGAGCGCGTCGGTCGCTGGCGTCGTCCGGACGTCGCGATCGGTCGCTTTCTCGAGTCGCGCCCGGAGATGGCTCTCCTGGGTCGTGGCGTCGGTCACGATGATTATCGGTTTCGCTCGGTGTGGTGTGGTCATTCGTTTTCGTTCCCCATCTGCCCGATTCCATCGACCCCGTCCGCAGCCGCTCTTTTGTATCGTGACACCGGCGTAGAATAAAAGCCTGCTGGTCGTGGGCTGACACGTTGGTGTGCGGCCGGTCACGAGCGCGACGTTCTGAAGCCGGCCAGTCGTCCGGTTACAGCGCGGTTTCCCGTCGGTCGTTACCGGCTCGAGGACCGTCCGGGCAGCGTCGAGTCGTCCGAGGCGTCGCCGACTCTCGTTGTACTTCCAGCGACCGACAACTCACAGTTCCCCGCGTTCTCGCAGTTCCTCGAGCAGGTCGTCGACGAGGGGCTCGACGCCGTCGTAAGGGAAATCGCCGCCGGAGGTCTTGGCGTTCAGCTCCATCGCCGTCATCGAGAACTCGCCGGACTCGAACGTCGTGCTCGGACCGTCGGGAAGTGCCGGAACGAGTTCCATCGGCCCGGAAACCGGATAGTCGGCGTCTTCGAACGCGTCGATCAGCTGCTCGCGGAGTTCGGCTTCGTCGACCATACCAGTCACCGGTTCGACAGCGGAAATAATAAATCCGAAGGTAGTTGGTAGTTCGCGATGGTCGGATCGCCAGTCGAGGTCGGTGTGCGGTCGTCCGGCGGGACTTCCCTACAGGCGACGCATAAACTCGGGCAGGATACCCCGCTCGCTCGAGTCACTGGCCGCGGTCGGCTCGGCACCCGGTGGGTCGATCTCGGCGTCGTTGCGCCCATCGAGAGAGTCGGCGGTCGCCCCGCCGGCGCTCGCGGCGGTCCCAGCCGCGGTCGATCCGTCGGTCGCCTGCGCCGCATCGCTACTCGAGTTCGAACCGTCCCCGGATTCCGAACCGACCGTCGCTTCGAACGCCGCCTCGGATTCGGGGCCGAAGTAGTAGGGGTCGTTCGGCGCGAGGTACTCGCGAAGTTGCACGTTCGCGTACCCGGCCAGCGCGAGCGCCGGGACGAACAGCGGCTCGATACCGAACAGCGTCGGGCCGGCCGTCAGGATCACGAGAAAGGCCGCCAGCGGCGAATAGACGAAAAACGCGACGAGCCGGAAGGCGGCACCGACGTAGCCGTCGACGACGTAGGCGTAGAGCCCGTACGCGCCAACTACCAGTCCGATGTCGGCGTAGAGGCCGACCAACAGGCCGACGTCGCCGGCGACTAGCCCGTGGACGTGCACCGCGATCGCACCGGTAAACACCGTCGTCCGATTGACGTACGTCTCGTCGAGCGCCATCCCGGCGACGAGGATCGCGAGCTGGACCAGCGGCGCTGCGATCCACCACGGGAGGGAGCTGAGGACGACACCCGGATACACGTCGATCACACCTACTCGTGTGGGTGAACCCGGGCCGGTCCCTTTAACGTTCGTTCCGTTTCGAGATTCGATACGGACTCGAGGCCCGTGGAAAGCGCGCCCCGCGGGACCGCCGCCGAAATCGTGTCGATTCCGACAGGTCTCCGTAACAGTAATTAGCGAGCAGCGAAAAGTACGCCGACATGGCGAAGGATACCGTCAGGTACCCCGACGACGTGGTCGAGAAGATCGACCAGCTCGTCGAAGACGGTATGTTCGAGAGCAAATCCGAGTTCTATCGGTTCTCCGCGGAGTACGTCCTCACCCTGCTCGATTCGGACCACGAGGTCAAGACCTTCAACTTCGACGAGATCAAGGCCGAACTCGACATCAACGAGCGCGACCACGCCGAAGCGCTCGGGGCCGACGGTGGCACCCTCTTCCTCGACGCGGTGATCAACGTCCGCAAATACGGCCTGCGCGGCAACTACGAGGCCGCCGAACGGTTCATCGACACCCACTACGACGAGACCGATCAGGAGTGTATCATCCTCGAGGAACTACTCGGCACCTACCGCGACGGGCCGGCGTAGCGCCGCTACCTCGTTGCTACTCCTCGAGTCGCCCGAACGGCTCGCCGAGCGCCGCTAGATCGACGTTATCGCGAACCAGCCGCGCCGCCCGGTCGGACGCCGTCGCGCCGGTTCCGTCCGCCGCAGTCGCCGCTGAGCGATCGACTTCGCCGGCCGTCGGTCTGTCGACCCCCGCACTCGCCGAGACGGCGTCGAGGAAGGCCGTCCGCACCGACTCGTTGTCGAACAGGCCGTGGAGGTAGGTCCCGAGTACCCGGTCGCGTGCAGCGCTCGAGTCGCCGAGCGGTCGCGTCACCTCGTCGAGCGCCCGCGTTCGGCCAGCGTGGATCTCGTAGCCCGACGCGGTCCCGTCCGCCCCAGTCAGGAGCGGCGAGGTCGAGCCGTCGACCGGAACCGTCGTCTGCTCGAGGCGTTTGTCCCCCTCGAATCGGGTCTCGACCGGCAGCAGACCGAGTCCCTCGACGACGTCGTCGTCGCCGGTCCCCTCGAGCGCGGCGTTGGTGATCCGCTCGCCGAGCAGCTGATAGCCGCCGCAGACGCCGACGATCGGCCCGTCGAAGGCAGCGAGCGCGTCGGCGAAGCCGGCGTCGTGTAACGCCAGCAGGTCGTCGACCGTGTTCTTCGTTCCCGGGAGGACGACCGCGTCGGCGTCGACGCCCTCGAGCGGGTCGGTCGTACTACTGCCGTCGACCGGCACGTAGACCACCGAGACGCCGGGTTCGGCCGCGAGCGCCTCGAGATCGGTCGCGTTCGAGATCCGGGGGAGCCGGGGTACGGCGATCCGAATCCGCCGGTCCGCGGGAACGCCGTCGTCGTCGCCGACGACGCCGCGCTCCTCGCTGCCGGGGAGCCCGACGCTGTCCTCCTCCGGGAGGCCGGGATCGTCGTAGGGGAGGACGCCGAGGATCGGCACGCCCGTTCGGGACTCGATCTCCTCGATGCCGGGCTCGAGCAGCGACGGATCGCCCCGGAACTTCGTGATGAGCGCGCCGACGATCCGCTCGCGAAGCGCGTCGGGGACGAGTTCGATGGTGCCGTAGAGGCTCGCGAAGGCCCCGCCGCGCTCGATGTCGACCAGCAGGAGGATATCCGCATCGGCGAATTCGGCGGTCTCGACGTTCGCGAGGTCGCGGTCGTGCAGGTTGATCTCGCCGATGCTGCCCGCGCCCTCGGCGACGATCACGTCGTTGTCGGCCGCCAGCCTGCGGTAGGATTCCGCGGCCGCCTCGCGCGCTCGCTCCCAGTACTCCTCGTAGTAGGTCCCGGCGGGCACGTGGTCGTGCGCCTCACCCTGTAACACCAACTGACTCTCGCCGTCGCCGCGGGGCTTGAGGAGAACGGGGTTGCAGTCCGTGGTCGGCGTGGTGCGAGCCGCTCGAGCCTGGACGAACTGAGAGACGCCGATCTCGCCCCACTGGTTGCTGTTGCTGTCGTCCGATTCGACGCTCCGCTGGCCGGCCGCATCCGACCGTACGACGACGCGGGCGTTGTTGCTCATGTTCTGGCCCTTGAACGGGGCGACGTCGATCCCGCGATCGGCGAGCAGGCGGCAGAGGCCGGCCGCGACCGTCGACTTGCCGACGTGGCTCGCGGTTCCGGCGACGAGAAGCGTTCTGGTCATCCGCGTTGGGGAGTGTTCTCGCGGCCGGCGGTATCGTCCTGTCGGTTCATTCTGAGTGATTTCCGTCCGCTGTATCGCTGTGAGGAGTTTCCAAGACATTGAACAGTATCTTAGAGTATTCTAACTCTGTTTGAAGTTAGTTTAGATGTTGTATCTAATAGGGCCACGCGCAGTCTAAGTACGTAGTATAATAAAATATCTAATGATAGAAATAGAATTTTTATATTAGTTAGTTATGATATCAAATGATGTAATCTGGTGACGGCATCACGTTTGGTAAAGACGTTAACCGTCGAGAAGTCCTGCGAGGAATGTCGATCGGTGGTGCTACTCTGATCGGTGCCGCCGGCACTGCCTCGGCAGACCTAGATTCAAGAGCGCCTGCAGACACTGATCAGTAGTTCGTTAACACCCGCTTTAAGACACGCCCTGCCGCTATGGACGATTTCTTCGTGTTGAAGAACTCTGACGCTCTCCGCGATCTCCGTCAAGAGGTGAGCGAGAGTACAGGGCGGACGGTAAGTGACGTGCTGCCATTGCCGCTCGAGTTTACAACTAGTGACGAAGAACTCAACGCACTCAACCCCTCGCTCGCCGTTTCCCTCCTGAAAGATCCAACTATTACATGGCAAAACACCGCCCCTCAAGATCTCGGTGTAGCAGTCGCGGGGGTTATCGACGAACCAGAGTCAGGAGTCAACTCAGGTGTTTCGGTCGAGACCAGTGATGGAACAAGTAGGATCCCCATCTCCGCCGGAGCAGTCACACTTCACGATCAATATTCTAGTGCATCCAGACGGGATCGATTCAAACATAGGAAACGTGGGTCTGTCGAATCCGATGACAACGTACAGTATCGGCTCTTCAGCTACGGTGAAAGTAACGAAGTCGTCCAGAGTCAACTGAATGATAAAATTCCCGATACTTCAGAACAAGCTTCTACGATAAGTATTCAGAGTTCCAAGTCGCCAGTTGCTGTCGCGCCTGAAGTTGTTGAGAGCTATCAATCATATCACACTAGTAGTGATGTTAATATACAGAGCATCCACGGTGAAATAGGCTGTACTACCTGTCAAGCAGTCATCCCTGCAATATGTGCGGGTGTGTCACAACTGGGGTTCTATGGTTGTGCAAGCCGGTGTGTCCCATACGCCACAACTTATCCGGTGCTTACAGGTGGGTGTGCAGTCTTCTGTAGATACGTAACTACTGTTGAGGGAGCAATGCTATGTGCAGCGTCGCCCGCAATTATTTGTGGTGCTGCATTCGGCTGCTAGCTTGGCACCGCAGTAGCTAACGGTTATGTCCCTCTATAATGTAAATTCATTAATAAAAATATCAATTATATAAATATAAATATTTCTGAAATATTAAGAACCTGTATCGATTCACTTCAATTATGGGAGGACCTGTAGGTAGAAGAGTGGCTGAACGGATACGGATTCAAGAGGTACTTATATTTCCGGTTATTGTGCTCGTCCTTTACGTGACTACGGGTGACCTTTACATGTCTGTGATCAGTCCAGCCGTCGTCGCATTCGTATTCCTTTCATTCGTCATATTTGATGTTACTAATCGTGATGTCCGTTGCGTGAAGTTGGGCGTGTTCGTCTCCGGAATTGCAGGAGGTGCTCTCATGTTCCTTAGCACAGACATTCCCTCCTGGTTCGGTCTCGTGGTCGCTTTCGTTTCCCTGTTGTTGACTGCGGATACCTTGGTAGATCTCTCCAACGTACCCGGGTAGAAGAACGTATTCGCGACATCTCAGCGTCTCCAAGGACAGACTCACACCCTACGTTAGAGCGGTTCAGCTTCGGCAGCGCGTCAGCCTAAAACCCGGCAACAAAGCGCTCAAAACCATTCTCAAACCTGTGCTATGGCTACGTTCGATCTACGAGCGGTCGAGAAGACCGACGAGGTCGAGCGGTACGAGACTGCACCGCGACCCGACCGACAGGTTCCAACTGGATTCAGTGTTCCCGGAGAGGCTACTCTGTTCTGTACCGCTCGTCCCAGCGCGGTCCGGCGCGACTCGAGAGGACGGCCCCAACGACCCCCATGACGATCCCGCCGAGTCCGAGCGCGGCGGCGAGTTCCGGTGACGGCGGGACGACGACGAAGCCGGCGACCAGCGTCGGCACGAGCGCGACGGCGACACCGACGGTAAAGGTCGCGAAGCGGACCGCGTCGAAGAGGAACTCGTTGGGATCGAAGCCGGCGATGTAGACGGTCAGCCCGTAGTAGTACAGCGCGTAGCCGGCGAGCAGAATCGCGCCGACCACCGCGTCGAGGAGCGTCGCGTCGAACCAGACGACGGCCGCGAGGTACGGCACGGCGACCGCCGGCGCGCCGACGAGGACGAACGCGATCCGTTTCGCCCGGAAGACGTCCGCGATCGAGACGGGGTAGGTGAGGTAGGCCTCGAGCGAGTCGAACTGGGTGAGCCAGTTGTACGTCGTAAACGCCGAGAGGCCGAGGACGCCGCCGAAGAAGATCCCCGGCGCGGGCGCGATGCCGGTGATCGAGTCGACGACGCCGACGAGCGCGGCCACCAGCGCGAGCAGGATGGTCGCCGAGACGAACGGTTTCCAGACGCCGCCCGAGGAGCGCGCCAGGTCGAGCAGCGTCTTCGTGACGAGGGGGGCGTCCTCGAGCGGGAGCGTCCCGCTGAGCCGGGCGAATCGATCCGTCGCGGTTCGCGAGGGCCGGCCGTACGTCGGATCGTAGGCGGCGAGCGCCGCCGTCGCGACGGCGACGGTGCCGAGGGCCAGTCCGACGGCAGCCATCGCGGGGCCCTCGATCGGGACGAAGACGGCCTGCGCGAGACCTAGATTCCCGGTCGCCCAACCGCCGACGACGGCGAGCCCGATCGCAAGCCCGATGGCCCACGGCGGGACACCCTGGGTCCGAACGGCGATCAGCGCGACGGTGACCGCCATCCCGGCCGCGAAGACGAGACAGAGCGACAGCCAGAACAGCGCGACCGACAGCGGCGTCGACGCGGAGAGGCCCTCGAGGGCCGCGCTCGACAGGGCCATCGGCAAGACGAAGGCGACGCCGTAGAACAGGGCGTCTTTCAGGAGGAAGACGCCCAGCAAGCGCCGCCGCGAGAGCGGCAGCGTCGTCGACGACGAGAGCAGCAAAGAGAGCTTTCCGAACACGTTCTCGAGCATGTCCGACCCGGCGAAGCCGGCGGTGCCGCTGTAGAGACCGAAGCCGAGCGCGAGCGCGTGGAGGCCGCCGACGATCGTCTCCGGCGCGGTGCCGGTCTCGACGAGCGCGACGGTGGCGCTCACGGCGAGACCGACGATGACGAGCGGAAAGACCGCGAATCGCCAGCCGCCGAACAGTTCGGTGTGCATTCGCCACTCCTCGCGAAAGAGGATCGCGAGCAACCGCGGCGTCGAGAGCCCGGCTCCCGATCCGGAACGGGTTGCGTCAGCCGGCCCCGCCGAATCCGACGTACCGGTCCCGGTCATCCGTTCGCCCCGTCGGTCGCCTCGAGCGTCGGCATGTCTCGCGCAGCCTCGCCCTCGACGCGCTCGAGGAAGAGCTCGAGCAGGGATTCATCGTCGTCCCGGCCGCCGTCCAGCGACCGCTCGGTGACGAGCTGGCCGTCGGCGACGATTCCCACGCGGGTACAGATCTCCTCGGCGACGTCGATGTTGTGCGTCGAGACGAAGACGGCGTTGTCGCCGGTCGCGTAGGAGACGAGGAACCGCTTGACCTGCTCCTGGACGAGTGGGTCGAGGTTCGCCAGCGGTTCGTCGATGAAGACCACGTCCGGCTCGTGGAGGAACGCCTGCGTGATCATCACCTTCTGTTGCTGGCCGCGGGAGAGGTCGGTGTGTAAGGTGTCGAGCTTGCTCTCGAAGCCGAGTCGCTGCGCCCAGTCGGCGGTTCGGTCGGCGACGCGCTCGGCAGGAAGATCCCGCACCTCGCCGACGAACTCGAAGTACTCCCGCGGCGTGAGGAAACTCGGCGGCGACCCCTGTTCCGGCAGAATCCCGACTCGCCGGCGCGTCTCGATCGGTTCCGCGACCGGATCGGTCCCGAGGACGCGTACCTCGCCCGCGTCCGGCTGGATCTGGCCGGTCAGCGTCCGAATCGTCGTGGTCTTTCCGGCCCCGTTCGGCCCGAGAAACCCGTACAGCTCCCCGCGCTCGACGGTGAAGTCCATCCCGGCGACCGCCTCGACGGCTCCGTAGGACTTGCGCAGTCCGTTGACCCGAATTGCACCCATTGAACGTCGAACCGTTCTCAGGAACTGATAATAACTGTGTTGGTAGGATGGTAGTGACAGCGCGACGTTGCGTCTCGAGTCGGGTATCCAGCGACCACGACGGCCGCGCTGATCAGAACTCGGTTCCGCGTCGTGCCCGCTGCCCGTCGTCGATCGGATGTTTCACCTTCCGGACGTTTGTAATCAGGTCGGCGCGGTCCGCGAGGTAGTCGGGTTCGGCGTGGCTCCCGGAGAGAATCAACTCGAGGTCGTCGGGTTTCGCGTCGACGAGATCGAGAACGTCGCCCTCCGAGAGCAGGCCGCGATCCGCGGCGTAGAGAATTTCGTCCAGGATCAGCATGTGGACGCCTGCGTCCGGTTCCGCGTCGAGATCGATCGGCTGGCCGAGGTCGGCCTCGTCGGCCGCCTCGAGCAGTTCCCGTGCGCGCTCGAGGCCGGCCTGGGCCTGGGCCTCGTGGTCGGCCTCGTCGCTGCCGTCGGCCATCCCGTGCCAGCCGTAGTGGCCGAGGTTCTCGTAGCTGATCCCCGGCAGGGCGGCGATCGCGTTGTACTCGCCGCGAACGGCGTCGACGCTCGAGGCCCCGCCTTTCATGAACTGGAGCATGTGAACGCGGTAGCCGTGGCCGGCAGCGCGCATTCCCATGCCGAGCGTGGCCGTCGTCTTTCCCTTGCCGTCGCCCCACCAGACCTGAACGAGGCCGAACTCCTCCGGCGCGGCCGGTTCGATCCGCTCCGCTTCGGGCGTCCGCCCCTGGCCGGGCGTGTTCTCGATCGTCGACTCGGATTGTCGGTCGTCGCTCATACGCGGTCGGTCGGCCCGGTCGCTCATGTAGTTGCCCCAATCGATCAGTAGCGCGCGCAATCGAACCCGATCGCTCGGTGCCGTTCCAGTGACACTTGTAACCAAACGTGTCTTTAGGCTTCGCTCCTAACGTCGCTGCACCCAATGTCACTCGAGTTCTCCTCGTCCGACGATGCTCCCGACCTCGAGTGTGTCATCGCCGCGCTCGACGACGGTGACTGCCGGGAGATCATCACGGTGCTCGAGGAGCCGATGACGGTCCACGAGGTCGCCGAAGCGACGGACCGGCCGCTCTCGACGACCTACCGCAAACTCGACGCGCTATCCGATGCTGGGCTGGTCGAGGAGGCCGGCGGCATCCGCCGCGGTCGCCATCAGAAGGCCCGGTACGTCGCCAACCTCGAGCGGATCTCGATCGGGTTCGACGACGCCAACGAGTTGCGCGTCGAGATCGACCGTTCGTCGAACCTGGGCCTCTGGTCGGAGATCACACAGGAGTTCTGATCGTCTACCGCGACGACACCGTCTCGCTCGTTTTCGAACCCCGACGGTCCAGCAGTCCCGGTCGGGTTCCGGCGCGCTACCGGCCGACGATATCGGCGTCCGTCGGTCCCTGGCCGTCGAACTCGTGGACGTATTCGTCGAGTCGCGCCGGTTCCGACGCGCCCGGGAGCCGGCGGTCCGCGGTGACGCAGTCGGAATCGACGCCGAGTCGATCGCAAACGAGGTTCGCCGTCGACTCGGCCATCGTCCGATAGGTCGTCAGCTTTCCACCGACGACGCTACAGCAGTTCGCGAGGCCCTCGGCATCGTGGTCGAGCAGATGAAAGCCCCGCGAGATGCCGCGCCCGCCGCGGGCGGCCTCGTCGGGTTCGTACAGCGGGCGGACCCCCCACCACGTCCGCACGTGGTCGGCGTCGGCGACCGGCGGCAGCATCGCGGCACACTCCTCGACGGTCCGCTCGACTTCCCAGTCGGCCCGCTCGTAGTCGTCGGGATCGTCGACCGCCACGCTGGTCGTCCCGAGGACGACCTCGCCGTCGTGGGGGACGACGATGTCCCCGTCGTCGGGTTCCCGACAGCGGTTGAGCACCGGCTCGAGGCCGTCGTACGCGACCGAGACCATGACGCCGCGCGTGGGTCGCATCTCGACGGTGACGCCGGCCATGTCGGCGATCCGGCCGGCGTGCGGACCGGTCGCGTTGACCACGTACCGCGGGCGAATCGTCTCGTTGGCGTCGCCGCCGAGCGTCACGCTCTCGATCCGGCCGTCCGCGCGGGTCATCGACTCGACCGGCGCGTGAGGCAGGATCCGTGCGCCGTGCGCTCTCGCATCCGCCGCGTTGGCCGCGACCAGCCGTGACGGGTAGACCACGCCGTCGGGAACCCACATCGCCCGCTCGGCGTCGGCGGCGAGGTCTGGAACCTCCGTTCGAGCCACGTCGCCGTCGACGACTTCGATCGGAATCCCGGCGTCGTCGCAGGCGTCGCGCTTCGCCTCGAAGTACGCCGGATCGTCGCCGGCCAACTGGACGAAGAGCCCGCGCGTCTCTCGAACGCACGCGCCCGCGATCCGTCGCAAGATGCGGTTCTCTTCGAGGCACTCTCTGGCCTCCGGGCCGTCGGCCTCGGCGTACCGCGCCCCGCTGTGGAGCAGGCCGTGGGAGCGGCCCGACGTCCCCGCCGAAAGTCCGTCCCGGTCGACGAGCATCGTGTCTACTCCCCTGAGCGCGAGGTCTCTGGCGATTCCCGCACCGGTCGCACCGCCGCCGATTACGAGCACGTCCGGTCGACTGTCCATACCGATCGTTGGTGGCCTGGATTGTTATAGTAACAGCCGAAGCGATGTACACCCGACCGCACGACGGAAGCGCGGGTCGGAGCGAGCAGCGAGAGCGAGAACCGCGGACTGTGCGATCGGGTGTGCAGTGGCTGTCAGTAGCTACTATAGTTCCGATGGGACGAAACCGTCGCCGTCGAATCCGGGTCCGCGCCGGTACCGAAGCTTCCGGTCGACGGCCGATCGCTCGCGCTCTCGCATGCCGAAAGTCGACACGGCCTTTGATGATTGCGTCCGGTGTCGACGGGGTATGAGCACCGCCACCGATGCGCCCCCTCGTTCCGGTCCCGACGACGGGAGGGCGATTCGATTTCCGGCGTACGGCCCCATCGATGCGGTCCTCGGCTACGGTCTGTTTTACGTCGTCGTGGACAGCGCGACGCCGGCGATCGTCGACGTCCTCACCGAGGCGCTGCCGGAAGCGTCGCCGTCGCTCGTCGGACTGGGGCTGGCGATCACGCTCTGGGGAGTTCTGGCCGTGACCGTCCTCGAGCACCTCCGGCGTCAGCTCGCCGCACTCGGCGTCCTCACCCACGCCGCCGTCCGTCCACGGCGGCCGGCCCGCTTGCATACGTCCCTGATACGGCTGGTCGGACATCTGATTGCGGCGGTCGTCGCCGGCTTCGTCGCGGCGTGGACGTTCGATACCGCTCTGGAAACGATCGTCTCCTCGATTCCCGTCGTCGCGGCGCTCGAGGTCGAGGCGCTCGTGCCCGTCGAAATCGCCGTTCTGATCGTCTTTTTCGTCTCCTTCGGGATCGCAGCCCGGTCCGTCGACAGGCTGATAATCGGCAGCGTCAGGGCGGTACTGGGACTGGTCGCCTGAGTCGGTCGAGCGCCGTCTCGACGGATCGTCCCGCGACTCTGGCGACCCGTTGCGGAAAACGTGGTCGCCGACGGATCGCCGATCGCTCAAATCGGACGTGGACCGATGCAAACCTTCACAGTACGAACGGCTATAACTGGATATTCGTAAGATCCTAATACCGTGGTCGATATATAGTACATAATGACCTACGAAAACTTGGACGAAGATCTCGTGAACGAACTGATCGACAACGGTCGAACGAGCCTTCGCAGCCTCGCCGAAGAGCTCGACGTCTCCGTTACCACCGTCTCCAACCACCTGTCGGATCTCGAGGATTCGGGCGTTATCAACGGCTATACGCCGAAGGTCGACTACGATGCAGTCGGTTACGACGTTACTGCGGTCATGCAACTCAAAGCCGAGGGGAGCGCACTGCCCGAGATCACCGAGACGCTGAAAGACCACAACCAGATGATCTCGGTCTACGAGGTGACCGGTGACTACGACGTGATCGCTATCGGTAAGTTCACCGATACGGACGACATGAACGACCAGATCAAGAGCCTGATCACCGACCCGGACATTAACCAGTCGAACACGAGTATCGTTCTCAATACAGTCACCGAAAACAATCAGTTCGAACTCGGGACGGAATCCGACGAGTAACGGGCCAAGACCGGAGTGGTACTTGGTATTACTTCTCGCGGACTGCCGTGCTATCGTCTCGGAGCGTGATCCGGCGCGCTACGATTAACGGCCTAAACGCGGTTTTCGCCTTCGGGAAATGTTGACACGAGAGGGCGCAACTGGCGTCGGCTACGGCGGCCGGCGCTATTGATTCGATCATCGATACGACCGGTATCGTCGAGGCGGATTTACGGCGTCCGATCAGTTGTGATTACTATCGTTTGCGAACGTGGATAGTTTCACAATCCAGACTATATACGTTCAGTGACCGCAACAGACCGCCAACTGCCTGTCTGCAACTGTCACTCGCCTCAGTTATTATTTCCTTCGCCTCACGACTCAATTCGATGCTTCTATCGTCGAACTGAATTGACTGGCCCTCCGGTATTACTAGCCCGGTATCATAGCAGTGCAAATGGCACCGTCTAGTTAGCGCGGTTTGAGAAGCGAGCAGGTCGTAGAGCTAGTTTGGCTATGATGCTCGCAGACCTGCTCAGCGAGTGCTACGCGGCGGAATTGGATGAAGCTTGGGAGCGTGAGCGGA